>CAMBRK010000168.1 GCA_945870185.1 Aureispira sp. CCB-QB1 | reverse complement strand
ATTTAATTCCTGGAAATGTTAGCACAAAATATATGAATTATAACTTATTCAATGAAGATGGAATTTTAGGAGAAGATGAGCTTTGGCAAGTACACAATCAGCTTCATGGATTTGGTACAACTTCTGAAAGTTATGTTTATTTAGTTGGTGATTTAGGTATTTCTTCAGTTGGTGGGAACACTATTCTAGGGAAGGCAACAGGATTAGGAAAAAACACAATGGCAATCGATGTGATAGATGCCAATCAATATGTATTAGTACATGAACTAGGACATGCAAAGTGGTCGTTATTGCATCCTGGGTGTCCGTGTAGCTCCTCAATATCTGGGGAATTTGGTATTAATGATTATCATAATTTTATGCATGGCGAAGCCAACAACATAATAAATTGGAATGTCAGAAGATACCAATTTACAAAATTTCATTAATTAAATTATATTTATAATGAGAAATTATTTTTATATTAAATTAGCAATAGGTCATTTTTTACTAATATTGGCCCCGGGGCTATTTGGTCAGGACATTAATCAAAGAATTAATAATAAAATTGATTTTAATTTTGATTCTCTTTTGATTTTTCAAAATAAAGGTAGTGATTATATTGATAACTTCAGATATGCTGCACAATACTTTTGTACATATAAACATGAAAATGTTAAGAAATCGAGTGAATTATTAAATTTTACATTTAATTCAAAAATAATAATACCTAAATATATAATTCATAAATTTTATATTGATATATCAGATTGCGTAGATCGAAGTCAGAAGAGTTTACTCGCAGGAAATTTGGAAAATTCTTTAGGGTCATCAGATATTTATTTCCATGATTTAATTTCTATTTATAAAATATCGAGTTATTTGCCTTTTTTAAAGCAGAATACATCAGATAGCCTTTTTAATGAATTAAAGAAAGAAATTAAATTAAATAAAGTCAAGAATTGGAATATATTTCAACTCAGAAACCTGGCAACATTGGCAAATTTAGGTGATGAAAAGTTAGAAGATTACCTAATAAATTCAATTCTGGATCTTCATGACTATATTTTAAAAAATGATATAAAAAAAATGTATATATTTTATGGAGAAATTCTTCCTAATAGCGTCGGTCTATTATATTCAAAACATTCTATTTTAAAAACAATGCACTTTTTGGATGAAACTGAAGCTCCGCCAACACAAGGTTATCATGATGTTGCTACTATTTCATATTCTCTTGAATTTTTTAGGTTTTGTATAATGAATAAATTAAATTCATTTGATTTAGAATATCTTTCATTGTTAGATTTCGAAAAGAATAAAGAAAAAATTAAAACAATTATAAAAACTGAAGATAATATTTACAAAAAGCATATCAGATTGGATAAATAAATTCTATAAAAATTAAAGATTAAAAAATGAAAACCACAATTATAAAAGTTGTATTTTTTCTTTGTACAACCAGCATTTATGCTCAAAATTTAGTAACACTTACACCCACTCCATCCTGCACCAGTGCCTGTACAGGCTCAATAGATATCAGCGTTGACGCAAGTTTATTGGATCCAGATCAAGTATTGCCATTTGATGTAGAGCTTACCAATGTGGGCACGCAAGAAACTTCTGATTATGTGATGAATCAATATCAATATAGTATCAATGCTTTATGTGAAGGAGATTATGAAATAGTAATACATCTTAGTGAGTATTGTACTTGGACAGGGAATGTGAGTGTTGCAGATATTGGTCAAAATATTTCTATAAATGGTGAAGTAACCCATGCAAATAATGCTGAATGTGATAATGGAAGTATTCTGCTTCAAACCTCCAATTCAGGATTTAGTTATGTTTGGACTTATGATGACGGCTCAGGCCCTGTAGTATTTTCTACATCCCAAAATATAGAACAATTAAGAGGTAACACTACTTATTGTGTTAGTGTGACAGATGTAGGGTGCGGAAATACTGTTACAGAGTGTTTTGATGTGTATTGTTGTCCTTCTCTTCCAGGTGAAACTATAACCCACTATTGCGATGAGTCAAATCAGGGTAGCATCAGCTTAGATCTAAGTTCTGGTTATAATTATTATGTTTCATGGTTTGACCAGAATGGTAACCCAGTATCTGGATCTGATTCAGGAGCAGAAAACTTGCTACCTGGAAGTTATATTGCTATATTTGAGAGTCAAAATTGTTATTTTGAGAAAACTTTTGAGATACTAGATTATAGTAGTTTTTATGATTTAGTATCATTAGAAAACCCATCATGTGCTCAGTCAAATACGGATGGTACGATTGTAATAAATGTTAATTCAAATGCAGGACAAAATTACAGTATAACATGGTATCAATCAAACGGTGGTTATCCTTCTGGAAATGCTATAGGAAGTGGTACTACCTTAAGTAATTTAGGTGAGGGGGAATACATTGCAGTAATCCAAACTAGTCAATGCACTTTTGTGACATCAGAATTCAGGTTGGTTTGTTGTTATGTATTAGTAGATGAAGAACCAAAGCCAACTATGCCTGTTCCTGCTTTTACAAACGTACAAGTTAATTGGGAAAGTAGTGCGGGCGCTTGTGATGGAAGCATCAGTTACGGCACCAATATACCAAATTATATAAGTAAAAAAATAAGCATTAAGAAAATGCCCGAGGGAGCTCCAGTTTCAAATACAAATAATTTATGTTCAGGAACTTACTGTATTACATTAGATAATGGTTGTGACGAATATACTGAATGCTTTACAATTGGTAGTTGTAGCTCTGTTAGTATTAATGTTAATGGCACTGTCACCAATACATGTGATGGCTCAAGTATTGGTGAATCTGGGTATAGTTTAGGGGCCATTGCTGTTTCTGTTACAGGAGGAACGGGTCCATATAAATATAAATGGAGTAACGGTGGAACTAATCAAAATGTTAATAATCTTGCACAAGGTCAATATTGTGTTACAGTAACAGATAAACATGGATGTAAAGGAAATGCATGTTTTAATGTTGGGTTAAATGAATTGAAATTTAAAGAATGCTCTTTTATTTGTAATGAGATTGAAGTAGAAAATTATGGACCAAGAGCTACTATGCAAAA
>CAMBRK010000167.1 GCA_945870185.1 Aureispira sp. CCB-QB1 | reverse complement strand
ATTGAACTTTTATTGCCTTCCAACCAAACTGTACTAGTTTTAATCAGCGAAAAAAATACTAACACCAAATCTCAATCAATACTCACCATCCTCCGGCACACTTCCTTCCTTCCCTCATTCCGTTTGCTACATTTCACGATGTTCCCATTTCGCTGCTCTCCATTCACTCATACAGTCAGAGAGCCGGGTGACTGAGGGTGTTACACTGAGCGTAGTCGAAGTGTGTTATACTGAGCCTGTCGAAGTACCGAGAAGCAGAGTCGAAGTCCCCGCAGCCTTCAGTGACGCAGTAGGCGTTAATAAGTATCATGCTACAACCACGCTAGCCCGGCTTTCCATAGGCGAATGATTCCAGCGCACCAATTCTTTACTCAAATCATTCCACCTATTCCATTCCAGGCTTTTCCACCGCTCAGTACCATGATACCCATGCTCTAATACCTCGCTTCTTCATGTACGTCGTTGGTTGGTGGCTGAGCGTTGTGAAACAGAGCCGAAGCCCCACGCACAATGCTCAGCTTCCCAAGCTGTGTGCCAAGGCACTTCCTTAGTTGTCGCTCTGCTTGTTAAATACCGCATACTTTTTAAGCATTTAAAATTAATCATAAACTCAAATTCTTTTTTTACTTCTATTACTTTAGTATTTCAATTATTATTAACTTTGTAGCAATTTACTCAAACAACCAACCATTTAATTTATGAAAGACAAAATTAGCTTAGCATTTTTATTAGCGGTATCGTTATATACAGTGTCGGCACAATCTATTAAGCTTAAACCCAATAATGACTACAAGGAAGTATGGCATAAAAACATACCTATCTCGGGTGGCTTAAAAGTAGGTATGATGTACTCTGTAAGCGCTATTTCTAAAGTCCAAAAGTCTTTTTTTGTCCGTTTACCTGAAGGGAAATACAACAATAAATTGTGCGTAAAAGTAAATTCGAGAGATGGTCGCCTTTTTGCTTCTATGAGCTACGATCTTAAATTGAAACAAGGAGGATTAATTGAATTAGAATGGCCAACTAAATATTGGGAAGATTTAAAAAATTACACTACAGACAAAGTTGTCATCCTAGCATTATTAAATAAAGAATGTAATGAAGAAGAAGAAATCATAGTACCGGCAAGCTGGAATAAAAATGATATTTCCGACAAAATTACATTTGTAGTCAATTCAGACAAATCTCCAAAAGTAGAAGTCTTTAATAAAAAATCAAAAAAAGCAAAACAATATCAGTGTTCTTTAATAGCTGAAAATGACAAAGTCGCTTTCAAGTGCCTTTGTGAAGTTCCTTTATCCGAGATAACTAAAGATTGCGAGATAAATATATTCCATAAAGTTCGTAGTGGACCAACATATAGCTTTAAATCATTTCCCGTTGTACTTAAACTATGAAATCAGTATTCTTAAACAAAGCAATAAAATATATTTTACTTCCATTAGCTGCATTATTAGTGCTATCCTATATTGTCTATTTGGTACTTAATCCAATCAATACAGTATATAACGTTTTAGCTGTAACAGAAAAAGCAAAATGCCAAATTATGGACGTGGCCAATACCTCATTTAATGTAGAAAAGGTGACCATATATGACCAAAGTGATTCAATTTTATTTAAAGATTTCTCTGGCAATTTTAGATTTTATCAACCTGCGTCTATAGAATTTGAACGAATATCAAAAGGTCCTTTAATAATATCCATCAATAATGCTAGTTCAGAACCTTACTGTGGTATATATCAAAATGAAACCCAAATTTACAAAGTAAATCAAAGTATAACAATAGTAGCATCTGATATAGAGGGCATTCTCAGTGAAGGTAAAAGCATATTAATACCGATTTCTGGTAAAGTGGAATGTGGAGAAGATTTAGCTGGCCAAGTAGAAGGTATTTTATCACCTGTCCTTAGAGAAGGGACAGTTACAATGGCTGGATATTCAAAGATGTCTTCTTCATATTACAAAGCAGGATCTGAACAATTATATATGGGTGATCGACTTGTCTTTGATAATGATACAACAATGGCAATTGGGTTTATTCAGGTATCTGAAGAACCTGCTTTCAAAATTGCATATAGAGTACAAGCCAATAATGCCAAAGTCCTAAAACCTGGCCCTCGGGAGGTAAATTCTGGGTATAATATTAATGTTTCTATTTATGACCGCCTTTTGAATGATAAATTTTTCCAGAGTATTTCATTGGTTTTTGCAGGTTTAGCTGTTATAGCAAGTATTGGCTCCTTTATTATGGATTATCTAAAATTTAATGATGATTAACAAAACATCTAATGTGAAAAGACAAATTTTTAACTTTGTAATGTTGTTTTTTTTATTTTATTCATTGAATGCGCAGAATACTGTACATCTCTCAATAATTGAAGAAGGACGTGGTATCTTGAGATCAAGAGGATCAGAGTGTTTTATCGTGGCACCATATCATTTGGTACAAAATTCTGAATCTAGAACTATAACAATTACAGGAGAAAATCAGAAAATCTCTACTGGAAAATTTACTAAATCTTATCCAGGCGATATTGCTATCATTAGAATTGAAAAAGGTGCTAACCAAGATTGTACAGAATGGAAGATTTCTAAAAGTTTTACCACTTTACTAAAAAATTCATACGAAGGTTTCTTGGAGATTAGAAATGATGATGGGAGTTTTGATCACGAACCTGTGTATTTTAAAAAACAGACAGACCAAGGTATAGCCATCCAATCTAAAGATCCATTTTTTGAATTTGCCAAGGGGATGAGTGGTTCTTCACTATTCTCAAATATAAATGGAGTAAAAACTTACTTAGGCATGTTACTTACCGTTGATGAATCAAATAGTAAAATAGGAAATGTATTTCAAGCCGATGATATGGACAGGATTGTTAGTGAGTTTTTTGAAGAGGGTAAAGAAATAGAGGAAAAAGGAAAAACAACCCAATCACACCAACTTAATTTAAATTCATTTCAAACAATCGAAGATTCAGGTTTTAAATTTGAATTATTAAGAGTAAAGTTAAACGGCGATATAGCCACTGCTTTTATGCGAGTTACATCTCAGACTCAGGACGATAAAATTGACATTGGTGGCAGTTCAACAAAGATATATGACGTTAACGGAGGAAATGCAACGGCAACAAATTTTAAATTAAGTAACTCACAAAATGGTGACTGGGTCGGAGGTAGTAATTTTACATTCCCCAAAGGCGT
>CAMBRK010000166.1 GCA_945870185.1 Aureispira sp. CCB-QB1 | reverse complement strand
GGATTAAATGACACATTTGTAGGTGTGCCGGTAAAAATGGGTAAAAACGGTATAGAAGAAATCATTGAGCTCAAGCTGAATGCTGACGAGATGAAATTGCTTCATGACTCATCAGCAGCAGTCAAAGAAGTGATGGATGTTTTTGATAAGATGTAAGATATCACCTGGATATAGTAAAAAAGCCTCAATTTCTGTTGTGAAATTGGGGCTTTTTTTGTTAGGATAGTCAATCTACTAACTTATTCTTTTATCCACATTCTGTGCCAAATCTTACTTTTAGGGTCATGTATGGTGATGATATACATTCCTGGTGTCAATTGGCTAGTATTTATGGTAAAATTTCCTGTATTTTGGCTACCCACAATGACACTTCTTCCAGAAATATCTGTAATGTTATAGGACAACGGAAATGTAACTTCTGAACTAAAATCAATGACCAAGATATCACTGCCAGGATTTGGATAATATCGAAAACCTGTATCTAAGTAATCCAAAGTTTGGGTCAATTTATCGCATTCACCTTCTACAAATTTTATGAAAGTATTGTCATCACTATAACAACGCAACCTAGGGTAATCATTGAAGCAATCAGGTGGTAAAAAATTTGTATTAAATCCAAAAAGCTTATCTTTTGAACCGACTTTATCTATAATTACATTCATTTGTATAGGGTGTATTACGTCAACTTCTTCCGTAAAAAAACTCTTTAAATACTTGTTGTTAGTAGATAAAACAGAATCGATTTTGACAATTTTTAAACGATAAGGATTGTTTTTAATAACAGTAGAATCATAAAATGCTGGAATGGAATACCTAAAATAATATGGATACTTTTCAGAAATATGGAAGGATACCGTATCTCCTACTTGTGCTGTAAAATCATACAACAACTTCCACTCATCATCTTCATAAAAATACATTTTCCCATCTTTGCTATACTCAATGATTTCGCTTTCGGGATAATACTGTCCTCCTGAAGCAACACCTATGATGCGACACAATTTGTTTCCTATCAAAGTGTCCCTCATTACCTTTGTAATATCAATTTTCAACTCACAATCCCAGTTAGGTAGTATATTTCCTGTCGAACTACTACTATACCAAACCGTACTCCGATCCATATCTGTAGTGTCGATAACCAAAGGTTTAACCCAACAATCATCAGGGGCGGTTTCACTTTTATAAATCTCCGCTACTCCATCATACATACAAACGACTTCTGGCCTAGCTACATCCCAAAGAGAACAATGAGAAAAATCAATAAATGGCTCGTACAATCGCCCGATGCCTTCTATCCATTCTGCAGGATCACCAAATTCCAGTTCACCGTCACGCACACATTGGAGTGTTAGCCTTTTTCTGTATTTCTGATCATCTATTTGGATACTGTCTTCTCTGGTGACTACCAAGAGTCTTGGGCCATCCGCATAGTCCATCCTAATACTGTCACCGGCTTTTAAATTCATATCATAAAGGAGTCGCTCTCCCGCTGATGCTGATATGTACTGATAAACCCGATTGTCTTCTTCTCTGAAAAAGCGACCGCTGCCTATGAAGTCATTTCCATCTTCCTTTTCTGATTCTAAAAGCTCATAATAAGCTTCAGCATTTTCCTTTACTGTAGCCAAAAAATTAAACTTCCATCTTTCCATTCGATTATTTGGGAGTGTAAAACTATTGATGACCACAAACCTCATGATATTTTGATCAATGATGGGCAGCATTGATGAAGTGTCTACCACCTTCCTACAGTCAGGATCATTAGTACTGGAGTATCTCTTCTCTCCACGATCGTAGTAGCAAGTAAGCGCTGTTTGGGTACCCTCTTGCCAGTCTTTGTAGTATAGGATGCCATTAGGGGCACCTATACCTTCTATCCATACCAGATCGCCATATTTGGCTTGATTGGTAGGATTGAGATGTTGCAGGGTGATGCGTTTTCGCAGATAACCAGGTATGAGCGAAATACTGTCCACTTGGACGACCTTAGCTTGTCCGAAACCATATGGTAAGGTAAAAGTATCATGGAGTTTTAGGGTGAAGTCATAAAGTGGGTAAATGGGTAAAGCACCAAAAGGATTAAAGTTTCTAGGACTAATATACATCCTGCCCTCACGTGTCCAAATAGCAAACACAGTATCTTTAGTCTCCACACCTGTATCCAGATTCTTGTTCATAATAGGTCTATATCTTAACCACCCGTATTCTGGACGATGAAACATATTAGTATCAATCCCAAAATACTGGCTATATCTTCCAGCAGTGTTACTAATGTACCACTCTTTATGACGGACATTGATCTGGTCGTACTGATATATATTATTAGGAGCATTCCAAGCTATGACATCATTACATTTATCCTTGTCAATGCAGCCCATGGAGTCTACATGGACCATCCATGTGCTATCATTATAGAATCCAGGTATAATGGTATTATCGCCATTGATCAACCATCCAATAGCATATATGCTGTTGGAAGAAGCTTCTTTCACATCCAAAAATCTACAAGATGTTTGACTTAAGTCATCAGCATAATAGCCGTACGATCTATAAAATTTTTCGTTACCATTTTTATCAAGCCTTTGAATAAAACTGGTTTGTAAATTGATCCCGTGTGGGGAAAGCCTTGTGCTATGACCATTTTCGCCAGCTATTATAATGTCATCATTCAAGCATCGAGCATATGAAAAATGTTTTAAGGATTGATCTCGATAAGAATCTCTTGTCCACAATACTGAATCCCTATCATCAAAAGCTATCAGACTAAGGCCTCCAGTACCGATCTTAATATGGGTCATAACTTTAGTACCATCATCGTAGCAAATGCCTTTGGGAACATCCGCAAAATAATTTGTAAATTTCTTTTCAGACTCATAAAAAAAAGTGTGGACAATCTGCTTGTTTTTATTTAATTTTATGTAGCCTTGGTAGTGTTTAATAGTTGTACTTGCGGGACCAGAAACTCTTTCCCCTGAATGATAATTAGCAAAAATATCAAGATTTCCTGCCTTATCAATACCATAATCAAATAATGCTCCATAGGGCAAATCTACTTGTATGATCGTATCCAATGTAAAATCTTTATTTATCCAATATATATATGGCTTAAATTCTCCAATCGGTCGAAAAGTAGTGTCATACTCATCAGAGCAATACAATACATATTGATTATTGTATTCAAGAAATTGTAAATCTAAATATTTGCCTTGGCGAGGATAGAAATTTATGA
>CAMBRK010000165.1 GCA_945870185.1 Aureispira sp. CCB-QB1 | reverse complement strand
TCAATTCGTCTACATCTCGAATGATTGATTCAAGTTTACCATCTGAAGTGTATATTTTTACTTTGCTAAATTTGTTTTCGCTTTGGATATACACATTATCATGAGCAGGATTGGGATAGATGCTTATAGCAGTATCTTCACTAAGGTCTGATGCATTACTTAACCTACAAGGATTGTCAAAAAAATCATATCTTTTGATACCGATTTGGTGCAAGTACATGGTATCCATTGTTCCAGCTTCTGTTGGAAATGTCTCCACCCAACCATACCGATAACTATTGGTAATATCCCACACAACTTCTTTTTCATCTCTGCCCAGACAATAAAAATTTTTTAAATAATACCCATAACCTCCAATCACCGTTTCAGAAAATGGATGATTGATCAAAAATGATCCACTGTGACGTGTGTACTGCCATTGCTCCAAATTCCATGATATTTTTACTGGCTTGTATTTAGCATATATACCAAAATTGATTCTCGGCATATAGCTTCTACATAAATTACCTACATGTTGCGGCTCAGTATATGACCCATCAATTCCCACTTTGGTCAAAATGTGATCATATCTAAAATCATCTGAATACGGACCTACTGTACTTATCACTACCCTGACATCTAGAATACTATCTAAAACCTTGGGTAGCGCTAACTCACCAAATTCAGTATTTATCTTGGTCTTTATTCTATAGTCATATCCAATAAGAATACTATCCTTATTTCCTTTGGCATCTTCTACATAAATAGTTGTACTCCATTCGGGTATTATGCTCTGAGCCAAAGAAATATTTGAAAATAAAATTATCAAAAGCAAGAATACATGGAATTTTAACATTATTTAGTGTTTTATTAATGTGGTCGAATAAATCTGATCATCAGTGACAAGTTGTATAAAATTAAAGCCTTCTGACCAATCATAAGTATTTAAGTCTATTTCGGTATTTCCAGCATTTAAATTTCCAAGATTCTGGACTAAATAGTTTCCCCTTAAAGGATGGTTGGCTACCAATAAAGCATTTGTTACACTGTGATTGAGCGAAATTTTAATTTTAGTAAAATCAGATGTTGGATTTGGATAAACTTTTAAAACATGATCATTTTTTGAAATCCTATCTTCCAAAAATATTATTTCATCCACGTTTTCTTCTGAAATTTTTATATCTGCTGAAGTTAATGGTACCTCCTTTATTGGCCTAGGCTGTATTGGGCCTCCTCCATCTTCCCTTGGATCACACCAATTGATAGGTATGGATCTAGAAACTTCTCCGCACTCATTAGAAACCCATACACTAATATGGCCCGATTGCTCTCCGGAATATATTCTAACATAAGGACTCGTTGTAGGCATTTGATCAACAACAGCCCAACATTCCCTCTTTAACGTTCCTGGAGGTCCTATAGGTCTTGGACCACTGCATGATGGTACCGTCCATCTGATGCTAGCAGCACCCTTAGTCACCACCTGCAATGTATAATATGTGTATCTATTGAAGCAAGGTGGAATAACGATATCTTCAATAATTGGTTTCCCTATATGAACACTCTTAGATAAGGATGTAGCACCACATGGAGTAGTGATATTGTAATTTATTGAAATCGTACCATTAAAATCAGGATTGGTAGTAAACGAGACCAAATTACCTGTGCCTTGGGAAGGGGATACAGCATTGGCTGGTGAAACAGACCATGATGAAACGGCACAATTTTCTAAAGAAGGTGTAACTTCATAAGTTCCTTGTTCATTATTACATAATCTTGGTTTCCCTGTAATGGTGGAACTAGGTTCTATTGGAACAATATTTACTGTTTTAGTGGTTGGACCACTCGGTATGCCACATGCAACTGAAGTCAATGATATTGTCGTTCCAGTAGTTCCGTTTGACGTAACTACAGACTCACTACCATTAGGTAATCCTGACCAACTTCCAAAATCCCACAAGTAGCTATATCCTGCCAGTCCGGATGTAGTTTGCGATGCATTCAAATCAAAATTTTTAATTTGACAGCATACTACTGAAGATGGTACACCTGATAATGATGCTTGTTCCGTAAATCTACTTATAGGAAAAGTGGCAGTCAAACTTGTGTTCCCACAATGGTCTGTAGAAAATATACTAATTGTAGCAGGACTACAATTATCTGTGGTAAAAGTCGCGAACTTTCTTAGAATGGTGGTACCGTTAGAGTTGGTACCATTTGAAGTAGATACCGACCAACCAGTACCACCTGATGAAAAAGCCCATGTATAAGAAGCTACTTCCAATGGGTCATTAGTTCCACGAAAAGAATAAAAATGGCTAGCACTAAGTGTGAATGTAGTAGATCTACCCCTGACTATTTGGCCAGGAACGCCTGATACTGTCGGTATTTGTCCAGCTACACTTAGGACTGGGATGGTGAAAGTTTGGTTTGCAGGGCACGCCAAATTATTGTTATTGGAAAAACTAACAACGATATTTTGTGGTACATTTGCAGATTGTATTGTGAATGTATTTCCAGAAGTACTAGAAGGGGTAAATGTTGCATTTCCTGTTTGAAGTGCGAGTGTATATCCTGTACATCCTGATGGGATACCATTGACTGTAAATGTCCTGCTTGCGCCTGGACAAATACCAATTGCCGTGGGATTGGGTGTAAGGGTGAGTTGTGCATTTAGCAGTGTACTATGTACACCACACAAAATAAAAGTAATAAATATGATATTTCTCAGTTGACATTTTTTTAAAATTTGTAAAGTAAATTAATAGATGAGATCGGTTGAAGTTGAGTAACAAATCGACTGATGGTTGACCTTCCCCACTGTGCTAATTGACCGAATTGATATTCTTCATTAAAAAATCGTTGTCTTCGATAGGCAAACTGCCAAAAAGATTCTATATTTAAAGCAAAATGATCACTAATTATGTACTCCGCATTTACAAATGCATTTATGCCAGTCTTTAATTCTCTATCATTTCTAAATCTTTCAGTATCAGTAGGCGGTATTGCATTTTGTGTTTTAATATGCTGATAAGAATTATCTCTGTTGTAAAACACAAAAGCGTCCAATCCTGCATTTACTCTAATTTTTGATAATTTTAAAAATGATCTTTCCATTCCAATACTAGTATAAATTCGCGGTCTATGCGCCCATACTGTATCAAATGCATTTACATTTTTTCCATCATCAAAATAAATACCAAATCGTCCACGAAGTTTGGTGTTGTCATTTATTTTTCGTTTGATAAAGATGGCTTCCTTCATATGGAAGGAGGTATCTTTGATCAATGGCAAAATGTCCAGTCCAATCTCCCATTTGGTATTTGTTACCTTTTCTTTAGCAGACTGAGCAATAAGACAATATGGCAAAAAGGCAATACATAATATTGTTGAAATTCTTAAAAGTGAAAAACTGACTTCTCTGTTCATGAAAACTAATTTTTTAATGTTGAATAATTATAAATCAATAATACAACCGATTGTAAGTTTTTTATTGACGAAGTGTGACTTCTCACTCCGTTTCTTGGATTGAATCATCCTTAACTGCTTTCATAATCCCAAAGCATTTTCTCCGTGCTGAACCGTCAGCAACTACCGTCGTGAAAATATTTCACAGTGCCCCATTAGCCAAAAAAACTGAATTAAGTGGCATAAAGCGTTTGATAGTGAGAGCAATTAAACTCTCAACAGATTAAAGCACTATCAA
>CAMBRK010000164.1 GCA_945870185.1 Aureispira sp. CCB-QB1 | reverse complement strand
GTCAGGCAGGCCCGCATAGGGCAAAAGCTTAAATGATGTGCAAATGATTCAGGAGTTTTGAAGAAATTCCCGTGCAACGAAATCTACGAATATGTACATATATAATTGATAATCATTAATTTATATTACACCAAGCAGGCCCTACTTAGCTAATACAGAAATCTGATTCATCATCTCATTCAGTTTTTCTAAAACAGAAGCGTATTTGATCTCCCACTCTTTTAAGTTTTTGGTTGAATTCTGAGACAACTCATACATAAAAGCTGGCAACATCCATGAAGCATAACCACTATTTGGATCGGAAGACGCGTATAGCGATTTGTACCATTTACCAAAAGGATTTCCCTGATCATTGATCCATTGTCTTTCAAGTGATATCAAAATCTTATTTATTTCTTTGACATTTTTATATTGAGATCGAGATAGATCATGGTCACATTGCTTTCCAGTTTGATTTAGCTTTTCTGATAATTTTATCAAAGCATCAAATGAAAAAGTGGTATCAGTTCGAGGCATTTGACCCAATATTTTTTGAAGGGCTTCAAAATGTTTTTTACTATCTGCACCGTATTTATACAAGCTGTAAGGAATGAAAGCATTATTGGCCAGATTTAGCATGGCTACACCAAATATCTGCTCCACCATCGGGCCCATTTTAAAAGTAGAATCTGCAAATTTTTGATAATATGCATAATTGTCATAAATAGAATGATAGATAGACACACCACCTGTACCCGCACCCCAAGAAGGAATGCCTATATGTGTATAAAATGCTAAGTGATCCGATCCACCACCCAGATTGCCTATCTCAGGTTCTTGTTTTTTACCTCGCCAAATGTCAAAAACCGATTTTGAAGAATCTGGATATACGACAGTTTTGGTGGCATCTAGTAAAATACCTTTTAATGTTGGGCTAGCTGAACCTCCAAAATTTCGGCCACTTACGGCTGCATCAGCATTGAGATATGCTACCCCTTTTGCGCCAAGCTCATCTCTAAATTGCTCTACCCATTCACTAGATCCCATCAGACCAACTTCTTCAGCATCCCAATGGGCTATTTTGATGGTTCTCTGTGGCACTAAGCCTTCTCTGGCCATTTTGCCCAATGACTCGCTCAATGTCAGAAGCATTGCAGTACCACTATTGGGATCCTGAGAGCCACAATTCCATGCATCATAATGGCAGCCCGCTATCACCCATTCATCAGGGTTTTGTGATCCCTTGAGTGTGCCGATCACGTTGTATATACGTTGTATAGCACGCTCTTGACTTACATGGAGCCTTACTTTTAGAGTACTACCTCCTTCAAGACGATATGTATATGGAAGTCCGCCCTGCCAAGATTGTGGTACCGGCTTGCCTTTCATGCGAGAAATGATTTCCTTGGCTGATCCATAGGGAAGTGGCATTACAGGTATTTTGAGCAATGAAGTGACCTCTTCTGGTTTGATTCTCTTGACCTTGGTCTTGCTATCCAGTGGCATGGCAGGTTCAAATGGTGTCAATGGGTCACCTGTCCAGGGCATCACTAACAACGACCCTCTTTGTATAGAAGATTCATCTGAATAAGGACCCTCAGGGTAGACCAGTCCTTTCATATAACCACTATCTCCAGGATCGGTAAATATAATCAATCCCAGTGCTCCACCGTCTTGAGCAAATTTGGCTTTGTACCCTCTGAAATTTCCACCATACCTTGCCAAAACGATTTTTCCTTGGATAGAGACACCTAATTTTTCGAGCATTTCGTAATCTTCTTTTCTCCCATAATTGACATAGACTATCTCTGCGGTTACATCCCCTGATCCTGTAAAGGAATTAAATCCTGGCGTCAGATCGGGATCACCCGAATATTTGTCTTCAATATAGATATTTTCTTTACTATTTAGTGGAATTCTGACAGGTGTTACTATTTCGGCAGATGCGGTACCCGGAAAAACAGGCAAGTAGACATCATATGGAAAAATCTCTACTTGCAATCCAGCTTTTTGCATGGCATCTGCGATATAATCTCTTACCTTTTCATTGTTTTTGGATGTGGTAAGATGTGGATGTTGGGTCAAATTGTACAAATGCTCGCGGTATCGCTCACTACTTTGCAGTTTCATGAATGCAGTTTGAAGTGCCGAAGTTGTATGTTGCGCTTTGCTTGTAAATGCAAGTAACACACATGCGTAAATTAATACAAGCAGATTTAATATGTGTTGCGCTTTGCTTGTAAATGCAAGTAACACACATGAAATCCATAAAAATACCTTCATTGTATCTATTGTTTATTTTGATTTTAAAAAAACTTACTGAGTTTTCATTATTTTACACAACTTGTAACAACACTCATTGTTCACTTCTCAGTATCTTTTCCATTTTCTTTCCTTGAGCCAATTCATCTACTAGTTTATCCAGATATCTTACTTTTTGAGTCAATGGATTTTGAATATCTTCTACCCTATACCCACATATCAAACCTTTGATCAAATGAGCATTAGAATTTAATTGGGCATTTTCAAAAAAGGCTTCAAAAGTCACTTTGCTTTCTATCAGGCTTTCCACTTGCTCCTGCGTATATCCGGTAAGCCAATAGATAACCTGATGCAACTCAGCTTTAGTCCTTCCTTTTTTTTCCACCTTATTGACATAAAGAGGATATACGGATGCAAAAATAAATTTTGCTATTTTTTCGTCATGACTTAAACTATTTTTCATTTTTAATTTAAACGGTTTTAATTTTTTAATATCATATAAATGGATAATTGGTGATCCATGACGTCGGTGTCAAAATACTCGAATCCCAACTTTTTAATCAGATTTATGGATCTCAGGTTATCTGTTTTTGTGATGGCTATAATTTTGCTTATATCATTATGATCAGATAATAATTTGTCCAAAAAAGCTTGGGATGCTTCCAATGTGTATCCAAACCCTTCAAATTGAGGCAATGTAGCAAACCCCATGTCTGGGTATGCTTGAGTTTCCCTATTTAGGAATGTTACGATTCCCATAGGTATTTTTGTATGCTTATCTTCAAAAACTCCATAGAAACACCCTTTACCTTCACGATCCAAAATTTTTTGTATATAGTTCTTGGCATCTTGATCATTGTTTACATTCATATCCCCAATGTATTTCAACCATCCTTCTGTATTGACCAATTTCAATATAAAACCGTGATCATCAATCGAGATAGGTCTGATAATGAGTCTATTGGTCTCCAAATTTAAATGCATAAAATTATTTTCTAAAATCTGGCACAATGTAGAAAAATATTATTTTACCTATTGCTTAATTTAACAAAATTTACAATCTATCAAACTGCAGTATAAATAATTCATAAATCAGTAGGGAAAATCTATATCAAAACGTTTAGTTTACATAGCAAAAAATCAATTTATATGAAGGCATTTATACTCTTTCTATTCTTAGTTATCTCTAATCTATTTGTTGTAAGTATGACTGCTCAAGAGCTACCCTACCCTGACAGACACTCTACCAATCTTAATGATCATTGGTTATCATGTCAAAGTAGTGCAAATCCAAATACTGTAAGAGGAAATTCACACTGGATCATGTATGATTTAGGCGATACCTATGCATTGAATGGGTCAAACATATGGAACTTCAATACACCTGAAAGAATCAATAGTTACAATAATGAGCCGTGGAGTTTTTCTCCTTTGCCAGGAAAACTAGA
>CAMBRK010000163.1 GCA_945870185.1 Aureispira sp. CCB-QB1 | reverse complement strand
AAAGTAATAAGGGTAAGCAAAAAGAAAAAAAGTAAATGCTGCCCGCATAGGGCAAATGTTTAAATGAAGTGCAAATGATTTAAGAGTATTGTGCAAATTCCTGTGCATCGAAATCAACAAATACAAGCATATTGTATTGATAATCAATACCTTGAATTACAACAAGCAGACCCTAAGTAAGGCATATTGGGTACCAATTACAAATTTTTACAAGCTTACATAAGCAGAAGACTTATCTATGACTTCGGTCTCTTTTTAGGATTTCTCTTATTGTGAAAACAGGAGAGAATGGTCACTAAGCTTTGTTCTTCATTAACTGTAAAATATAAATTAAAGGGAAATCTTTTAAGTTTTATAGTTCTAACATCTTTATACCTTATCTTATATAAAGGATTTTTTTTTAAAGAGCCATAAGCTTCTTTCAATGCTATTATATAATCTATAGGCGCTACATCACTGTAAAGGTCATAAAATCTATAGCATTTTCAATTTCTTTTTGAGCTCTAATATTAACAATAATTCTATAACCCATATTTATTTTCCAACCTTTGCATGGATTCATCGGCTGTGATATATGTTGCATTCACATCGAATAAACGTTCATCTAATTTCAACATCATCTCATCGGTTAATTCAAAATCATCTTCCTCAATAGTTATGGTTATCGGCTTAGATTTAAATGTAGCTTTTATAGCGTCAACAATTTCCGCCGATAATTCTTCAGCAGATGATAAATGATATGTCGTACTCATAACTGTATTTAAGTGATTTATTGAAGAAATAAACATAACACGGTTAACTTAAGTTCCAAAACTTGACTACCTGTAGCAATTTTTAGTATTTACTATGCTTCATAAATGAAACTTGTGCCTTGAAAAGCAATATCTAGATAAAATTTCCATTTTTTTGAGTTTGTGGGTTTACGTAATGTTTATAAAAAACTGAACTTCCAATCTTTTTAATTATTTTTATGGATTGGAATAAATAGTAAGTACATAAACGATATTATCATCATAAGGCCAAAAAATAATGTGAAGAGTTAAAAGCAATTTTTCAGGATATGAAAGTATATAATGCATTAGGCTGAAAATGAATATCGAGTTTAAATTGTACTACCATAAAACCAAAACATTTTCCATCCTTCCAACGTTAAAAATCTCATGGAACCGAAAAAAGGGACAGATTGGGCATTGCTGCGCAGAGTATTAGCTACTGCAAAGCCTTATAAAAGTTTATTTATCAAATCTATAGCGCTTGCTATATTAATGACTCCATTTTCTGTGGCCCAGCCATTCATAGTACAGCAAATGGTAGATGTCAATATCATAGGTGGTCAGCAAGATGGACTGCTTGGGATGGCTGCATTGTTTTTTGTAGTGCTACTCATCAGTGTGGTGATGAAATATTTTTTTATTTATATCACCGCAAAACTCGGACAATCCGTCATCAAAGACATGAGAGTCAGGGTATTTAGACATATCACACATTTGCGATTGAGATATTTTGACCAGACACCTATCGGCACGTCTACTACCCGTACGATCAATGATATAGAAGCCATCAACAATGTTTTTGCACAAGGCGTCATCACGATAGCAGCGGACTTTGTGACCTTATTGGCAGTGATAGGCATTATGTTTTATACCAGTTGGAGGCTGACATTGATTGTCTTCATTACCATGCCTTTTATGATGATTGCCAGTTGGATATTTAAAGAAAAGGTCAAAGTATCTTACCAAAAAGTACGGACTCAGATTGCATCCATGAACGCTTTCCTACAGGAGAGAATCACAGGTATGAAAATAGTGCAGATATTTAATGCCGAAGACAAGGAAGCAGAAAAATTCAGAAAAATTAACCACGAATATACCAGTGCCAATCTCGATTCTGTCTTTTATTATTCAGTATTTTTTCCAGTGGTAGAGTTGGTCTCTGCGGTTTCTTTGGCATTGATGATATGGTTGGGTGCCAAAGGTTTTTTGCAAGACAAAGTTACTTTTGGAGCCTTGGTAGCATTTCCTCTTTACTTGAACTTATTGTTTCGCCCTATCCGATTTATGGCGGACAAGTTTAATACGCTGCAAATGGGGCTTGTAGCTGCTGAACGGGTATTCAAACTTTTGGACAATAATGAAATTATACCCAATACTGGAAAAATTGTCAAGAAAAAAATCGATGGCAGTGTAAAATTTGAAAATGTTAGCTTCGCGTATGACGATACCAATTATGTGCTAAATGATATCAATCTGGAGATTCAACCGGGTCAAACTTTGGCTTTGGTAGGAAGCACTGGTTCTGGAAAATCCACGATTATCAACATACTTAATCGATTTTACGACATCCAGAAAGGAAAAATTACCATCGATGGTACTGATATCAAAGATTATGAATTGGCCGCACTAAGAGATCGGGTAGCTATAGTCCTGCAGGATGTATTTCTATTTGAAGGTAGTGTCTTGGACAATATCACGTTGAGAGACGAAAACATCACTTTGGAAAAGGTCTTGGAAGCTGCCCAGCAAATAGGCGCACACGAGTTTATCATGAAACTTCCTGACGGGTATCAAAGCAAAGTATCTGAGCGCGGTAGCAATTTGTCTGTTGGTCAACGTCAACTGATTTCTTTTGTGAGAGCCTTAGTTTTTGATCCTGATATTTTGATCCTAGATGAAGCGACCTCTTCTATTGATACTGAAAGTGAAGCCGTCATCCAGTACGCTATCGAAAAACTGATAGACAAACGTACTTCCATCATCATAGCTCATAGACTATCTACGATACAACATGCGCATAATATTTTGGTATTGTCCAATGGTAAAATCATAGAGCAAGGCAATCATGAAACATTATTAGAAAAAGAAGATGGGCATTATCGCGAATTGTATGAAATGCAGTTTAGCGATTTGAAAAGTTTAGCTTAGCATTCTAATGAAGGACTTTGTTAACTCTTAGGGTCAATTTTTTTACCATCATTGCACATTATTTTTAGTTTAAATAGCTTATTTTTACGCTTTACCTAAAGTAGTAGTTATGAATTCTGAATTTAAAGGGGAAAATAATTATTTTTAATTCATTGAAAATGTTCTAATTAAAATTAATACCTTTAGCAATCAAATTTATTTTATGTACAATAAAGAATGTTTTCAAAAATTACAACAACACTTTCAGTTTTTATTTGAGGAAGCATTAATCCAAGAAATGTGTAGTGTAGGAATGATCAAGAGTTATCCCGAAGACGCTGTTTTAATGGAAATCGGACAAGTTTTGACTTACATGCCCATAGTGCTTACCGGTTCGCTCAAGGTGATGAAAGAAGATAAAGAAGGTAATGAATTGCTATTGTATTATCTAGAACTCGGTGATACCTGTGCGGTCACCCTTAGCTGCTGTACCAAGCCATCTAAATCTGGAATCAAGGCTGTCACAGAATCCAAATCTGAAATCATTTTTATACCGGTAGAAAAAATGGAAGAATGGATGGTAAAATATAAATCCTGGAGAGGATTTGTGTTGGATAGTTATAATGTCAGACTCAACGAAATGCTCGATGCCATAGATAATCTGGCTTTCAATAATATGGAAGATAGATTGATTAAATATCTCAGGGATAAAGTTTATGTCACCAAAGAATCAAAACTACACATCACCCATTTTCAGATAGCTAATGACCTGCATTCATCCAGAGTGGTTATATCCAGAATAATGAAAAAACTTGAAAATCAAGGTGTAATCATTCAGCACAGAAACTATGTGGAGGTCAAGGAGTTTATGTAAGATCTATTCAAAAAGATTAATGTGACTTTGCCTTAACCAAAGATCACTTTTATTATCAAATATTTGGTTATTATAAATTAGTAAATAATAAAAATCTCTAAGCTTTTTTGCTGCTTGAGGTGTGGTTTTTATACCATAGTTTATTGACTGAGAGACTTAAATAGGGCCTGCTGAAAAAGTCAGAATCGTTCAATTTAAAGGCGGCTATTGGTCTGGGAAATCGTTCAAAAAACAAGCGATAGTAAATAAGAACGAAGTGAAGTGCAAAGCACCAAAGGCAAAGCCTTTGACGAAGTGAACCCTGCCTTGCCGGCAGG
>CAMBRK010000162.1 GCA_945870185.1 Aureispira sp. CCB-QB1 | reverse complement strand
CAAAATTAAAAGCATTACAAATAGCCTTAAAGATAAAACACAGACCCTTCACAAAACTAAAATCTGTAGTACACAAACCGAAACTCAAAAATCTTGCAACACCCATAAACAGGGAACTCTTGTCAGGTTAGCACGCAATGTGGGTTAATGACATGGTCGGGCACTGAGAAAGGCTTCTTGGTATAGACCACCCACTTTTCGTTGAAAAGGCTATACTTCCATTTATAGTATGATTTCTTTAACTAGACTTCACCTGGATGCTTGACATCCTTTTCCAGTATGGCTTTATGGAGTAAAAACATAAAGTAGCCCTTAGATATTTTTTGCATGCTAACTATTTAAAATAAGAAAAATTATAAATTGCAATCGTAGATTACAATACCAATAGTATTCACAATCAACTTACTTACGATTTTGTATCCATTTGATGGATTGAAAAACAATCAAAGGTATCAAACTGGATATGACAACAACGATCCAAATTTTGATATCCATTAACACCAAACCTAATGGCACTCTGAAATATGGCACTAAAAATACCATGACTATCAAAGCGGTACACAATATTATAGCATACCAAACAAAATGATTTCTGGTGACTTCGTTTTTCCATAATTTTGACTTGAGTGATGACATATTAAACACATGGAATAACTGTGCAAATGCCAAAGTAACAAAGGCAACATTATTGAGTATCTGATGTTCTTTGGTGATGAAATATTTGCAGTAAACCACGGCTACCATCACGGACAAGGTGATCCCCAAAGCATACCAAGCTATCTTGATCCAGTCTTTTTGGTTTACGATTTCTTCTTTGGGACTGCGTGGTGGTCTTTTCATGACGGTTTTATCGCCCTTGCCTAGACCCAATGCTAGCGCAGGAAATATATCCGTCACAATATTTAAAAACAAGATTTGAAGGGGTAGCACCGTAGATGCAGGTGCATAAAATCCTAAGGTAGTCACAATAAATATCTCACTCAAATTGCAAGATACCAAATAGACGACAAATTTCTTGATGTTGTTAAATATCTCACGACCGTGAGCCACCGCCTCCGCAATAGAGGTAAACGAATCATTCTTCAAGACAATATTAGCAGCTTCTTTGGCTACTTGTGTGCCTCTTAGACCCATAGCAATGCCTACATCTGCTTTTTTGAGCGCAGGTGCATCATTGACACCGTCACCGGTCATGACTACGATGTTGCCCGCTTGCTGAAAGATCTCCGCAATATCGAGTTTTTGTTTTGGTGTCGTCCTCGCAAATACTGAGGTCGATAATATTTTGGTTTTCCACGCTTTGGTCAATGCTTTTCCTTCTTGGAAGTCAAGTCCATTGATGACCGCCTGATCGGTGTTATCTATCAATCCCACTTGCTCAGCAATATTTAAGGCTGTTTTGGGATGGTCTCCTGTGATCATGACCACTTTAATTCCTGCATTACGACAAGTAGTGATTGCCTTTTTGATATCTAATCTTGGTGGATCTAAAAAGCCTATCAAACCAGTATACACCAAGTCTTGCAGAAAGTCATCTTGTGGAATATCCTTTCCTTCGCGGTAAGCAAAGGCAAGTACACGCAATCCATTTTCAGACATGGCATCGGCAGCTTTGAGAATATTGGTTTTGTCTTTTTTGGTTATACTTTGGATATTTTCTCCTTGTTGTATTTGTGTACACTTATCGAGTAATTGTTCGGCAGCACCTTTTACAGCTACAAAGTTACCAACTTCACTTTGGTGTAAAGTAGCCATCATTTTTGACGTCGCATCGAAGGGTATCTCTCCTACCCTTTTATACTGTTGTTGTATAGATTGGTAATCGGGATCAGCAGTATTGGCCAAGTGAAGTAAAGCTATTTCTACAGGATCGCCCAGGGCTTTTTCCTTTTTCTTTCCTTTGTTAATAGTAGCGTTATTGCATAATGCAGCGACTAGTTTTATACGTTCATAGTTTTGGGTACTTTTTAATGCTGCTTCATCTAGAAAAGTGATTTTTGTGTCCTGAATACTAGCTCGAATAGTCTCATCTGGAAAACTAAAGGTATCGACATAGATCACATTTTCGGTCAGTGTACCTGTTTTGTCGGTAAGAATGACATTGGTACTTCCCAAAGTTTCTACCGCGGACAAGTTTTTGACTATGGCACCACGTTTGGCCATTAGGAGCATACCATAAGACAATGCAATCGTAGCGACTATGGGCAATCCTTCTGGGAATGCAGCCACAGCCAAAGCAATGGACGTCTCCAATATAACCAACCAATCTTTGCCTTGGATAAAACCCGTACCTGCAAAGATGAACGTCATGAACAACATGACCCAAATCAACTTTTTGCTCAGTTCATTGAGTTTTTTGTCCAAAGGTGTTTCCTTAGATGCCGCACTTTCTACCAAGGTCGTAATCTTGCCTAGTTCTGTATCTTTACCTATGCTAGTGATGACTATTTTACCATGCCCATTCATTACTGATGTGCCTTTAAATGTCATATTCACTTGATCGCCCAAGACAGTTTTTTCTGGGAGTTTGGCAGTGTTCTTGAGACTTGGTATGGATTCACCGGTGAGAGATGATTCGTCACATTGCAATAGATGGGAAACGACTAGTCGGCCATCAGCAGGAATGATATCTCCTGATTCGAGATCTACGATGTCACCCGGTGCTATTTTTTCTGCATTGATTTCATGGATTTTGCCGTCTCTTAATACCCTGCAAGTAATGACATCCATTTGTTTGAGCGCACGCATGGATCTTCGCGCTTGCATCTCGAGAAAAAAACCTATCAACGCATTGATTAGCAAAACAATACCTATGGCAATCGCTTCTACATAGCTATGAAAATAAAACGATACCAAGGCAGCAAATGTCAATAAATAGACAATCGGACTTTGGAACTGTTTTAGGAGTACTAGCCAAAAACTTTTGGGTGGCTTGATTGCGAAAGCATTAAGTCCAAAAAGAGTATTGCGATGATTAGCTTTTGCAGTAGTCAATCCATCGTGGAGATGTACATCCAAAACTACAAGAATCTCATCTTCAGATAAGGTGTGTGGTAGTATGATAGGATACTTGATGGGCATAGGTCAGGTTTTAGTTGAGATCGATGCAGAGCAAAGCATGAAACTGCTGCTGCGAGATACTTATTGATCTAATTGCTTATTGATATAACATCAAAAACGGGTCACTCGTTTCATAAATATAGAAAAAAATATCCATAGCAATATAACTTTATACATCACTCGACTTCTATCTTTGCAGCAATCCGTTGTATAGCTACAAAATTTAATTGACGACATGTGCACGCAAAAACCAAGACATCTTTTCGTGCGTTTCTGCCAATCCTGTGATAAAATCACTGGTACCCAAGTCCTGATGTTCGCTGGCGAAACTTTTGATATTTTCTCTTAAATTTAAGATAATACTTTCATGGTCTAAGAGTAAATCTTTGATCAGTCCCTGACTATCATTCTTGGATCTAGACTCTTCAGTAAGATGAGTAAGTCCAAGGTATGCCTTTAAAGTACCCGGTGCATAATGAACAATGGTACGGATACGTTCGGCCACATTATCGATGATTTCATCCAATTGTTCAAACTGTGCTTCAAAAAACTTATGGATGGCAAAAAAGTCAGGGAATTCTACATTCCAATGCGCATTTTTAGTTTTGATGTACAAGACAGTCTCATCCGCTAATATTTTTGACAACTCTGTGGCTATGGCCAATCTATTGGCTTCTGTGATTCCTATGGCTACGTTCATGGTGTAAATATTTGTTAATGATCAATATTTTGCAATAGATGCTTTATTCGAAATCGGTCTCTTCATTATAAAAGTGACTTTCGTCCAATGAAATGACTTTCGTGTTTATTTTCTTAATGTTGTTTTTCGAACTTGTAAAAAATGGCATAAGTACGGGCAAATTGTTACCTTTTATAGAATGACTAGGTTTCCTTTGGTCTTGCCGATATCCAAGATGAGCTTCATTTTGTTGCGAGGTATCTGAATGGCTATGATTATCACTTAAGTTTGCTTTGCCATGATTGTTAACTTCTGAAAAGTCCAAATATTCAGGGTTACATTTGCAATTATAGTTGGGTTCATGAAAAAAGTAATTGAGCATAATATCTTCAGGACTCATAATATTGTATTTATAAATTTAAGTATCACTTTATTTCCTGACTTGTACCTTTTAGTGCGGTGAAAATAACTTAGCTACCAATTCGGCCATTTTGGGTGTTTGCTCTGCTTTTACAGTGACGGTTTTATGGGTTATGTGATTTAGGATTTGACCATCTACTATTTTTTTGGATTCATCTATGA
>CAMBRK010000161.1 GCA_945870185.1 Aureispira sp. CCB-QB1 | reverse complement strand
AGCAAATTCAATAGCTGGTCGATTCATAAAAGGCGAAAGCCCATTGAATTGTTAGCGAAGGAATTTAATCCAATGATACGAGGCATCATGAACTATTATCACAAGTTTGAGAATGGGAGCATGCGCTATGTATGGAATCAGCTCAATGCTAGACTACTTAAGTGGGTAAAATGGGAGAAAGGATTGTATAAGTATGCAGCCATTCGTTGGCTTAAGACTAAATATAAAGAATGTCCTGATTTATTTGCCCATTGGAGATTGGTATATCCTTAAAGGTATATTATCTTTGTGTGATTTACAAACATGAAGAGCCGTGTGAAGGGAGACTTTCACGCACGGTTCCGTGAGAACGTAGGGGTGAGATTCCCCTGCGTGACTCGATTAGCATCCAGTAGAGAAGAAAAGTCTCCTCCAAATTAAGATGACAGCTATCAAAGTGGGGAATCCCCAAAACGGTAGTTGCTGACGGTACAGCACGGCCAAAATGCTTAGGTGTATGAAAGCGGTAAAAGATGATTCAGTCTCGGAAAAGAGTGCGACTGCCAACACTCCACAATGAAAAAATAGCAGTATTGAAATGGCATGAGAAGCTGAACACAGCCAAAGTAAGTCTATTTTATTATGTTCAGAAAATTACTTTAACACTTAAAATTATCATATCATGAGAAATTTTAGATTATTTTTTGTTTTTACATTTTTAGCAATAGCTTCAATTATGATCTATTCTTGTACAAAAGAGAATAAAATGGAGATTGCTAACGAAAATCTTAATATATCATGAATAGAAAATATTTAACCATCTTTATTTTATTTTATTCTTTTTCGCTTATTTATGGTCAAATAAAATCACCCATTCGGCCATTTGAGAAAATCAAACTTGAAGGCTTAAATCCTATTTGGCATAACACCTTTTATGATACTACATATAGTGAAGGGTATGGTGATGGGTATAACAGAATACTACTAGCCGCAACTGAACTCAAACCTATAATACATGGAAATTCTTTATATATAGGGTTGCATCACCTTGCTAATGAAGAGGTAATAGGCACTTATATAAAAAAGATTGACCTATCTACAGGTGATGAAATATGGAGTGATTATTTTGGTTTACCTAAAGATACAAACCAAGAGATCGGAAGACTAATGTATATCAATAGTAACGGTAATTTAGAGCTCATTAGCCAATTAAAGACCGATCCTTATGGTTTTGCTTATTCTTTGCTGAATAATAAGAAGATGTTATTTACTAAGAGAATATACAATCAAGAAAATGGATCCTTAATTGATTGGTATAGACCTGACAACAATGATACTTTACATTTAAGATCAGTTTACACAATGTTTAAATACTCTGGTGAATTATTAACAAAAGACAATGAATTGGTCTATATTCAAAGAGTTTTTAATGGTAATCCTACACAAGACTACTCCATAACAGAATCAAAAAATACTGTTTTTACTAAAGACCTTACACGATCTTTTCTTAAAACAGAAGATGCATTATTTATTCCCAAAATTATTCCTAATGGAAATGATGGTTATATAATCCCGGAAATGAATCCAAGCAGAAGTACATTGAGATTGAAATTCGTAGATCAACAATTTAAAGAAACAAATGTAAAATCAGTTGATGATGGGTCACTTAACTTGTTACAATTGATAGCAACCAAACCTGAAGAAGGTAAGTTGTTATTTTTCCACTTTATGAAGGATGATAATCCGAATGACAATTTTGTACCATGCGAAATCCGGTTATATAATTATAATGCAAACCTAATAAAGATATATTCGATCCCCTTTGAGTATAGTGCAAATTTTTGGGTGTTGGATTGGGACATGAATGATGATATTATTTTAGCGGCATCAAATTTTTTTTCTAATGGTAGTGCTGTAGAAAGAAATGAATTGCACATACTAAAAGCAACAGGCTCTGAAACATCTGTACTAAAATCATTTGTCTCAAAAGACTCATTAAGATATTTGTATCTTAATAATGCATTAAATACTTATGCCATAAAAATTGACGATACAAAAATACTCATAAGTGCAGTAGAAAGATCACTGTCAACCACAGAATTTGGTATTGGAAATGATGCTTCCGCAGTTGCTCAAAGTTTATTTCTTTTAGATCTTTCCGACCTTGGAGTAGTATCAACAAAGAACGTAAGGAAAGATGAGATAATCTTTACTCTGGTGCCAAATCCGGTTACAGATATCGTAAATGTTGTTATGAAGAATACCAATTTCAAAGGCACAATCAGCATTATGGACAATATGGGGCGAGTTATGAAAGATGTAATTGTGGATCACGAAAATCTAATTTCCATTTCAATTGATGACTTGGCAAATGGAATTTATTATATAAAAGTCTTAGGATCTGGTTCAAATTATATCCCAGTTCAAAAGTTTATAAAATTTAATTAAAAGTTAGAAGTTATTAAACAACCAGATGACAACAAGCGATTTAACGACAGCCGCCCCTATCGGGAGCGGCCGTCGTAAATCGCAGCCGTTAATACTTTTTACTGAATTTCAATACTTTAAACCACTCTCAACTGGCCCTATATACCCAATATAAATAAACGCTACCGGCATCATCCAATAAAAAACACTAATCCCAAACCAATGTAAACCCAAAATTTAAAAAAAAATAAAAACCATTATCGTAGGTATCGTGACTGCCTTAATTTTCACCTTGCTACTATAGGAGCATTTTCATGGTGGCGTCACTAGTCTTCATATCCTGCACTCCAAGGATCTTCCTGCTATTTCCAATTGGTGGAGTGGATAACTATTGCCAATACTTACCTGGTTTCTATGGAGTAGGGTAGAAAAGAGATTGGATCAAAATGCTGTAGTGCCACAACAGCCAAATAGTGCTATGAGCAAGGTGTTTGGATTTTTATGGTGGGCTTAGTGGTGGGCATTGTGCTGGCTGCATCATTTTCGTATGCGTTTAAACCATTTTTGGACAATGTGTTGTATATATTAATTGTACTCAGTTTTTTTATACCATTGTACTACGCAGAATTTATGCTAGGTTTTATTTTCGGCATGACTTATACCTTTGGCGCCATACTTCCGACAGTATTTATACTCGTTTTCGCAGTGCTAGGATGGGTGACTTACGGATATATCAGACCTTTAATCTTGAGACTAGGGAATAGCTTTAATAAAGACCAGAAAAGCTAACATGGTAGAAAAATGAACATCTTAGTTCACATCATTTATACTGGCGGGTTGGAACTTTTTGGATTCAAATCACGTTCCATAATTTCTAATTCACTTTCATGAGCACAATACAAATATTAAACCCCAAGGCATTAAAGTTAATTCAAGATTTAGCTGATTTAGAACTTATTTCTATCAATAAGCCAATAGAGACAGGTTTTTCTAAACTTCTTGCCAAACTCAGATCTAAAGCTGAGACTGTTCCAAGTTTAGAAGAAATTACTAAAGAAGTAGAGTTAGTTAAGACAGCAAGAAATGAACAAAAAAAGTAGAGTTATTATAGATACAAATCTATGGATAAGTTTTTTGATTAGCAATAATTTTAACAAATTAGATAAAGTCCTAAATTCAAAGCATTGCTCAATCATTTTCAGCCAAGAACTATTAGAAGAATTTATTGAAGTTTCCAGCAGGCAAAATTGCTGAAATATTTTGGACAATCTGCTTTGGAAGATATTGTACAAACTATCGAAGGATTCTCAGAATTTATTGATGTTACTTCAAAGATAAAGTTTTTAAATGACAGTAAATGAAAGTCATAAACAAACATAAGCGAACCATCTCTCAACCCATCCAAAAGATTGCTTTGCTGTTCAAAACATTGGCCACTGACAAATGGCCACCTATGAAACTAGACAAAGGATTGCAAGAGGGCTCAAAAGGTGGCCACGGACCTATCAGGTATCATGTCATAGACTACCAGGAAGGGAAATCGATCAAATTTCAGTTTGACAGACCACTGGGTTTCGATGGTTATCATAAATTTGAATTAACCTCGTTGGAAGCTGATGTAACAGAACTTACGCATACTATTGATATGACCACCGCAGGTTTTGGAACTATAAAATGGCTTTTTGCCATTCGTTGGTTGCATGATGCATATATTGAAGATGCATTTGACAAAGTAGAAAACTATTTTACAACAGTCAAAAAAAAGAGCGAATGGAGATGGTGGGTTAACCCACATTGCGTGCTAACCTGACAAGAGTTCCCTGTTTATGGGTGTTGCAAGATTTTTGAGTTTCGGTTTGTGTACTACAGATTTTAGTTTTGTGAAGGGTCTGTGTTTTATCTTTAAGGCTATTTGTAATGCTTTTAATTTTGT
>CAMBRK010000160.1 GCA_945870185.1 Aureispira sp. CCB-QB1 | reverse complement strand
GCTATGCAATGATAATAATTGTTTGATTGTGCTCATGCGCTTGATTTTACCTGCCATCTCCAAGTCGATTAATGATTGTAAATAATACAACCATTAATAGCTAAACCATGCCAATAACATCAATAAAGGGGGTCAGTATGCTCCAGAATAAAATCTCTACCGCCTTAAAAAAGGGGGTCAGCATCAGCCAGATTGTCAGAAAAAATCAAACATGCCTAAACATGAAATTCATTCTGTTTAAGGGGGTCAACATGCTCCAGTGTATCCACAGATCACCTTGGGTACACTTTTTGCCATACAGTATATCGTAGGTCAGCTCAATGCGCCTTTTGATCAGTTCATCGCTTTTATCAGGTCTGCTCAGGATGCCCGCATCTCACTCACCCGTATGGCAGAGGTCACCGATGTCACACCTGAAGAAGATCCACAAGTGCAGACCATCTCTGAGATACCTAGCGAAGCAGCGATATCATTGGACAAGGTTGGATTTGCTTATTCCCCATTGTCGCCACAAGTGCTCTCAGGCATCGATCTCGATATACCTGCAGGCAAAGTCACCGCCATCGTAGGCGCAAGCGGCAGTGGAAAGACGACGCTACTGAAGTTATTGTTGGGTTTCTATCCACCTACGGAAGGCAAGATATCAGTAGGCAGCATCCCATTACAAGCAATCAATAAATCTGCTTGGCGGGCCAAATGTGGTACCGTGATGCAAGATGGTTATATATTTTCAGATACCATAGGCAATAATATAGCCGAGAGCGATGATGTCATCAGTTTTACCAAGCTGGACAGAGCACTCCATGTGGCCAATATTCAGGACTTTGTCTATAGTATGCCCTTATCTTACAATACCATGATTGGTGCCAAAGGCAGCGGCGTATCGCAAGGACAACGACAGCGTATCCTGATTGCTCGTGCAGTGTATAAAGATCCAGAATATTTGTTCTTTGACGAAGCTACCAATGCGCTAGATGCTACCAACGAGCGCATCATCATGGAAAATCTAAATCAGTTTTTCCAAAGCAAAACCGTAGTGGTAGTTGCCCACAGACTGAGTACGGTAAAAAACGCTGATAATATCGTAGTGCTAGATGCTGGCAAGATCGTAGAGACAGGGACGCATCGAGAATTGGTAGCATTACGAGGGAAGTATTGGGAGTTGGTGCAGAATCAATTGGATCTGGAGTAATAATGGCATTGCAATTTTTAATTGCAATAAGCTCGTCTTGTGCCAAATAAATTTGTCACACCAATAAGGAAAACCTGTAAGGTCTGAAAGGAAAATATTTTATATCTTTGTATTTTAAAATTAGTAAACACATGAAATCGACATAAAAAATAATCATGGTTTATTTTATACAACCTAAAATGGTTATTTTTTATCAAAGATTCCATCCCGCTAGTGACGCGGGACGAGTTATGACCATTAAAAATAAATAAAACAAACAGATGAATGATATCATTGTAAAACCTAAAAATAAAGCTCAGATAAAAGCACTAAAGGAAATATTAAAAAATATGGAAATTGAGTTTGAAGATGTTATAAAGGAAACTTATAATCCTGAATTTGTTGCAGATGTAATGAAAGCTAAGGAAGAGCTTAAATCAGGTAAATATACGGTTATTGATGTTGATGCTTTATAATACATGGAAGTAAGATTTTCTGAAAAAGCAAAGCGACAATTGGATGAATATAAATCAAAAAATGATACTAAATCGATAGGTAAAATTAAACTTTTACTGAAAGATGTATTAAATGATCCGTTTTCAGGATTAGGAAAACCTGAACCTTTAAGATTTGATTTGAAAGGCCTATGGTCAAGAAGAATAAATTTAAATGACAGATTGGTATATGAAATAAAATCAGATTATATTTTTGTTTATTCTATAAAAGGCCATTACAAACAATAGTCAAAAGTTATGCCCAACACACCAGATACCCAAAAAGAAGAAATATTTGCTATCCAAAATATCTTTGGTAAGTCACCAGGATGGTTGGTCAATTGGGGTATTACGGCTGCTTTTATATTTTTGATTGTTTGTTTGGGTATTGCAGCATTTGTAAAATATCCCGATAAACTGGTGATGCCTGCCAAACTGTTTACAGAAAATCCACCTGTAGAAATCGTGAGTAAACTGAATGCCGAGATAGATTCTATCCACATTAGAGATAAGTCACCTGCTAAACGGGGTGATGTGTTACTTAAATTTCGATCTACAGTTGATGAGCGTGATTTAGATGTTTTGAATTCATTTTTTGCTCGTATTTCGTCTGTTGATTATATACCTGAATATTTGAATGTTAATGTCCCGAAAGGATTAAATTTGGGCATCATGAGTACTTCGTACACATCTATGGTACAGCAGTATGAAGAGTTTCAGTTGTTTTTACGTCAAAGTGCTGTATTTACCAAAATAAAAGCCTTGAGCAATGAAATAGAACAAATCAAACAGCTCAATCTATCCCTAACCAAACAAGAAGGGTTTTACGAAAAAGATGTAGCTCTTACGGAGAAGGATTTTGGCAGGCATACCACACTTCGAGATCAAGGTGTGATCGCAGATGTTGAAAAAGAAAAAGCTGAATCCAAGATACTGAATGAAAAACGAAATCTCGAAGCCTTCAAATCGCAAAAACTCAATAACGAAGTCAGGATAGAACAAATCAAAACGCAAATTGCCGAACTTACAGGTGACAGAGCTTCAGGTGTATCTACCAGGATATTTTCTATCCATCAGATGAAAGAAAAAATTATCAATGAAATCAAAGAATGGGAAGAATTGCACATCCTTAAAGCACCATTTGATGCAGATATTTCCTACACAAAATATCTATCCAAAAATCAGTTTGTCAAAGCGGGCGATATCATACTTACCTGTGTGCCGCATCATACAGGAAGCAGTTATATCGCTCAGGGCAAACTTCCGCTCAAAGCAGCCGGAACACTGCAAGTAGGTCAAAACGCCATTTTAGAATTGGAAAGTTATCCATCTACACAATATGGCGTGGTACAAGCCAAAGTTGCTGATTTTTCTACGATACCTAATGAAGACAGTTATTTGGTTGGACTTTCGCTACCTACACCTTTTGTGACCACATACAAAAAAGAAATACCACAAAACCAAAATCTTACCGCCAATGTTACCATACAAACCAAAGAGTACAGCTTATTGGAGCGACTTTTCCAGAATGTTTTGGATGTAGTGGTCAATAAACAGCAGTAGATATTGGAGTTGGATTAGGTTAATGGAATAACAAATTTATTTGCAATATACTTAGGATTTTTCAAATAAATTTGAAACTCCAATAGGGAGAACTAAATATATATAGAGTGGAACCTAAAAGTATTAAGATTTGTTATAACAGAAAAAGTTGAGTTATGGGATTAGTATATGCTGAAATAGAGTTGATTAATGGTAGCGATTTAGTTTTGTCTAAACGCAATTTGATCGGAACAGACGAGGTAAGACGCATGAATATAAACATCCTTGTGGATACGGGATCATACTATTTATGCATAAATGAAACTATTCAAGAACAGTTGGGATTACCATTTATTGAAACTAGAAAAGGACAACTGGCAGATGGGAGAGTAGTAGAATGTGATGTAGTTGGCCCAGTTGAAATAAAATTTAAAAATCGTAGATGCAATGTTGATGCTATGGTATTAGAAGGGCAAAATGAACCTTTACTCGGTGCGATCCCTTTGGAAGATATGGATGTGTTGGTACATCCACTAAGACAAGAACTTATCGTTAATCCTGAGCATCCATATTTTGCACAGATGAAGTTAAAATGATAAAAACCTTTCTACATTTATGACAACGATTCAATTATTTTTACTTAGAAGTGAAATAGGATTTAGTTTTTTACATTTTGTAATCTTAACAAATTTAATTTTTCTATTTTCATGTAGATCTACCAATTTTTATAATAGCGATAGAATGTCAAAAATTACTGTCATCAGTTATGAATTAGCTAATAAAAAGATTAATGAAAAGAAGATTAACTCATTATTTTTAAAGGATAGCATTTTATTTTTGAATCCTTCAATTTGTAATTTGTTATCGAATAACTATTCGGAAAGTGCTGTTATAAACAAAATTTTATTATCATGCCAGAATCTTGATCAAATTTATGAATCAAAAAACGATGCGAAACACATTGTATCAGAATTAGCTGATTCGATAAATCAGTTACACTATTGGGATCAAAAAGTTAGAAAAGAATATTTACAATTAGAAAGTAACAATCCAGCAAAAATATTAAATAGAAGTGTAATAGATAGTATAGATTCAGTTTCACTTGTATATTCCGGTCAAACTGAACCACCTATTCCGGTCGAAACTGAACCACTTTGTTTTGTGATTTGACGTGGTTTAAAAAAAATAAAAACTAAGTACTAACCCATTACTTTTTCAGAGGTTACATCTTGAATCAGAGACAGGTTTTGCA
>CAMBRK010000159.1 GCA_945870185.1 Aureispira sp. CCB-QB1 | reverse complement strand
AGGTTAAAAAATGTGTTTAGGGTAAGCACCGCAAACATATAAAAAAATTGGGACTAAGGGGGGAGATTGCCCCCGCGGGGGCAATCTCCCCCCTTAGTCCCAAGCCTAACTCCCCTTGAGAGTTTACACAAAGTATTTTACACTCCCTTGATGAAATATAAAATGATAATCACGTGAATGATCATATAGCTATAAAATGTCAAAGGTGCCTAAAAGATTTTGATGTGGCAAGACTCAAGCTAAGCGCGCATTGGGGTAAAAAAGTGGAGATTAAGTGTAAACATTGTAAACAGCCAAACCAAGTGAATGTAAACGCTCTACTCATGTCTGGTAAACCCATTTCAAACTCAGGTGGAGACTCTAATGCTGATTTTACGATACACCTTAACCCCAGTGATGCCATAAAAGATGTTGCTAAGTTACTTGTGATACCTAATGACTATAATCATGCTCAAACCTTTCAACTAAAGGAAGGTGAAAATGTCATTGGAAGACAATCGGGACAGGACTCAGAGATAGTGAATAAAATTGGTATAGTGACGAATGACACAAAATTATCAAGAATACATTGCCAGATCACCGTCATGGTAAAGCCTGATAAAACGTACAGGTATGTTATTGAAGATATGGGAAGTCTCAATGGGACACATATAGAAGTAAAGTCAGGGATGAAAAAACTGGAAATAAATGAAAAAATTGTAATCCAAGTCGGAGATACTGTCAGCTTAGGATATCGTACGAAAATTAAGCTATCATTATGAAATTGATATGTAAAATTTTCACTTTACTCATCTTATTTTGTCAATGTAAAACAAAAGATACAATTGATGTTAATGTAACAAGTAACAAACAAATTGAAGTTGAAAAACTGAACAGTACAATTACTGATACTATATACGGGTATAAAAATGATACCATAACAGTGGACTTGCAAGTTGATTTTTCAAAAGGTAAGTTCTGGCACTATAAAGATAGCTTGCAGCATGTCTTATTTATCAAGGAGGATGAAATCCAAAAATATGAAAATCAAGCTTTAAGAGATTATCAAAGGTTTCATTTCTTTACTAAAGATACTGGCCATACTCATCTAATTTTCAAACTTAAATCACCTTTTGGAAATGATACAACCCTATATGAAACCCAATCTAAATATTTAATTATTAAATCCAAAACATAACGTAATGCCTATTATACAAAGAAATTTCATCATACTGTGTTTCATGATTATTTTCCAAAGTGGATATACTCAAAATGAGACAGGGCTTAGAGATATCACTGAAAGTGAAAAAACAACCATTTCCAATTATATTGATCGATTTTATGCAAGTAATTTTCAAACATATAAGGATAATAGTTTTGGTTTAGACGTAAATGAAGTATTGACAAAATACGATATGCGAAGTCAAAATCTGCTTGGACCTATCAGGAATCAAGGAAATTGTGGTGCTTGCTGGGCATTTGCAGCTGCTACTTCTTATGAAAGTAGCTATGCCAAAAAGAACGGAATATTAATAGATATCTCAGAACAAATCATGGTCAATTGTACCAATAATTCGAGTTGTATTGGTGGTTTGCCCCAAATCGTATTTGATGCGTGGGCCGCTGATCAGCAACCTATACTGGATGAAAGAACAGAACCTTATCAGGAGGCAAACAAATCATGTAAGCCATACAAAAGTGCATATCAGATATCCAATTACGGTGTCATGGATTTGAATTACATATTGCCTGTATTTCCCAAAGTTGCTGACATAGATATCAAAAAGGCGGTACATACTTATGGGGCTGTCACTACTGCTGTATATGCTGGTATCGCTTTCATTAATTACAAAGGTGGTATTTATGGTGAAAATAGCAAATCAAATAGACCGAATCATGCGGTTAATATAGTGGGATGGGATGATGAAAAGGATGCATGGCTTATTAGAAATTCGTGGGGAGAAAAATGGGGCGAGAACGGATATATGTGGCTTCGTTATGGTACGAATGGAATAGGTACTGGCGCATCATGGGTAGAAGCTAAAAAAATACCTGGCCAGCCAGATAAAGATAATGCTCCGGAGACAGACAAAGTCGGTGTGGTAAAATTTGGTCTATTGTCCCAAGTAAATCCGAAACAAGAATATGAAGAATTTACGCTCACTATCGATGGTAAAATATACAACTGGAGTATTACTCAAGAAATGCCTAAAGTGTTAAGACGGATCGCATTGAAAAAAGGAACTTATGAATATAAATTGTTAGTTAAGTCAATCGCAAATACAAAAAAAGGGCGAAAAATGGTGATGGGTAGCAGTTCGGGTAAACTTACCATTGAAAAAAGCCAAGATCTCGCTATAAAATGGAAGCAGAAGCTCAAAGGAAATATATATAAAATTGGATTTGAAAAGGTGAAAGTTGGGAAATAATTTGAATATCGAGATTTAAAGAGAAGTATTTATATTTTATGAACAATAAAATTATCAACGGATATACCATAAAACACTTGATAGGCTCTGGTGGTATGGCTGATGTGTATTATGCAGAAAACAAACTGGGTAAGAAAGCAGCGATCAAGGTGCTTAAATCAGAGTTGTGTGCTATCGGCAGTATAAAGGAAAGGTTCGAACAGGAAGCCAGGATTATGGTGAATCTCGAACATAAACACATCAGACAAGCCTATGACCTTGATGAAGTGAATGGGCAGCCCGCCATAATTATGGAATATTTAGAAGGGCAAACATTAAAGCAACTCATAGATAAGGGCAAAATCTCTGATGAAAAAGCTAAAAAGTACTTTGAGCAATGTGTGACGGCTCTGAGAGTTGCACATACTAAAGAAATAGTTCACAGAGATATCAAACCATCCAATATATTTATCACATTAGATGATGAGGTAAAGATCATGGACTTCGGCATCGCAAAGGTGGCAGAAAGTGGACTGGGCACGAGAACCAATCAAATGCTGGGTACCCCTGTATATATGAGTCCTGAGCAAATCAAAAGTCCAAAAAATGTAGGTACTAAAAGTGATGTGTATTCTCTGGCGGTTACGTTTTATCATTTACTGACTGGTAAGGTGCCTTATGATAGTACTACAGATAGTGATTTTGAAATACTAAGTAAAATAGTACATGAGGATTTGGATTTGAGTAGAGTTTCAACACTATGGGGGACAATAATGAAGCCAATGCTAATTAAAGATTCGAATCAGAGAATAGCAATAAATTATTTGGAAATTGATAAAATAAAAGATGACAATACACAATTTGAAACGATTATATCATTGCCAGTACCAGAACACAAACAAACAATAAACTCTAAGCCGATTAAACAAACTGCCCTTATGCCTAGCTTAAAATGGCGCTATATTATATTTGGATTTTTATTAATATCAATATCACTAGTGTTGACTTTAAGAAGTTGTCAAGACAATATTGTTCGGCCAAAAATTGAAATGGTAAGTATTCCATGGAAAAACTTTAAACTAAGTAAATATGAAGTAACAGTTGGTCAATACTTAGAATTTTGCAAGGCAACAGGTAAACATTGGCCTGAATGGTTGGAAGAAGGCCATGAAAATAATATATACAGTGGAAGTACTGAAATTTATAAAAACGCTGGAATGTCAGAAAACAATTTAAATCATCCAATAATAGGGGTAAGTGCACAAGATGCTGATGCTTTTTGCAAGTGGATGGGGGGTAGATTACCAACGGAAACCGAATGGGAGCAAGCTGCTAAAGGGACTTATGTACACACCTATGCAGGTAACAATGATATCAGGCAAATCGCATGGTATAAATCAAATAGCAATGGAAAGGTACATCCTGTAGGTCAAAAAAGTTCTAGTGGTTATGGATTGTCTGATATGACAGGAAATGTTTGGGAGTGTACAAGTACAATGATCGGTGCTGATCGTATTGTCAAAGGAGGTAGTTGGTCAAGTGAAGCTAGTGAATGTGCCACAGTGGAAAGTAAAGTATTGCCAGTAAAAAGAAGATATGACAATGTTGGATTTCGACTAGCACTGCCACGATAATTTTGAAAGGCTATAACTTTATTTGATTTTATAATAAGATATAGCGGAAGGTAATAAACGATAAGATGATGTTAAACAAAACAATTTACGGATATAGCATAAAACAATTGATAGGCTCTGGTGGTATGGCTGATGTGTATTATGCGGAAAATAAGCTTGGTAAAAAGGCAGCTATCAAGGTACTTAAATCAGAACTTTGTGCTATCAGCAGCATTAAGGAAAGGTTTGAACAGGAAGCGAGGATCATGGTAGATATTGAGCATAAGCATATCCGGCAAGCCTATGACCTTGATGAGGTAAATGGGCAGCCCGCTATTGTAATGGAATATTTAGAAGGGCAAACATTAAAGCAACTCATAGATAAGGGCAAAATCTCTGATGATAAAGCTAAAAAATACTTTGAGCATTGCGTGTCGGCTCTTAAAGCTGCTCATGCCAAAGAAATAGTGCACAGAGATATCAAACCTTCCAATATTTTTATCACACAAGATGATGAGGTAAAGATATTGGACTTCGGCATCGCAAAGGTGGAAGAAAGTGGTCTGGGCACTAGAACCAATCAAATGCTGGGTACACC
>CAMBRK010000158.1 GCA_945870185.1 Aureispira sp. CCB-QB1 | reverse complement strand
GACGATAAAATTGACATTGGTGGCAGTTCAACAAAGATATATGACGTTAACGGAGGAAATGCAACGGCAACAAATTTTAAATTAAGTAACTCACAAAATGGTGACTGGGTCGGAGGTAGTAATTTTACATTCCCCAAAGGCGTTCCAATCCCATTAGAAATTACTTTTAACAATGTTAATGAATCAGAAGGTATTGCACTTTTTGAATTATATTTTCTAAATGGTCAACATAAAATTATTAAATTTAAAAATATCAAGTACTCAAATTAACAGAATCATGAAACAAACTTTTTCTCTATTCTATTTACTCCTTCTTACAGGATTGATATTTGCACAAAATACGGTTCACTTATCTATCGTAGAAGAAGGTCGCGGTATCTTGAGATCAAGGGGCTCAGAATGTTTTATCGTGGCACCATATCATTTGATACAAAATGCTGAAACGAAAACCATAACCATTACGGGAGAGAACCAGAAAACATCTACAGGTAAATTCATCAAATCTTACCCTGGGGACATTGCTATCATTCGAATAGAAAAAGGTGCTAACCAAGATTGTACAGAATGGAAAATTTCTAAAAGTTTTACCACTTTGTTGAAAAATTCATACGAAGGCTTTTTAGAGATAAGAAATGATGATGGGAGTTTTGATCACGAACCTATGTATTTTAAAAAACAGACAGACCAAGGCATAACTATCCAAGCTAAAGACCCATCTTTTGAATTTGCAAAGGGTATGAGTGGTTCTTCATTATTCTCAAACATTAACGGTGTAAAAACTTATCTTGGGATGTTACTTTCAGTAGATGAATCTAATAGTAAACTAGGAAATGTTTTTCAGGCTGATGATATGGACAGAATTATAAATGATTTTTTTCTAAATAATATAGTAAGTGAATATGGCCAAACGTTGTCCTATAATAACTTTACTTTTAAAATAAAAGATATTTTAACTGATGGGAATCAAATAAAAATAATTTTGGATGCTAATACTTCATTATCAAAAGAAACTTTAATATTTTACGGTAGTCAATATGGAGATAATAGTACAATGTTATTTGATTGCGAAAACAAAACTAGTAAAATTAATTTATTTAAAATGGGAGATAAAGTGTATCACGGCGCTTATGGTGGTTGGACATCGACTGAATTATTTTCTGGTAGTTCTCAATCAATAGAATTAACATTTAATAATGTTTCGAAAATTAAATTCCCAATTAATTTGCAATTATCATTTGGAGATTCTCAAATAATATTTAGAAATCTTAATAGCTTAAGTAATTTGAGTGAAAATGCCAATTCTATTGTAAGTAATTCACCACTAAAATCCATTGAATTTGATGATTTTAAACTAGAAATAATGGAGAACACACAACAAGATGAAACAGTGATTTTACGCGGAAAAATTACTGCTTTAGAAAATGATTCACATTTAATTCTGTCAGGAAATAATTACGGAGATGGAAGTACGATGATTTATAGTTCACGCGGTGATAAAATTAAAGTAACGAAAATTAAGATTGCTGATCAAACAATTGAAGGTAATTGTTATGTAGCCAAAAAACTCATAAAAAATATACCAACTCAAATTCAATTTTATTTTGACAATGTATTAACCGATTTTGACTTTGTGAACCTGCAACTTGCTGTAGGTGGAAATGGAGGCAAGCCTATATTAGTAAGGAAAATTCCTATTAAAAAGTAAATAATATTTTCGATCGTAGAAGTTTCTGCCCGATATTGTGCAGACAGGTTAAACTTAGATGCCATATTAGATCGCCATTTGACCACAGTTCCCCAACACTCAATGGTCCACTTCCCTAGCTGTGTGCCAAAGGCTCTTCCTTAGTTGTCGGGAGCTTGCTCGATTCAACACGGTTTCGTTGGTAATTACACTGGTTTTAAGATAGATACCATACCGCAAACTAAAAATACTTATTTAAAAAGTAGAGGCAAAGGGACATTAATTGTTTAATATCTAAATTTATCTACACTAAGTTCTTTCACTTTTAGTTGTTGGTTCAGAAGTTATTCATACAACTATAATAATTTCTGACAACAAACCGATAAAACTGGAAAAGATACTTCCAGTTTAAGTCAAATAAATGCTAAAATAAATTTAGGCGCTCAGAACTTAAACAGTAGTGAAAGATTACCCGATTCTTTATTTAATGGAAGCTGGAATATACTATCCGTATCTACATCTTCAATAAATACAAATTCCACTGGATCTGGATATATTATTTATCTCAATGGTTTACCTTACACTATTTCAACTTCATCATTTATTAAATTTTTTGATGGAAAATTCTCTGAACTATTTTTCGATTTTGAAGGTGACTTTGATGAAGTTTTGATATATAATAAAGTACTAACGAATGCTGAAATAGAAAAGCAATATAATGATACTAAAAGTAAATTTATTAACGAAAAATTGTCAATACCTTTAACTTTAGGTTTGTTTGGTTATTACAATTTTGATAAAAATAGTTTTGAAGACTTAATCGAATCAAGAAATGGAACTATGTTATCTTCTATAGAGTTTGATAGTAATACGCCAAGCGGTAAGGGAAAGACAGTCAAATTTAATTCAAATTCTGGCTTTATAACAATACCAAAAAGTCTTTGGGATAATATTGAAAAAATTTCTATCTCATTTTGGATAAAAACAAATAAAACAGATTATCAACCAATATTTTTACAAGGACCAAATCGTTTTGATGGTTTACATACGATAGCTCTGAATAGTAAAAGTATTTATATTGGCAACACTAGTTATTGTTTCGCTTGCCCTTCACCTGTAAATTATTTTGACAGTAAGTGGCACTTAATCACCATCACATGTGATGGAATTAATAATACAAAAGCAAATCCCAATATGACGTTATATTTGGATGGAAATTTATTTGCAATATCACCAGGTAGTGAAATAATGTTTGATGAAAACTACGATTTATTTATAGGAAGTGACGGTTTTACAGTATCAGATTGCAGCCTTGATAATATTAGATTTTACAATCGTGTACTATCTCAAGCTGAAATTAAATCTATTTATGATTTTGAAAAATTATAAAAAGTTAATTGGCATTTTTACTAGTCATTGATATAAATTTAGCAAAACTTAAAACACGAAATGGAGAGATAAAGCCCGCCTTTTCAAATGAACGGTAAAGAAGTTTACCGTAACCATGCAGCTTATTATTTAAAGCTATTTTTTCATCACGCATCCCATTATCTGAAAATTTAAATTTAAAATACTTGTAAGTGTATTTTCGAGCGGTACAACAATTCACTAATCCATTATAAACAACATTAGCGCAATTATTTATATATAAATTATATTTTACTTTTTGCGTTTTTACTTTTTGTAAATAGTCAAATATCAATTTTGAATTTAGATCACGTATTTCAATGACATAATCAGGTTCTGACTCCATTATTAATAGGTCTTCAGCATATGTCTTTAGATCAGAATAAACTGTTATTCTAGGTAAAATTAAGCTCCCAAGCGGAAGTTCTGTCTCAGGATAGAAACTTATATAAACATTTTCGCTTTCATGTTCTGCAGAGATTGATATATGTCCAAAATCGTTTTTATCCTTTTTAAAAGCAACTTTATCAGATGTGTTAGGATGCCAATAATATACTTTAACCATTTTCTAGAACCGGCTTTATTATTTGTTAACTAAATAAATCTTCTATTTTACCAGCAAATATGGCTAGACTTATTTGTAAAATTGTTATTAAAATACCAGCATATTCAGGAAGTCCGTAATCAAAAAAAAGTTGTTGATATATTGGAATCCAATCAAATTCCATCCCATTATATGAATTATGTAAACCTATGCAAATATTAGCACCCGTGAGTATTATACCCATTCTTAGAAAATAATATAGTAATGCAAATATCCCACCTGCAAAAACCATAAGTCCTATTGTATACATAAAAATAATTTGAATTATTTGCGTGAATTCATATTCAATTTTTATGGAACTAAAAAATATAATATAAATTGGCCAAACAAGTAATAAAATGAAAAGTGAAATGTTAATTGATAATTTTTTATATTGGTCTCTTAATAAGCTTGATTTTTCATTATTTTCGTCAAAAAATTTCTTTAGGAGATATTTTTGATAAAATAAAAAAATCAAGAATAAAGGTATGGTATATATTGTATTCTTCATTCCAGGGGCTATTGTTGGTGTTTTTTTCATTAAAGTAACAAGAACAAGAATTATTGCATAATAAAATAATCCTAGTCCCATAAAGAATGAAAAAACTCTGTCAATATTTTCATTTTTCACCAATTTATCAACGAATGTACCAAATATCATAAAAATTAATTATTTTAATATGTTATAAAATAGATCATCAAATTTTTAACAAAAATAATTAAAGTTTTTATAAATTGAATTTATTTAAGAATATAATTCCTAAATTATTTACTTTAAAATCACTAAAAGTTAATATTTAAATTTGACATTTATTACATCTATAGAATTAAGCGTCTTTAACGTGAAGTGTAAAATAAAATTTTAAATTGTCAATCAGTTTAACCACCCCAAATCCTCCATCCTCCGGTACACTTCCTTCCTTCATTCCAAAGTATCATGATACCCATGCTTTAATGCTCGGCTTCTTTTAGTTCCAGTCTCAAATTGGATGTAGTCATAAAATATATCACGTATCATGTAGCAAAGGTACAGGGAATGCTTCTGACACAAGAAGTACCGCAAATGCTCTGATAATATGAAGTGCTAAAATATATTGTGGAATGTTTTTGAATAGATCAAGGCGAAAAACGCAGGCAAACTAGGAAAGTTTGTTGAGGCTTTTCAACGCAGAGATATTCAAAAACAAACG
>CAMBRK010000157.1 GCA_945870185.1 Aureispira sp. CCB-QB1 | reverse complement strand
ACAGGAAATGGCGATGGTATTATTAATGGGGATAACGGTAACAGATTGACTACAGTCCATAATACATACATAGACGCTATGATGGGTACTAACCCGATCACAGAAATTATTTTCTCTAATGGAAACGGTGGTATCAACTCATCCAATGGTATAATTACTCCTCAAGGAGATCTTAGAGTATTTACCAATCAAAATATCAATATTTTTGGAAGATTAGAAGCTTTGGATGGTTGCGTTGGAGTTTCTACTTTAACATTAAACTTTCTATCACAACCTATAGTAAGCAAACAACCTGAAAATGTTATTGCAGTATTAAATCAGGAAGATGCTTGTTTTGAAGTACTCATTGATAATTCTTTAGGAGTTCAGTATTCTTTACAATGGCAAGAACAAGTCAATGGAGTATTTGTAGATATACCAGGAGCTACTGGTACTGAATACTGTATAGATTTGGTAACTCCTGAATATGATCAAAAACAATACAGAGTGCAGACATTTGCTGCACTTGATCCGAGCAGAAGTTGTGCGACGGTCTCTGCGGCTGCTTACTTGGATATAGAAGGTGATCCTGTATTGGTTTGTAATGATTTGGTCAACATATCCATAGACGAAAGATGTGAAGCCCTAATCACTCCTGATATGGTATTAGAAGATCCAAGATTTGAATCCAGAATCAGAGTCAGTATGACAACAAGCCAAGGCATCGCCGTGCCCAATCCCGTGACATCAGCTTATGTAGGTCAAATGCTAAATGTTTCTATGATTGATATCGTCTCTGGAAATTCATGTTGGGGTAAGATCATGATAGAGGATAAATTACCTCCTGTCATTACCTGTCCACAGGATTATACCGTGAGCTGTGCTAATTCAGGATTTAATCCACCGATACCTTTTTTCTTTGATGCATGTGATCCTACAGCGACCATCGAGGAAATTAGCGATGTCCTTACCGAACTAGAATGTAATAGACTCGATGGTATTATAGCTAGAAGAACATTAACTTATGTTGCTAAAGACAAATGGGGCAATAAATCCTTACCGTGTACTTTTAATGTATATTTTAGAAGTGCTGATTTAAATCAAATAGTTTGGCCAATTAACAGATCGCTCACTTGTCGAGTAGCACCTACATTCCCTTCTTGGGATACCAATAGAAATAATTATCCTGATGTAACAGAAACAGGGATTCCTACTATTGACGGTTTGAATATAGCAGTGCCAGGTACTCCTGCTACATCTTTAGTCTCTAATAATTTATGCCGCATCAATGTAACGTACACTGATGAAGAAATCAAATTGTGTGGCAATACATATAAAATTGTCAGATCATGGACAGCACTCAATTGGTGTAGTTCTGCAATCACAAGACATACCCAATTGATAGATGTGAAAGATAATCAAGGACCTGTAGTAACTTGTCCAGTGGATAATGTATTTGAAATATTTACCCAGGGATATTCATGTCAAGCTGACTTTTTAGTTCCAGCACCAGTTATAGTAAGTGATTGTAATGCTACATCATGGACGATTGCATACCTACTCGCAGATCAGGATGGAAATGCCCCTGTCAATGGAGTATATATCACAGATAATGTCAGTTTTAATGGTCAGAATTATACCATCACCAATTTACCTTTGGGCAAAACATGGTTGAGATATTCAATTATTGATGCTTGTGATAATCTGACATACTGCTTTACAGAGGTCGAAGTCAAGGACAGAATGAAGCCCACACCAGTATGTGATGAAATCACCGTCATTGGTTTGGATGCTCAAGGACGTGCTAGATTATTTGCCAGAACCATAGACGATGGAAGTCATGACAATTGTTCCAAAGTAACTTTTGGTATCCGAAGGATGAACAATAGTTGTGGCATTCCAGACGATGCCGTATTGGTAGCTAATTACAATGGAGAGGGTTATTATACATTTGTGGATTTCTGTTGTTCCGACCAGACCAACAATGAGCAAATGGTAGAACTCTTGGTGATTGACGCATCAGGAAATATGAATACTTGTATGACCACTGTTCAAATTCAGCAAAAAGTCTTACCAATATTGACCTGCCCTGCTGATGTAGTACTAGATTGTGAAGCATCTACGACACCTCAAGCTTTAAATTCATTCGCAACCTTCACATCCGGATGTCCTGTGTATTTTGTAGACCATACTGATGCCGTTACAGAAGGTAAATGTGGTGAAAGAACCATACGTCGTACCTGGAATGTAAAAGAAAATGGTACCAATAAGGTTGTGGTTTCTTGTGTCCAAACGATTTCTGTACGCAATTTAACGCCGTTTAATCTGAGCAGCGTAGTCTTCCCTGAGAATAAAACACTGATCAATCAGTGCAATAGTGCAAAAGATTTCAGTCCTAATAATCCGGTATCCGGTGGATATCCCAAGTGGACCCCTGTAGGATGTGCTGAAGTAGCTGCTTCATATCATGATCAGGTGTTTGAAGATGTAGATGATGCTTGTTTCAAAATCATAAGACACTGGACCGTATTAGATTGGTGTACCTTTGATCTAAATCTGCCAGCTACAGTAAGAAATCATCAGCAAATTATTAAAGTCATAGATACCGAACGTCCTACAGCGAAATGTGCACCCGTAACGGTAGACGTCAATGCTGGTTGCTCTGGCTTAGTTACGATCACCGGTGATGCAGATGATCTTTGTACCCCTGCAGCTCAGATGAAATATCAATATTCATTAAATGGAGGTGCATTTGTAAATGGCAGACTCTTCTCTCAAAACTTAGCTGTAGGCAATCATCAGCTGACATGGATAGTTGAAGATAAGTGCGATAATAAAGATACTTGTATCCAGGCGATAACGGTAAGGGATGTCAAAAAACCAACTCCTTATTGTATTACAGAAATTGCTACTGTCTTAATGCCAAATACACTTAAGGTAGAGCTTTGGGCCAAAGATTATAATCATGGAGCAACAGACAATTGTACAGGTGTGTTGAGATTTACTTTTGGACCAAACCCACCTTTGAATTTCAATAGTAGACATTTCTACAAAAATGTAAATGGAGTTTCTCAAGCAGCTACTGAAGCGGAGTACTTGGCAGGACTTGCAGAGTTATGGAATCCTTCTGAAAATTCATCAGCATTGACTTTTGATTGTGAGGATCTAGGATTAAAAGAACTAGACATCTATGTTTGGGATCAAGCAGGAAATAATGATTTTTGTAGCGTGAGAGTAAAAATCCAAGACAACTCAGGTAAATGTGGTCAATCTAAAAGCATCATTGCTCAAGGTACCATATCTTCTGTAGCTGGCACAGCCATGGACGATATAGAAACATATCTGATCGATGCATTGAGCAGCGAATCTGCCGCGGTCAAGACTAATGTGGAAGGTAAGTACGTTCACGATCAAATGTATGATAATGTCCCATATGTTTTGTTTCCTGAAAAGATAGGAGATTATCTGAATGGCGTTACTACACTCGATATAGTGTTGATACAAAGACACATCCTAGGTATGGAGCCGCTGAAAGATATGAGACTGTTACTTGCTGCAGATGTCAATAATGATGGTAGAGTTACTGCTTCAGACCTTTCAGAGATCAGAAAATTGATCCTTGGCGTGACCAACACACTCCCTAAAGGTGTATCGTGGAAATTTGTATCTCCACAAGCACAACAATCAAATCCTTGGATGTGGCCTGAAAAAGTTTCATTTGATGCCGCAAACAATACCACATTTACCTATAATTTTACTGGTATAAAACTAGGTGATGTCAATATGAGTGCAAAAGCGTCTCCTGCGGACAACAAAACAGAGAGTAGGGCTATTGCACAGCAAATCTACATCACTGATATGACATTAGTAGCTCTTACAGATAATAGAGTTTCAGTAAGGGTTGAGGACAATCAAAGTGTAAAAGGTCTACAGTTAAGTCTGGAGATGCCTGCATACGCTAGCGTGATCAATTTTGTACCGGGTCTGATAGATATTAAACCTAGCCATTACAGACAATATGTGTCAAATGGTAAAAATATCATTAACATCAGTTGGGATAATGCTCAAGGCATAGAATTACCTAAAGACGGTATATTGTTTGATATGGTTATAGCCTCAGATCAAAATGTAAACTTAGGTGATGTATTGTCCATGAATAAAGAAGGAATAGATGCTGAGTTCACAGATGCAGATATCGATGTATACCCCATTGAACTTAGATTTGCTCAAAGTGCTAAATCATCAGAAAAACTGATTGTATATCAAAATACGCCGAATCCATTTACGGATAACACATTGGTAAGATACTATATTTTTGATGATGAAAAAGTAGATATCAAAATCACAGATACTGATGGTAAAGTAATATACTATACTCAGCTAGAAAGTAAAGCAGGAAATAATGAAATCATCCTCAATAGAAATTCACTGATGTCTAAAAGTGGTATTCTTTTACTCACATTGAGTACATCCAAAGAATCCAAGACGATAAAAATGCTCGTTACAGAATAGACACGATGTAAAATCAATAATCTAGAGGCAGTTGACCAAAAGTCGGCTGCCTTTTATTATTTGAAGTAAAAGATATATTTATAACGCCATCAGAAATTTTCTTTACTTTTGCCATTAATATTTCAAAAATAAAGTAAGATTTGTCCATACAGCAAAACATACTAAAGACGCCTATAGAATATGTAAAAGGTATCGGTCCAGCCAAAGGAGAAACCTTTCGCAAAGAACTTAATATACATTCTGTTGAAGATTTTTTATTTACTTTTCCTTTTCGATACATAGATCGTACTACCTTTCACCTTATCAAAGATATCACTACGGATGGTGATAATATCCAACTCAAAGGTACATTAGTTTCTATGGAAAAAATAAA
>CAMBRK010000156.1 GCA_945870185.1 Aureispira sp. CCB-QB1 | reverse complement strand
GGCACGCCCATACACAAAGCCATTGGCTATACACTCAATAGGTGGTCTAAACTCATAGCCTACATCGACCATGGACACATAGAAATAGATAACAATTTAGTAGAAAATGCCATAAGACCACTAGCATTAGGCAGGAAAAATTATTTGTTTGCAGGTTCTAAAGAAGCAGCAAAGAATATTGCCATTTATTACACAATATTCTCATCATGCAAGAGCTTAGAAATAAATCCAACTGCATATCTAATATGGGTACTCAATGAGTTGCCAAACCACTCCATCAAGGACATAGCTAAATTTACACCGAAAGCTTATGCAAAATTACAATCTAAGTAGCAAGGTAGTTCGTCGGATGCATACCATTACCCCAAAGTCCAGATTTTCACCCTTTATTATATCAAAACGAGGAACCAAATTTGATATTTCTATTTTACCTTCTATCTTTTTTATGTTATTTTTAAAATCAAAATTAATTTGCTCCAATTTAAAATTATACCCATTTGATAGAGAATTATTTTCATATTTTCTCACCACAATTGATGTATCACTATGGTATAAAACCTCAGTATTGCTAACGGGTGACAAATAATTTGAGTAGCTTAAAAATGATAATGAGTCAGTCGGAGTATTTTCAATAGTCTTAATAGATCCATCTGATGTTCTTATCTTTCTCCTGACTAAATTCATTTTGTCAGATGTACCAAAAGTAAAGGTTGTAGGGTCTTTAATAAGTGGATGTGCAAGTCTGCGTAAAGTTGTGACAAATAACTCATCATCATTGTTTTTGTATATGTTTACAACCACTTCTTGTCTATCTACAGAATCGAGATCTATATAATATTGCCATATCAAGTCTCCTGAATATATTTGTCTCTTAGTAATCAGAAATCCTGCATAAAGTAGATCATAATAATGAACTTCCATACCTGAATAGATATAATCATTGTCTACCAGAAATATAGGATTGGAGTAAGAGCCTATTCTATTGTATCCGTCACAAGTATCTGATACCATTTGTTCAACAAAATCCGCCTTATACCATTCGTGTTTACAATTGAATTCAATATTTTCAAACTCTCTTTCTGGTAAATAGGACTGGGAATAAATTTCAGAAACAAACAATAAAATTAATAAAAAATTAAAATATTTACAAGAAGTCACTTTTTAATAGTTTATATTATAAAGTAAAAATTCAAAATTCAAAATGAAGCATTTAACAGACATTTTATTATTTATTTAAATGTCTACCAATTATTCCAATTTCACCTTTTCAAAAAGACTTTCAAAATTAGCCACCAAAACCTGCACAACTAAACTCACAAGGTCTAACTCCTATAGAAATTATTGGTTGATAATTGTTATTCCATTCCCATCCACCCTTCAATGGTTTACATGCATCCTCCATAGAATTACAAATACCAACTTTTTCAATAATATTAAAGCCTGGAGGTAGAATCAAAAAATCTTTAATAACAAAGTCATAACAATAGTAACTCCTACTTATACAACAACCTTCACCACATGGAGTCATGTAAGTATTTTTTATTGGATTTGCTTGAAAACAAATGGCTTGACATCCTGCAAAATAAATAGAAATAGTATTTAGTTGAGACCCACTTTTACAATCAGAAACTTCTGTTATTTCTTTATTGTTCCTCAGGTAATTATACAATTATGCGTTCACTACAAGAGAACTAGTATAATTCAAAAGGTAAGTTAATTCAAAACCATTAGGATCTTTAAGTCGTAATTCTTCTATTTTATCCAGCCAATCAGTCACAAAGCAAGAATCATGTACTTCTTTATAAACATACCATTTGATATTTACAACAGAAATTTCATTGGCACAAGGATAAACATCATATTCAACAACTATGTTTTTGCATGTTGGTTGCTTTTGAGTAATATCAACAGTATCTTTTATGTGTACCTTTTCACAACTAAAACTTGGTTGGCATTTATCGTTTCTGTTTTCTACTATCTTGGTATTTGCATTTTCACTAGTATTATTTGAGTCTGTGCAATTAAGGAGTACAAAGAAAAAAGTACAGCATATTAAAAAAGAAAATAATTTTTGTTTCATTTGATTTTATTTTTTTTATTGTTAAAAGATCCTTTAATCGGCAAAATTAAACTAATTTTTTATAAATAAAATATTTTTTCTTATTTTTTTTATTATGAAAATAGGTCTAGTTCATTTTGATGATCAACAAATTGACTAACTTTGCATCATTATTCCTAACCAAATTTTTTAGATTATGCAAAATGTATATATCATTGCAGCCAAGCGAACTCCACTAGGTAGCTTTGGAGGTAGTTTATCAGCTATATCAGCCACTCAGCTAGGCGCTTCAGTTGTAAAATCAGCAGTCGAGAGTGCCTATATTCCTGTAGATTCGATAGACGAGATCTTTATGGGCCATGTTGTGCAAGCTAATGCAGGGCAAGCTCCTGCAAGACAAGTAGCTTTACATGCAGGTTTAAGTAACTCAACTCCAGCTACGACTATAAATAAAGTATGTGCTTCAGGTATGAAGGCAGTGATGTTCGGTGCTCAATCCATCATGTTGGGTGAAAATAAAGTAGTTGTGGCCGGCGGTATGGAAAACATGTCATCGATTCCATTTTATCTGACCAAAGCTAGATATGGATATGGCTATGGCAATAACGAGTTGGTTGATGGTTTGGTAAGAGATGGACTAGCCAATGTATATGACGGACAAGCTATGGGTTGCTTTGCTGATGCCACAGCAACAAAGTTTGAAATCAGTAGAGAAGAGCAGGATGCATATGCTATACAATCTTATCAAAGAACTGCAGCAGCTTGGCAAGCTGGAAAATTTGACCAAGAAGTAGCAGGTGTAGAAGTTAAAGACAAAAAAGGAAATGTTACCCTGATACAGCATGACGAAGAATATAAAAATGTAATGTTTGAAAAAATCCCCACATTACGCCCAGTGTTTACCAAAGAAGGAACCATTACTGCTGCTAATGCGTCAACTATCAATGATGGTGCTGCTGCCTTGATTTTGGCAGATGAAGATACGGTCAGAAGCCTCGGATTAAAACCTTTGGCCAGAATAGTAGCCTATGCAGATGGTGCACAAGAGCCAGAATGGTTTACCACTGCACCAGCAATCGCCGCTGAAAAAGCATTAAAAAGAGCTGGACTCAGCATCAGTGATATTGACTATTTTGAAGTAAATGAAGCTTTTGCGGTGGTTACCCTTGCATTTATCAAACACTTCGGTTTAAGCCAAGACAAGGTCAATGTAAATGGTGGTGCTGTTTCAATGGGACACCCATTGGGATGTTCGGGGGCAAGAATATTGACTACTTTAACCAGCGTTTTATCACAAAATAATGCTAGATATGGTATGGCTGCAATCTGTAATGGAGGCGGTGGTGCTAGTGCAATGATTTTAGAAAGAATGTAGTCTTTGTATCTCGCCATCTTTAAATAAAAACAGGCTACTAAAAATCTTTGTCTTAGCAGCCTGTTTTTATTGATTTAAATTTTTATGCTTAATATATAATACTAGAAAGTTCTACAGAATTACCAAAAACAACCCTTCCCGATTCATTCTTTATAATACTGCCGCAAGCCACATCCAAATCATGTTCAAAGAATAAAAAATGTTTGCCATCAGTGGCGCGTTCATGAAGTATTTGTTTCTCTTTTAAAGATTCTAATGGTTTCATATCATATGCCATAATATAGGGCAACTGCACATGATGGTGTGATGGAATCAAATCCGCGCAATAGACTAATGTATTTCCCGATGGCAATGTAATGTAGGGTATCATCATGGCTTCTGTATGGCCGTACACAAAACTTAGTGAAATATTATCAGAAAAACTTATACCTTCTTGTACATCCATCATTTTAAGTATTCCCATATCTTTTAAAGGTACAAAGTTTTCCTTTAAAAAAGATGCCGCTTCTCTTGCATTAGGATGATATGCCCATTCGTAATGTACTTCATTAGTCCAGTAAGTAGCATTGGGGAAAGTAGGAACAACCTTTCCTTCCAGGTTGAGCTCCAATGCTCCTCCTACATGATCAAAATGAAAATGGGTTAACAATACGTCCGTTATGTCTGTCCTAGATAATCCTATCTGGGATAAAGCATCATCAAAAGTAATTTCATCGTGTGGATAGAAGTGACTTTTAAACCTACTATCTTGTTTATTACCTACACCTGTATCGATTAAAATTTTTCTATCTCCATCCTCTACTAGCAAACATCTCATTTGCCAAGTGCAAAGGTTGTCTGCATCCGAAGGGTTTAATTTATTCCACATGCGCTTAGGTACTACCCCAAACATAGCACCACCATCCAATTTAAACTTACCTGTTTCTAAGATATGTAATTTCATTGTATTAATTTTTGAGTCAAAATAGAATTAAAATATATCAAGTGAAATATTAAATAAGACAACATAAGCTAAAAACCTATCGATTTCTTTTCAGCTTTTTTAATTTCATTGGCCAAATGGATCATTTTGATTGCGGTATGGGCTGCTTCTATTCCTTTATTGCCATGCTGACCTCCTGTCCTATCTAAAGCTTGTTGCATGTTATTTGGCGTAAGAACTCCAAAGATAATAGGTTTACCCGACATGATGGATAGATTCATAATTCCCTGAGCTACGGCATTTGATATATATTCATCATGCTTGGTTTCACCTTTAATGATACATCCAATACATATTACAGCATCCCATTTGCCGTTTGCTAATAACATTTTTGCTGCGTTGGGAAGTTCAAAAGCACCTGGAACAGTTATTTGAGTGATATCTTCTATATTTATTCCATATTTAGCCAATTCCTCGTAGCATGCATCTCTCAATCCAAAAGTTATATCATGATTCCATTCTGCTGTAATGATTGCAATTTTGGCAT
>CAMBRK010000155.1 GCA_945870185.1 Aureispira sp. CCB-QB1 | reverse complement strand
TAGGTTAAAAAATGTGTTTAGGGTAAGCACCGCAAACATATAAAAAAATTGGGACTAAGGGGGGAGATTGCCCCCGCGGGGGCAATCTCCCCCCTTAGTCCCAAGCCTAACTCCCCTTGAGAGTTTACACAAAGTATTTTACACTCCCGAAAATATTGTTGCGGCTATTATATTTCAATAAAATTACTATTCTTTTACAATTTTTTGAACTGAAATGCTTTGTTCTTCATTTAAAATATTGATGAAATACATACCTTTTGGCAAAGAAGATATATCCAATATGCTTTGGCTAGCACCGAGGAGACTCCCAGACTTCATTATTCTACCTTGTGTATCCATGATGTCATATGTAAATTTGGTATCAACTTCCAATTTAATGTCAATATGGAGCAAATCTGATGCAGGATTAGGATATATTCTGACCAACTCATCTTCTAACACATCTTTTTTAGCTCGTATCTCCGTCTCATCATCACTATATATAAAATTTAAAGGGATTTTTTCGCCAGTCAATTTATAATACAATGATCTAGCGAATCCAGAGATGGGTGTGGTTTTATCACCCAAGCTTCTTATGGCTTCTTTTGTGCCATTGCTCAATATAAAATTTCCTCTATTAATCATGTATTGTAAATTGATGTTTTGTATGGCTACGAAATCCGTACCCTCCTCACCATTATCTCCAAAAGTATTCAAATATTGCTGAGCATCAACGTACATAGCCGCGTCTGTAAGCATGGTAAAACCCATCATTTTCACACTCAATTCTTCTTGTGACTTAGCATAAGCTGCTGCATCTCTTGCAGCTTGCTCCTTGGTATTGCCTTCTAATTGCTTACCTATGATGACCACTTTATTTTTCTTTATTTTTGTAATACAAGCTTTGTACCTTTTTATTAGATAAGCTTTTAGATTTTGGTCCAATTCTGTATTAGCTAATAGCCTTGCAATTTCTGCCTCCAAATCCTTTATCATTTGTGTCGCTTGTTCTGCATTAGAAGGTACCGAGCATGTACGATGAAGTATGGGAGGTGGACTAACCGTGCTACATTCATGAACATCAGAAGAAGTTATCGCAATATCTTTAAAAGTCCCATTGCCACGTTTATTTGGCTTCTGACAATCTATAGGTGTTCTTTCATTATAATAATAATTAAAACTAGTATTGTTGTATAGCCAAATATTTGGTCTAAGTACATTAGGATTAGCCAATGAATTTCCGAAGCAATTTCTAGCTGCTACTCCTGGGATTCCTTGTGAGCTACCAATAGATCCCGAATTTACTTCTAAATCTCTGGAATTATAATAAAAACAGTTGTTTATATATTCAGTACTGTTTTGGAAATTTGCTAAACTACCAAAATTGAGAGATGAAAATTGATTGTTTTCCACAAAGGCAATTTCACTTGATCCTGTTGCATATAATTTCACTCCAAATTCACTACCTAGTGCACTATTTGAATAAATATTGTATTCTGATATACCAGCTATTGTTATGGCATTTTCGCCTCCATAAAAATGATTACTGCCGATGTTTAAATGCTTAGCTCCAGTCTGTGTCAGGGCATATATTCCATGTTGGTTATCCGAAAATACATTTCCCAACAATTGAGAAGCGTCTGTTGCAGGAATTGTTGCAACCACTTCAATTCCATTCTTAGTACTTGTAATATTAGATCCAGACACACTTATCCGAGAATCATAAGCTAAAATAGCAGATTTACCAATGTTGGTAAACACACATCCATTAAACTGGACACCATCTACGTCCCAAAGCGTGATACCATTATTAACAATATTAGAAAAACTACAGCCTATAAATGAACTTTCGTCATAGTCCATTTGCATGAATTCTACTGCCCTACGACAATCTCTGATAGTAGAGTTGGATGCAGTCACTAATCCTCCCCAACTTGATGCTAAAGCAGGCCATGGAATGTGAGCAGGATTCATCGAAATACCCGTAACTGCGCCTTCTATTATTGCTCCATTGGTCATGGTGACTTTTCCAGCACTAGATTGGTTAGCACCATTTCCTTCTACAATAACTCCTATCCAATCCCCGCAGTTTCTAGTAAGTGTTCCTCCGTTGATATTAAGATGTGTCCCTTTTCTTACAATAAGTTTTTTGGCTAATTTAAGAGTTCCCGTCACCGTTAATACTGCACCATTCTCTATTATCAAATCACCAGAAACAGATTTTGTCCCATCTATTGTTGTATTTTGACGTACTATGTAGTCAAGTCCGTTTTGGGCTGCTTGGACTGCCGCACAAGCATCCATAATACCTGCTGTATTTCCTGCAGGAGCATTTCCTGGGAGCGGTCCTTGGGTTTGCTTCAATAGTTTGTCAATATCTTGAGGTGAAAGACAAGGGTTTGCACTTTTCATTAAAGCAACAATTCCCGCAACTGTCGGCGCACCAAAAGATGTATTTCCAGGTCCATTTGCACAGCCATTTTGGGATTGCAGTCTAGGCACTCCAACGCAAAGAGCGTATATATCTGCACCTGCTTGAGTACCATAACCATCATCTCTATGATTGAAATTTGCATCAGCTTGAGCTACGTATATATATCCATCTGTAGCACTTAGCGGTTGACTATTACCAAAAGCACTTTGAATTAAAGTACTGCCATCTGCAATATACTCGTCTATTTCTGATTGTGTCATTTGAGTAATATCAAAACTAACAGAAATAATCTTATGACCATCTGCTATCGCTCGCAATATTCCTGATCTTGGATTTCCAGTTCCTTTACTTCCATCAGATTCACAACCTGAACCAACTATATAACATGCAACATTCGTATTATATCCAGAGCCAACCGTACATATTCCATTATTTACAATAGCCGCTACAGCACCCGCTGATGCAAAACCATGATTGCAAACAGGATTGTTAAAATTTGAAACATTTGTAATAGATACAATTTTATTTTGTAAATCTTGGTGGGTGTAATCAAAGTATATATCAACTACCGCTACAGTTTGAGACGGACTTCCTTGGGTTATTCCCCATGCACATGGAATATTCATGCCACTTAAATACCATGCATTATTGCCCTGAACTAAAGGATCGTTAAAACCATTAATGTCGATAGAATTTCTTCCAGTGGCTGGAACTTCGCAAACTAATAATAAATTATCAATCTGATTTAATCCTTTTAGTTCTTCATACATATTACGTAATAAAGAACTATTATTGATCTTAATCTCATATAAGTCCCTTACTTGCTGCGTCTTTCCTTCGGGCCTAGCTTGTTTGAACGTAGTTACCTGATAATCTGTCAAAATTCTATTCAAATCATTGTTCATCGTCGAATAAGTACTGCCCAAAGGCTTCGATAGTTCCGTTTTTGCCCTGAAAATTATAGAGTAACATTGATTCTGAGCAAAAGAAGAAACAATGTTAAAGTAAGAAAAAATAAGGATTAAAATTAAATTCTGCCTCCCCCCGAATTTTGTTAGTTAAAATTTTGTGTACCATTTTTTTAATTTTTTTGTTAAAGTACTAAATAAGATTTCTTTTTTTAAAAAAACGAGATAGTAATGTATAGTATGTCTCTATTGGCCAGTTAGATAAAATAATACATCGCTAGACTAACTTTTATTTAAAGATAAAACAAATTTAAATTAATATTTTCATTTAAACAAGAGCCCTGGCAAATAAATTTATATTTTTATTGTACTAATATAAACATAATTAAATATAAAATTATCTATTTCGAAATTAAATTATGCAAACACAAACATTCCAAAACAATATAAGTATATATTGAGTGATATTTTATCTTTTCCAAATAATACAAACATAATCAATTAACAGGATTATTTCATCATAATCAGAGCATCTGTCTCAAGCAAGACAATTACAAACAACATCATTTTTTTTGTACCAAGTATTTAATACACAGGCATAGTGGGTAATTGGTAGCCTACTTACTTTTTCCTCCCCGAAAAATACTTGGGATTTACGATCAATAGTCCGAATGATTCTCCATCTTCTTTGCCTGTCTTAGTATGGTGGGCACCATGAGCTCTGAGGATGGCTCGGCTGTACTTATTGTCCAATTGTCTGAACCACTTAAAACGTTGATGGATATACACATCATGGATCAAAAAATAAATGAGCCCATAAATAGATATCCCTACCCCAACAAAAAATAAAAAGTAATAATCATCAGCATAGACTGATCCTATGATGTAGCAGAGCATGCTAGGTATCGCAAAGACCAGGAAAAATAAATCGTTTTTTTCGAAAAATCCTTCTTTTTCATAATGTGGTTTGTGGTGATCTTCATGCCATATCCAAAGCAATCCATGCATGAGATACTTATGTGCTGACCATGCTACAAACTCCATAGCAAGCACAGTAGCCAATGTGATTGCGATATATAAAATTACCATTTTGAATCCTTTTGGTGAGTAACAATCTTAGTGCAAATAGGATTTAAAAACAGGTGATTTTTTAAAAAAATTACATCCAACGCTTTGCTTTCACAAAATAGGTAAAGAAAGGTGGAAGCATTACCCAAAACCATTCTGGCTTAAAAACCAAAAATAAAAATATGCCCACTAAAGATAATAGTGTGTATACCCAATATATTTTAACTGAATCTGTTGAAGAAGTCATATGCTTGTTCTATTTTTGTATTTTTTACTTAAATATCCTGCAAAGGTAAATGTTTGTGTCAAATACTCCATTATAAATTTTAAATTGTTTGGAAATAAATCGTAATTTTTTTTATTCAAAAGTCCTGCTTACAGGAGAATACACCGTCACTTTAGGATCCAAGGCATTGGCAATACCATTTCGGAAGTTTAAGGGTGGTTTTCGATGGTCCGGTATAGAAAATGAAACCCTCCAAATCATCTACCATTATATTAAAGATTCTCCATTGAAGGATATTTATGACATGCAAAGGTTTTATCAGGATATAAAAAATGGAATTAGATACGAAGCAGACGTTCCACTTGGATATGGCCT
>CAMBRK010000154.1 GCA_945870185.1 Aureispira sp. CCB-QB1 | reverse complement strand
TGAATCCACACTCGTTGTATCCAACTTCGATCCAAGATCCACTTCCGTCCTATCACTGTCTTTTTTAACACTTATCTTTCCATTCACAATAAGCTGAATTTCCTCAACACTTTTAACTCTATTAGAAGGATTAGTCACCAAACAAACCTTAATAACATCCTGCCACGGGGAAGGTATATTGCTTATACTTGATGGAATACTCGCATTTCTAATCTTACTAATGATTTCCGCTCTTGCCGTTTCACTACCATCATCCACATTCGCTCTAAACGGTGTATCACCTACAAATAGTTCAAACAATACCACACCCAAACTCCACAAATCTACATTTTTACGAAGTTCCTTCCCCTCCAATTGTTCGGGAGCTACATAGAGCAGACTGCCACCTGCAAAACTATTGCTGAAGTAACTATTTTCATTTTGTGAAAACTGCTTGCTCAGTCCAAAATCTGCAATCTTTGGGACATACTCTCCTTGATAGCCACCTGCTATTAAGATATTAGCACTTTTTAGATCACGGTGTACTATGTTATTGTTATGTAAATGTTGGATACCCGAAATAACACCCTTTGCTATTTGCTCTTTTTCAATATGGCTAAGCTTTTTGCTTTTTACCAATTGTGATAAATTACCCAATGGGTAGTACTGAAGTATCCCAAAGTCAAAATGACCATTAGGTAGATCAAATCTATGACATGATGTATATCTAGCTATGTTAACATGACGCTCTAGCGAAGAAGCTAATTCTACTTCCTTGAGTAAACTCAAAGATTCCTGGCCTTGTTTTACTTCAGCAATTTTAAGGGCAACATTTTCATTTTCTATAGTATCAAAAACTTTATACACATTACCGAATCCACCGCCACCGATGCGATCTTTGGTGCGGTCATATTTATATCTATTGAAAAATTGTTCTTGCGTCATTATTTTGAAATTTTTTGATATAGTACAGTGATTATTAAGATTATTATAATTGCAAATATAGCTACTCTATAATATTTTTGTTTAATACTGAAGCTTCTCTTCTGTAATAATATATCTACTTCGTTTTCTTCTATTTTATCGTTTGGTAATGATTCATTGCTCTCAGCTGTAGTAGCTATTTGGCCTTCCTTATCTGGCCCAATTGCAATATCTTCTGATTGAGATTGCTTTGGAGTATGTTTTGATATTTCTTCTTTTTCCCCATCTATTTCAATCTCACCCATCAAGACCGTATTATTATCTCCTGAATTCATCGCACTATGTTCACCAATAACTTTTATGACGTCATTGATATTTTGATGCCCCATAATGACGCTACTGATACCGACATCAGACCACGACTCTACAATACCATCAGAGCAAACCATGATAATATCTCCTGTCTCTAGTTGATCTAGTACTTGCACTGAAGCTTTCGTCTCATGTCCTTCTTTGGCTTGGAGTACTCTGGTGATTACATTCCGTTTTGGATGGGTAGCCGCTTCTTCTTCAGTGATGATGCCACCTGTGACCAGCTCCTGAACTAATGAGTGATCTTTTGATCTCCACTTGATCTCACCATCTCTGCCGAAGTGATATATTCTGCTATCACCTACATGTATAGCCACCATTTTATCTTCGATGATGGCAGCACATGCCAACGTTGCACCCATACCCATGCTTTCAGGATTTTCATGTGCGTATTTTATTAAAGCAACCATGGTCCCATCAACAATAGTCTGAACACTATCTTCTAATGCTGCAAGATTGATTTTAACATTATCCAAGGCTTCTTGCCACACAGTTTTAACGATACCAGAAGCAACATCACCTTTGGCAAGTCCACCTACACCGTCAGATACCAAAATATACCCATGACCTTGTGCAAAACAATCCTCCTGATATGCTCTTTTGCCTTGATGGGTGTGACTAAAGATATTTTTCAAATACACTTTCATGATATTTTTATTAAATGATGTATTTACCATTATCCAAATCTACTTATTTTTCATTTATAGATATAGGTTCATCAAATTTAATTGGCACTATCTCATCTCCATTTTTATTGATACACCCCCATTTACCGTTCAAATTTACAACTGCAAAGCCATCATTAAATCCATAAACTTCATCATACTTAAATCCTATTACAACATTATCAGATTTACTGATAAACCCCCATTTACCTTCTAACTGTACTGCAGCTAACCCATCTGAAAAGTGGCTAAAATCATCATATTTTAAAGGAATCACCTCTTCCCCTAATTTATTTATCACACCCCATTTTCCATCTAATAAAACCGGAGATAGACCTTCAGTGAAACCAAAGAAATTATCGTATTTTAAAGGAATCACTTCTTCTCCAGATTTATTAATACAGCCACTTTTACCACTGATGTTTACAGTTACAAGATTTTCAGAAAAATAGTCAGCATCATCATATTTTAAAGGAATCACTTCTTCTCCTTTATGATTTATAAATCCCCACTTTCCGTTTTTTTCAACACTCGCAAGCCCCTCTGAAAAACCTTTAGCGAAATCATAATAAATCGAAATCACTTCTTCTCCATATTTATTCACATATCCCCACTTATTATCTAATTTTACTGGAGCCATCCCTTCTTTAAAAGGAAAAACATGATCATATTTTAAAGAAATGACAACATCACCTAATTTATTGATAAATCCTTCTTTATCATTTAATCTTACTAAAGCTAAGCCACCAGTAAATTCCCTTACAAAATCATATTTTAGTGGGATAACTTCTTTCCCTTTTTTATTTATAAATCCACATTTTTTATTAAAACGTACTTTAGCCAGGCCTTCGGAAAATCCTTCTGCATCATCATATTTTAAGGGGATTACTACTTTGCCAGTTTTATTAATAAAGCCGTATTTATCATTTATTTCAACTCTGGCCAAGCCCTCTGAAAAAATATAAGCTCTATCATATTGAGCAGGAATCACGATCTTATCCCCTTCTTTATAGCCGAACTTGTCATTTTCGTAATAGATAGTGTATGTGAAATCAGTATTATAGTCAATGTAATCTTGTATGAAATATTTTACACCAAAACAAACGCCTATCAGTGTCACAAGCAACAGAGCAAAAAACCACCATTTTTTAGGATTTTCAGGATTGGGGTCAGGTTTCACTTCTGCTATCTTAGTATCGCCCGAATCTATTTTGGTTTCTTCATTATTATACCGTTCCTGTGCAAACAGATTCGTTAGTTCGCCACGGTTACCCGGGTCTTTGATTAGTAAAGGAGCTAAGATCTTTTGCCATTGGGATGGTACCTGACTCAAATCAAGATCTTCTCTAACAATTTTAAGCTGCACATTAAAATCGCTATCCGTACTCAAATCATAAGGAGCTTTGCCCGTGAGTAAATGATAAAATGTAACTCCTAATGAATAATTATCTGTCTTATAGGTAACTCTTTTCGGGTCTTGTACCTGCTCAGGGGACATGTAGATGATGGTGCCAAGTGTAGCACCAGTATTGGTCATACCCAATGTATCACTAATTTTAGCGATACCAAAATCAACAATTTTTATAACTCCAACATGGGTAAGAAAAATGTTAGAAGGTTTGATATCTCTGTGTATGATGCCTTTACCATGTGTATAATTTAATGCCAAAAGGCATTGATCATACCATGTATCTACCGCTGTTTTGGGTACGCTATTAGAGCGGATGAGCTCACTTAAATCTTTTCCTTCTAGGTATTCCATAATGATAGCTGCACATCTATCTACTTCTCCGATATCATAGACATCGCGTATATTGTGATGGTCCAAACCTACCATTATTTTTGCTTCTTGTAAAAATCGGTCATGAATGATAGGTTCATCACTGTATTTCTTTTTTAAGACCTTGATAGCAGCCTTTTTACCTAGCTTATTTTCTGCATAGTAAACATCTGCCATACCACCCGAGCCTATCAAGTGTTTTATGGAGTATCCGTTTATGGTTTTATTGATCATAAATATTTTTAATTTTTTTATTCTGATACTGCAAGGCGAAAACCCAAGTAACGGTTTCGATAATTAGGATTGTCGTAGTTGAGACTTGAGATACGACAATTCTTTGCATTGTTGTACCAACTGCCACCGCAACTTAATCGTTCACTTCCTTCCATAGCATTTGTCCATTCTCTTACATTACCATTCATATCATACAATCCATAGCCATTGGCACGCTTTTGTCCCACTATTTGTGCTTTATTTCCGCTATTGTCACTGTACCATCCCACTTCATTCAAATCATCACTCCCCGCATATTCATAATTCGCTCCACCTTTTGCTGCGTATTCCCATTCAGTTTGAGATGGTAATCTTCCACCCATCCAATTACAAAAAGCATCTGCATCAAAAGCACTAACCCCTGTAATTGGAAGGTCTGAATTACTCTCTGACATACCAGCTTTTTCATAGAGTGCATAATTTGCACTTGAAATGGTAAATTCATTGTTTTCCCATAGCCACTCTGGCCAATGGCTATTCGTAGCTTTGCAAAATGCCAAGTATTGACCGATCGTCACTTCAGTCTCACTTAGTTGAAAGTCTTTTCCAGGTATAGAGATCATTTTGATATATGGTCTATTATGAGTTAGTATTATAGTCTTAAGTTCACTTTGCATATTCAATTTATAAGTAGCTAAAACAAGTCCTATAATTATCAATGCAAGTAAATAGCGCAGCCACTTAGGAAAAATAATTTTGTTAGATACTGCACTTTGTTCAATATGTGGTTTTAAAAGCGGCTTACTTTTAGAATCAAACTGCGTATCTTCAATAATTTTGCTACGAACATTTAAATCATTTATACCATTTATATCAATTCTCCGATTTGGATCCTTTACAAGCAAAGGTATCAATATTGTTCCCCATAGCGGTGTGACTCTACTCATATCCAAATCTTCGTATACTATTTTACGCTGTATCTCAAAGTCACTATCTGTAGTACTATCATAAGGCACTTTGCCAGTAAGAGCATGATAAAAAGTCACTGCCAGAGAATAGACATCACTTTTAGTACCTACATTTTTTGGACTTTTGATCTGCTCAGGACTCATATACACAGGTGTACCCAGCATTTG
>CAMBRK010000153.1 GCA_945870185.1 Aureispira sp. CCB-QB1 | reverse complement strand
ATGCAACCAGCCTGACCACTACATGGTAGGCGGGCAGGTAAATCAGCTATTTATATTCGAAAAGCGTAGCACCGCTACGGTTACAGAAGATAAATAGTCCGCCGCGGCGGATTCTGATTTGCAGACCTTGTCGAGCCAAAGGCACGAAGTTTAGCTTCGGGATACCTGCCTCGCCGTACCGTAGGGCAGGCAGGGATTTTCTAATGCATAATCCGGGTTTAATGTTCAATTTTTAACTTCTGGATACGGATGAATAAAATTTGGCTGTAATTACGGTTTAAATAACATAAGATTATTGATTCAGTAGATTTAGTTTTCGCAAAAAACAAAGGGCTGTTTCTCTATTCCACGTATTTTGGCGACTAAATGACAGATTATAACTTAATAAGATCAATTTTAGAAACCTCATAATTGCCAACTTTCTAAAATGGTAAAATCACATAAACATAAAATTTAGTCGAGGGGGCATGTTATTTTCCATTCAAAATAATTTTATAACTCTATAAATCAATTTCAATCATGAAAACATAATTAATCATTTTTATTTTTTTCAATTCTGTAATTGCGCAGAATTCAGGGTTATCAAAAATCTTGAAGTCAGAAGCTTGGATGGAAGGTTAGTTCATTTGATCTCTGCCTTACAAGACAATAAGATAGACCTTTCTTTTCTCTCCCCACACAGTTATATGATTAAAGGGTTTGCCAATAATCATCCATTTACAAAGAAGATTGTAATCATCAGATTAGAATTCATATCATTTTAACTACAACCATAGGGAGATAGTGTGTTTTTACATGTTATCTTCCTTTTTTTTACAATTAATCTTTTCCTTTAAAATATTACTTTTGCGTCTCCATCACATTTCGCCCAATGCAAAAGATAGGCTTACTTACCTGCTCGAATTTTCCTGATCTCATCCCATCAGATCAAAAAATGATACCTGTACTTCAAGAAGCCGGATTCGATGCCCAAGCGGTCATTTGGAATGATGACAAAGTGGATTGGTCATCGTTTGATGCTTTGGTATTTAGAAATACCTGGGATTATTATGAACTTGCCAATGATTTTATCCTGTGGATGGATGAAATAGAAAGGTTGGGTGTTCCTACTTTCAATCCTATTTCGACTATTAGGAAAAATCTCCATAAATTTTATCTGCAGGATTTTCAGCAAAATGGTATCACTATCATACCGAGTATATTTATTCCAAAAGGTAACCTAGATACATTAGTAGCGGAGATACCACCATCATGGGATAAACTGATCATCAAACCTGCGATCTCTGCTGGAGCATATCTAACCGTTTTGTTTGATAGAAAAGACATAGATCATATCTTGGATAAATATCGGCCCATCTCTCAGGAAAAAGATCTGATCATCCAGCCATTTATACCACAAATTCAGGATGAAGGAGAGATTTCATTGGTTTTCTTTGATAAAGTGTATGCTCATGCTGTGATCAAAAGACCCAAATCCGGAGATTTCAGGATACAATCTCAGTTTGGTGGCGTTTATTCATCCTATCTACCATCATCAACTTTATTACAAACGGCTACAGAAATCGTCCAGACTATCCCAGAAGATTTGTTGTACGCTCGGGTAGATGGATTGATGATCGATGATCAATTTCATCTGATGGAACTCGAGTTGATAGAACCAGATTTATATTTTGATCATGCTGTGGATAGTCAAAAGATTTTTGTGGATGCTCTGATCAGGAGACTGCATTGATTCCAAAAAAGATGTATTCCAAAAAGAAAAACACCCAAAATAACATATAAAATCGGGTTATAGTCTTTGGACGATTAAGATCTACAAACCAAACATTGGCCAGAAAAGCGGATAATGCCATGGCATGCATGGTAGATATCATCGGATTTTCAAGTCTCAAAGACCAGATTATGGTTGTAAAATAAGCGCCACCTACTAATGCGATACCACCATACAAGGCTACCTTTGGAGAATACGCCAACGCCAATGTTCTGAACTTAAATTTCTTATCGCCTTCCGTATCGGGCAGATCTTTAAACCAGGCTATGGCTATACTGAATGCCACTACAAAACTGGTCAACATCCAAATTTCACTAGGTATAACATGGAAACCTTGCACTATAATTTGATCGAGAGTCAACTGTCCCGAAGCATAAATAAAATGCAAAAACATACCTAAGTTTACCAATAATCCTCTGACAGTGGTGATGGCCAAGGCCGCGGGCAGATGGTGTTTCTTAAGCTGAATAGGCGGTGCAGAATAGGCTACACCAATACATAAAATAATCACAATAAGCCCGACCAAAATGATACTTGAGAGAAAGGAAAACAACAGCGTCATAGCCAGGCTAATAAAAATGATCCGATATGCATTACGAAGTGTAAGCGATTCATTGGCCAATGGCAGATTGGGTTTATTGATCTTATCTAGCTCGATATCAATGATTTGATTGAGTCCCACGATAAATACATTGCAAGTAATCCCTACCAATAATGTCAATAACAATAAACTCAAATGATTGACATATCCGATTACCTTCAAAGCCATCAACCAAAGCACAGAAATGCTGATCACAGATCCGATAATGGTATGTGGTCGACTAAATTTCCATAATACTGAAATCCATTTAAGCATGAGCAGGTGATATTTTGATGGTTACTAGTTGTGCCGGAAATCTCCAATGTGATGACACCATGATTCTGGTATCATCTCCAAACCTTGTGTTCATTGAAACCTGATATTGTTTCACTGATTTTGACTTCAAAATCGTAATATATCCATCTATTAAAACCGTCAAAACATTGATAGGAATCACGTAGGTAAGCCATATTCTTTTCCACTCAAAAGGCCTGATCAGTGGACAAAAAAACCATACTCCCAAAGTTGATGCCAAAGTAATTAAAAGCACATTAAGTAATGTGGGTTGTACTATTTCCACAACTTTCAAATTAGCGCTGTGATCTAATACGCTCTGAATGATTTTTTGTTGTTCCTGATGATCAAAATGGTGAAAAGCATTATACATGGTGTAATAAGTATCCCGCTCCATTGACATATCCAAAACATTTACAGATTGTTCAGTATAATGCACTCCAGATAAAGATGCAATACTTTGTGGATATTTATCAGAAAGCAAAGTTTCTAATTTTTTGATGTTAATATTCTGATGGATAAAAATGGCAGGTAAGCCACTACCGCTGCATAAATCAGTTATTTTCGAGATCTTTTGCTGATTCAAGTCTTCTTGGATCATTTGCGCCACCTGCTTATAAAATCCAAATTGACTCGCTAAAATGCCAATAAATTCCATTTGATATTTTCTTAAGACAGCAGGAAACCAATCAAAATCTTCAAGTTCTTTCAACATCATTTGATCATGGTGTAAATCAGTTTACAAAAGATGAGTATATAACCTGAAAAAATGTAATAAGTTTTTGTGCTCTCAAAGGGAAATAACTTAAAAACGACATTTTATATGAGTTTCATTAAGGTTGAGTCAACAACAAATCGTCAAAATTCGCATTACCATTACAATAAAAAAAATATCCAAAGTATGACTCCTTATTTAGATCACCCGTACGCTCTATATTTGTGTGCATCATTTATCATACTTTTGACTATCATTTTAGTAAAAATAACTACTGAAAAAAAACGGGCACATCAGGAAACGGGTAGAAAGATACTTCATTTCGTGGCGATAATGGTGTGTGCTTTTGTAGTATTCCATACCCAATCCCGTATGGAGTTAGCTTGGATTTTTTTAGTTTTTTCTGTTTTATTACTTTATGTTGCACATCAAAACGTTTTGCTTCCGAGTACTAGAAAAAGTTATGGTATCGGCCTATTTCCGTTAGCCTTTAGTCTCATGCTGTTTTCTGATCTACCCATAGAAAGTATCCTTTTTGGTATGATCACGTTGGGTATTAGTGATGCATTAGCAGGTATAGTGGGAGCGCATTTTGCCCCAAAAAAAGTAGTATTTTTATACGAACCAAAATCATGGTTGGGCTTTTCTGTATTTTACAGCAGTACTCTAATAATCGGCTATGCGTTTATAGGATTTACACCTTTACTCCTTATTTTGGCCCTTGTACCCGCATGGAGTGAGCTTTTTTCTATCAGAGGCAGCGATAATCTTTCAGTACCTATTATGAGTAGTTCTTGGTTGTTTATACTTCAGCAGAGTCAAACTCCAACTATCCATTGGCTTTCATTTTTAGGAATGGTTCTGATTTTAAGTATCGTATTTTACAAAAAATGGCTTTCGGAAACAGGTATAGCAGCTGCTTTACTGTGCGGTACTCTGATCATATTTTCTGTGGGTCCCATATATTTATTACCCATTGCTTTATTTTTCATATTAGGGAGTTTGTCATCACGGCTTCACCCGCAATCCAAGGATGCACAAGGAAGAAATGCATTCCAAGTTTTTGCCAACGGCCTTTTGGCTGTGATCACGATAATCATATACTTTGTCACTAAAAATGAAATTTTCTTGATGGCTTCCTTAGCGTCTGTGGCTATCAGCTTGTCCGATACTTTAAGTAGCGATATCGGTACCTATTTCAAAAACAAAACCTACGATATTACAACATTTCAACCTATAAAACCAGGCTTATCAGGAGGTATTTCCTTTTCGGGTACACTAGCAGGCGTGGTAGGCTCAATAATTTTCTCATGGTTTGTGGGGATTATTTTCAATTTACAGATTAAAGATATGTTTATCATCAGCATTTCAGGTATATCCGGAATGTTTTTGGACAGTATCATAGGTAGTCTATGGCAAGCAAAATTTATGTATAAAAACGAAATCTTGGAAGAGAAAACAGATGTGAGTCCATTAATCAAAGGAAAAGCTTGGCTAAATAATGATGGAGTTAATTTTTTATCCAATCTTATCATTTTAGTAGTTTTAGTTGGTATTCTATACTTAATTAGTTAACTAAAGTTTCAAAGTTACCAAACACCCAATAACCTCATAATTATACATTTCAACTCATTTATACATGTTTATATAATACATTGCAAATCAACCAATTAACCTAATTTTATCATATTCATATGAAAAACAAAATTATAAAATTTAACCACTGGCTAGAATCTTAGGGTAGCGGACAATCCGGCCTTTTCATTTTTAGTCAAAACTTTGAAAAATAGCGTTAAAAACAGAAAACTGTATGAGCCAAGACTTGTCACGTCTTTAGCGTGAAAAAACCTGCCCGCCTGACCACTACGTAATAGGCGGGCAGGTTTTTTCACGCTGAAGACGTGACAGGTATGTTTAGCTATTTTTTGAAGTTTTGGCGTTAAGAAAAGGAAAAAGCCCTGCCTCGCCGTACCGTCAGGGCAGGCAGGCTTGACTTTCACGCTAAAGACGTGACAGGTTTGGTTCTTTTGTGTCAAA
>CAMBRK010000152.1 GCA_945870185.1 Aureispira sp. CCB-QB1 | reverse complement strand
CCTCGCTAAGCTCAGGTTAGTAGTGGCGTCTCGCCAAAAACTTCATTAAACGACACACCCCATGTTAAGCTTTAGCGTCCTCGCTAAGCTTAAGTTAGTAGTGGCGTCTCGCCAAAACTTCATTAAACGACACACCCCATGCTAAGCTTTAGCGTCCTCGCTAAGCTCAGGTTAGTAGTGGCGTCTCGCCAAAAACTTCATTAAACGACACACCCCATGTTAAGCTTTAGCGTCCTCGCTAAGCTTAAGTTAGTAATGGCGTCTCGCCATATGATTGTATGTATAAATATCAACTTACAGGTTAATTTTGCATACCATCAAGCTAAAAGCTTTAACTAATCAAATGATCGTTAAGCTTTAGCGTCCTCGCTAAGCTCAGGTTAGTAATGGCGTCTCGCCAAAACTATTTATCTATCCACCTAATAACTTCAAAAGCTTCTGCGAATGATGTATTTATTTGTGTACCGCGCACTACTGCCATCGATCGAATAAAATCAGATGACATATAAGATTTTCCTTCCTGGGTTTTGTAGGCTGCGAGAGCGTTGATTTTCTTTTTGATATCTTCTTCGCTCAAAACACAAAAATAATCTGTTGCAAAACTTAAATTATTCCAAATCAACTCATATCCTAAAATGGAGCAATTTTTAAAAGCGCGAATTCCTTCAGATGTGACCGTGCTATGATCTTGATGTATATCATTACGAGATGGCAGCAAGACAACATCAGGCTGTATCCTTTCTCGAAGATCTATCATTTCTTCAAGAATTTCTTGCCTTACATAATTTAATTTCCTTACCGCATGCTTGTATACAAATAAGTTAGCTGGGTGAACCCCAATAATGGTAGTTGCATTCTTTACTTCTATCTCTAGCTGATTCTTTGGAAAGCTTGAAGGAACACTTTCGTCTGCTGTAGAAAACGCTGCATAAAAAACCGTAGCACCTTGACGTACCGCTTTAGATATGAATCCACCACATCCGAGTTCTCCATCATCTGTGTGAGGTGCTAAAATGAGTATTTTTTTATTTGAAAACATTTTTTTTGTTTTTATGCTACATCAATTGTAATTGATATTCTTCAACATAACTATATCATTAAAATATGGTAGTTCATTGATTAAATCTAGATCATGAGCATAACACTTTGAAAATCCATTTTGTGCTAAGTGTTGCAAAGTTTTCTCAATGGAATATTGTTGATTTGTTAAATGGTGCATTTCGATACACAAGTAGTGAATACAACTCAGTTCAGTTGCAGTCAAACTCATGATGATTTCATGCTCACTACCCTCACAATCCATTTTTAACAGATCAATGTAAGCTATATGATGTAAATTGATAAAATCTGAAAGCGTAAAGCTTTTTACTATTTCTACTCCACTTTGAATGGGAACATAACGATCATAAAGACTATTATTTTGATCTGTAGACAAAAAAAGCTGTCGTTCTCCAGTGATATTGGAGATCACAGCTTGAACTGATTCAAAATTTGAACACATCGACTCATTTATATTACTTCGCAAAATATGGATATTTGTAGTGGAAGGCTCTATAGCAAACACCCTGCATCTTTCTTTATAACAGTCAAGTGCAAAAAGAGAAAAAAAACCATAATGAGCACCGACGTCCACTACAACGATGTCAGACTTAGCCATTTGGGGTAAAACATAGACTTTTTTAAGAAATATTTCTTGTAATATATGAACACCATTTTTGTTTTGGCTATAAGATAAACGTAGCCCATATTTCAGATTGATATGCTGAAAGATAAACCACTTGATATGTAAATGATGGTACATAAAGTGTTTTATACTCCTAGTCAGACTCATCTATGCAAATAATCCATAATACTATTGGTGATCCTTTGCCCAGCATGACCATCTCCAAGACAATTTGTATGCCGATCTGGTTTTTGCCAATTTGATATGGCGTTCAATATCTTATTTTTATCAGGTCCAGCAATCACATTCCAGCCTTCACTAACCGTTTCTATCCATTCTGTTTGTTTATCGAGAATGATTGCAGGTGTTTTATGAAAGTATGCTTCTTTGATGATACCACCCGAATCTGTTAAAACCATATATGCGTTTTTAATCAATGATTGGGTTTCCCAAAACCCTGGAGGATCTACCAATTTAATATGCTCATGATGTAGTATGTGTGTAAAATCATAATCCAATATTTTTTGTCTCGTTCTTGGGTGTAAGGCAAAGATAATAGAGAATTTCAAATCTCTGATAGCTTCCAAAATTTGCTCTAAATGAGCTCGGTCATCGGTATTTGCAGCCCTATGGCATGTAACAAAAATATAATCTTCTGGCACATCATACTTGGTTAGTATCTCTGATTTCGCCCATAACTTTTTATTTCCATATAACAAATCCAAGCTAATATCTCCGGTAAGGTAAACATTTTGCGTTATCCCTTCCCTTTTCAAGTTATCGATACCAGTCCGTGTAGGTACAAAAAACAAATCAGTTACAGCATCTGTGATCAGTTTATTGATTTCTTCAGGAATTGATTTATCGAATTCTCTGAGACCAGCTTCAACATGAGCTATGGGTATATTTCTTTTAGATGATGCTATGGCTGATGCTGCTGTGGTATTGGTATCACCATAGACTATAACAATATCGGGACTTTCTTTTTCCAATATTTCATCTACACCTATGATACATTTAGCAATTTGCGCATTATGGTGGCCACTACCAATGCCTATATTGTAATTAGGTTGCGGAATATCCAATTCTTCAAAAAACTGACCTGACATATTGTGATCATAATGCTGTCCGGAGTGAACAATAATATGCTCCAAACTCATCTCTTTGGAGATGGCTCGATGCAATCCTGCAAGTTTTATAAATTGGGGTCTAGCACCTACAACTGATATTACTTTAAACAACTTGACACTCATACTAATGCTCCTATTAATTTTTGGGCCTGTCCTTTCCAACTATATTTTTGTCCTAAAACATCTTTATAAATAGTATGCTGCACCTTTCCAGATAATAACCATTCATCATATTTTGCCATAATAAATGACTTTACACCTTTCAAATCAGTAGGATCATAAACAATAAAACCTGCATTCAATTCTTTAAAAAGATTTTCAATTTCAGTATCGTATACACCCTTGATCACACATAAAACTGGATTGCCCGCTTCAAAATATTCAAATATTTTCCCAGTCAGAAGTCCTTGATGTTCAGGACTAGAAGATGTTAGCAATAGATTAATATGACTTTTTAATTGTATTTCAATAGCCAATGTTCTTGCAACAAATCCCTTATCGATAAAAAGATCACTCAAACCTGCCGAATGAGCCAGCAGACTCATAGTATGTCCATCTTTACCTGCGTATAAAAATTGAAATTTATTTTTATCAATCCTACTTTCTGAAATGAGTTCACTTATGGCTTTAAAAACTACTTTAGGGTCTCGATAATCCAAAAATAAAGATCCAGAATATGACATTGTAAAAATATCAAACTGTTTCGTTACAGGTTCTTTAATCTCGACACCTTTTGTGATTGTGATTACATGATGGTGAAGCATTCTCATTTTTTTTGAGATACCTTCAGACACACAAGTTACAAGATCTGCCTTTGCAAGTATTCGCTTTTCAATCCAATATTGAAAGGGCACCCATATGGTATTATTATAAATAGGCTCTACATGCAAATCTCTAAAATCAGCGATCCAATATACATGTGGAAATTTTCTCTTGAGCAGATAGGCTACAATATGATCCGAGTATGGCATAAATGATGAAAATACTACGTCTATTCTGTTGTCTTTGATCAGTTTATAACCCAAATAATAACTGCGAACGATATATATCAAAGCCCCTTCTGCCAAGATCAAATTAAATGGAAAACTTCTTTGAACCTGGATGAGCCATCCTGCCCATTTTGACTTTTTTGTCTCTTCGGAAAACTGAGCCCCTGCATTGGACTTCTTACCCCTTAACCAAGCAATCATACGCCTATAATCTAGCGTAAAAACTTCAAATTTAGAAATTTTAGGATGGATGGGAAGTTCATCATTAGGAAGATATTTTCTATTGTCAGTGGTAATTACAAAAGTCTCTTCTGAAAGCTCCGCACATGCCGATGACAAAAAATAATTTCTGTAAACTCCACTATTCCTAATCGGAGGATAATGATAATGGATGAATAGAAAACGAAATTTATTTATCATTTATAAAAAATCAAACTACTAAATAGGGCTTGCTGAAAAAGTCAAATTCTTTCAAAAAAATTAATGCTATAGCTCTAAGGTATCGTTCAAAAACCCGTTCGTCGTAGCTTCCAAGCTACGATGCAGTATCATCAGGCATCCTTGCCTGTATCCCCGTTCGTCGTAGCTTCCAAGCTACGATGCAGTATCATCAGGCATCCTTGCCTGAAACTAAAAGAGTGCACTTACCTCCATAAAAATCTCAGCACCTGAAACGTTCGTCGTAGCTTCCGAGCTTCAATGTAGTATCATCAGGCATCCTTGCCTGTGTCCCCGTTCGTCGTAGCTTCCAAGCTACGATGCAGTATACTCAGGCATCCTTGCCTGTCTCTAGCTACATATGAAGAAATCCAACGTCAGGCCCAATATCCAATAGCTCTACGGATACCAATCCATCCATCCCTGCGTAACTTTTTGCAGAACTGTAAATATATTCTTCCGGAAGCAGTGTTATCCCTGCACGAACAGGATTATTATGTATATATTGAAGTCTTTTGGAAATCCAGGTTGGAGATTCTAATTCTATAGGGTGATTATCTTGTTGCCAAACTTGAAATTCATCGTTTCTAATATTATGTGCCGCATGATATTTCATTACAATTTCAAGCCAGTCCTTTCTACTTTCCGTATTTTTCAATACTTCTTGTATAATCTCCTTTGCTGTAAAACTTTTAAAATCACGAATAAGATTAGATAATAAATATGGCTCTTGAGCTCTACAGATTAAATGAACGTGATTGCTCATAATTACCCACGCATGAACAACTAATCCTTTTTTAGCAATACAGAAATTCAAACTATCAACAATAATGTCCCTATACCTTTTATAGGCAAAGATATCAATCCATCCTACCGTGGTTATGGTAACAAAATGAAGCGCATTTTGATTTCTTATTTGAAAACCATGTGCCATAATTAATTTATATTTTGAATTCAGGATAGAAGCCTAAGGATGTCGTATCTTAGCGAGACGCTAAGACAAGCATAAAACGTTCGTCATAACTTCCAAGCTACGATGCAGTGTCCCCGTTCGTCGTAGCTTCCAAGCTACGATGCAGTATCATCAGGCATCCTTGCCTGAAACTAAAAGAGTGCACTTACCTCCATAAAAATCTCAGCACCTGAAACGTTCGTCGTAGCTTCCAAGCTACGATGCAGTATACTCAGGCATCCTTGCCTGTGTCCCCGTTCGTCGTAGCTTCCGAGCTACGATGCAGTATCTTCAGGCATCCTTGCCTGTGTAACCGTATTCCTTTAATGGGTGGCCAAATTTATTTGGCATTTACCTTGTGTTCATCATACCCCGTTCGTCGTAGCTTCCGAGCTACGATGCAGTATCTTCAGGCATCCTTGCCTGAGAAAATCAAAGTATCCACTACAATAAAAATCTCCTCAGCTATTTTCTGATCATCAAATTCTTTCACAGCTTTTTTACGCCCTGCAAAACCCATTTCCAATTGTTTTTCATGTGTCAA
>CAMBRK010000151.1 GCA_945870185.1 Aureispira sp. CCB-QB1 | reverse complement strand
ACTCAGAGGGGTCAATATGCTCCAGAATAAAATCTCTACCGCCTTAAAAAAGGGGGTCAGCATCAGCCAGATTGTCAGAAAAAATCAAACATGCCTAAACATGAAATTCATTCTGTTTAAGGGGGTCAACATGCTCCAGTGTATCCATTAACTAATAATTGAATACTATTGCCTATAAATGTTCTATCATAAAGAACATCTAGATGCAATTTGTTTTTTTGTTGAGCTACAAGGCCTAAGTATAAAAATATAACAAAGAATATTGTATTTATAAATTTTAAAATCATTTTTATACATTAAATTAATTTTTAACTTTGATTTTCTGAAAATACGCTTCTATTTTTTTCCTGATTAGATGGGGGAATTTCTTAAATAAAATAGATATCGTTTTAAATCTTAGACGAATTAACTGCAGTTTTAAGGATCTTACTATTCTTTGGAAAAAAAACTTGTATTTATCTAGTGCTTTAAATAGACGTATTATAATTTGCTTAGTAAAAACATATTGTAAATTAAAATCAAAAATAGATAGAGTGCGTTTACCTCTGTATCTATTGATAAATGTTTAGTATTTATTATTAATTTGTCAATTAATTTAAAAGGTTTTATTTCTTTGATTTAAAGTTCTTATTAAAATTCTACTTATACCAAATTTTTTCGAATCATAAGCGATTAAAATAAAGTGTAATATCATCAAATAAAACCCAATATTTGAAGTGCAATATATTATAATAAATACAAAGTAATATAAGACTCTTAACATTTCAATTGCATATTTCATACTAACAACCATTTGAATGATACCAATAAGCAATCATCACAGCACCAGAACAAGCCTCTGCGATAACAGGAATATAATGACCACATTCATCTAACATCGCATTTCGTACTTCTAATAATTTTTTACAATCTATTCTTATTCCTGATCTTATTTGTTGTTTGATATGCATTATTCTTAAGATTTACTTTATGAATTTCAGTCCAATCCATATTTGATTTATTACCTAAAATATTATTAAGTTCTGAAATATCTTCTGAAGTAAGTAAACCTATATTTGATTTTTTTATAAATGCTTGGATATATTTATCGTTTTCATTTAAAATAATGGATAAGTCCTTGAAAATAGTGTGAAAATTATTTTCATTAATTTTAATGATATCAACTTTTAAGTCATCTTCAATACTATTTTTTTGACATGATTGAAAATACACTGCAGAAAATAGAAGAATACTGGAAAACAAAAATTTTAATCTGTTCATGTTATTTTTTTTTTGAACGGTTAAAAATAAAAATTTAAAAACTAAATACGTTTGTGGTATCTATATTTGGATACCAAAATACTTATCCAATCTTTCACACAATTCAAAAAAGAAATCCTACCTTTATCTCTCCGAGAACATCGGTACGGGAGCTTACTCCATTTTTTACGAAATGGGCCAAAGCAGGCTCTCTTTTATTTTGTAAGGCTGATTTGGAATGTAATAATTTAAATGCTGCAAGGCACTGTCTCATGAGACAAACCATCCTTTGTTGAGTTCTGATTTTCTTTTCCTGTTTTTTTTATGGTTATGAAATATGATTAAACTGCACTTTATGATTAAATAAGCCTTTTCTACTCCTAGCACATTTGCTAAAGTCTTGATGAACTAATTTTTAATTACGATATACTACCATAAGCAATATATGTAAATCATGTCATAAGATCTAAAAAATTTGTTTATTGATATGTATAAAATATTCCTTCCTTTAAAAGCAATATTCAAAAAATCATAAAACGAATCCAGAAGAATCTCTTTTTTGATAATCCGATGACCATTTGTTTTGTGGGATGGGATTACTCTTTAGCTAAATCGATAAACCCAACAAAACGCCCAACTTATTAAAACAACAGGTACAGTTACTTAGGAGAGTGCGTAAATTAAATATTCCATTTATGTGAGTCTTTCACTACCCAAAGATATATAAAGGTAAAGCCATGTTTTTAATTTAACAAATTTATTTTGATAAATTTGTGAGCTAAAAAACTTTTAAACAGATTAATATACATAAGAAGTATTTATATTTCATTCTTGTATCAGTTAAAATATTTTTTGAAATTTTCTATATTCCCCTTCGTCTCTAATGTGTGTTTTTACAGGTTATGTTGACTCTTGTTGCAACTTTCTGTTAATTTCTTCTAAATTTATCCTAATAATATTTTATTCTTAGTTATGTAATGCACAGTGTATTTTGTTTTGTTATACATTTGCATCGTTATTTATTATAAACCATTTTAATACGAAGATTATGTCTTGTTTCACAATCAATCAGAATAGCGCAGCACCTGCTGACAGCATGCTTCGTGGCTTACATTTTTCTTAAGAATATACTTTCCCATAGATATATGAAGCCCGAAGAAGTACATTTCAACGGGCTTTTTTGTGCTTACTACTTTCGATTTTATATAAAATATTTGTTAAAGGCAATGTCGTTTGGTTAAAATAGGATTATGAAGCCCTGCCATTTTAAGGGAAGGATTTAGGATGGGTAAAAACCATAAAAACACCTTAACTAATCGATCTTTGCCTTAATACTCAGAATTGACAAAGTATAAGCACAACTAAAATTTCCCGTTTGGTATCATTTTGAAGCTTGAATTTCGGTTCAGGCAATCCTACCGTTTTGCAATTCATATTGCATATTTATTTTATATTTTATTTATTCAAAATCAAACATTCATGGGAAGTAAAATCTCAGGGAAAGACTTAATTAAATTGGGCTTTCCTCAAAATAATTCAATAAACATTGCGCTCGGATATATCAATCGATACAAGAAGCGAGAGAAAAAAGATAGTATCCTGGCACAGGCGAAAGAAGTTTTGCTTCAACCAGATACTTATATGGGCGACCCAACTTGGGGAAAAATAGCCGAAAGTCTAGTCAAACCCGTAGAACTAAAAATGCATCGATTAAAATCAGAACGCGTGCCTTTTCAAATCTATGGCGAAAATGAAATAGAAGATGCGGCAAAGTATCAGCTGTTTGAATCTCTCAAACTTCCTGTAGCCGTCAAAGGCGCGCTGATGCCCGACGGACATGCAGGGTATGGACTTCCTATTGGTGGTGTATTGGCTACGGACAATGCGGTCATTCCTTATGGCGTCGGTGTGGATATCGGCTGTAGGATGAGTTTGTCTATTTTTGATTTGCCAGGCACTTATGTCAATGGTCGGGAAGATGAATTGAAAAACATGCTCCAAGATCACACCAAGTTTGGGATGACAGAGACACACAAAATCAAGGCCGAACATGCGGTGTTGGACAGGAAGGAGTTTCGAGAGATTCCGCTGATCAAAGGTATGATCGACAAAGCCTACAAACAACTAGGTACATCAGGTGGTGGCAATCATTTTGTTGAGTTTGGTATAGTGGATATCGAACAAACTTTGCCCGAATGGAAACTCAAACCTGGTAGTTATTTTGCAGTCCTGTCACACAGTGGTTCGCGTGGATTGGGTGCCAATATAGCCAAACATTATACGACCCTCGCTATGAAGCAGTGTCCTTTGCCACGTCAGGTACAGCATCTGGCGTGGTTGGACCTGAACACACACGATGGTATGGAATATTGGTTGGCGATGAATTTGGCTGGTGATTATGCGGCGGCTTGTCATGAAGATATACATCGACGGCTTAGCAAAGCACTAGGCAAACGTGTTTTGGTCAATGTCTCCAACAGTCACAACCTGGCTTGGCGCGAAACTGTAGATGGCAAAGAATGTATCGTACATCGCAAAGGAGCTACACCGGCAGCTCGTGGCGTAGCGGGCATCATACCCGGATCGATGACAGCACCGGGATATATTGTAGTGGGTAAAGGTGATGAAAATAGTATACAATCTGCTTCTCATGGGGCAGGAAGACTGTTTTCAAGAGCCCAATGCAAGTCTCAGTTTACACAGCATGAGATCAAAAAACGTCTTAAAGATGCTGGTGTGACTCTGATCGGTGGTAGTATCGATGAGTCGCCCATGGCATACAAAGACATCACAAAAGTCATGTCGTTGCAAACAGAATTAGTGGAGATTATGGGCACTTTCACGCCCAAAATAGTAAGAATGGATAAAGGATAACATCATGCAAAAATTAATTCAAATCACATCAGGTCGTGGACCGGCTGAATGTACCCGAGTAGTCGCTCGGGTACTTCAGATTTTAATGAATGAAGCAAGAAACCAAGGACTAGATGTTCAGGTATTGCAAAAAATAGCAGGCGACGAAAATGGGTCTGTTGAGACAGCACTTTTGTCCGTAGATGGTGAGCAGGCAATAGATTTTGCTGCGTCATGGATCGGCACTATACAGTGGATCGGAGAGAGTGAAATCCGCAAAGACCACAAACGAAAGAATTGGTTTATTGGTATTTTTGAAGTGGAAAATGCCGGAAATGTCGAAGTAAAGGATACCGATATTTCCTATCAAGCCATGCGCAGTTCAGGTGCAGGAGGACAGCACGTTAATAAGGTGAGTTCTGCTATCCGAGCAACACATCTTCCTACGGGAATGCAAGTAGTAGCTATGGATAGTCGTTCTCAGCATCAAAATAAAAAATTGGCGTACGAACGTCTCTTAGTTAAAATCCGTGAAAAACATTTGGAATCCTTAAAAACCAATGAATTGTCTCAATGGAAAAACCAAATGCAGATAGAGCGTGGCAATCCGGTCAGGACACTTCGGGGCTCCGATTTCAAAAAAATGAAAGTAGAAAAGGGATATAAATCTCAAAGGTTAAAATTTAAAAATGATTTAAAAAATAATTTAGAAAATGAGTTCGATTGATAAATACTTAGTGAAGGCTATAGATGCCTATCCATACAATCTGGAAGAAGCCTTAGAATCCTTGGATTATGCTCTTTCAGCTGACAACAACAACGCCGCAACACTCTGTCTTTATGGCAGGGTGTATGCAGAACAGTTACAAGATTACGCCACAGCCAAAACTTATTTCCAAGATGCTTTAGCTGCAAATATCAAGGCTGTTTTTGTATATCCATACTTTATACAGCTTTTGATAGATTTTGATGAAGATGTGGAAGCAGAAAAGTTAATTCATTTTGCATTGACCATCAAAGGAATAGATAAACCATTGGTAATCTCAAAACTTATCGTGTTAAAAGAAAAAATGGTTCAATACAAAGAAGTAAAAAAATGGATTGGCAATTTGAAATCAATCGTTTTGAATGATGATTATCAGGTGTTTATAGATAAGACAGAAGCTAGGATTAAGGTAAAGAAGAAATTGATTGATCGAAAATGAATCACCTACCGCTGTTTTAAAACCAAAAGAATATAAATAATTGTAATAGCTCAGGTATAACCCCGAATGGGTTGAAATATTTGTGACTACAGATGTATATTGTTGTGAAAAATGACAAACCAACTCGATTTTGTTGTTGGTTTTGTCTCTAAGATGCAAAAATCGTGGATGTATGTCTTTCCGCTTATTAACATAAGTTTGTAACTTGTGCTTCTAATCACACTCCAAAACCAAACCACAGAAGGTAGAACACTAGCTTATATCATATTACCTTAAGGCGGTACCTTAAACCCGGATTATGCGTTAGAACTTTGTAATAGCCTGTCCCGCTTTAGCGGGAAGAAGCTAAAATGCAACCAGCCTGACCACTACATGGTAGGCGGGCAGGTAAATCAGCTATTTATATTCGAAAAGCGTAGCACCGCT
>CAMBRK010000150.1 GCA_945870185.1 Aureispira sp. CCB-QB1 | reverse complement strand
AAGAGCTTAGAAATAAATCCAACTGCATATCTAATATGGGTACTCAATGAGTTGCCAAACCACTCCATCAAGGACATAGCTAAATTTACACCGAAAGCTTATGCAAAATTACAATCTAAGTAGCAAGGTAGTTCGTCGGATGCATACGTACAACCAAGACCGTCGATATTGATGCAAGTCTGAGTATATCCACTCCTTTCGTTGTTTTCAAAAACAGACTCTTTTATTTCAATAGAACAAGTTTAGATGAAATCATTGATGATGAACTAATGACTGTAAAAACTCTTAATGACGAATCTATATTTTATTTCGAAACGGAAACTGATTATATCAAGGTTATTGCATTAGACAATGACTTCATCTATGATGGAAATACAATATACAAACTACCTAATACTGATAATAGCTTCACAAGCAAAATATTAGTTACAAACTTTATAGTGTTTTATATTGGTGCAGGTACGAATACCACCAAAGCATATGTCTATGATATTAGGAAAAAAAAGAGAATAAATTTACCGGCACATATTGAAAAACTCCAAAGCATATTTATTTTTAGTAATAATGGAAGATATATAATTGGAGGATCCGAGGGTTTTAAACCTTTCAATAAGCCTTCATTTTTTGAAACAGATCAAAATCTTACATTTTTTAACAAAATAGGTGATTTTGACGTTGCCAAGATGGGAAACACATCAACCTTTACTCCACATGCTAATCAAGGTTTTCTATATGCAGGCAGTGCTATGTATTTATTGGACACGTCATTTAACTTCATTCCGATAAATCATCTCAAAGGAGAATATGAGTCGAATGCTGTTTTCCAAAAAGATGGTTATTTTTATTTTGTTTCTATACATCCTGGCAATGGCAGACAATTATTCAGAATACCATTATTTTCAACAACACACACCCAAGAATTTTTTACTGGAAAGATTAGTATTTTTCCTAATCCTGCAAATCAGGAAATCACTTTACCTGATGAGGAATGGTATGAAGCAACAATAACAGACATCTCAGGCAACATTGTTTTGAAAACACAAGATTTTACTTCAAATACAATTGATTTACGCTTTATAAAAACAGGTACTTACATACTAGATTTGATATCTAAAAAAGGTAAAAAAGGTGTGACAAAGTTTATCAAAGTAAACTAAATGAACCTAAAGAAACATTTTATCTTTCCATTGAAGTTAACATTGGTAGATGTTGTATTAAATCTTTTTTAAAGAAATTAAATTTTACATTAAATCAATTTGAACTTAATTCATTAGTTTTGTTATAAAATCAATGCATGAGTTCAAAATATAGAAAATACGTCTTTCAGTTTCTATTCTTTTTAATATTCTATGCAATAGCAACATACACTATTGACCACATTATATTATCTGAAGATGTAAATATCAAAAGACTAATTATAAAATCAATTATTATTAGCTCCTTTTACATTTTCAGTCAAATAGCTATAGACCAATATACAGATCAGAACACAAAGGGTAAAACTTAAATAAATCACATGCTAAAATATATTTGCAGACTTATATTAAAATTATGGGGATTTAAATGGTCAGGTTACAATCCAGAATTGACACCTCAAAAGGTTTTTGTAGTGTATCCACATACTTCTAATTGGGATTTCCCTCTTGGGATCCTCCTCAAATTTGCCATGCCCATCAATGTGAACTATGTAGCTAAAAATTCACTTTTCAGATGGCCATTTGGATATCTATTCAAAGCTTTAGGAGGTATTCCCGTAGATAGGTCAAAAAATAATAACTTCGTAGATGAAATGGCCGCTTTGTACTCGCAATACAGTAAGTTAGGACTTACTTTGGCTCCGGAAGGCACCCGAAAACGAGTACAAAAATTCAAAACTGGCTTTTATTATATAGCACACAAAGCCAAAGTTCCACTGATATTAGTAAAATGGGACCATGGCAAAAAAGATGTGCATTTTGACGAACCTTTTTATACCACCGGAGTTTATGAAGACGATATGCAATATATAGTAAAATATTTTAAAGGAACCATAGGGTACAGACCTGAAGATGCATGTCAATGGGAAGATGAAGTAATCCATCAAAAAAAATAAAATATCGTTTATGTCCATCAGACAATTAGTTCTTTATTCAACTTTTTACACAGGTATTATTGCGCTCATTGCCAATGCAGGTGGTGTACCTCAGGCAGTAACTAAAGCGCCAGGTGAAGCCAACCACAATTCTTGTGCAACTTGTCATACACCTGCGGGAAATTTCAATCCAACGATTTCATTAGACATACTAAAATCAGACTCTACTAAAGTCACAAAATATACTCCAGGTGAAACTTACATCGTAAAACTTACCGTAAAAGGAAATAATGCTCCAAAAGCTTACGGTTTTCAAATGGTTTGTTTGGATTCTTTAACGAATAAAGATCAAGGTCTTTGGTCTCAATTGGGAGAAAGAGTCAAACAACAAGCCCTTACAGTTCAAGGCAATCCAAGAAAATATCTTGTTCAGTCTGGTGCTAAAACCAATGGTATCTTTACTTCCAACTGGAAAGCACCTGCTACAGATATTGGCAAAATTAAATTCTATTTCACAGGTTTAGCAGTTAATGGCACAGGAAATACTAATGGGGATTCGAATGTTTTTGGTCAACTAACATTGAACTCGGAAACGACATCAAACTTGACAGAAATTAATACAGTAAATAATGTGGTTTATCCCAATCCAGCTATTGAGTACATAACTATTGCAAATAATGAGTCTGACAATGTACAAATCACCGCATTAACTGGTCATCAGTATAACTTCACGGTGAATAATGGTAATGTCTATATCGGTGCATTACCATCAGGAATCTACTTCGTCCAGCCATTTAAAAGCACGGTCAAGTCGGGAAAAGCTATTAAAATAATTAAACTTTAAACCTGTAAATGGTTCAAAAGTCAAAAATAGCGATGGTAAGTTATCTAAATTCAAAACCTTTTGAATTTGGTCTTTCCAATATGTTTAAAGACGAATTTGAAATCATCACAGAAACTCCTGCACAATGTGCTACACTCTTTAAGAATGGTAGTGTCGATATAGCTTTAATACCTGTAGGAGCACTGAGTGACTTAACCTCATATAAGATTGTCAGTGATTATTGTATAGGTTGTGATGGTGAAGTCAGAACTGTATGTATTTTTAGTAATCAACCACTAGAACAGTGCAACAAGCTTTTATTAGATAACCACTCCCGTACTTCTTACCTGTTATCCCAACTACTAACTTCAGAATACTTAGGTTTAAATCTTACTGTTTCTCCCTTAAATATAGGTCGTTATATCCACGATAACGACAACGCCATATTGATGATTGGAGATAAAGTTTTTGAATACGAAAATGACTTTACTTACAAATATGATTTGGGAATCCTATGGAAAGAATGGACAGGTTTACCATTTGTTTTTGCGGTGTGGGTCACTAGACCTGAAATAGAATTTTCAAAAATAGAAAAGCTAAACACAGCTTTAAAGTTTGGAGTAAACAATCTTGACAAAATTATTGAAAAAGAGAGTTCCGAAAATTTGGACTTGTACTACTACTTCAGTCACAATATTCAATATTTACTTGATGATCAGAAGCAAAATGGGTTAAAACTTTTTCTGCAAAAATCTGATTTACAGGTAGAAAAAAGTAAATTTCATTCTAATCTTGAGTAATTAACCCTAAAATTACAACTGTTTTTTAATATACTTTACCCCAATTTTTGTGACCATTCATTTGTGTACACAAATGAATTTATATTTCGCTTCATGGTATAATAGTGTACAATTAATAGGATTTTATTAGGTTTTAAGAGTTTTTTAGCTAATATTTATGACTTTTACATAATTTTAATGTATTATTATTATGACATTAACAATAAAATGTTATTTTTCTCTCTATTTTTCATTTAAAACCAACTTTTTCACATGAGGAACGCATTAATGATACTTTTAGTATTGCTATGGCTCATATTAGGTTGGCTATTTCGTAAGGATAAGATGAGGTGTTGTGAAAGTGCGGAAGTAGTATTCACGGTAACAGCTATACAAAAGGATGCTGGTCCGTTACTATTTTCTTACAATGACGACAAACCTCTGACAGGACCTGGATGGCCAGCATATAGAGACTCCATAGCACAGTTTGCAAGCGATAGTACATCTTTAGAAATATCTGGATGGTACTGTACCAATTTAACTCCACCGGAAACGGAAAAAATCGGTCTGAGAAGAGCGACGAAAATCAGAATGATGTTTATGGATATTCCTGATAATAGGGTCATTGTAAGTACCAAAGGTATGGACTGTGATTCTGCTAGAATGAATATTAATGATATCAGTGCTTCATTTTCTAAGAAAATCAGAAGTGCCAATATCAAAGAGACTAAAGACAAGACATTGATTTATTTCCCTTTCAATTCTACTCAAAAGCTTAATAATTCAGAAGTGGAAAGCTACTTGAATGATGTTGCTACGAGAGTTATTGCTTCAAAAGAGCAAATCGTTTTGACAGGCCATACTGATAATGTTGGATCAGACGAATCTAACTTAGCGTTAGGCCAAAGTAGAGCCGATATTGTAAAAAATTATCTGATTCAAAAAGGAGTGGCAGCTGATAAAATCAGTTCAACATCCAAAGGCGAATCATCTCCAATTGCAGATAATACCACAGAAGATGGCAGAACAAAAAATAGAAGAACAGAACTACAAATCATTAAATAACCTTAATAATAAAAAATAATCATGATACATTTATTTTCATTTTGTGATATACCTTGGTGGTTGACTTGGCTCCTTCCCATTTTACTTGGTTTGGGACTTGGGTATTTACTTTGGGCAAGATATAAATCTTTACTTGCTGAAGCAGAATCTAAAATCAGCAATTTAAACCTAAGAATTTCAGGTCTTGAGGCTGACTTGGAGGCATGTAAAAAAGCAAGGTTAGAAGCCGAAGGCAATATTTCTCTTTTACGCGGCAAACTTAGAGAATCAGAACTCGCCATGGCTTCCACAGTCAATATCAGTAGCAATAAATCTTCTGAAGCATCGACTGCACCGATTTCTGGTATTGCAGCAGTAGTGTCGGCAGAAAATAATGATTCATCTGACATATGGTTTGCAGCTATAGGGACAGATAAGTTGCAAATCATAGAAGGGGTTGGCCCAAAGATGGAAGAAGTACTCAAAGAAAACGAGATTCAGCACTTCGGGACATTGGCCGCAACGTCACCAGCAGCATTGAGAGATATTCTAAACAAATACGGTGACAAATACAGAATCATCGACCCTAATACCTGGCCTCAACAAGCAGGTCTTGCGAATGATAGACAATGGAATGAACTCATCGCTTTGCAGAAGACTTTAGATACAGGTAGAAGCGACACTGCTACTGCGGGCGTGACAGACTCCAAACTCGAAAAGTGGCTCATCAAAGCTGGAATCATACGCAGGTGGGCTCAAGATGATTTGAAGGCAGTAGAAGGAATCGGTCCAAAAATAGAACAGTTACTTCACGCTGCAGGAATATTGACCTGGAGATCTCTTTCTGAAACACCAGTCAGCAGAATTCAGGAAGTACTTACTGTAGCAGGTCCCAGATTTGCATTGGCTGACCCGGGCACTTGGCCCGAGCAAGCAGGATTAGCTGCTGATGGAAATTGGGACGCATTAAAAAAATTGCAGGATGCGCTTAACCCACATTGCGTGCTAACCTGACAAGAGTTCCCTGTTTATGGGTGTTGCAAGATTTTTGAGTTTCGGTTTGTGTACTACAGATTTTAGTTTTGTGAAGGGTCTGTGTTTTATCTTTAAGGCTATTTGTAATGCTTTTAATTTTGT
>CAMBRK010000149.1 GCA_945870185.1 Aureispira sp. CCB-QB1 | reverse complement strand
TGAAGAACATGGTGTACGCATCGGCGTAAAAGGTGGTGGATGTTCAGGCTTCAGTTATGTATTAGGTTTTGATGTGCAGAAAGAGAAGGATGAAGTTTATGAGATTTCAGGCTTCAAGGTTTACATGGAAAAAGCACATGGAATCTACCTATTAGGAATGGAGATAGACTGGAAAGATGGCTTAGACAACAGGGGATTTACATTTAGCAATCCCAATGCAAAAGAAACTTGTGGCTGTGGAACATCATTCTCCGCTTGATAATATTTTTTCATGAATCAAAATCTGGATCCAACACAAGCTCATTTTAAACCTGAGGATAAACAGGTTGAGAAAGCATTGCGCCCCAAGGAGTTACTAGATTTTAGTGGTCAACCCAAAATAGTAGAGAATCTCAGCATTTTTATCAAGGCAGCAAAAATGCGGGAAGAAGCACTTGATCATGTCCTTTTACACGGTCCACCAGGATTAGGCAAAACCACACTTTCGCATATTATAGCAAATGAGTTGGACACCAGTATGAAAATGACTTCCGGTCCAGTCTTGGAAAAACCTGGCGATTTGGCTGGACTTCTTACCGGACTAGAAGAAGGGGATGTCTTATTTATTGATGAAATACATAGACTCAATACCGTTGTAGAAGAATATCTTTATTCCGCTATGGAGGATTACCGTATAGATATCATGATAGATTCTGGTCCTAATGCCAGAAGTATTCAGATCAATTTAAATCCTTTTACATTAGTAGGTGCCACTACAAGGATGGGCTTACTTACTGCTCCAATGAGAGCAAGATTTGGGATTTCTTTTCTTTTAGATTATTATGACGTAGCTACCCTTAAAAAAATCATTTTCAGAAGTGCTGAAATTCTCGAAGTGGCCATAGATGAAGATGGGGCTAATGAAATAGCTCGGCGTAGTCGGGGTACACCACGAATTGCCAATGCTTTGCTGAGGAGAATTCGTGATTTTGCTCAGATCAAAGGAAATGGAAATATAGATCGTGAAATAGCTAAATATGGTCTAGAAGCTCTCAATGTTGACGAAAGTGGATTGGATGAAATGGACAATCGTATCCTGACCACCATTATTGAAAAATTTAAAGGAGGGCCTGTTGGTATTTCGACCATTGCTACTGCTGTAGGCGAAGAATCCGGTACTATTGAAGAAGTGCACGAACCTTTCTTGATTATGGAAGGCTATATTCAAAGAACTCCTAGAGGACGAGAAGCTACTGCCAAAGCTTATAAACATGTGGGTAAAGTACCACCTAGTGTTACAGGTACTTTATTCTTTTAAAAAGATTTCTCGAAGAATTGGATTCTGAAACGCTTTCAATTTGGGTAGCATGTAGTACTTCTTTAGGGAAAGAAATTGTACAGTCATTAATTAAATCCAATAAAAGAGTACACTTTGCTTAAATTAACTCAGTTCTATTTGCTAAAAATGAAGATAGACCTGCTCCTCATTTTATGTAGCTTTCACATATATGGGCAAAATGATTTAAAACTTCCCGATACCGTATCAGTTATAACTTATAGAATCAAAGGTAAAACAGCGACAGGTTATCACACCCACGAGGTTAAAGAACCATTTGTGGCCATATCTAGAGATCTTTTATCGAAATATCCTTATCATTCTTACATCGAACTCAAAGATTGTAGATGGGCAGGAAAATATAAAGTTTTAGATATCATGAATAGCAGACATCAAAAAACTGTAGATGTTTTCAGTAAAAAGCAGGTCAAATATAATAAGGTTTCTTGCCAATGCATATCCGCATTAAAAAATTAGACTTTATGAAATGATTTGTGGAAAAAGAAAAACTATCACCAACAAAAGTAATTGAATTAACAAAAAAGGTATAACTCCTTTATACATATCTATAGTTTTTACTTCAGGAGGAGCCACACTTTTGAGATAAAATAATGCAAAACCAAAGGGTGGTGTCAAAAAAGATGTTTGTAAATTGATCGCAAGCAAAACGCCTAACCATACTGGATCAACTTGAAACTTTACAAAAACTGGAGCTACTATGGGAACAATAATAAAAATAATCTCAATGAAATCAATAAAAAATCCGGCAATAAACACCACCAACATAACCACAAATAAAAATTGGTGTGCGGTAAGATTACCACTGGATATCATATTCACTAACATATTATCTCCACCTAAACCTCTAAAAACCAACGAAAAAGTAGTCGCACCCACCAAAATCATAAATACCATGGAAGTCAAGTAAGTTGTTTCTTTACATACGTCTTTTAGCTTACTTAGCGTAAGTTTATTTTGGAGTAGAGCCAGAATCAAGGCTCCCAATGCTCCTACTGCAGCTGCCTCTGTAGGGGATGCTATTCCTGTAAATATAGTACCTAAAACTGCCACAATCAAAAACATAGGATACATAAATGACTTAACTAATTTACTTACATAGTTTTTCTTTTTAAATGCCATGATTTCTTCAGCCGGTAATGCCGGGGCTTTTTCAGGAAATAAAAATGCAAAAATCCACACATAAATGATGTACAATCCTACCAACAGGAGTCCAGGAATCATTGCTGCCTTAAAAAGCACACCTACAGGCACATTGAGCACACTACCCAAAAGCACCAATACGATGGACGGAGGAATGATCTGACCTAAGGTTCCTGAACTCGCTATGACGCCTGTTGCCAGTGGTACTGAGTAACCTTTTTTTAACATTAGCGGCAGACTAATCAATCCCATGGAAATAACTGTAGCACCCACTATTCCAGTAGATGCGGCTAGCAATGTACCCACTATGATCACAGAAATAGCCAATCCTCCCTTTATTTTACCAAACATAATCCCCATACTCATGAGTAACTCTTCCGCTATTCCTGATTTTTCAAGCGTCAAGCCCATAAAGACAAATAACGGTACAGCCAACAGTACATAATTCTGTATAGTACCCATGATCCTTAATGGTAAAAAGTCCAAAAAATCGGGCACAAAAAGTATACCCACGATAACTGATAAACCACCCAATACAAATGCCACAGGATATCCACTCATTAACACCAAAAAAATGGCTGCAAATAAAAAAATGGCAATGATTTCCATACTCATGACGTGATCGTTTTTATTTGTTTCCAAATATGAATCAATCCCTGCAGAATTAGCATTACAAAACAAAGTACCACACAATACTTAATAATATACCATGCCGGTAGTCCTCCGGGATTAGGAGAGTTTTCCCGAATATAAAAAGCATTGGAAGCGTATTTGTAACACGTAACTACACCTAAAGTACACATAGGTAATAATAAGAACACACTACCTAACAGATCAACAATTGCCTTATTTTTCGCAGAAAATTTATGATAAAATACATCTACTCTAACATGTTTATCATTTTGAAAAGTGTACGCACTTCCCAATAAAAATATGAGTCCGAAAAAATGCCATTCAAGCTCTAGTACCCAATTGAATGTCTGATTTAACAAATACCGCTGCACTACATCAATACAAATCAGTAAAACTAATAACAAATTAAGCCAGGAACTATATAAGCCTACCTTTTTGATGATGGTTTCGATGGCACTAATGATCTTCAACATACATTTTCAAAATAACTCATAAAAATATTAAAATTCTAAATACTAAGTAGTATTTCTTATAGCGATTAAATTCAATTTATATTAATTCTTCTAGTAGCAAATTACACCCTCTCAAATCTGATGCTTCTAGTCTTCCCGAAATTTCAAAATCTCCGTTTTCATAAACCATACCTACATCTTCTGTCTGAATAAAAGCACAAGAATCTATATTGGCCAAGTCAGTAATACAAATGATACCCGGCTTTCCATTTTTCTCAAAGGACAAAGGATCGTTGATTTGTTTGGTATGAATCTTTAAAGAATTGTTGTGCTTAAACCTAGTGCCACCATCAGTATAAGATTGTGACAGCAACTCAGTCATTCCATATTCTGAAAGTATTTTCGTATGCCCTGTTTTTTCTAAAATGGTATAATGCAAAGCTTCTTTTGTCATTTCTTTACGGGTCCCTTTCATACCACCTGTTTCTATAATGATCAAATCCGAGTAATTGATGTCACAAGCTTCTGTAAAGTCAAGCAGGGCGTAGGCTACCCCAAATAAAACTACTGGAATATGCTTTTCCTGACAAGCTTTTATAGTTTCATGAAGCGACTGATGATTTCTAAGAAAAAAACCACTTTGCTTATACTTAGACTTTTTGATAAAATAGTCTACCATACTGATGAGTGAAGATCCATCCCGCTCCAAATAACCAGGCAACAATGCTAAAAAGCAGTATTGCTCCAAATTTCCAAAATGATGCGACCATATCATCTCGGTATTCTTAAGATAGTGATCTAAACTCCTTATGTAATGCTTAGATCTTGCAGAACCAGTAGTACCACTGCTTAAAAAAACTTCCTTACTTTCAAAATCACCTGTTTTTACTGTATGATACTTAAAAGCTGAAATAGGTAAGTAAGGTATTTGATTTACATCATGAATATCTTTAAAACTTATCTTCAAATTATTACAATAATGATTGTAAATGGTGTTATATTTGTATTGAAATGCAAAAAGTAGCATTAAGTATTCGTCTGAAAGAGTTGAATCTATTTCGACGAGTTGATAATATTGAGCATAAAGTTGATTTCGTATGGTATCAAAATCATTTGACATTATATGATGTTATTATTTTATAAATAAGTGTGCAAAGTAAATCTATATTTAGCCAAAACTATAGATTAAACTAGTAAATTTTATCAAAAATAAAATCAGAAATAAAATTCTAATCCATATGTCTGTAAAAACATTTAATATAACTAAACATTATAGCATTAAAGCTTTTTTATTATTGTTTATCATTTGTTTAGTATTTTCAGCATGTACCAAAACTACCAAAACTTCAGAAATTCCCGTGTTAGAATTTAAAGGTTTCTCCAAATCAACTATGAAACAAGGTGCTTTTCAAGCTGACTCACTATTTATAACACTGACCTTCACAGATGGTGATGGTGATTTTGGAGATCAAACTAGTAGTACAAAAACCAATATTTTTATCAAAGACTTACGGACAAATGACACTTTAAGTCAATATAAAGCTCCATTTGTCCCTTTAGAAGGCGTAGGCAATGGTATATCAGGCACCATAAGGATTAAGCTATATTCCACGTGTTGCAGGTACGAACCATCTACAGGTATAGTTCCGTGTACACCTAGTCTAGCATTTCCGACTAATATTTTACCTTTAGAAGTAGAAATAGAAGATAGAGCTGGCAACAAATCCAACAAGGTGCGGTTAAGTGATATTACATTGTTGTGTCAATAGGTTTTGCTAGTTTAAAAATGGATTCTTTAGAAAGCCTTTCTCGCGCTAGTAGGTCACAGCCTTAGTATCACTCAGATGTTTTAAATACATAGGGCCTGCTGAAAAAGTCAGAATCGTTCAATTTAAAGGCAGTTATTGGTCTGGGAAATCGTTCAAAAAACAAGCGATATGAACGTAGTGAAGTGCAAAGCACCAAAGGCAAAGCCTTTGACGAAGTGAACCCTGCCTTGCCGGCAGGCAGGCGTGAAACGGGTGAGCAGAAAAGTGCGTCTATCGCCTTTGTAGAATATTAAAAACAAACCTATAATAATCAAGGCGATAGAAAAAAGCAGGACTGAACGATCCTTTATGGTCGAGCATGACAATGCGAGAAGTGAAGGAACCCGAAAGGGATGGGCGGAACTTGGGAATGAACTTAGAATTACTCGTAGCTGCTCTAAGCTTAGATCAGTGCCTTCATTTTTGAGTGATTTCGTATCACTCCAATGCAGCAAAGCTGTACCATTCAGTTACCTTTTTTTGAACTGGTCTTTTTCACGCAAAGCGTGACAGGTTGTTTACTTTTTTTCTGGGCTAGCATT
>CAMBRK010000148.1 GCA_945870185.1 Aureispira sp. CCB-QB1 | reverse complement strand
ACGGTACGGCGAGGCAGGGCTTTTTCCTTTTCTTAACGCCAAAACTTCAAAAAATAGCTAAACATACCTGTCACGTCTTCAGCGTGAAAAAACCTGCCCGCCTATTACGTAGTGGTCAGGCGGGCTCGCCTTTGGGTTTGGTGAACCGTATTATTCATTTGTTGAACTTCGTTAATTCCTACTCGCGTTAAACTTTCGTTCACGCTAAAGACGTGACAAGTCTTGGCTCATACAGTTTTCTGTTTTTAACGCTATTTTTCAAAATTTTGACTAAAAATGAAAAGGCCTGATTGTCCGCTGCCCTATGATTCAAGCCAATAGTTAAATTTAATAATTTTGGTTTTCATGTGAAAATGGAAAAAATAGGTTAATTAATTGATTTGAAAATAATTAATTATGCAAATATACTTAAATATATTACAATATTTAATTATCAATTTAGCAAGTTTTTATGAACTCCGAAACTTCAGTTATTAACTAAAATCCTTATTTGATTATAATCAACCCAGACATATCCAAAGTCCCATTATTCAGTAGTGAAGGAACAGCACCAGGCATCTGGTCAGTAATACATATATTTATCAATTTCAAAGTCCCATTATTGAGTATAGATTTAGCTTGAATATTGTTTACTGGTATGAAATTTAAATTTTTCAGCTCCACGTTATGATTGCCAATGGTAAATGGAGTACTCGTATCAGCTGATGTGATAGACACTGGATTGGTTAGATCTAAGCCGTGGATTACAATATTTTTATTTATTGTCAAACCGCTGTTAAGGGCAATGGTTTTATTGGCCATAAATGGTGCAAAATATAAGGTATCTCCTGCTGTTGAACAAGATAACGCATCTCTCAATGAACCAAAACCGGAGTTTTTATTATTAAATATTTCATTGCAACAAGAAACCGGCATATCAAATGCTTGAGTGCCATCTGTCTTACTAGTACTGGTACCTTGAGAAGCACTAAATCCTAACCCTCTTTTGGCAAAGGCTTTCCATATCAGGCACTTGTGTATGCCATCATAAAGTAAATCGTCTGCAGCAAGTATTGCATTGCGACCGTCTACAAATCCTGGACTACATGGTTGTAATTTTAAAGCCTCTGTGATTAAAGCCATTGCAATATTATTACCTCCTGCTCCATTGTAAAAATCATTATCAAAACCATATGCATCCATAAGGTCCCAAGTAAGCTCCCACAACATAGCACACCATACTGAGCCAACACCGTGTGGAGCAGCCAAAGATATGATAGCGTTGTAAGTATGAGGGTTTATTGACATGTCTGTTGAGTATCGGTAAGTTCTGATTCCATTTCCTGTAGCTGGTTGCCCCAGCGCATATGTTCCTATACCTTTACCTGTGCTTCCCATATCTCCTGGTTTCATGGTCAACATCAGCCCAAACCAATCACTCCATCCTTCACCCATTTGCTCTGTATTGTTTAAGCAACTAGAATTACCAGCCCCTCCGGTTAATCTTATGGATATGCCATGACCGTACTCATGGGCTATAATTCCATTATCAAAATCACCGTCTATCTGTAGTCCTCCAGTACCTATCATGGTAACCTGAACACCATTGTTTATCTGTACTTTTATGGTATTACAGTTTGCTTGACTCAACATAATACATGGTATGGTGACATTGGCACCTTGAGCACCAGGAGCCATACTAATAGGTGCACCTGACACATTGTTACAAACGATTACTGCAATAGCACCTGCATTTTGTGCATTTAAACATTTTAGCCCAAACTCACATACCCCACGATCTAAAACAGCAATTTTTCCAGATATTGCAGTCGGATTTGTAAGTGCAGTACATGCATCAATAGGTTCCGCCAATGCTATTTGTCCACTGATATTATACACAGAAGGACCGAAATTCGCTTTGGCTGCTGTGTATGTGCCAGATATAGACGCTGGAGCTGTCACTGTAAAGGTAATAGAAGAAGAAGGTGCTGACCATAAAAACATCTGCATTCTAGGTCTACTTCCATCAGTTGGAGTAGAAAAGTTTGCATTGTTGGTTCCACTGCCATCTAAGCCATCAGCAAGTACATAGTCATTAGCTATCCCACCATTACCATAATTATTTTCCTGAAAGTTTCCTGCAGCCTCGGTAAAACCATATTGGTACCATACATCATGCATGACGTTGTTCCAATAGAAAAGGTTTGTCAATGCCGGATTTAAGTTTTGAGCAGGAGGGTTATTAAAATTTGCAGGAAAATCAAAATTCAAACCTACACCACCATCTGCCGATGCACCTGTACCATTATTTCCGTTTTGGTCTTCCTGTGCGAGCACGTTATTACCTCTTGTTATAGTATATTCGGCACCTGCGCTAGCATTGGTATCATGCCATCCATAGGGTGAAGCATCGGTATTATGAGGAGATACTTCCAATGTGCTATTTCCGTGATTTGGAGACTCTACTCCTAGAGGAAATACTCTGTAAGATGCGGGTGTCAATATGGCTTCAGGACTAACATTTGACTTTTCAGATTGAAATTTTTGTACCCCGAAGTGTTTAGTTTTACAGGCTTTTTGATGGATATGGCCAAAATCACAAGATACGGTCCAATTGACTTTATCTATAATCTTTCCATCTGCAGCATCTACCTTTAGTGACCACCAATCACCAGTTTCTATAGTCAGAATATTTAAATCCCAACACAATCTAAATTCATTTTGATCATTCAGAGCATAAACAAGCTTAAACGGTATAGGCTCTTGTGATATCTCCACTGCAGCATACACTCTTTTTCGTTCTGGTGTTTCGTCAGATTCCAGCAGTTTTAGATCTTTGGGAGCTGCAAAACCTATTTCATCTTTTATGGCATTTAATACAGCAATAGGTTCTAAAACATTTTGATCTGCCGTTATGGTTTGTATCCTTCCGTTAATATTTTGATGAAATTGGTCATTGATCTTGAAGATTTTGTTATTTTTATCCAAATGCAAACTCATCACTCCCTCGTAAAGATCCAGTCCATAAATTTTTTGTTGCAGATAATAATGATAAGCTTTGCTTCGACTACTTTGATGCATATTGGTAATAGTATATTCATTGTAATCGCTAGCATATGATTTATCTACTTTATAACCCGATAAATAACTAGAAACAACTAATGCATCTTGACCATTAGCAGATATTACGACTACAAAAAATACTAATATTATAATTGAATAACATTTAGTAAACATCTCAAAATTTTTATTTTATTTAAACGATCTCAAACAACAAAACCCTCGCAAGGTTACGTATTTTTATAAAATTTACAAAAACGATGTCAGGATTTTATTTTTTTATACATTTGCAGCATAAAGTTTGTGTGTGAATTCAAAAATTTATTATTTTTATCTGCTTATTTTTCAGGTATTTATTGGTACTGCAAGAGCAGGTGATCCCGTCTATGATAATTCAGGTAAGGTCATTCAAATCCAAAAAAGCAACATTCCAATAAAATTAGATGGAGATTTAAATGATGCTGCATGGTTGCAAAGCAAGATTTGTACTGGTTTTTGGCATAAATTTCCGACCAACGAAACCATGGCCGAACCCAATACTGAAGTGAAAATCACCTATGATGATAAATATCTTTACTTTGGGGTCACCGTTTATGAGACCAAAGAAGGTAATATCGTACAGTCGCTAAAACGAGACATTGGGTTGAGAGCAGGGGACGGCATTGGTATCGTCTTAGATCCTGTGAATCTCAAAACCAATGGTTTTTACTTTTCCCTCACACCATTTAATTCTCAAACTGAAGGCTTGATCGGAAATTCCACGGAAGATATTGCTTTCACTTGGGACAATACTTGGTATAGCGAGACCAAAAATTATGAGGGTTTTTGGACAGCTGAGATAGCGATACCTTTTTCCATTCTTCGTTTTGATCCTGCAAAATTGACCTGGGGTATAAACTTTATCAGATCTGCAAGGTCTGAAAATGAATTTCATACTTGGACACAGATGCCGCTGCAATTCCCTGGCACAGATTTAGGATATTTGGGACAAATGGTTTGGGACCAATCGCCTCCCAAAGGTGGTAGTAAAGTCTCCCTAAATCCTTATATAACTACTAGTGTTAATACCGATGCAGAAAACAACACACCTGCTAAAGCAGGCTTTAATGCAGGAGTGGACGCTAAAATCGCAGTCTCGCCATCCATAAATCTTGATTTGACAGTAAATCCGGATTTCTCCAATGTAGATGTAGATCAGCAAGTCACTAACCTGACACGTTTTTCAATTTTTTTTCCTGAAAGAAGAGTATTTTTTTTAGAAAACGATGATCTGTTTTCTGGGTATGGTATTCCTCCTGTGAGACCATTTTATACGAGAAGAATCGGGAGTAAAAATGGCCAAAATGTACCTATTTTGTTTGGAGCTCGACTCACTGGTAACATAAATAAAAAACTACGTGTAGGTCTTATGAATATACAGACAGCTAGAAAAGGCGAAAGTGCAGCAGATAATTTTACCACCTTGACATTCAATCATCAAGTGTTGGATCGCTCTGTGGTCAAAGGTTATTTTATCAATAGAACAGCCTTTCAAAACGAAAATGAAAAAGTCAGTGATCCACAGGGTGCTTTTGGACGAAATGCGGGATGTGAATTTAATTACTTTTCCAAAAGTGGCGTGGTGCAAGGTTGGTCGGGTTTTCATGCGAGTATGAAGCCTGGTATTGAAGGAAAAAATATTTTTGCGAATAGTGGTGGTGGATATTTTGGTCGTAATTTCACATCCTTCATAGACTTTGTCACAGTCGGTAAAAACTATTACGCTGATGTAGGTTTTGTCAATAGGGTAGAAAACTATGATGCTCAAAGAGACACCACTTACAGAGTAGGGTTTAACTTATTATATAATGAAACGGGCTATACCTGGTATCCTAAAGATAGTAAACTCAATCTTTTTTCCTTTAAGAGTGAAAATTTTCTAGCTTTTGATGATCAATGGGACTTTAATGAACTGACCGTAGTGCCCAAGCTTAGTTTTGAATTTAAGAATGCAGCTAGAATCAATTTTGTATATAATATCAATAGGGTCAATCTATTGTTTCCATTTAAATTTGTAGATGATCCCGAAGCTACTCCTTTAGTATCTGGAATTTATGCATTCAATAATGGTGGTGCTGAATTTTCTACGGATGCAAGGAAAAATTTGGTCTTGACTGGTGCCTTCATTTATGGTAAATTTTATGGTGCAGACTACACACAAATCAGAGGAAGTATCAACTTGAGAAAACAACCTTATTATTCCATGTTGTTCACTGCCGAATACAATGACCTTAAATTTGGTGGTAATTTTGGTACACAGAAATTTTGGCTGCTTGCACCACAGATTGAAATCAATTTTTCCAATAAACTTTTTTGGACTAGTTTTCTACAGTGGAATAGTCAGATCGAAAATTTTAATATTAATTCCCGAATCCAATACAGGTTTAAACCAATGTGTGATATGTTTTTGGTCTATACAGACAATTATTTTACCGATATGGTTTTTAAAAATCAAAACAGAGCTCTAGTATTTAAAGCCAATTATTGGTTGAATATATGATGTAATGAACTTAAAGTGATTTCGGCTCCATTTCATTGCGCTCAATCACCGCACACTTTAAAGAAGTCTACTCCGAAAAGTGCCATTTTGCCACAACTTGTGACGCATTAAAGCGTTAAAGGCACAAAGACAAAAAGAATCACAAATTACAAATCAATGATAATTAGGGCTTGATTGGTGTGATATATATTATTGATTATCAATTCTATATATTTAAATTTATTGATTTCGATGCACGGGAATTTCTGCAAAACTCTCAAATCATTTGCACTTCATTTAACCCGCATTATGCATTAGAAAATCCCTGCCTGCCCTGCGGTACGGCGAGGCAGGTATTACATGCCGAAATACCTGCAAAATAAGGCGCTCCGCTAATTTTCGCTCACTCACCATAACTTGTACCGCCACAGCGGTAGTGGTGAC
>CAMBRK010000147.1 GCA_945870185.1 Aureispira sp. CCB-QB1 | reverse complement strand
ATGTCGAACCCACTTTCGCTCCAACACTCCCTTTCTTTAAGGGTCATTTCGAACCATGAAGTGGTGAGAAACCTAATTTATGCGCAATTTGACAAAGAAAGATAATAAAAGTTAGTTTCTCCAGTCAGAGACCGGAATATTTGAGTCCTAAAGTTATAAACTTTGGACATCCGTTAAACTTTGGACAACATCAGAATTTGCCAAAGCTTTTAAAGTCTTTGATTCGCATCTCTAGGTGAAACTTTGTTTTCAGGACCGCTTCTATTTGACCGGGTTTTAGCTCAAAATTTTCCACATCTGCACTACCCAACCCTAATTTCATTTCTATATCGTATTTATCTTTGAAGGTTTTCAGTTGAGTATCTATATTCTTTTGGGCTTCAGAAAGAAACGACTGTACCGAAAATCGTAGTTTGCTTTCTAACTCCTTTCTGATTTTACCCTGAGCAATCCAAGCTGCAGCTTTATGAATGACATTTTTGGTTTTGATATCCATATCGACGTCTTCCATGTAAAACTCATTTTTCAAAGCATCATACTTAGGTTTACCTTTGATGATCAGTGTGCCGTTTACTGTACCCGAGACATCACTGACTACCCTGAAATATTCATAGTCACAATTGGTCACAATATTGGAAAGTGTGATGGATTTGTCCCCTTCTGAAAACGTTTTGCCGTTGAGATTGGCATTGATTACAGGGTTGATGTCCATAGTTTTGATATCAGCTACAACCCTGAATATCGAGCTGTCAGGAATAGCTTCACTCCAGAATATTTTGGGCAATTTGTCGCTGACCTTGAACGGTGCAGGTTTATACGTGGTAAAAGTGGAAACTCCTTTGATCTGGATCTTGCCCAAAGCTGAAAATCGATTATTGATGACTTTATTGAGTCTAAATTCTTCGGGTTTTATACTTAGCCATGCACTCAGCGATGTATCCAATCTGAAGGGTTGGTCAAACATGGTCATATTTTCCTTCATCTTTGATTTCAATGTAAAATTATCTTTAACTGCCTGATCAATGGAAGTCTCTATCATGGTTTTACTTTTATTGAGTGCAAAGTTGGAGATGGCTTCTATAGGGATATTGAGTCCTGCAATGGACAATTTGGGTTTTTCTACCCATCGGTGGTGAGACAGCTTGGTCAATGTCTTGAAGTTCCAAAGGCTATCTATATCCGTGTCCGTAATAAAGCTCATTTCCAACACACCTTTTGCATTCAGATCGGTCAAAAATGTTTTTTTGGTGACCTGAACGGCGACAGGCACGACGACCAACATACTTTTGCCTTCGATCTCCACATTAGCATCTTTGGGTTTGCTCAGTGATATCTTTACATCATACTCCGCCAAATCAAAACTACCTTTGAAAGCATCATTGATGGCATTATTGAAAGTATCTCTGATTCCCGTTTTATCCAGTCTGTAGTTGATCACTAGGTCCGTTTGGAAATTTTTGACGATATTAGCTGGTTTTAGAGCCACAGGTAATTCTTTTTTAGAACCACAAGCCCATAATAACATCGTGAAAAGTAGCAATGAAATAAATAATTTTTGGTGTGAATGCATCAGATTAAAATTAAAAACACAAAGATAGTTCTAAATCCAATTACAGATATGAATAAAACACATATTTTTTTTTTAGTTTTGTTTTAGCTTGATTATAAATTTTAATTACATTTTATTTGTTTATATTTGAATAATCTATATTTTTGCATTAAATTTAATTTATCAAAACAAGCACAAAATGAGAAATCTTTTAACCTTAACCTTAATCTTCTGTATATCAGCTATTTGTATTGGTCAAAAAACCAATTCTAATTTATGTTATGCTCCTTTGACCTTGGATGAAATCAGAGAAATAAAAGAAATACAGCATTATATTTTCACCGGCTCTGACACTACGGGTTTAAATGTAAAAGTCAGCAAAATCCAAATTATGGAAGCCAAAAGAGAAATGGTTAAAAGAAGAATTAAAGATTGTACTTCTCCCAATCAAGCCGATTGTTATACTCAATCCCTAGAAGAAATACCTGCCGTTACTATGAATATGTATACACTTCCAAACCAGTATGTAACTACAGAATACGAAATCAGAAAAGAAAAGGTCAATGTTGTAGTTAGACCAGCTTCTCAATCGGAAACTCCAATTGTTTGCCCTAAGAACAGAACTAAGACATTGGTAACAAAAGTACAAAACGCTTTAATCAAGCAAGGGTACCCTTTGACTTCTAATGGGATATTAGATGCAGCTACCATGCTTTCTTTAAAAGATTTTCAGATCGAAAACAAACTGGCTCACGGTGATTTGACTTTGGAGGTATTGACATCACTAGGCATTCAATAATAAAATATGCTGACTATGGAAAGAACTTTTTTGTTACCAATGGATTACTAGCAACTTCAGGAAAAAGATTTATAAACGGCCTAGTAGATATGATTATCAGTAGGTTGCTTGCCATGCTTTTATTAGTAGTATTTGGGCTTTCTATAGAACTTGTAGGTATGAATTCCGAAGCATATTTTGATAGCTTGGAGGACATAAACTCTGTTTTAGATTGGTTGATTACTGCCATTTTATCAGTTCCTTACTTCATTATTCTAGAAATAACCACAGGAAAAACAATAGGAAAATATCTTACAGGAACTATTGTGGTCCATAGATATGGAAATCAGCCACAGACATCTGATATCATAAAAAGGAGCTTTGCAAGATATATACCTTTCGGCGCACTATCTTTTTTGGGTACGATACCTAGGGGATGGCACGATACCATGTCCGACACTTACGTTGTAGAAGAAAAGACACTTTACTCAGCTAAGACAAGTTTTGAAAACTTGGAGATGCTGGATAAAAATGAAGAAGAAATGGTGTAGATTCACAGGAAACCCGGAAGTAAGGTTCAATGATATCTGCGTCCAAAATGTTTGATTTCTATGTAGAGGGTTGGAAAATCTTCCTTGAAGTATATTTAGGGCCTGCTGAAAAAGTCAGAATCTTTCAATTTAACGACTGCTATTGGTCTGGGATATCGTTCAAAAAACAAGCGAAATGAACGTAGTGAAGTGCAAAGCACCAAAGGCAAAGCCTTTGACGAAGTGAACCCTGCCTTGCCGGCAGGCAGGCGTGAAACGGGTGGGTGGCTGAAGTGCAAAGCACCAAAGGCAAAGCCTTTGACGAAGTGAACCGTCAAACTGTCTAAAAACTAAATAAAAAAAAGTAAAAAAAGCCTTTGCTTATACATTATAATTATTTATATTTGTGCATGCAATATATAACAGGAAATAATAGAAAACAAGCCGTACTTTTTCCAAAATGTTTGGATGAGCTGGTAGGAGAAGATAATGAAGTCAGAATCATTGATTTGTTTGTTGAGTCAATCAAATTGGAAGACTTTAAGTTTATCATTAAGCTTGCCACAGAAGGCCGCCAACCCTACAATCCCAAGGATCTACTTAAATTATATATTTACGGATATCTCAATAGCATGAGATCATCTCGAGTACTTGAAAAAGAGTGCCATCGCAATATCGAAGTTCGCTGGCTTATGAAAGAATTAGCACCAGATCACAATACCATAGCAAACTTCAGAAGAGATAATGAGAAGGCTATCCGCCAAGTATTCCAATACACCGTAAGTATTGCTAAGATGTTTGACCTTATTGGTGGCAAACTCATTGCTGGTGATAGCACAAAATTGCGTGCACAAAACTCAAAGAAAAACAATTATAACCCCAAGAAAATAGAACGGCATATCGCCTACATCGATGCCAAATTAAATGAGTATAATGAAGCTCTACAAAGTGCAGATGAAGACAACAAAACTATCATTCAAAACCAAATAGAAAAACATCAAAATCGCAAACAATTTTACAATAAGTTGTCTGACCAGATAGTGCAAACAGGCGAAGTGCAAGTATCCACATCAGACCCAGAGAGTCGTCAACTCATCACACGAAACAACATCACCGAAGTAGGATACAATGTCCAAACAACTGTTGACGCAACACTCTGCATTCCAATAGATTATAAAGTAACCAACGAAAATGACAGCAAAGCGATGGGCGGAATGCTCCGAAGAGCCAAAGTCATTATTGGCCACACCGATTTTACAGCACTATATGACAAAGGATATCACACAGGGTCAGAAATAAAAACGGCTTGCACTATGGGTATAAATCCAATGGTGGCTATACCAGGCGTATCGTCATTTGCACCAGATTCCAACTACAACTATGACAAATTTATTTACGACGACATAACAGATACATTTCAATGTCCACAAAACGAAATACTCACCACAAACGGTAACTGGTATAAAAGAAATACAGGACGATCGACTTACCAGGTAAAACACTACAAAACCACCAAATGTCAGACCTGTCCAGTCAAAGATTTATGCACAAAAAATGCCAAAGGACGACTATTAGAACGCTCAGAGTACGCACCCTACATAGAACGAAATAAACACAACTTTGAAACTGAGCCGATGTTATACAAAAAGCGACAGGCAATTGTTGAACATCCCTACGGAATCATCAAAAGACAGTGGGGATTTTATTACATCATGACCAAAAAAACGATCAAAAGAGCAAGTGCTGATGTAGGATTTATGTTTACAGCATTTAATTTGCGTAGATTGATTAATATCATCGGCAAAAACGAGTTCAAAGACTACCTGGAAAGGTATGTTTTGTCATTTTTTGTAATATTCAAAACATACCGAAATATTACCTCGAATATAAGACACCTGATTTTTCGATTCAATTTCCGACACCCGGAATTAAAAGTCGCTTAAAATGGTTCAAATTCACCCGCTTTTAGCTACTTTTGGAACAAATTTGGTAGTTTTTAGAAAGACTGACGTTATGGGCAATTTTAAAAAATGCCCCGTCCTAAAATAGGTTGACTAAAAATCCCAGAAACTTGTAAACTATGAAAACAAAGAAAAATTCACCACGCTAAAAAAAGAGTATCAACAAATTATTTTTTGATATCAAATTTTCAATCGCCAACGTTTCAAAAACATACTGGAGTAATATTAAAATATAGACAAATTTACAATCTATCCAAACTCCTATTCAATTACCACAAAAAGCGATAAATATCATTTAAACAAATTTTAAATAATATCTTTGTATTTATGTTAAAATTCAAATCATACATTTTTTTATTTCATATATTCGTTTGGACATTTTTTTTACTATTTCCAATAGTTGCGATTCAAAAAAAAGTATCTTTACTACAAATTGATCAAAATCAACTGATTGTATATTTGTGTAGCGGATTAGCTACAATTGGCTACTATTATTTCAATTATTATTTAGCAATACCCAAATTTTTATTTAAACACAAATACCTGTATTTCATAATTTTTAGTATCATTTTTGTTGCGGTTTGTATTGTACTTACTCGATTTTTATTTTTTTTAGATTTTAACAATATTCAAAATCTAAGTAAGAAACACCTCTATTTACTGCCAAACTTTATTTGGCGATTTATTGTTGCTTTTATTGTTGCTTTTTCATTTCGCTTTTATAAGCAGATGAAGCAAATAGAATTAGAGAAAATAACATCAGAATTGGCAAATCTTAAAGCACAAATAAATCCTCATTTTTTATTTAATACACTTAATGGCATCTATGGACTTGCCTTAACAAAATCTGATAAAACTGCAGATTATTTATCAAAACTATCGTCTATTATGCGTTATTCATTAACCGAAACATCTGCCGAAAAAGTTCCTTTGGAAAATGAAATTAATTATCTGAAAAACTATATAGAACTACAAAAAATTCGTTTAACAGAAACAACTAGTGTCAATTTTACTGTTAAAGGATTAATTGATTCTCAGCAAATCACACCTCTTTTACTTATCAATTTTATTGAAAATGCCTTTAAATATGGTGTTAGTAATGAGGTGCATACGGAAATTCTAATTCACCTTGTAGTTGAAAAAAACGCAATTTCAATGCACATTAAAAATGATAAAGTCAATCTAAATGAGATTTTTTCTTCTCACGAAACGGGATTAAAAAACGTAAAAAGACAATTGGATTTGATTTATGAAAATCACTATAAACTGAAAATTGATAACACGGAAAAGACATTTGAAGTAAATTTAACTCTTAACAAAATATGATAAACTGTATTGCTTTAGATGATGAGCCTATGGCTTTGGAAGTGATCAAAGAACTGTGTAAAGAAGTTCCTTTTATCAAGCTAACTCACACTTTTACCCGAGTTTCATTGGCTCAACAACACCTCAATAGCTTTCCTGTAGATTTAATTTTTCTTGATATTGAAATGCCTGACAAAAATGGTTTGGAATTTCTGAAAGCTATAAAGCAAAATATAATGGTTGTTTTTACAACAGCACACAGTAAATACGCAGTAGAAAGCTATAATGTAAATGCTATTGATTATTTATTAAAGCCAATTGAAATAGAACGCTTCAAAATTGCTTGTAACAAAGCCAATG
>CAMBRK010000146.1 GCA_945870185.1 Aureispira sp. CCB-QB1 | reverse complement strand
TGTGTGTGTATGTGTGTGTGTAATGCAGTCACACCCCTGCTAAAAACATGAAATTTCTTCATCATAATGATAAATTTGCAATTTTAAGAACTTACTTTTTTCTTTTACATTTGTGAGTCATTTACACCAGTATACTTGCCGGATTGCAGGAGATCGATCACGATTTTAAGTAGGACATGTCGTAATATTTTGCATCGATGCAGCGATCAAAATCCTTTGATAGTCTAACACGTATTTTTTCGGTTGTTGGGTAAATCTTCCTATTAGTAATATATCATGTGCGTTCTAAAAATTAGGTAAATAAAAAAATATATCGAATCAAAGATAAGGGAATTAAATTTTACACTGGTAACTTTTTTGCCACTTTTTTTATATATTTTTATTCATAAACCGAAATATACCCTTTTTGGGGTAGGTCTTTCTTTGGGTGCTCAAAGTCTATCTTTCGGTATCTGCTATTTTCCTTTTATATTGAGCATTTAGCTTAACAAACAAAAGGTCTAGCCTTTTTTGTAAAATAATGTACTTCTGGAATAAAACTGCGTACTTTTAATATAATACTTTGTAGTTTTTGAATAAATGTGCGTACTTATAACACAATTCTGTGTACTTTTTGAATAACAGTGCGTACTTTTAACACAACTCTGCGTACTTTTTGAATAAATGTGTGTACTTTTAACATAACACTGCGTACTTTTTAAATAAAATTGTGTACTTTTAACACGACACTGCGTATTTTTTGAATAAATGTGCGTACTTTTAACAATACGCTGCGTACTTCTTGAATAACACTGCGTACTTTTTGAATAACACTGCGTACTTCTTGAATAAAATGATTTTCTTTTAAAGGCGTGTAGTAAACTTAGTGTAAACGCCGGTGGGGAACTATTAAAGACCATCTTTCTTTATGTACTTGAAAAGATTTTTGGTGCCCTCAAAGCGTTGCTGACGGTACCTGCAATTTTACTTTTGATGCCTGTAAGTTTTCTTTAAGTAGCCGCTATTTGTAGTTCTATACTGACCATCTTACGTTAATGCCTGATATCTTTCTTTTAGGACTAAGAGATTGCTTTGTTTACAAAATTATTAGTGCTATTAATACACGAATTGTAGAGTTAGGGCATTGCCATGCTAAAAACCCATATTAACTCCAATAAAACTGTGAGTTTAATGATGATCATTGGTCAATCCAAAATGGGGATTGCCATCATATTTATTGTATAGATACCCTTAATCATGGCGAATAAAGCTAAAATAAGCAGGAAAAGCTGTACATTAACGATCTAAGTGATCAACTCCAGTCTTGGTCTTTATTTACTTTCTGTAGGCTGAGACTTTACAATGCCATTTTCGGTTATCTCAATCAGTTTTTGTTTGTAAAGGGTGCCAATAGCCGCTTTAAACACTTTTTTACTGATTCCAAATATCTTATTGATCACTTCAGGGTCAGTTTTGTCATTATACGGTAGTTTGCCGCCAGATTTCAGTAGCAAATCCATAATGGCTTGACTATTGATGTCAAATCTAATATGTCCTATAGGTTCCATAGAAAGATCTATTTTTCCGTCTTCTCTGACCTTTTTGATATATGTAGTCAATTTTTGGCCTGGAAAAATCCTTTTGTACACTTCGTTTTTATAAAGTACTCCTTGGAATTTGCTGTCTATGATACATTTATAACCTACATCTGTAATAGTCCAAATCTGAGCACTTACTTCTGTTCCCACTTTATACTCAGGAAATGTCTTGTCAAAATGTTTTTCCAATTTCATAGTACCTGCAAGACGTTCCGTGAGTGGATCCACATAGACATAGATCATATAGGATTTGCCTTCTTCCATCTTGATTTTTTGCTCTGAAAATGGCACCAACAACTCCTTACTCACACCCCAATCCATAAAGGTACCTACGTTTTCTATTTTACTGACTTTCATCCACCCAAACTCACCGACCTCGGCTATAGGTGTTTCTGTAGTGGCCACGATGCGTTCTTCACCATCTAAAAAAATGAATACATCTACAGGATCACCGATTTTCATATCGTCAGTGATATATCTTTTAGGCATCAGGATTTCCCCCATATTATCACCATCCAGGTAATATCCAAAATCTGTTCTCTTCAAAATGGGGAGTGAAGTCTTCTTTCCCAATACTACCATAAACTTAAATTTTGCACAAATCTAATTAAAAGCTATGGAAATATTGGATTGATCATACATTTTGCTCATATTTTTTTAATAGATAATCCAAATTTAAATAACTTTGCATTTTATTGTATGAGCAATTTAATAAAAATACTTTTTACTTCTATGCTTTTTTTGAGCCATCAGCTTTCAGGTCAGGAGCTGAAGCAAGACTTAGATATACGCATAGAGATAGAAAAACTCATAAGATTCGATACAGACATTAGCTTTAAAAAAACACCTGGCTTCATAGTGACTATCATCGATGACAGCGATACCTACTTCATTCCTTTCGGTACTAAACAAAAGAAAGTCAAAGAACCCATAACTGAAAATGATGTTTTTGAGATCGGCAGTGTCACTAAAGTTTTAACTGCTGCGCTTATGTATCAACTCATCACTGCATTTAATCTTTCAGCACACGCACCTGTAAATAGTTTTTTGGATGAAAGTTGGCAAAATCCAAGGCTCATGAATTTGACGATCGAAGATTTGATTCATCATAAGAGTGGGTTTAGCAGACTTCCAGCTTTTTTTGGTAGGAAAGAAAAAGACATCCAAAGTCCATATAGCAACTACACTAAATTGGACCTGCTTAAATATTATAGAGATTTCATACCAGAACGCGAGCAGAAATTCGAGTATAGTCATACCAACTATGCTTTACTGGAACTTATCATAGAAAAAATAAAAGGCCAACCATTCCATGACGCTATGCAAGATGGTATTTTCGATCCTATGATGATGGAAAGTTCTTTTTTTGATTTTAAGGAGCTCCATGAATTAAGTCCAGGCTATGATAGAAGTGGGAAAATGGCAAAACCTTGGCAATTTGCATCTTTCTCAGGATCAGAAGGGGCCAAATCTACTTCAGTCGACCTTGCTCAATTCGTTAAATATCAATGCTTTATGGATTATCAAAACAAGTTGAATTCAGCAGGGTTTAATGAGCTGTTGGGCTTAGATCATGGCTGGCATTTGATCCATATGAACCACTTTAACATTTATACCCACACGGGAAAAACTTCAGGTCATCATGCATTCATCGCTTTTATTAAAGAAACCAAAACAGCAGTCATCGTACTGGCCAACTCAGCAGTAGGTACAGAAGATTTGGGTTTACAAATACTACGCATGATTAATCACAATTGGAAAAGGGTAAAAGCATAATATATATGGGCAAAAAAATTGAAGTCACATTGTCATGGGATGATTTTAAGTTAATGGGTAACCCCGAAAATGGGATCTCACTGCCTGAAGAAGAAGGCGATAAAATAGATTTTAAACCTTCTACTCAAATATTAAGAGTCCACCTAGACAAAAAACAAAGAGGTGGCAAAGAAGTCACCTTGATCAAAGGCTTTAATGGACCTGAAGACATCTTGGAAATGCTAGGTAAAACACTCAAAGCCAAATGTGGTGTAGGTGGTAGTGTCAAGGATCGTGAAATTTTACTTCAGGGCAATCATCGGGACAAGGTCCTACAGTTACTTATCACCATGGGATATACCCAAACAAAAAAAGCAGGCGGATAATATGGAAATACTAATTATTTTACTCTTAGTGTGCCTCAACGGCATCTTGGCCATGGCTGAAATGTCATTGGTTGCATCTAGAAAATTCAAACTTGAATCAGAAAGTAAAAAAGGAAGAATTGGCGCACAAAAAGCACTCGAACTTTCAGAAGACCCAACTCGGTTTCTATCCACCGTACAGATAGGTATCACGCTGATCGGCATTTTATTAGGAGTTTTTGGAGGTGAAAATCTGACGCAAGATTTTGAGTTGTTTCTACTCCGGTTTGAATGGTTAAAACCTTATGCCCATCATATTGCAGTAGCATTAGTGGTCGTTTTCATCACTTATTTGTCTATAGTTCTAGGCGAGTTATTGCCCAAAAAAATAGCGATGACTTTTCCCGAACCTATTGCCATCATGTTATCCGGTCCTATGTCAGTTTTATCCAAGGTTTCCGCACCATTTGTGTGGTTACTTTCCTTTACCAATAATGGGATACTCAGACTATTAGGTATCAAAGATAATAATGACTCCGCGGTAACAGAGGCTGAAATCAAATCACTCATTAAAGAAGGTACTCATTCTGGTGAAATCCAACAAATAGAACACGAAATTGTAGATAGAGTCTTTGAATTCGGAGATAAAAAGATAGAATCTATCATGACACACCGTAGAGATATCATAGCTATAGATATAGATGATAGTGTAGATGAAATCAAAAACAAAATATTTCAGGAGCCACATTCTTCCTACCCTGTCACAAAAAACAATGAGTTGGATGATATTGAAGGCATAGTGTTGCTCAAAGATCTTTTCGAAGGTATATTGGGATACTCCTTTGATTTAAAGAAACATATCAAAAAGCCGATATATCTTTATGAAAACACACCGGCATTTAAACTTCTAGAAATGTTCCGGCAGGAACGCATGCATTATGCATTGATTACTGACGAATATGGATCAATCAAAGGATTTGTAACTATGGATGATGTGCTTGATTCACTAGTAGGCGATATCACACAGGATCATCAACAAGAATATTCCCTTTTTAAACGTGACGAAAACTCCTGGCTTGTAGATGGCCAATTTTCTTTTAGTGAATTCTTACGTAAAATGCATGTATCTGATGAATATTTATCAGAAAGCTTTCACACCATAGGCGGTTTCATAATTGAACAACATAAATCTATACCCAACATAGGGACAAAAGTTGACATAGAAAACTATACCTTGGAAGTAATAGATATGGATGGTCCTAGAATTGATAAGATTTTATTGACGTTAAATGCTAAATGATTGGGTGAGTAGTTCGAATGATTTAAAGGATTGGATCATCTTCCTTCCCGTTGTCCAAAGTTTCTGACTTAATTACTTAGGGCCTGCTTGGTGTAATATAAATTTATGAATATCAATTTTATAAGTTCAAATTTACTGATTTCGATGCATAGGAATTTCTTCAAAACTTCTAAATCATTTGCACTTCATCTAAACTTTTGCCCTATGCGGGCGGCAGTCACTTTTTTGCATTGCCAAAAAAAGTAACCAAAAAACGCTAGTTCAAAAAAAGGCGATTGCGGAGCACCGTTCATTCCCGAGTCAAAATGCTTATTCTATCGCCTTGATTATTAATGGTTAATTCTTAATATTCTTCCATGGCGATAGACGCACTTTTGACTCTCCCATTCTCTATCGCTTGTTTTTTGAACGATATCCCAGACCTATAGCATTAATATTTTTGAAAGAATTTGACTTTTTCAGCAAGCCCTACTTGAGCTGTGGCACGCCTTTAAGTCGTACGACCGCAATCACTAGAACTCTAAGGTGACTTTGGCTCTATTGCATGGCGCTCAGCCACCAGAACTTGTGCCGCTGTAAAAGGTATAACAAGATAACAAGATCACAAGATCACAAGATATCAAGATCACAAGATCACAAGATAACAAGATAACAAGATATCAAGATCACAAGATCACAAGATCACAAGATCACAAGATCACAAGATCACAAGATCACAAGATCACAAGATAAAAACAGCTCACCTCACCACCGTCACATCTCCAGAATAGGTCTCCAAACTACCATCTTTGAGCTGGACTACAGCCAGCCAGATATACACTCCTGGCACTACTTCCCTACCAGATATCTTCCCATTCCATCCTTGTTGTGGGTCGTTGACAGGGAAATTTTCTTTGCTGAACATCAGATTTCCCCATCGGTCGTATACCGCTAGAGAGCTTATCATCACCGAAGCATTATTGCTATAGCCAGTAAAAAAGCCATTGGCACCATCAGTGGAAATGATGTTGGGAAAAAAGATTTCTGTGCTGTTTTTGATCGTGAGATAAAGATAGTGGACAGAATCACAGGAGACATCGGTGCTGAAAGTTTGCGTATATACACCTGAATTTTCATAAGTCTCATTATTGATCGGCCATAGATACGGCTCTGCGCTTACCACGGTATCTCGAAACTCAAACTCGGGATAAATCATCAGATCTAAAGCCAAAGTGGAATCACAACCTTGAGCTGATTTAAGGGGAAGATTGTAGGTGCCACTTTGCGTATATCGTTGTTGTGTGACCGGCCACACATACTGTGCACAAGCTTCTGTGGCAGTACGCACTTCATACTCAGGATGGATGGTCAGATCGAGAGTATACGTGGAGTCACAGCCTAAGACATTGGTATATCTTTCGGTGTAGGTACCTGATTGGGTGTATGTTTGCCCATTGGTAGGCCATAGATAAGATGAGCAAGCTGACTGTGTTGTGGCTGATTTGTTGCCTGAGATGGTAAGTTCTAA
>CAMBRK010000145.1 GCA_945870185.1 Aureispira sp. CCB-QB1 | reverse complement strand
TGAAGTCTTTTATACTTTGATTCGATTGCTTGAATTCCGAAACCCAAGAATTCATTTGATCTTTTGTATACCGCATATGAATATTTTGCCCGCAAAGTTACGGACTAGCTATCAATCGAAAAATATGTGGTTCGTCGGATGGATACGGTACAACGGACCGACTGGAAAAGCTAATGAAATAGTAGCCATGATAAATAATATAAGAAAATGAAATAGAAGTGTGCAGCCATCCCAGCCACACTAACAGGTGCAGTAAAAGCGTAAGGGGATGATTTCATGCAAGGTGGAACGCCTGAAAGGTGCAAGCATGAGCATGGTGGGCAGCAGACCTTGCAGATATCAGACCCGTAGCTACCTTAGTGCCTGTATGTTGTGGATGAAAAATAGTAAACTTCCTATTATTCCTAACTTGAATACTTTCTGCAGAATTCTTCTATTGAAACCAATTTACAGACATTATCAGACTTCAATAAGTAGAGAGAATCTTTATGGTGAACAAAAATTGGCATTTTTGCGTATTTCCATGTTTTAGAAGATAATGTATAATGATAGAAATCACCCTTTTCTTTTAAAGTATTATTGACGGACTCAATGGCTTTCTCAAATATTGATTCTAACAGTTCATGTAGCAGGACGGATGATTTTATTATGCAGTGATAGTTTTCATGTGGGGAGTGCGATGCCATAACAGCATTTTGCATTGACATGAAAGTTTTTACAATATTTTCAATATTATCTTTGTAGGTCACTAAGTTAGTTTTCGAGATTAGTAATTGATGCAAATTTCTTAACTCAATAATTTGCCTATTATCCAAATAATATAGGTCATTTATTTTTAATTGCTTTTTATTGTATAACTGTTTATAGCTTTCAATAATATTAGTTAATTTCATAACACTATTTATACTAAAGGATTGATTTTCAGCATTAATTACCCAAATTAATTTTTTGTAAAATTTTTCTCTTGACTTAATATTTTCGACACTAATATGAGAGTGTTGAAATTCTATAATAAGTTCTTTATCAGGGACGTATATATCTGCCCTATGTCTTTCTCCTGTTGCTTGGTCATTCAGAGCTTTTTCTCGCCATTCTTCAGGGAAATTAGACTTCCATTCCCTGTGCCATTGGGATTCGTTTTCCTTCCAACTGTCAGTACATGGTGATGCCACATGTGCCCAGTGATGAATCATAATTTCTCCACACTTGGCTATCATAGGGCTGGCACACATTTCACAAATGCCTTGCAGACCTTTTTTGGCTTTTAATCTTGATCCTGATATTTTATCCAATGCAAATTCCATGAATCAAAAATACAGTTTTTTCTAAAATTAGGAACTAAATTGTGAATAAACACTACTATCCATTAACAAAAACCGATAAGCAGCAAAAAAATAGGAGAGCTGCTTTGTCAAGTTTTTTGGTAGATAAATATAGGATGAATGAGTGCTAAGCATTTATCTATCAAAACCCTATAGGGCTTGAACTTTACTAAGCTAGGATGGGATTAGATTTGCTGATCGGATTTTTTTTGTAAGTAAATAGTGAAAGTAACGGCTGCGATTTGTGACGGATGAGTGATAGCGAAATCTGTTCATCAAATCGCTTGTTAGTACGGGTTATTCTACTTTTATTATTTTATGACGTTCATTTATTTTTGTATTTCTGATGTCAAAGATATATAATCCATTTGGCAGCTCTTCAATATTAACATGTTCGGTTACGTTTTCAAAGGATTTTACCATACTTCCGGACAAATTATAAATTTTGACACTTGATTGGCTATCTAAATTTTGAATTATAACTACTCCGGTTGTAGGATTTGGACAAATTTTTAATTTACTATTTTTTGAAATATCCTTGATATTTGACAAAATCTCTAATTCCACAAGATCAAAAAGAGCGGTCACTGTTTTATCCTTATCTTCCTTGATATCACCATTTTGATCGAGTTCACGTACCCACATATTTAAAGATAAATAACGATCATTTATTATCGCTGTATTAATTGTCGGAAATACTATATTACTTTCGGCAGAAATCGTCTTTAATAAATTCAGATTACCATTTCCATCAGATTTATATATTTCAATATCTGGCTGATTATCCACGGTGGAAATAATGATTATTCCATCTTCATAAGGCAATTTATGCATTCTATACACCCTAAATCTCTTATTCGGTAATTCGACTGTTTCCTTTAGCACATACATGCTATCAAGTATCGAAATTTTCACATTTTCATTGGTAAATTGATTTATATTGTTTCGCAATGCAAAAATGTGATGACTATTTTGAATTCCATGATAGTTATAAACAGTTGCCGAATCTAAAATTTCTGATAATGAAATAGAATCCATAGGATTCCAGTTAGTATCAAATTTATTTAAGATTAGTTCATAATTTGACGGTGGTTTAATAGGTGATATTTCAGAAACTGAATGTCGTAGACTAAAAGTAAATTCATCTTGCTTCAAAAAAGGTTGGTTTGCATCATAAAATTTATATTTTCGCATATAATTGAAACTATTATCTCGTATAAAGTTTAAAGCATTATCAAACGTTTTAATAGTTACGGTATTAATAAATGATTCATTTCCAGCTACTGAAATATAATCTATATTTTTTTCATTTTGAAATAAGGATACAGCCCCAGGATAAAAACTAACGTGTATTCCATCAGGATTAGAAGGCTCAAAAAATATATGATCCAGTAACTCTCCACTCTTTAAATCAAATTTTCGATATGATAGATTTGCTTCTGTCCAGAATACAAAATAATTATCACCTAATATGTTTCTAAAGCAAAACAGTTCAAGATTTCCATCTTCATCTATTTGAAAATGACTTGGATATTCTCTCTGAGTTCCTGTTCTTAAATCAAATGAAAATTTCCAACAAATACTACCATCGTTTAGATTTCTTACTTCTACAAAGCCGCCTTGGAAATCATTTTTTTGGTTTGTAAATACATTGATGACTTTATCGTTATAAATTAATGGCTTGTAAAATGGTATTAAATGATTGCTACCATTGAATGAAAATGGGCTAAATGGCCCTTGTTCTGTATGTCCTTCGTAAGTTGAGTCATAAGTAATGAAGGACCATTTTGGGATATGATTAGTAAAACTAAACACTTGGGCAAATGAAATATTACTAAAAAAACAGGTTAATATAACAAAAATAAATTTTATAAGATTCATTTTATTTAATTTTAAGTTATTAAAATGCTTCCCTGTGGCTTCGTCCACAGGGAAGCTAGAATTAAATTTACTTTTTAGGAAAACACTGGTGTTGACAACTACCTAAAGTGTAATATCCGGCTGGACAATTTTCAATAGATGATGAAGATTCGCAATTTCCAATTTGCTCCACGACTGGACTTGATTCTATAACTTTTTGTTTTGCAGCACTCCAACAATATGCCGTAGTTCGCTTACAACAACTTTCTCCGCATGTTCTTCTTTGATAGTCTCTTACAGGCCTTCCATCTACAATTTTATTTCCAACACACCACTTAAAGCAATTGTCTAAATAAAATTCTGAAAATAAAAGGGTATTGAACTGTTCACAATTAAAAAAGCTTTGAAAAAACGAACTTGTAAAAAGCTGTTTATTATAATTTTGCTCAACAATTTCAGTTGCGATTGCATTAAAAAGATCCAACTGGTAACTAAATTCATTAAAATTACCAACATTAAGAAGACTATCCCATGAATTCAGAATTGAATCACATCCCATTCCAACTATTGGGAAAGTTGAAAAATTATTGAATATATGGGTAACAATAGTAGCACCAGTAGTATTTAAACATCTATAAAGATCATATGTAGCTGATGCATAACAAGTTGTGCCAGGTATTAAAAAAGTATCAGTTTTGCCAGCTTGCAATAAAAAACATCCCTGTGTTGTGTTACCACAACTTGCTCCTGCCATGGCTGAACGAGTTTCGACATTCTCATCAAAACCCAAAGTCGATTTCAACTCTTCTATTTGGGATGATGATAAAAAGTTATTTTGTTTCTCGTGTGTATTTCCATCCTTTGCACAAGAATAAATAAAAAATGTAGCTATTATAGCTACCAGTGAACCTAAATAAAATTTTGACTTTATCATCTTTTATGAATTTAATTAGTTAAAAAATAAAAATGTTTAAAATCTTGGTAAGAATTAAATGTACTTGTCCCTTGACACATTTTTCAAGCCAACACACGATTGACTTTCTTTGGGATTCTCTTCTTAATCCGTACTAACGGTTGTGCTTTGCGATCGTATCGGCGTTAGCCGATATGTCGTCAAAGCACTTGTTATCCACTTTATTTTATTCACCTATATGATATTTATCCAATATATCCATAGTTTTATCATCATAAGAACCTTTCATATGCTCTCGATATGACTTAAATTTAAGTCTTGCACCAGCCTTTAGCAATACTTCCAATACTTCATATGAGTTGTGTTCTGCTGCCTGACTTAACGCATCTTGATATTGATATGATGTATTAAAGTCCCATCCTTCTGCTAATCGCTTTCTTAAGAATGCTATATCATTTTGTTCAGCTGCATAAATCTCTGGTTGTTTAGGTGAATGTTGAGCATACTTAGCAAATAACTCAAAAGAATAGTCACATTCCAATAATTTCTTATCTTTAATTATAAATACTTTACCATATGACTTAGTAGCTGGATTAACGTTAATCCCAATTTTAAAACTATCTATAGATTCACCTATAAGTAGATTGTCTGTTTTTGTTACACTTTGTTTATTATTGAATAAAGTCAACTCTTCAAGGGTGTAAAATTTATTCATGTGTATTGTATACAAATCATTTATCGGAAAACACATTTCACTTGTGTTATGTTGCCTACCATTAAAAATTCTTAAATAATGGAAGTAGGGTTTTGGTAGTTTTATGCCCAACAAATTCTCTAATTTGATCACATTCTCTGTTGTCAATTTCGCTGTTTGGTCTTCTGTCCAAAATATACCTGTTGCATAACTAAATTGAAAGGCATTTTCATCAAACATTAAAGGCATATCTAATGGTCTTAATTTTTCTTGCCAACCGTCATTGATCATTTGATTTGTAAAATCTCTTATATAAAGCAAAGCATGTTTTGAATCTTTGTGGATAATTATGTCTGTTAAATCTCCATCTTGCCTTTCGGAAAAGTTACCTTCTCTTATTCCTGTTTTAAATTCGTATGTACCGATCTCTTTAAATTGACCATCTTTTTCGAAGTATCTCCAATAATTACTAAATGGATTAAAAGGATGGCTTGATTGAGATGCTCTTTGAAATAATTCAATTAAGGTAAGCTTTCTTGGAAATGGACTTTTTAGTCTTTTAGGTTTTTCTCCATATGTTGCTTCCACATATTCAGAAAAATCTCTATCAAGAAAATCGTTTAGAGAGAATGTAGCAATAGTACTGTTTTGTACTGTTTTAACTTTAACTCCGCACTTGTGCCCTTCTATCTCTTGCCAAATATAAGCTATCCAAGCATAAAATAGGGCTGCTGCATTGAATCTATACTCGTAATATCCAAGATGTGAAATTGGATATTTGGCTATATCAATTTTTATTGCTTGTCTTTCTTTAGCTTCTTTAAGTCTTACGGAGTCAGGTTGAAATGTGGAAAAATCATATTGGTCTCTAACAATGATTTCTTGATTATCAACATCTGCAACTCCACCATCATAATTCAACATTGCCCGTGAACCATAGTCATCAACACCACGCCAAAATTCTATGTCTGGCCAAACTTTATATTGTTCATCTCTTTTTATCGTTTCATAGTTTAAATCCACGATTATGTCTGATAATCTCTTTTTTGTATATGCAGTCTGTTCAAGGAGATAATCTATAAATGACCTTACATTAGCTTCAGTAACTGCATGCATTTCATTTTTTGATTTGAAATAGTTGATAATCTCTTCAAATTCACTTTTCATCTCTATATTAATATCCATTGGTTTAGTTTTTGTTTCAAATAAGTTGTTCTGTGACCAACAATTTATTTGTATCATTATTTGAGACAACATTATGATGAGATACTTTTTTTTCATTTTCTATTGTGGATAACGTTTTGCGGCTTTGCGATGGCCGCCAAAGAAGAATTTAATTATTAACCGAGATATGTCTGCGGCTATTGCAAAACCGCTGTTAGCCGCTGGCCTTTCTCACAAACGAAAATACAAATGGAAAAGCAAATCAAAATGGCAGCCAAACTTTACGAGTGTAGAGATACTGCAAAAGCGTTTTTTAAAGAGCAATACAAAGATAAATTGCAACCTTATACGCACATTCTTAAACAGGTAATGAAAGCTAACAACTTGGAAGAAATACCCGCTCTTTTAAAAATAAGCCAAACGGAACACTATCAGGAAAACGGAATGGCTCAAATGATGTATATGGCTGCCGTTGTCGAACTGATTGAACCGTCTGCTTAGGCTTGCGGCTAACTAATTAATCTGCGCACTTAAAAAATATGTTTTATCTCCTTTATCCATTTTCTTGACGGTTTTAATTTACAATTCACAAAGTATTACATAAGAGGACGGTCCAAAAAAGCTATTTAATTACCTTTTTGAAAGTGACCTATACCCTATTTTTTT
>CAMBRK010000144.1 GCA_945870185.1 Aureispira sp. CCB-QB1 | reverse complement strand
TGGTATGCGTTATATTCGTTAATGCCGTGTTGATACATAAGGTCGGACTGCTCGAAGCTACTCCGGCCGTGTTATTCGGTGTTACCACGATCGTACCCGTAGCATTCACACTGCTACAACCACCTATTTATTATTATTGAGATACGATTAAGTCTTTATGAAGCTACATTAATCAAATTAAAAGCTAGGATATTAATGTTAAGTGAAGATGAAGCAGTACTAATTAGGGCCTGATGAAAAAGTCAGAATCATTCAATTTAAAGACAGCTATTGGGTTGGGATATCGTTCAAAAAACAAGCGATATGAACGTAGTGAAGTGCAAAGCACCAAAGGCAAAGCCTTTGACGAAGTGAACCGTGCCTTGCCGGCAGGCAGGCGTGAAACGGATGGGTAAGTTCAAACAATGCGAGAAGCGAAGGAACCCGAAAGGGGTGGGCAGGTCGAGAATGCAATCTAGCAATACAACTAGCTGATCTAAGTTTAGATCAGTGCCTTCATTTTTGAGTGATTTCGTATCACTCCAATGCAGCAAAGCTGTACCATTCAGTTACCTTTTTTTGAACCGGTCTTTTTCACGCAAAGCGTGACAGGTTGTTTACTTTTTTTCTGGGCTAGCATTACAAAGTAATAAGGGTAAGCAAAAAGAAAAAAGTAAATGCCGCCTGCTTTGCCGTCAGGCAGGCCCGCATAGGGCAAAAGCTTAAATGATGTGCAAATGATTCAGGAGTTTTGAAGAAATTCCCGTGCAACGAAATCTACGAATATGTACATATATAATGGATAATCAATAATTTATATTACACCAAGCAGGCCATAATTATTATAAAAATTGCGCAAGCAAGGTATGGAAATGATGGGTACATTTCTCCCTGCTAGCAGAGTACCTGCCTTGATTGTAAAATCTTGACCTGACTCCTTTTTGAACATTCATAACAATAGCTTCATCTTCCATTTCTACTCTATCCAACTCACTACCAGCTCCACGGTTATATTTTGATTCGTCTAGCATATATGTAATAAATGAAACTTGTGTTCGGTCTTTTGATAAGGGTTTTACTATATTAAGTGATAAACCCCAAGGATAAAAATTGAACATCATATTGGGGAAAACCCAAAAATAATAGGCAGCTATTTTTCGTCCAACATCTACTGATTCCGAAGGTAAATCGAAAATATTTTCATTGTTCTTCGCAACGCCGAGTTGTAGACTTGCATAAGGATAAAATATTTCAGTTTCGTAGTCGCCAAAATCTAGCACTGCTGCTAAAGACTGATGTACAAAAGGTATATGAAATCCTTCCAGATAATTTTCACAGTACAATGCCCAGTGAGCGTCGACATTATAATCTTTGCTCAAATCATCTCTCCTCACCAACTTTTCTACTGGAAAAAATGACATTCGTTGCATCATTTCTCCCAGATATTTTTCAATTGTTATATCATTGTTTAAAGCCGCAAATATCAATTTGCCCCATTGGAATGTTTTGATTTGAATGAGATGATCATCTTTACAAGGAAAGTTTTTTACTTCTTGAAATTCTGGCATGAACGTCATTTCACCTTGTAAATCAAAAGTCCGCCCATGATAGCCACATTTTAACTGACTCATTTTCCCCGGAGAATTTACCAATAGATTGCCTCGATGTGTACAAACATTGCTCATGCAATTAATTGCTCCATTTTTGTCTTTGACTAATAGAATTGGCTCATCAATGAAATCAGGAAGTAGAATTTGTGGATGTACATACCCGTTTTCAACTAGCATATCAGCATCCCCAACATGATGCAAAGACTTTGAAAAAATAGCTTCGCGAGATTTTTTAAAAACTGCATCATCTGTATACACATCTGTATGAATGGTCTTTGCTATGGATATATCTGGATCTACAAAGAATGATGACATATATTATCAATTTTAGCGTTTCTAAATACTTATTTTTGGATTTTTTTTTGCCCGTAGTACAACAAGCACACAATGGCAATAAATGAAATCGTAAACAACATTTCAAATCTTGACAAACTTGTCAATAACCAAAGGATCACTCCTATGCCCAAAATAGGGATAAGCAGACCTCCAGGTACAGTAAAAACTGGGGAAGAGTTGTCATTTTGCTTTCTCCTAAGTCTGATCACAGACAAAATAACCGATAGATAAATAATTAAGATTGCAGTACTTGCCATGACGGCTAACTGTTTAAATCCACCTGATACCGAAAAGATAAAGATCAAACAGGAGTAAACTAGGATTGCCCAAAAAGGTGTTGAATGTTTAGCGTGGATTTTGGAAAGAAACTTTGGAAAAAGACCGTCAAGTGCACCTGCATAAAGTAGGCGTGGAGAAGCTAAAACATCACCAGTTACGATTCCCGAGCAAGACATTACAGTAGCAAAAATGACTAGCAACATGCCCGAAGGTCCAAAAATTCGTTGTGCAACAGCTGCCACAGGTGCATCTTTGAACTGAACAATTTCAGCACCAATCACACCTTGGACTACTATTTGGATAAGCATAATAAAAATGATAGCAGTCAAGCCACCTATTAGTAAACCACGTGGAATTACTTTGTGCGGTTCTTTGACTTCACCACTGACATTGAGAGTGGTTTCGAAACCAGCAAAAGCAAAAAATAGGACCAATGCTGAATCAGAAAAGGTCTTTAAAGTGGGAATTTGTTCCCAAACCAAATTGTCACCGTTGATTAGGGGCACTCCAAATAAAATAATCACGGCCAAAGGTATAAGTTTCATGATAGTCATTATTTGGACGATGCGCGCGCCATGTTTTACACCAAAAATATTGATGATTGCCATTGTTGCCAACAATCCAAAAAACAACAAAGCTCTCAAAAAACCATCGTGAAAAGCTGGATTGTAAATAGCCAACGTATCAGCTAAAACATTAAGGATAGCAGCATCACTTAGTATTCCCCATCCAAAGAAAAATAACCAATTAATAATATATCCAGGCAAAGGACCAAAGGCTGCTTCCACGTAGGCATAAGAGCCACCTGTTGTCGTTATTCTCGTGCCTGCTTCTGCATAACACAACATAATGACTGCTAATAAAAGACCACAGAAGATATAACAAAATATACCAAATCCACCCAACTGAATGCCAATTATGGCTGGCAATGCAAACATACCTGCACCTATCGAAGCATTGACGACCGACATAGAAAATGCCGAAACGCCTATTTCTCTTTTTAGATCAGATGATATGTCGTCCGTGTGCTTCAATTATTTTAATGTTGTATGAAGACACTAAAGTAGTGAGAATAATTTTAAAAGAACAAAAATTAAGCTAAAAATAAAAATTTAACACGCTTCATTTTCCTTTGTTTGGCTATATGAAATAAAGTTGGGTAATTGACATCTCTTCAAACATTAACTATTTTACAACTTTGTCTGGGGTCAAATAAGTAAACTTTGAATTATTCGATTAAAATTAATTACAGCATTTCACCAAATCAAATATATATAATTGACACGTAAATTTTAAATTATATTAAATAATTCTTTTAAAATCATTTAATCGAATTGATAAATATCAACAGGATATTTTTTTCTATTTTTAGATGTACCTTCATTAATTAATGTCTGAAAGTCACGTTGTGTAATCGTTCTTTCTGGACTTCCTTCTGATTCATGATTAAGATTTAAGAAAATTCTTTTGTACGGAAACTTGTAGTTTAGATTTATTTTTAGATCATAATAATCATCCAAATTTTGATTAAGTGCCGTATTGGATATAATAGGTAGCCCATTACCTTTAAAATTAAGCATATCGGGCAGTAATCTTGGATATAAGCTATCACCGTAAACTACAAACTCTCTTTTTAATAATACTTTACCACTTGGGATATACGCTTCATTTGTCCACCACAAGTTTTTTACGGAATTCATGGCGTTTTCAGTTTCTTCAATACTTCTTGCAGGGACTAATTCTTTAAGTTTTTGACTTATGCTCATGGTTACTGCCTCATTGTAGGGCAAGTCACTTCTGATCGCTTCCATACCTACATGGGCTCCTAAGAGATTGGAGTAAGCATCTTCTACAGAGAAAGCTGAGTATCTTTCCTTAATGAGTGGCAGATAAGAATTTCCGTACCAGGTTGCTATTTCGTGCCATACGGACAAGTCATAAGCAATTTTTCCCGCAAGTCTAATAGCATCATCATCCGTTAAATTTTTTGGCAATCTTAAAACCAATTTTTTGGCCCCACCTTCATGACCTAACTTCATTTCAAAAAACTGATTTTTTTCCGTTTGTGTCTTTTTGATTAATTTATACAAAAATGCAGTCCAGTCTGCCACATCCCTCATGTGAGCAATGTCTATAAATCCTCCATGCTTGGTATAAATTATGCCATTCATCTCGGAATCATTGCCTAGGTAACGATGACTTCCTATTTGATCATAAGATGTTATATCTGTAAATTTGATAAAAGGTAAAGCTATTAACTTTAATTCATTTCCAAATGCACAACAAGTACGAATGATTTTAGGAAGAGATGATTTTAATTCATCATCAGTTAATTCTGGAGACTTAGATTTAACACCAAGTGGAACAAAGAACATTAAGAGTAAAAACAAATTTTTCATGAAACTTCTAACGTCCGGTTACCAAAATTTGTTTTTGACAATTCCATAAAATTAACTTAAAATTGATATTTATTTAATATTTAGTTTACATTAAGTATAATATGGATGATCGAAACTTAAATAAAAGTACAAATTCACTCACACACCTTCAAAAATATCATCTATGCTGATCAATAGTCCTGGGAGTGTTTTCACAGGAATAATGTCATCTTCAGAGAATGCATTGAGCCGTTGATATCTTCCATTCTCCAGGATATATACTTCTACGAGACGTATCTCTCCGAATACAATCCAATATTCGCCTATGCCTGCTTCTTCATAAACACTATATTTGTATTGGGTATCGCGCTTTACATCTTTTCCTGCTACGATTTCTATAACAAAATCTGGGACTCCAAAGACTGCGGTATCTTCTATGATTTTGGGATCACATATCACACAGATATCAGGCTGTACTACGTTGGTGGACTTCGTTCGCTTTTTGTTGGCAATGGGTAAAACAATATCGGTCGGCGGATGATAAACGCGACATTTTTTACCTCTTAAAAAAGTGTGAATGATACTATGTAAATTGCCATTTATTCCTTGATGTTTTATCCTTGGTGCAGGACTCATCCTAAACAACTTACCACGGATAATCTCTACCATCTCATCTATTTCCAACTTTAAATAGTCAGCGTATGTATAGACTTTATTGTAGTCTATAGCTGATTCCTTGACTTTGTCGGTCTCTGCGTCTTCTATGGTTTTGTATTCCGTCATTTGTGTTTACTTTTAGATATGCAAATATAGGGGGAATCTATTAAAAATTTGTACTTGAATGAAATACTAAATCCAAACATCACACTCCCTCAAAAATATCATCAATACTGATCGAGAGACCTGGCAATGTTTTCACAGGTATGATATCGTCTTCTGAGAATGCATTGAGCCGTTGATATTTACCATTTTCTAAAATAAATACTTCTACAAAACGCATCTCACCAAATACGATCCAATATTCGCCTATGCCTGCTTCTTCATAAACACTATATTTGTATTGGGTATCGCGCTTTACATCTTTTCCTGCTACGATTTCTATTACAAAATCTGGGACTCCAAAGACAGCAGTTTCTTCGATGATTTTAGGGTCACAAATTACACAAATGTCTGGTTGAACGACTGTGGTGGACCTGGTTCTTTTTTTGTTTGCGATAGGAAGGACTACATCAATTGGCGCATTGAAAACTTTACATTTTTGACCTTCTACCTGTTGTCTTAATCTAAAATAAATATTCCCATTTATATCTTGATGCTTTATCCTTGGTGTAGGACTCATCCTAAATATCTTACCACGGATGATCTCTACCATCTCATCTATTTCCAACTTTAAATAGTCAGCGTATGTATAGACTTTATTGTAGTCTATAGCTGGCTCCTTGATTTTGTCGGTCTCTGCGTCCTCTATGGTTTTGTATTCCTTCATGTGTGATGACTTTTAGATATGCAAATATAGGAGTAATTTATTTAACTGAAGTTTCGGTGCAATTATTTTTAAATTGTCCTTACCAAATTTAAATTTTACCAAATTTTTATTCATTAGTGATACAGTTTTATTTACTGTTCTTTTGTCCACGCTAAAGTCGTGGCAGGCTTTGACACAAAAGAACCAAACCTGTCACGTCTTTAGCGTGAAAGTCAAGCCTGCCTGCCCTGACGGTACGGCGAAGCAGGGCTTTTTCATTTTCTTAACGCCAAAACTTCAAAAAATAGCTAAACATACTTGTCACGTCTTCAGCGTGAAAAAACCTGCCCGCCTACTACGTAGTGGTCAGGCGGGCTCGCCTCTGGGTTTGGTGAACCGTTTTTATATTTGTTGAACTTCGTTAATTCCAACACGCTCTAAACATACGTTCACGCTAAAGTGGATATTCTGTTTAAACTGACCCCCTATTCTGGACATATTGACCCCCCAGATGATTTGGTGGTTTATGCCGCTTAGGAGTGACAAAATTACCGATTTTTTCTTAAACTATCTCCTCTTAATTCGATTTTATATGATGTGTGGGCTAA
>CAMBRK010000143.1 GCA_945870185.1 Aureispira sp. CCB-QB1 | reverse complement strand
GCGTGAAAAAGACCAGTTCAAAAAAAGGTAACTGAATGGTGCAGCATTGCTGCATTGGAGTGATACGAAATCACTCAAAAATGAAGGCACTGATCTAAACTTAGATCAGCTAGGTGTATTGTTGTGCATTCCCGACCTACCCATCCCTTACGGGTTCCTTCACTTCTCGCATTGTCATGCTCGACCATAAAGGATCGTTCAGCACTGCATTTTTCTATCGCTTTGATTATCAGATGTTAACTCTTAGTATTCTTCCTTGGCGATAGACGCACTTTTCTGCCCATCCGTTTCACGCCTGCCTGCCGGCAAGGCAGGGTTCACTTCGTCAAAGGCTTTGCCTTTGGTGCTTTGCACTTCACCCACCCATCCGTTTCACGCCTGCCTGCCGGCAAGGCAGGGTTCACTTCGTCAAAGGCTTTGCCTTTGGTGCTTTGCACTTCACTACGTTCATATCGCTTGTTTTTTGAACGATATCCTAGACCTATAGCAATAACTTTTTTGAAAGAATTTGACTTTTTCAGCAAGCCCTATTTAGAATTTATTCAATTTTAGCCATTTCCAAAGCCTGATTAAAGCTTCTTGTCAAGCCAAATGGCAACGTTATACCCTCATCTCATTCTAATCTATGCATTAATTTATCGTACTCAATATATTTCTTTTCCTTCCTATTCCACTTTAATAAAATTATATTTTCATCCCTTTTAATAATTTTAATTGATTCGGTAGTAAACGTTATCTTTATATTCTTGTTTTTTATTTTCCATTTCTCATTTATTTGAAACCAAATTCCTGTATTTTCAGTTTGGTTTTTCAACCCACTTACCCAAATTTGTTCAACAAAAATAGTTTTTGGAATTTTTGACCAATCTACTTCTCTTCTTAAATCAATCCATTTTTCTTTTCTCCAGGGTCATCGACGATGCTTAATATAAAAAATACTAGTAATACTTCCTTCTTCAATTCTAGAATTATTCAAAACATTTATGTAAAATGTGTCTTTATTGATGTCAATCTGCTCAATTTCTTTAATTGCAACTGTATGAATTCTTTCAGGGTTTTTAAGAAAAGTTGTATATATATTAATGGTATCACCTTTTGTTTTGTAAGTTCCAAAAATTGAAATATCTAAGTAATCGTTTGGACAAAAATCTCTATACCAAATATCGCCACTTTTATCAAAAATAAAACCATAACATGGAAGTTTTTTTTAATGTGTAGACATTTTGAATTCCTTGTAAAGAAGTTAAACTTGAGTCATAATTTGCAACACCCAAGTTACTGAAAATAGTTATGCCGTCTTTTTGGCTAAATGAGTACATTGGAAATATACTTATTATCAATATATTAAATAATACTTCCATAATGATTCTTCATGATGATCTCTGAAACAAAGTTACTCTAAATTTTCAGATTTTTAAAATTTGTTTTGTCCAAAATACTTTTCAAAGCAATATTTTGTCAATAAAAAATCATTTTATACCCATTCACAAAGCAATATTTTACCCTAAAAGTCATCATCTTCACTATCTTCGCACTCAAAATCAAAAAATCATGATTCTCTCCGACAAAGAAATACTCAAAAGTATAGCAGAAGGCAATATCGTCATCGAGCCCTACAGACCTGAATGTCTTGGAACCAATTCTTACGATGTACATCTCGGAAAATGGTTGGCAGTCTATGAAAATCATGAGTTGGATGCCAAAAAACATAATACGATTCGCCATTTTGAGATCGGAGATGAAGGATTTGTACTGATGCCAGGAACACTGTATCTAGGAGTCACTGAAGAATATACTGAAACCCATCATACCGTACCTTTTTTAGAAGGAAAATCCAGCATCGGCAGGCTTGGAATAGATATCCATGCTACGGCTGGAAAGGGTGATGTAGGTTTTTGCAACACGTGGACGTTGGAGATTTCTTGTGTACAACCCGTACGCGTTTATGCAGGTATGCCGGTTGGTCAGCTCATTTATTTTAAAGTAGACGGTGATATAGAAAATTATTATAACAAAAAATCTAACGCCAAATACAATCAGCGCACCGAAAAGCCTGTGGAGAGTATGATGTGGAAAAATAAGTTTTAATCACTTGGTGCTGCGGTTTTTCCAAGCATACCTACCAGGAAAGGTAGCGTTCCAACCTGAATAAAGGATGTGGATATAATACATAAAAAAACTGGTCAAAAAAGATGACATCACTTCTGGTTTTCTAAAATGAGTGGACACATGATGTAGAAAGGCAAAATCTGTGATCATCTTGCCTAAGACCAAGATCGCTAATGCAGCTCCGAATAAATGGAACTGAAAAAACATCAGAGTAAACATCAAAAGCGTACATAAGGCGTTTAAAAACACAAATTCTTGAATTTTCATCACGTTTTTATCCGGGCTTGCCAATGCTTTGGTGGCCCATCTTTTTCGTTGGATAAAGAAATCTTTCCATGTGATTTCTGATTTAGTAGTGACCTTTGAAAAAGGTGATGAGATAAATCCAATTTCATGCTGTTTAGCCAAATTCTGGACCAAAAATATATCATCGCCAGAAGCTCTGTCTTTATTTTGTTCAAATCCCTGGATAGCTAAAAAGGATGATTTTCTGAAACTCATATTGGCACCGTTGGCCAAGTAGTATTGCTTACGATATATACCATTTGCTGTAATGGTCATCGTACTCGCAAAGTCCAACCATTGAAAGTTGGATAAGGTGGTTCCTAAATACTTGGGTAAAACAATTCCTGTACAAAATGCAATATTTTCATTTTCATACATGTGTTGATGTGAAGCTATCCAACTGCTTTCTACTTCGCAATCCGCATCGGTACACAGTATAATTTCATTTTTAGCTTGTTGTACACCAAATTGGATAGCCGCTTTTTTACCAGTAATACCATCAGGAAGGCTGACTACTTTTAGATGAGTCGTCTGAAATGAAGCAGCTAAATTATAAGTTTGGTCCGTACTATGATCGTCTATTATGATGATTTCAAACAGGTGTGCAGGAAAGTCATTCTTTAAGATGGATGTGATACATTTTTCAATAACTGATGCTTCATTTCTGGCAGCAATAATGATGGAGACACTTCTTTGGGTTTTGGCTGGAGTTACGATGGTTAATGCAAGTCCCGATTTAAATCCTTTCCAAATCCAAAAAATCAAAAAGCTATAAGCAACCCATAAAGTTATGACACCACTCAAGAATATAAACATCCTTGTTATTTAAACATGTCGTCGTACTGATTGGACGATGATGGATGACTGCGATCTTGTTTTGGTGCTTCAGGTCTTTTATGTAAAGGAGGCAATTCCAAAAAACTGTCGTCTTCCACTACTTCTTCAAACTCAGTATAGGTATTTTGTTCCTTTTCGACTTTTTCATATACCTTTTTTAAGCTTCTTTTGCCCAAAGCTTTGAAAAATAAATAACCTGAAACGATAGGATATCCAAAAAACACTAGTAATACTGCCAAAACTCCCATGAGTGTATTTTCGTTGAGCAATTTCCAGACAAACTTGAGGAAATCTGTCACCACAGTATGATCTATAATCAGCGTGATAATCAATAATACAGGGGCTACCCAAGACAAAAGCCAAAATACACCTTTAGCTAGAAAAAATAAAGCAGCAAAAAAAACTGCCAATATCAATAATGGACCCAAAAATCCAAAAGGACCACCATTTCCACCGCCAACTCTAAACTCTTTATACACAGTCATAAAAATTAATATATTTGATACAAAAGTACAATAAACCCATAAGTTAAGTTCACAAAAATGGACTAATTGTAGTAAAAAAGTGATTAATAATACATAAAGTAGCAAAAAACCCTAAAACCATATCAACAAAAATCAGTTTGACTGACTACTCAAGGTATCGGCAATAATTGGCTTCATGCTCAGACTATCCAAAGGCTTACGGGCGTTTAAGAAATCTGCCAGCTTTTCTGTTTTTCTCTTGCTGCAGTTGGTAAGCTTTTGAAATCCAGGTGGTGGCGTTGCAAATTGAGCATTGACATCATATAGACCTGTCTGATCGGCTTCCAGCTTTTTGATGAATTTTTCAAATACTGGCCTGGCTGTAAAATATCCTTGACCAACGTCATCTCTCAGGAACCTAATCCATTTCTCCTCACCACCAGTCCAAACACCCACTACCAATGAAGGTGTCAGCCCTACAAACCATCCATCACTCTGATCATCAGTTGTACCTGTTTTTCCACCATTAGGAGATTTGAGATGCATCGTAAAGTCGCCAGATTCGTTATTGATAAGCATATCTAGCATGATCGCATTATAAAGAGGTGCAATGACTTTTTGGGTTTCTGTCTTGGCTTGGTAAATGATCTTACCCGCTTTGTCTTTTATGGTTTTGACCAAAATGGGCTTGGTATACTTGCCTTCATGGGCAAATGTAGCGTAAGCTGCTGTCAATTGGAGTAAGCTTATGTCAATGGCTCCCAATGCAATAGATGGCCATTCTTCCACAGCCAATCGGCCATTGGGTAGTTTTTCATCTTTGGGAATACCCATCTGATCCCACATATTGATCAATGGTTTTACAGTGCCCAATTCTTTGAGCAATTTGACGGTAATCGTATTTTTTGAATATAACAAACCATGATATAGATTGTACATCAAACCGGTATTGACCTTAGTGGCGTTTTCAGGATTCCAGGGTTCTTTATTTTTAAAATCACCTTCACCAGGCAAAATAGAGTAGGGCATATCTTTAAATTCCTGACAGGGTTTGATCCCTTTTTGTGACATGGCCAAAGTATATAGAAATGGCTTTGCTGTACTACCAATGGATCTCCTGGAGAGCACATGATCATATTTAAAGTAATTAAAATCAAGTCCACCGTTCCAGCATTTAATGTGGCCCGTTTTGGGGTCCATGGCCACCAGTCCCGTTTGAAGTAACTTCAAATGGTATTTGATAGAATCCATGGGGCTCATTTGAACTTCTTTGAACCCTTTACTATGGTCATAAACGAACATTTTTATTTTAGTGTCAAATTCATTTCGATAAGCGTCCTGAAAGATGGTGTAGCTTTTTATAATGCGCTCCAATTGATCTCCGTCTTTAATTTTTCTTAATCGATTTTTTTGTGATTTTTCCAAAGCTAAAAGTATGGAAGCATCTTTTTTACTTCGTATAAGTAATTCTATTTCGTTATCGGTCAGTTTGTTGTCAATTTTGGCCAATATAGGAGTTAGAAGCCGCTTTCTTAACGACATAAATCTTGGTGACATTTTAGCATATTTTTCTAATATCTGAATTCTTTGTTTTTTTTCACTTTCACCAGCTCTGTAGGTCCACGGTTCGTCTTTTTTCCAGTCCAAATCAAACCAGGTTTGTATCCACGACATATGTTCCAGAGTAGCCTTTTCTGCATACTTTTGTAGGTCAAGGTCTACGGTAGATTCTATGATCAATCCATCATTAAAAATATCGTAAAACGTTCCATCGGGTTTGGTGATTTTTTGTTCACGGATTAGTTTAGATAGATAAGTTTCTAAGGAATTTTTAAAGTATGGTACGATCGTGTCTTGTGTTGAAAAACGTTTAAAGTTCGAAAAATCTGTGGTGACAGATTTTAGTTTTTCGTACTCCTTTTTATCGGTTTTTAATAAGACCTCATTTCTTCTTTGATGCACCAAATCAGGAAAACGTACCGGATTATATCTCGAAGGATTTTGTACCATTCCGACCAAAGTGGCGGATTCATCGTTTGACAAAGAATCTTGAGCCTTACTAAAATAGGTTTTGGCAGCCGCCTCAATACCATGTGCACCGTTGACAAACTCAAACTTATTGAGATACATGGTCAATATTTCTTTCTTGCTGTATATCCCTTCCAGTTTCCAAGCCACCATCCATTCTTTGATTTTGGATTTTATCAAGGTAAAAGAACGTACGAATGCATTTTTGTCTTTGGTAACAGGCCGTGGATAAAACTGCTTGGCCAATTGTTGCGTAATAGTAGAGCCTCCACCTGAATCAGCATCATTTAAGAGAATCGTTTTGAAAAAAACCCTGAAAAGTGCTTTGAAATCTACTCCGCCATGTTCGTAAAACCGCGCATCTTCTACAGCAACCAAACACTTTATGATAAAGGGATTGATCTGCTCATAAGTAACAGGACTCCGATACTCAACCTGATATATTCCTATGGGTCTGCCTTTGGTGTCGAGTAAGATAGACGCTTCTTTGATTACGGGATTTCTTAAGCTTTGATCAGTGGGTAATTCAAAAAATCTGATGTACGCAAACAGAACGAGGATCATCAAAAAAATGACCGAAATAATTATAAAAATTATTTTTAACCAAGTTTTGAAAATCCTTTTTTTAGTGTCGAGTGTCATATACGTTGCAAAGATAGTAAAAAGGTAAAATAGGGACGATATAAAGGTGCCTGAGTGTGTATAGCAAATCGCACAATTTAATTATTTCCTAAAGGTGATATTGGTTATCCAAGCCCAAATGTCCAACTATTTCTAATCAATGCAATTTAAAAAAAGGTAGGCTTTGAAATGTTAGCATGAGTGCGGTTTGAGATTTCTCCCGACAGTCGAAATGATTGCTCTCTAGTGTGGTGTATGGAAGACGAGGGTAGTGCGGCTCTGCCGCTGCCCTGGTCTTCCATACACCAAAGCTGACCCCGTCATTCCGAAAGTACGTGTGGAATCTCAAAGTATTTACATTTTAACTTCATATTATTTTTCCAGCAAGTTATTTGTAATTTAATCCGGATTATGCATTAGAAAATCCCTGCCTGCCCTACGGTACGGCGAGGCAGGTATTCCGAAGCTAAACTTCGTGCCTTTGGCTCGACAAGGTCTGCAAATCAGAATCCGCCGCGGCGGACTATTTTTCTTCTGTAACCGTAGCGGCGCTACGCTTTTC
>CAMBRK010000142.1 GCA_945870185.1 Aureispira sp. CCB-QB1 | reverse complement strand
ACGGTACGGCGAGGCAGGGCTTTTTCCTTTTCTTAACGCCAAAACTTCAAAAAATAGCTAAACATACCTGTCACGTCTTCAGCGTGAAAAAACCTGCCCGCCTATTACGTAGTGGTCAGGCGGGCTCGCCTTTGGGTTTGGTGAACCGTTTATACATTTGTGGAACTTCGTTAAGTTATAAAAAAAAGTATGATTTCAAGCCGACCAAAGTTTTGGCCGGTTCCTTTATTAATGATTGAAATCTTTCAATCATTTTTTGCTAGAGCAAAACCACACAGTCATTTTTTTAACGCTATTTTTCAAAGTTTTGACTAAAAATGAAAAGGCCGGATTGTCCGCTGCCCTAAGATTCTAGCCAATAGTTAAATTTTATAATTTTGTTTATCATATGAAAATAGTAAAATAGGTTAATTTATTGATTTGCAATTAATTGTGTGAATATATTTAAATATATTTTAATATATAAATATCAATTTTGCAATTGTTTATGAACTCTGAAACTTCAGGATATACTAATAAAAATGGTTTAAGTTATTTGCTTCAGAAAGTTGGATTTTTAAAAAATCAGTTTTTTACACCATATAGTATTTGAAAGAAAAAATTACTTAGATGCTATAATGAATTCTTGTTTTCAAAAAAAAATTCTAATTTTGACCTTTTGTAATGAAAATGGGTTTAAAATATTTTTGGAAAGTGTGGCTATTGTGTACTGGCATGATGTTGGTAAACGCTTCATTATTGAGTGGACAAACAAGAAGTAATCCATTTGAAATCAAGCCCAGGTTGAAGGCTATGAACATTACGGATACTTTTACGCCAGTAAAGATTCAGGAAGACACATTGATTGCTGATGATAAGAACGGAAAGGAAGCCCTGGATACGCTAACTGCAGCTAAGCAAGAAAATAAAGACGACATTAATCCATTTGATGTAGACCACATCCTAGTCAAGAAGTCTGCGATCACGAAGAGGGTAGAAAATCTAAAGGCTCAAACAGATGGTACTCAAGCATCCAATGGTTTTTTATTTTGGTTTATACTTTTTTCAAGTGCTGTTTTGGCACTTGTACTCAATGGCAAAGCCAAATCGGTAGATTTGGTAACGAAATCTTTGTTTAATGAAAACATTCTAAGGCTATTCTACCGAGATGAAAGTACGGGTTTTTCCAGCTATTTATATATGTTATATTTGGTTTTTATAGTCAATATTTCAGTTTTTGTATACTTAGCTTTAATTGCATATGGTATGGAACGCGGTATCTTGATGTATTTAAATATCTTAGTTAGTTTTATTTTGGCTTATGGTTTTAAGCATTTGGGACTTAAGTTATTAGGTAATGTATTTTTGATTCAGAAAAATACAGATTTGTACAACTTTACCATCATGATCTTCAATCATTTTGTGGGATTAATCTTGATACCTGTAAACCTTTTGGTGGCATTTGGGCCTAGTGGAGTTTCGGAAATTACATTTTGGATTACCGTTGTAGTACTGGGCTTTCTGTTAATTTTTCGTTATATTAGAGGGATTTTTATTGTTTCTGAACATATAACAGATAGATTATTCCAAATAATTATTTACCTTTGCGCCTTCGAAGTAATTCCAATTTTAATTTTGATCAAAACAGTATCAAAATTTACATGAATTAGTTTATGAATATGCAAAGTAAATGTTTGATTTTGAATATTTTAGGAGAATGATAGATTGCTTTGGGGAATATAAAAATGTTGGTATCAAATTATTGATGAATGGCTAGTAAAGGTATGAGTTTGCAGGAGACTGCAGAATACACAGAAAAGTATCTCCCTGTAAAATCACTTTTAATTTCCCAACCCAAACCAGAAGAAAAGTCTCCGTATTACGATATGGAACTGAAATGGGGTTTGAAAATAGATTGGAGACCTTTTATACAAGTGGCACCTGTCACAGAGAAGGAATTCAGGAAAAACAGGATCATTCTTTCTGACTTTCCATGTGTTATTCTCAATAGCAAAGGTGCTGTGGATAATTTTTTCAGACTTTCTGAAGAAACCCGAGCAAGGATATCACAAGACACTAGGTATTTTTGTCTTACCGAGGCCATAGCCAATTACTTACAAAAATTTATCCTTTACAGAAAAAGGAAAGTATTTGTAGGCAAAAGAGTTGCTGAAGACTTGGCTCATTACTTCAATAAATACAAATTAGAAAAATATCTATTACCTTGTTCTAATCTAGGTTCGACAGAAATCGTAGGTTATTTGGATAAATTAGGGATTAATCATACCGAGGTAGTCATGTATAAGACTGTATCAGCAGACCTTTCGGATTTAAGTGATGTGTTTTATGACGTATTGGCATTTTTTAGCCCGCAAGGTATTGAGTCGTTATTTGAAAATTTTCCTGATTTCCAACAAAATAATACTAGAATCGCTGTTTTCGGAAATGCAACATGTAAAGCTGCTGAGGATAAAGGCCTTTTTGTAAATATTAAGGCTCCAACACCAGAAGCACCTTCCATGACCAAAGCATTAGAGAACTATATCTCCAAAGCCAACGGAAATAAATAAAACTTTAATAAAATATTCCTATTTATGGATGTAAGTTTTATACACGATCTTGAATACCGACTCAGTGAAGAACTGCCTGGTGAAGGTGCCCAGAATAAAATGGCACCTCCGGGAACTGATGTTTATAGGGTTATCACTTCAGACCATAAAATAGCCTGCGTTTTAGCACTTTTATATCCCAAAGATAAGGAATGGCATATCAGTTTAATAGAAAGATCCAGCAAATATCCTGAAGATAAACACGGCGGACAGATATCTTTTCCAGGTGGCCAATTAAACGAGACTGACTACTCTTATGAAGATTGTGCTTTGAGAGAAACTTATGAAGAGATAGGCGTAAGTCCAGATGCAGTGGGCATTTTAGGTAGTCTTACCCCTGTTTTTGTCTATGTATCCAATTTTTTGGTACATCCTTTTGTCGGTTTTACCACAGAATACCCCAAGTTTGTCAAGCAAGAGACAGAAGTCAAAGACATCATAGAAATTCCAGTAAAACACTTTTTGAAATCCAAAAACAAAGGTATGGTGGATATGTCTGTTAGGGATATTGTACTCAAAGATACTCCATATTATGACGTATACGGACACCAACTGTGGGGAGCTACTGCTATGATCATCAGCGAGCTGGAGCATGTTATTAAAGATTTGTAATATGTTTTTATATACTCACATTGAGTATTGGTTTTAAGATCGAAATAAAAAACCTATCTTTGCGATCTCAATTTTTTTCGATATTATGAGACAATTTAAGAGATTCTTAGTTACATCTGCTTTGCCTTATGCAAATGGCCCGCTGCATATTGGACACTTAGCTGGTGCCTATTTATCAGCTGATGTATATGTACGTTTTCAGCGATTGATGAACAAGGATATCGTATTCATTTGTGGTTCTGACGAACATGGCGCCGCCATTACCATCAAAGCACTCAAAGAAGGATCACACCCACAGCAGATTGTGGATAAGTATCATGAATTATTTAAAGAAACTTTTGAGCGCATCGGTGTATCATTTGATATGTACCACAGGACTTCTGCTCCATTGCATCATGAGACTTCGCAAGAGTTTTTTTCAAAGTTATACAAAACGGGACAATTTGAAGAAAAGGAATCTGAACAATACTTTGATGAAGAAGCTCAACAGTTTTTGGCTGACCGATATATCATGGGTACTTGCCCTAAATGTGGCCACAAAGAAGCTTACGGCGACCAATGTGAAAATTGTGGTACAGCTCATAGCCCAACAGATCTTATTGACCCTATATCTAAGCTTTCGGGTAAGAAGCCTGTTCTGAAAACGACTGTTCACTGGTACTTACCTTTGGATAAATACGAACCTTGGCTGAGAACTTGGATAGAGACTGGATATCTGGATGACCAACAACTTCATGACCCCAATGACTGGAAAAATCACGTTTTGGGTCAATGCAAGTCTTGGCTCGATGGTGGATTGCAGCCCAGAGCCATGACCAGAGATTTGGATTGGGGAGTCGATGTACCTAAAGACATTCCAGGTCACGAAGGTAAAAAATTATATGTATGGATGGACGCTCCCATAGGATATATTTCATCCACTAAACAATGGGCCGCTGATCATAAGAAAAATTGGAAAAAATATTGGCAAGATGAAGATAGTGCATTGATACATTTCATAGGAAAGGATAATATTGTTTTTCATTGTCTCATATTTCCAGCTATACTCAAAGCGCATGGAGATTATATCCTTCCTGTTAATGTACCTGCCAATCAATTTATGAACCTGGAAGGAAGAAAAATTTCCACATCTAGGAACTGGGCCGTATGGGTACATGAATATCTCGACGAAATACCCAATAGACAAGACGAGCTCAGGTACACTATGATCAAAAACATGCCAGAACAAAAAGATAGCGAATTTACCTGGAAAGGATATCAGGATGCTGTAAATTCGGAATTGGTCAATAATCTAGCGAATTTTGTCAATAGGGTAGTCGTACTTACTAATAAATATTATGATGGTAAGGTACCCGATTTTGACGAATCACTGGATATATATGGGCCTGAGGGCCAAATGGACTCTAGTTATCACGATTCCGAAATGCTCAGATTATTTGATGACGTACATGAGATGTGTGATTATGTAAGAGCATTTGACTTTAGATCCGGACTCAAAACCTTGATGGAAATTTCGACGAAAGGAAATCAGATTTTGCAGTTTAATGAACCATGGAAGCAGATCAAAGAAGATCCCGATACTGTAAAGGTAGTCATGCATCTATGTCTTCAATATGTAGCTGTGATCGGTGTGATTTGTCGACCTTATATGCCGTTTACTTCTGACAAAATTCGAGTACTCCTTGGTCAAAAACCTATCTTGGAAAAAGGAGAACTGGAAAAAATGCTCGATAAAATGGCCGAAGGTGAAAGTGTTTTGAAAGCCAAACATAAAATCGGAGCCCCTATCCATCTCTTTACCAGAATAGAAGACGAAGTAGTCCATACTCAAATCGAAAAGCTTAAAGCGACTGATCAACAAAATCAAGATGTCACTTCTGAAGCTCCAGAAATACAAGAAGCCGCTCCCATAAAAGACGAAGTCACTTACGAAGATTTTGTCAAAATGGATATTCGCACAGCTACCATCATACAAGCTGAAAGAATAGAAAAAGCTGATAAGTTATTGAAACTTACACTGGACTTAGGTTTTGAACAACGTACCGTGGTGTCAGGAATAGCAGCACATTATCACCCTGAAGAAGTCATCGGTAAAAAGGTAAGTTTGCTGGCCAATCTGGCCCCGCGCAAAATGAGAGGTGTAGAGTCTCAAGGTATGATACTCATGGCCGAAAACAGTGATGGCAAACTTTCGTTTATCAGCCCTGACACTGGGTGGGAAAATGGACAAATCATCAAATAAATATGGAAGCAGCACAATTACTCAAAAAACATCATTTGCGGGTGACACCGTTCAGATTGGATGTGCTGGATGTTTTTCTTAAGGCTGGATTTGCCATGTCATCTGCAGATATAGAAAGCCAATTGGTACAGGCGGATAGAATCACGCTTTATCGTACACTTAAGAGTTTTGAAGATCAGGGTATCATACACAAAGCCATAGATGGTACCATCACCCAAAAATATGCGCTATGTGATGCGCACTGCAATGAGCACCATCATCATGATGAACATGTGCATTTTCATTGTCTGAAATGTGAAAACACTTTTTGCTTAGATCATGTGTTTGTACCTAAAATTTCTTTGCCTGAAAAGTTTAAGGTGACACAAACCAATATGATAGTAAACGGTATCTGTGATCGCTGTGAAGGGTGATCAAAAATGAATTACTCCGCATTCTTATCCACAAACAAGGCTGCTATGGATTTGTATTCGTGTGTATTTCTGATGGCCCTAGCAAATAACTTGGCACAAGATAACACTTTGATCTTGTCAGATTGACCTTTGAGCGGAATGCTATCCGTCACGATGATTTCGCTGATTTGAGAATTATTAATGTTATCATAAGCACTGCCTGACAAAACAGGGTGGGTGAGTATAGCTTTGACACTTTTGGCTCCTTTTTCTATCAGTGAATCTGCAGCTTTACACAATGTACCTGCTGTATCTATAATATCGTCTATCAAGATCACATCTTTTCCAGCTACATCTCCGATCACGGTGATAGCAGCAACTTCGTTGGCAACCCTACGTTCCTTGTCACAAATGACCAAATCACGCTCAAAGTACTTGGCATAAGAGCGAGCTCTTTTGACACCACCTACATCAGGCGATGCAAAAGTCACATTGCTTAGATCCAATTTGGATAGATAAGGTATGAAGATGGCTTCACTCTTAAGGTGATCTACCGGAATATCAAAAAAACCTTGGATTTGCTCCGCATGTAGATCCATGGTCATGATCCGGTTGACGCCTGATGCCTGAAGGATATTGGCTACCAATTTGGCAGAAATAGGTACTCTGGGTTTATCTTTTCGATCCTGACGGGCATACCCGAAATATGGAATCACTGCTGTTATATAGCCTGCTGAAGCTCTTTTGGCAGAGTCTATCATCAGTAGTAACTCCATGATATTGTCCGCAGGTCCAAAAGTAGAAGCTATAAAAAAAGTGTATGTTCCGCGCACGGATTCATTAATTACTATTTGCATCTCTCCGTCCGCAAAAGTTTTGACCGTAATATCTCCCAAAGGATAACCATAGAAATCAGATATCTTCTCAGCTAAGTACTTAGATTTAGTTCCGGAAAAAAGTTTAACATCAGGCATCGTAAAGTGTATTGGTTGCGCAAAAGTAATCTTTTTTTGTTAATACTATTTGTGAATTTTTTATTTGTGTGTATAACAAGTAGCACTTTTCTAAAATTTGTTTATTATTATCTGTAAATCAAAACATATAACCCAAATTAATCATTTGCCTCAAGCCGGCAAGGCTTTCACTTTTTTTCTGCAGCAAAAAAAAGTAAACAAACCTGCCTGCCTACGGAGTCGGGCAGGAAATGCCGCCGCTGTTTTGTCTTCTTAACGCTTAAAAGTCAACTTCCCGACGGAAACAAACGCAGTCACGCTTTAGCGTGAAAAAATCTACCTGACTCCGTAGGTAGACAGGCTCGCCTTTGAGAT
>CAMBRK010000141.1 GCA_945870185.1 Aureispira sp. CCB-QB1 | reverse complement strand
CCCATCCCTTTCGGGTTCCTTCACTTCTCGCATTGTCATGCTCGACCATAAAGGATCGTTCAGTCCTGCATTTTTCTATCGCCTTGATTATTATAGGTTTGTTTTTAATATTCTACAAAGGCGATAGACGCACTTTTGCTGCCCACCCGCTAGCGGTTCACTACGTCAAAGGCTTTGCCTTTGGTGCTTTGCACTTCACTTCGTTCTTATTTACTATCGCTTGTTTTTTGAACGATTTCCCAGACCAATAGCCGCCTTTAAATTGAACGATTCTGACTTTTTCAGCAGGCCCTATTTAGTGTTTTAAGACTTTCTTTTAGTTCTAAAAATTTAATTTTCTCTAAGTGTTAATTGTAAATAAGTAGTTTTTATGAATTACAATTTTAATCCTTTACAATCCCAATGCCCCCTTTTTGGCGATGATCTCCTGATTGTTGGGATTGATGCTGAGTGCTTTGTTAAAATCTGCTACTGCATTTGGAGTGTCGCCCATTCCGTAATACGCTAATCCTCTATAGTAGTAAACAAATTCTGTTTCAACACCTTTTTCGATCGCTTGGGTGATGGTTTGAATGGCATCCTGATATTTTCCAGCATTCAGTAGACTGAGACCCAATACAGGGAGTATTTCCATTTCTTTGTACGGCATCATCCTAAGCGCTTCTTTAAATGCATTGACAGATTGTGCGGGATTGGTTTGTAGCTGAGATATCCCTAGATTGAAGTGAATATTTCCTTTTTGAGGTTCTAGTTCCAGAGCTTTTTGGTACATGGCAATGGCTTTGGCTAGGAGGGCTTCTTTTTGATCGGGCTTTTGATTGCTCATGGTGCCGTAGCTATTTCCCAAACCTTCATAGACATCGGCTCTGAGGCATCCATCAGCGATTGCTTTTTCAAAATCTGCTATGGCTCCTTCGATGTTGCCGGTTTTTCCGCGATGATTTCCCCTGTTGGCCAAAGCCAAGTCTTCTTTGGGATAATATTCTAATACCTGAGACCAAAGTGTTTCGCTGTTTTTCCATACTTTGACCTGAGTTGAAGTTTTAAGTGCCAAAAATATACTGAACAGACTGCTCAAACCAACGAAGAAGTATAAACCATTTTTGGACTTCTTTTGAAATACTTCCTGTACAAAGTAAAATATCGCAAATCCTACACCTATATAAGGAACATAGGTATATCGGTCAGCCAGGATAGCTGTACCTACCGATAAAAACTGGAGCACCAATGCCACAGTAATCAAATAGAATCCTATACCGAAAGAAAAGGTCTTTGATTTTTTATAAAGATATATTCCTATTCCTATCATCACTAAGCTTGAAAGTGGATATAACACCGATTCAAAACCATTGAGTTTATTTCCTTCAGGATATGGATAAAATGCACCAATCTCCATAGGATAGAAAAACTTATACAGATATTGGACAAATCCGTACGATGCAAACTGAAATCTTTCCAACAACGTAAAGGTATCAGGTGCCGCTAAAGCATTGACTTTTTCACCTGTTAGGGTCAGTATCCCACCAAAATCACTGCCACTTTGTACACTGATGGCCATCATACCAAAAAATATGGATATAGCCAGAAATGGTATTTTTTCTAGCCACATTTTTTGTTCTGTGAGACTTCTGTCTTTCCAATAGTCCAAGATTATCCATATGAGTGGAATAATGACCGCCATAGCTTTAGATAAGACACTACAAACAAAAAATAGACCAGCCAATAGCAACCATTTTGTGAGTTTATCATTTAAATAATGCCAATATGTTATGCAAGAAAGTAACAAAAACATGGTATACAGCACATCTTTCCGCTCCGATATCCACACGACTGATTCTACATGCATCGGATGAATAGCAAAAACCAATGCTGTAAAGAAGGCTACCCACCATTGGTAACCTGTGATAAGCAAAATGAAGCCAAAAACCAACACACTATTAACGATATGAAGGGCTACATTGAGTTTGATAAACGGTGCCGCTTTCACTTTTTTGGCATCGGTAGGCGTTTGTACAGCTAGTGACATCATCGTCATAGGATGGTAATTTAAGGAAACCGGTGACTTCCAAAGCTGCGCATATTGTTTTTGAAGTACCAACGGTTGTTCTTCTACATAGACCTGATCGTCCCAGTTTACAAATTCGTTGTTGAAAGAAGGAAGGTAGAGAACGAAAGTGATCATAAAAATAACCAAACTAAAACCTACAAACTTCATAAGATTATTGTTTTTGATTGTTTCAGCTTGAGTAATTCCGATTTCGGATTTTGTATTCTTGGATTTCATTCCTTGTTATATTTATACACAAGTACAAAAGTAATTTTAATTTTGTAGTGATGATTTACTCAATATACAAAATTTAAAAAAAAAAGACCTTCAAATCATTTGGTTTGGTTTGAAGGTCTTTAATATTTGTAAACTTTATGGAGTTATTTTGTATCTATTTGTATTTTGTCAAATTTAAAATTTGACAAAGATATTGTCATAGATTGGGGTTTCTCAGTCGATAAATCTCCTTCGAAATGACGACTTATGTTTTTTTTTGGTGGAGATAAAGTGGGTTCGACAAACTCGAACCCACTTTATCTCCACCACTTTCCAATTTTCACACTGTCATTTCGATCCACGTAGTGGTGAGAAATCTGATTTTGATGTATTTTGACAAAGTACAACTATTTGGACATTGCCATAAAGGCCTGGTTGTTAAATAGTTGGTACATAATTACATCATTCTACATTTTGACTAATTTTGCGGTACTGATTTTATCACCCGATGTGACTCGTACGAAGTATGTACCAGGTGTATATTGGGACATGGGAATATTGATTTCATGTGATCCTTGACTGAGTGTTTTTTGAACCAAAATATCCATTTGGGCACCCAAGGCATTGAGAACCATCACATTGGTATGAGCACCTTGACTTTCAAAATGTAATGTTGCATATTCTGTACATGGATTTGGATATATTTTGGTTTCTAAGATTAGATCTTGTTCATCCACAGAAGATGGAATAGAACAATTTTTAATGAAAGGTATTTTTTGGAAATCGTTAAATAAAAGGTTTCTGACATTACTTTCTGATGCACCCATCCAGTCTATAAGAATAGAAGCATAAACCGATCTGAAATCATGCTGCATGGGTACACCTTCCTGAGCTGCTACATTTGCAGAGATTTCTGGATTTTTGCCAAAAACAGCTTGATTGACACAGTCTCCAAACACCATCAATGGCGCCGCAGTACCGTGATCCGTACCAAAACTGTTATTAGCTTTGATTTGTCTTCCAAACTCCGAGAAAGTCATGCCTACTACTCTTTCATGGATACCCAAAGCTTTACAGTCTGCCATGAAGATACTTACAGCATCAGAAACATTTTTAAGGAGCCCCGCGTGGGTACCTATCTCGGATTCACCTATTTGTACTTGATTAGCATGGGTGTCAAAACCACCCAAATTGACCACATATATTCTGGTTTTAAGTCCACCAGAGATTAAATTAGCGACGATTTTGAGTTGGTCTGCCAGTCGATTTACATTAGTAGCTGGATAAGTAGCAATATTATTTCCTTTATCGAAGGCATTTTTTACCGTAGTCGCATATGCATTGGATTGTTTTATGGTATTGCGAATATAACTGATTTCTGTACTGTAACAAGAAGTATCTTCAGGTGCGGCTATGGTTTCCTCTACTAAGCTTACACCGGCTTCACTGGCTAGTGCAAAACTAAAATTGGTTGCAGGTCCTTGGCAAGTTTCGTTTACGGTATTACCTAGAGTGATTGCAAATGGGTCAGGATGATCTGCATTAGGATATGCTTCTGGAAAACCAGGATATTTTTGGTCCAAATATCTACCGGCCCATCCTGTTCTTACATATTTATTAGAGTCAGATGCCGAAGTCCATATATCTGTAGATCTGAAATGGGATCTGTTTTGATTGGGGTAACCCACACTTTGTACTACGGCCATCTTTCCTTCCTGATACAATTGATGCAATCCAGTCATAGATGGGTGTAGACCTGTTTTATCGGTCAACTTTAATACTTTATTTTCTTGGATCATTAAGGTTGGTCTTACTGCACTAAGACCAGAATATTGGTCTATGGGTATGACCATATTAAGCCCATCGTTTCCACCATTAAGCTGTACTAATACCAATACCCGATCATCGTCATTGTTGATGAAATTAAAAAGTGAAGATTGGGCAATTGCTGATACTTCTAGTCCACCTAAAAACACCGGCAAGGACATTATGGATCCTGTTTGTAAAAATTGTCTGCGTTTCATTTTTTGCTAATTTGATTGTGGAGTAAAAGGTATTTAACTTAAGTGATATTCTGGCATACGCATCATGTATACTACAAGATTTCTCAGTCTAGTATTGATGATGGTTAGGTTGGTTTGATTGGATGGGTTCGATTTATAAGCTGTATATGCTTTAGTCCAATCTCCCGTGTTACCTGTGTTTAATATACCTTTGAGCAGCGTCAACTGATTGGCAGCCAATGGTTTTACCAAGAGTATGAGACTTAATTCTGCTAATACATGGTCTACATCATCAGGTTTTATAAATTGATTGACCGTTTTCAGTATATCGATTTGAAAGCGATAACTTCCTTGCTGGTATGGGATTCCTACAGAAGCTATAGCATCTGAATATCTTTTTCTGGTAGGAAGAGATGATGCGTTAAGCCACAGGCGACTAAATCCTGGTTCTTGGTAGTATTGTGGCCATCCTGCTACGGAAGGTGCATCAAATATAGCCATTTCCATGGGCGTGGCAAAGCCTCTATTTATACCTTGGAAAACGGTCACTTTTAATGCATCAGTAGTAGGAAGCGCTACCTGCATTTGATTGATAGGATTGATGATAAAGTCCACAGGATTTTTAATAATGGCACCTATGACGCATTCATCATAAAAATGCTGACTGGATATCAAGGCTTTGACAGCAGGGCCTATTTCATAATTATTACTTCTGATGATATCGGCTAATGGTATGATGACATTTTTTTTGATATCTTCTTCTATCCCAGATTTTACAAACCAACGATAGAGTTTTGTAGCCATAAATATAGCTACTTCAGGTTTTTTAAAGATGATGTCCACTACATTTTTATATTCATCTGCCCCGGCGTTGTTGATCACTTCATTATTGAATCGATGAGACAAGGTTTTAGGTCTGATGTCGTGCCTACCCACTCTAAATTCTGTTTTGATAATAGCTGTGGTGTTTCTAACATCTATCCACCCAGACAATGCTCGGGCTAATTCCTTTACATCAGTTTCAGTATAGGTAGTATAATCACCTGGACCTGCATCATCGCCTTTGCCCAAAGTAAAGAGTTCCATCAATTCCCGGGCATAATTTTCATTGGGTGCCTGACCGGTATTGTCTCTACCATTGAGATAATTGAGCATCGCTGCATCTATGGTAATATCTTTGGTGAGTTGTTTAAAATTGCCCAAAGCTGATTTTCTGAGCAAATTAATGTACATGTAGGACATTCTCGGATCATTGATATCTGCAGTCACAAAATGATTGTGCCAAAACATAGTCATCTTCTCCCTGATATTAGGTATTCCACCTGTAAGCAACTCATACGTCCATACTCTTAGAGATTGTTGACGGTATCCATCTACTAAATTACTTGCTCTACCTTTATCTACCCAGGTTTGACCAATGAGTACGTCAGGATCTTCGACATTTATATAGTTTATCGGTGGCGAAGGTGACGGGATCGATTCCATGATTGTATTCACACATTGATCCAAAGTTTTAGAGCCAAAATCCTTGATCGTGGCATAAGGTACTCCGTATGTAGTGCGTCTGAGCAAATGTGCCGCAAGATGCTGATTCCAAGGTCCGATGTATTTGTTGAGAGATGACATAAATATTTATTTTGGTTGTGACATCAATAGAAAGATTTATCTTAGACTTAATAATGGTCTATAAGTTTAACGCTTACCATAGCAAAAGTAAAGATGTTTTAGCTTGTACTCATTAAAAATAGATTAATTTTTTAATTTTTTCAATTTTATTTCTGGTGTAGTTATATTTTGCCAATTTCGAAAATAATAAAACAAATCTTTTTTGACAATTAATCTTACTTTTGCAAAAATAAAATGAAGTATGTATACAAGAAGACGTTATGGGTTTTGGATGACATTTAATTGGAGCAAAGAGCCATTTATTATAGGGTTGATTTATGCGACGATCCTTACTTTGATTTATGAATATGTCTTTCATGTGCTCAATTTTGACTTTTCATTCGATTGGCAACCCATTAGTGTTATAGGTATAGCTGTTGCCTTTTATGTTGGTTTTAAAAATAATGCCAGCTATGACCGTACTTGGGAAGCACGTAAGATCTGGGGTGGCATTGTCAATAATTCCCGTACTTTTGGCGCTGCTGTAACGAGTTTTATCCAGGGACCTGATCAGGAAGCTATCAGAAAAGAACTGATCCATCGCCACGTAGCTTGGTTGACCGCCCTGAGATTTCAATTGAGGCTGGCTCGGGAATGGGAGCATACCGAAGATCGGATCAAAAGTAAATATGCCCCAAATATATCGGAGATGTATATTCATGATTTGGAAGAGGAAGTTAAAAATCTCATCTGCGAAGAAGAATTTGATCTGTATTCTGGTAAAACCAATATGGCCGCACAGCTATTGCAAAAGCAAGCTACCCGATTGCAGGAATTGAAAGATAAAAATTATTTTGAAGATTTCAGACACATGGAATTTCATAAACTTATCGCTGAGTTTTATGCTGATCAAGGTAGAAATGAGCGTATTAAAAATTTTCCTTTTCCAAGACAATACGCATCTGTTGCATTTTGGATGAATGTAATATTTGCAATTTTGACACCTTTCGGTTTACTGAATATTTTTCATAATCAAGATAGCCATACGGTGTGGTTGACCATTCCTTTTTCAGCTTTGATCATTTGGGTGTTCTTTTTGATGGAAATGATAGGCGATTATTCTGAAAACCCATTTGAAGGAACGTACAATGATGTGCCCATCACCACCATATGCAGGAGTATTGAGATAGACCTGAGAGAGATGCTAGGTGAGTCAGATATACCCAAGCCTATCGCTAATGAAGGTGGGTTTTTGATGTGATTATGGTACAATGTTTATTCACCCACTTCGTGATTGTTAACTCACGTTCAGGTGTTACACCGCATTTCATATGTTGTTATCCCTATTTAATCCTTTCAGGATTGCACAACTTGAAGTATAAATATCTAAAGTTTCGGAGTTATTATTTTTGATTGTCCTTATCAAATTTACAAACTACTGAAATTTATTGATCGGTGGTAAAATTATACTTACTGTTCTTTTGTCCACGCTAAAGCCGTGGCAGGCTTTGACACAAAAGAACCAAACCTGTCACGTCTTTAGCGTGAAAGTCAAGCCTGCCTGCCCTGACGGTACGGCGAGGCAGGGCTTTTTCCTTTTCTTAACGCCAAAACTT
>CAMBRK010000140.1 GCA_945870185.1 Aureispira sp. CCB-QB1 | reverse complement strand
CACGTGCTCGATAGTCACCACCTTTGATCGTATCATAAAACAATCTGAATACGCTATCTCCGTCATTGGCATAATTTTTTGCTGCATTAATACCACCTTGTGCAGCAATACTATGTGCTCTTCTCGGACTATCGTGAAATGTAAAACACTTTACAGCATAACCCAACTCACCTAGCGATGAAGCAGCAGCAGCACCCGCAAGTCCGGTACCCACCACAATGATTTCTAGCTTTCTTTTATTATTAGGAGCTACGATGGACATAGTGGATTTGTACTTTGTCCACTTTTCTGCCAAAGGCCCTGCTGGTATTTTTGAATTTAAACTCATTTTATTTGATTTTAGTAACCAACTATTTGTGATTATTAAATAATGTTTTTGATTAAAGGAACTACATCGATTTGATGAAAAAGTACCAAATCGGAATGATAGCAAATCCTAAGGGAACTAAGATGGCATATGCTTTACCCACAGTATGTATCAATGGCGTATATTTTTTATGGTTGAGTCCCAAAGTCTGGAAAGCACTTTGAAATCCATGCCATAAGTGAAACGATAAAACCAACAAACCTACTAAATACACTACTACAATCCACAACTGACTGAATGCAGTGGAAACTCGGGTATAAAGATCTTTTACTTCTGGAAACCCTTCATAACTCACCATTGCCAATTCATCCGTAAACTTCATCTTAAACCAAAAGTCCCCCATATGTATCAATATAAAAGCTAGTATTAAAGTACCTAGCAAAGCCATATTTTTGGATGCCCAAGTTGTTTTGTTGTTATTGGCAACTGCGTATTTTTGTCCTTTGGCGTTCCTATTGTACAATGCGATAGAAATACCTACGAATGCATGCAATACAATAAAGAAATAATTACCATAGGCCACTATTTTTATTAAAGGATTGTGTGTCATCATGTAGGCATAAGTATTGAAAGCTTCTCCGCCGTCATCCTTGAGCAACTGGAGATTCCCCAAAAGATGTATAACAAGAAATAAAATCAAAAATAGGCCTGTAAGACTCATTAAGAGCTTTTTGCCTATACTCGAACTAAAAAAGGTAACGATCCACTTCATTGGGTAAATTTTATATATCTTGCAAAACTAAGGATAGTAACACATTTACTAAAATTATGCTTTTACAAAATTCTTATTTAGAATATTTCTTAATTATTTTTTTAGCTTTAAGTATAGCAGAGTGTATTCGATTTTATACATTTGCATTACATATCAAAATATTTAAACCAACCAATGTTTAGTAAAAAAGAAGAAGCCAGAACAGATAAATACAAATTGGTAAGTGCGGCAAATGAGCTTAAATACTTAGGCAAAGACGAATTTGGCACCAAGGCTTATCTAAAAAGTTTTAAATTATTTAAAAACGGCAGTGGCAAAATAAGAAATTTCACGCAGAAAAAATCACACAGCTTGGATGAAGAAATTTCACTCTTTGATTATAAGTACACTATCTCTACAGGTAAATCTTCCATAACCTATGATCAAACCATTTTTTTTGTAAATAGTAAAAATCTTGGGCTTCCTGAATTTTTAATGAAACCGGAAAATATCGGCCATAAGATTGCAGCATACCTCGGATGGGAAGATATTGATTTTGAAGCATATCCGTCTTTTTCAGAAAACTATCACTTATCTGGTGATGATGAAGATTATATCAGACATCATTTTAATGATGGAGTACTCAAATTCTTTTCTAAAACATCTGGCTGGACCGTAGAAGCAGTCAATTATTACTTGGTTTTTTATGCACACAATAACTTAGTACCTGAAAATATTCTTGCTGACTTTTACAGATTGGGGTGCGGTGTTTATGAATTATTTAAATCTAAATAAAACACATTATAAAATATGAATTTATATAAAATATTATTTTATAGTATTTTAATTCTCATTTCGTATTCCAACTGTACGACCAAAAAAAATATTTGTAACGATATTCAAAACTTAAGACCACCCAATGGAGTATATATCAAAAACGGCTGGTTTATAGATAGAACAGAAGCGACTAATATTAATTATAGAGCATATCTCCACTATTTAAGAAATAGATATACAGACACAAATATTTATATATCTGCACTTCCTGATACTTCAGTTTGGAAAGAATTAGGGCCAGAATTTGAATTTTTGATTACGGACTATCTTAGAGGCGAACCTTATGACAATCAACCCGTAGTAGGTGTTAGTTATGAACAAGCATTGGCGTATTGTAAATGGAGATCTAAACGTGTCATGGAAATGATACTTATAGAAAGGGGATTGAGAACACATGATCCTTATTCGAAAGACGAAGCAAGTTTTACTTTAGAAAAGTACTTTACATCTGAAATACAGCAATTACCTAAAGAAAAGCAATTATGGTACTACCCACATTTCGACTTACCTACTAAGGAAGAATGGGAAGCCGCCACGATGGTACATGACAGTATATTCAAAAAAAGAAACTGCTCTTCAAATGATCCTATCATCTCATCAGAATTTTTAAAAGATAAGTTTAATCAGCCCAAAGCCAAAAAAAATACGTGCAAATTTGACCATAAAAATACCATACAAAATATGAAAGGTAATGTTTGTGAGTGGATCCAAGGCGGTAAAATGTGTGGTGGTGGATCTTATCTCCAAACCAAAGAACATATACAAAAGACTACATTTTTTAGCAACAACGCGCCAAAATCATGGGTGGGATTCAGAAATGTGAGTAGGATGAAAAAGTGGGAATGATAATATGAGTTTTATCCAATAAATGAATCAGAAAACAAAAAAAACATAAGCAAAACATAACACTAAAAGACGTGTTTATGAGAAAGTTAAATTAATCATTAAAAATAAAAAAATATGAGTTTACAAATTGGGGACAAAGCGCCTAACTTTACTTTAAAAGCAAGCGATAAATCTGATGTCAGTCTAAGCAGTTATGCTGGTAAAAATGTAGTAGTGTTGTTTTTTCCTTTAGCCTTTACGGGTGTTTGTACCACGGAATTGTGTTCGATCAGAGACAACAAAGCAGATTATGAATCATTGGGTGCGGAGGTTCTGGCTATTTCAGTAGATTCTCTATTTACATTAGGTAAGTTTAAAGAAATAGAAGGATACAATTTTCCGCTTTTGTCTGACTGGAATAAAGATACTGCCAAAGCATACGGAGCACTTTATGATGAGTTTGTATTAGGTATGAAAGGAGTTGCCAAAAGGTCTGCTTTCGTAGTAGATAAAGATGGAATAATAAGATATGCAGAAGTTTTGGAAAATGCCGGAGAACTTCCTAATTTTGCAGCGATAAATGAAACTTTAAAATCCATTTAATAGTTATCATTTTCGAATCTAAGGTTTAACATAATTTTTTTGCAAGATTTGACCATGAATACAGGAACAAAATTTGATGAAGATGATGACGTAATGGTGCTCGAAGACACTACTACAGGTGAGCGATCACAACTCATCGTTTACAATGATGATTATAATACATTTGATTGGGTGATCAAGTGTTTTATGGAAGTTTGCAATCATACTCATGAGCAATCAGAACAACTTTCGATTTTGGTGCATTTCAAAGGTAAGGCTACAGTAAAGACTGGAAGTCTTGAAACACTCAAACCTATGAAAGATGCATTGGTAGACCGAGGTCTCTCAGCAGTTATAGAAACTTTAGTGGAAGATTGATCTTACAAAATAAAATAAATTTAGGAAAGGTGGTACAGTTTAATGTATCACCTTTTGTTTTTATAAAAATAGGGTTATAATAGCACATGTATTACTATTTAGACAATGGTGTATCTTTTCCACATCCTGACGTGGTCAAGCCTTCCGGCATATTGGCCATATCAGGAGATTTGTCTATAGAACGATTGTTGCTAGCATATCATTATGGTATATTTCCCTGGTACAATCCCAACGAACCCATCATTTGGTGGTGTCCAAGACCGAGGTATGTCATCTTTCCCGAAAAGGTCAAGATAGCCAAAAGCATGAACTCTTACTTCAATCAAAATAAATTCCAAGTCACCTATGATCAGCATTTTGCTACCATCATGAGATATTGCCAACATGTACCGAGATATGGTCAGGATGGTACGTGGATCAATGACGACATCGTAGCTGCTTATACCCTACTCCAAGGGCAAGGTTATGCGATGAGTGTGGAGGTATGGGATGGTGATGAGTTGGCAGGCGGACTTTATGGAGTGATGTTAGGCAAAGTTTTTTACGGAGAGTCCATGTTTAGTCTGAAAAGTAATGCTTCAAAATTTGGTTTTATCACCTTAGCGAGACGACTGGCGTCCGAAGGATTTCAAGTGATTGATTGCCAACAGCCCAATCCTTATCTGGCAAGTCTGGGTGGTGAGTTTATACCTGGAGATCAGTTTCAAAAGATTTTAAGGCAGAATAGAATAACATTTTTAAAGGGCAGCTAACTGACTGTCACGTTATAAAAACCAAAAAGCCCGAGACAAATATCCCAGGCTTTTTGAAAATGTGGCTTTGCTTTTTCGTTATATATTAGAACTTAAAATCTGATATTAAGAGCAGCATTTAAAATTGTACCCAATTGACTGAATTGAGATCCATCATAAGTTGTTTGCACATACCTTTGATTAAAAGTAATAGCATTCGAATTGGCCTTCAAAAGTGCTGCGTCATTCAATAGCGACTCTTTTCCTGAATCTGCTTTAAATGACCACTCAGGAAGTACATTCAATAAATTACTTACATTCAAAGAAAGTGTTGAGTTTTTTGATGTTTGGTAAGCAATACCCAAATCAGTAACAACAGCAGGTTTGAACTCAGTATATAACCCATCCGTAAGACCTTGTTGTCTGAATGTAGTAGGCCCAAACAAAGTATTATTTAGCGAAAATATAAACTTATTGACCTCCCAATCAAGGCCTAAAATAGCCTTATATACTGGTCTCGACGTAAAGAACAAAGCTTCTTGAGTACCATTTGCAACAGACTGACCTGCATCAGCTATGAGTGTAGGATTATTTACTGCCCCATCTCTTTCATTTTGGAAAGTGTAGTTACCTGAAAAATTCACGCCAAGTCTTCCTGCACCAAGTTCCAAACCTCTATAATTAGCAACTAAATCCAATCCAGAAGTACGTGTATTTAGTGCATTAACAAAGAAACTTAAATCAGACAGATTGTTTTCATTTAAGATTTTGTCCAATGCCGTACTTCCAGCATCAGTAGCTTTTATTTCAGTACTTAATATAATTCTGTCTGTAACTGCAATATAGTAATAATCTAAAGTAATACTTAAATTAGATGACGGTTTCATGCCCAATCCCAAAGTGATATTGGTGGATTTTTCAGGATCTAAGGCTGGCAAACCCAAAAGTCTTGCTTCTCTGGATACATTACTGATCAAGCCACCCACTTGAATACCTTGACCAGGAACAAAACTGTATTGTGCTTTTTGTGTATAAATCTGGTGTAATGTAGGCGCTTTAAAACCTGTAGAAGCTGAAGCTCTCAAAGTGATTTTATCATCATTCAGTTTATATCTTGACGATACCTTCCAAACAAATGCATTTCCAAAATCAGAATAATTTTCCAATCTGGCTGTTCCATTGATTAAGAAATCGTCTGTGACATCAAAAGCAATATCAGCATATCCTCCAAAGTTGTAACGCGAAAATTGCCCTGAATTTCTCGGGTCGTTTCCTGAAAATGAATCGGCACCACCATCTTCGTAAGATGCTTGATCTCCTTCTATAACAGTAAACAACTCACTTCTGAACTCTGATCCAAATGCTATGCTAACTTTATCTGATAATACTCTGGAAATATCTACGTTTCCTACGTTATGAGAAAACCTGGTACCACCTGGCTTAAAAATAATGGGCGAATTTTCTCTATATTTGTTGGTTCCATCTGGGTTTTTAGTTTCATTTCTGTTATGTGATCCAGAAACTGTATAAGTTTGCTGATTGCCTCCTGTAGTGAAACTTACATCTGCTATCCAGTCATTCTTCTTTGTCTTCCATCCAATGGTTCCATTATAATCATTCAAGTCTCCTTCGAACGTAGGTACATAACCTACATATTCTCCATTAGGTCCATTGGGAAAGAAATCTTGTAAGTATGGAAAATCACTCAATGGTCTCCAGTAAGGGGTTCTATAATTGGCAAAACTATTTACCTTTTTGTAAACGTAAGCTGCATTTCCGTAAAGCTCAGTATTAGCAGATATTTCAGATCCGAAATTCAGAGCAAATTTCGCTGCTGCAGTTTCTGGAGAGCCATTAATATTACCTGCATCTGGGTATTTTGACAAAAATGATCTTACAGTATTAATATCTGCACCAAAATCCCCAGCTTCACCCTCGGCATCAACAGTCCCAGGACGATTTGCCAATGCTGTTTTCGACAAATCTATGGTATAATTCATAAAACCTTTTGCACCTAATTTGGTACCATTGTTCAGAGCGATGCCAAACATTTCGCCATCTCCTTTGGACGTCATTCCACCTCTGAAAGTTACACTTCCCATATCAGCATCATCTTTAAGAATGATATTCATTACACCAGCGATTGCGTCAGAACCGTACTGTGCAGAAGCCCCGTCTCTTAGTATCTCCACCCTTTTGATCATATCTGTAGGGATAGCAGAAATATCAGCTCCTGTTTCACCACGTCCTGGAGAAGTCTGTGTATAAAGAAGCGATGACATATTCTTTCTCTTACCATTGATCAAAATTAAGGTTCTACTTGGCCCCATGTTTCTGATTTCGTAAGGATCGAGTAGTGATGTTGCATCATTTACAGGTGTTTGTACCGTGTTGAATGAAGGAACTCTGTACTGAAGCGCCTTGTCAAATGATGTCTGGCCCGTAGCTAAAAGGTCTTTACCAGAAAACACATCTACAGGAAGTGGGCTTGTCGTATTGGATCGCGGAGCAGTTCTCGTACCTACTACCACAATGTCACTTAGGGTCACCGCATCATCACCCAAGGTAAAGTCTAAAGTTATGGTCTGATTTTCATCAACGGTAACTCCCAAAGACTGCGATGTCATACCTACAAAAGATGCTGAAATGGTGTAAACACCAGCGTTCAATTTTAATGAATAACTTCCATCCACATCGGTGATCGTACCCGCGTCACTTGTACTTGTTGAAACATTGGCTCCAATGACTACTTCACCCGAAGCGTCTTTTACCATTCCTTTGACTGTAGCTCGCTGGGCATCTACCGATACGTATGCTACAAAAAAAAGTAAAAACAAAATAAATCTTTGCATAAGAATTGATTTACATGATTTTAATTGTGAATAAATTAATAATGCAAATTTAGTAAGTAAAAGAATATATCAAAGTTTTTTATATATTTATTTATATTTTTCCAAAGTTCATTTTTTAAATATACTAGAGTACTTACACAATCATGCAAGAATAGTACATATCTTATTCAAAAGTACCTAATAGAATTAATTACTATAAAAACTAAATAGGGCCTGCTGAAAAAGTCAGAATCGTTCAATTTAAAGGCGGCTATTGGTCTGGGAAATCGTTCAAAAAACAAGCGAAATGAACGTAGTGAAGTGCAAAGCACCAAAGGCAAAGCCTTTGACGAAGTGAACCCTGCCTTGCCGGCAGG
>CAMBRK010000139.1 GCA_945870185.1 Aureispira sp. CCB-QB1 | reverse complement strand
GAGCTTAGCGAGGACGCTAAGCTTATCGTGGCATGATAAAGAGACTTTGGACAATTGTGATGCCAAACGAGACGTTTGAACTAACTTGAGCTTAGCGAGGACGCTAAGCTTATCGTGTATCGTGGCATGATAAAGAGACTTTGGACAACGTAACGTTTTTGACTTATCTTAAAATCACTAGCTTTCCGAATCCTTCCTTGAAGAATATGTCTGTTCTATTGTTAGTCAGTTGGTCAAATTGGGTACCATTCTTTTTATGCATATTGACTTTATACAGGTAAACTCCGTTGGCTAGCTTAGAGCCAAAATCGTCAGTACCATTCCATTTGTATGCCGTGCGATTGATACCTATTCTTAAAGGACCTAACTCTTCTTTGGTGATTTCCTTGACCACTTTACCGGTCAGGGTCATGATGGAAATAGAAATATTTTCGGGGATTTCGGAGCCTGTTAGCGTAAATACAAATTCGGTAGATGTGGAAAATGGATTTGGGTAATTCAATACATTACTAACTTTTTGGGCAGTAATCACTTTGAAGTTTACTATTCTTGGATTGATGCCAGATTTATTTCCTGTTGCATCTTTACCTTGAACTGATATTTTATATTCGCCATCTTTTAAGTTGGGAGTAAAAAATACTTTTGCATTTTTTTCAGTGGTGGAAGCAGGTACAAATCTTACGTCTGGCCTACTCATATCTATGACTACAAATTGGTTTCTACCTGAGGTATCCATTTTGATTTCAAAAGACTCCGGAGATGTAATAGGTAAAAAAGTATTATCATCAGTCAAGGTGATACAAATTTCTGGAGCAGGTGAAACGATGTCACCGTCCATGATTTGTATGCCATCAAATGCTATTTGCAACAAAGGATTATATGTATCTTTGGCCACTCCGAATTGCTGGGTTAGGGTATTGTTAAAGCTATAGAGTTCTGGCTGATTTTGATCAGGGTTGATTTCTATAATCAATGAAATTTCTGATGTGGACCCTGTTCCGATTGTAAATTCAATAATATCATCTATACTACTTGCAGCTTTTAAAGGCTTCAGTTTCTTATATTTTGTGATGGATTGATTTGCTGAACCGATATAAGTATATCTTACCAGAATACTATCCATGTCTTTAAAGTTGGTATTTTCCACTTTGTAATGCACTTGTACTTTGGCTCCTTGTTCGATAGTGACTTTAGCCACATCAGGCATATTCTTGATAAATGAAATGGCGGCATCGGGTAGTGGATCATAAGATAAACGCCAGAATTTTAGTTGTGGAGAAGTTATTTCTAAAGAGTCATAAACTGTTTGTCTAAGTGTTATAGATTTATTTTTTATTCCAGTTATACTTTTATTGGAAGTAATCAAGGAATCAATTTTAGCGTTAATTATACCATCAAAAATATCAATATAAGATTTTTCTTTCAAATTATTTGGTGGAGTTATATTAAATTTTATATTTGAAAAAGATATAGCAGGTCCAATATTTGACGTTTTGCTAGAGCCTCTAGGTATTATGTTGAAAGGATTTGCCGTTACTTCAATAATTTCATTTGAAGATAATGCGATACTCTCGTTTATAATTTTAATGGATTTATATTTTTCATACTGTAAAATATAAGGCACATTACCATTTTGCTTAAATGATTTAAATTTAGTAGCTCCTAATTTTTCAAATTCTTCATATAAATTTGTTCCATAAATATTCTTATCATTTTCCCATTGGCCTATTTTTAAATCGGCAGACTGGTCTTTTACTATTGAAAATACAGTAACATAGTGATCTTCTTTTATATAATTTTTCATAAAATCAATTATGTTTTTTCGATCGTCAGGAGTTTCAGTTTTAAATGGGAATACTGCAATTGTAGCACCAGTTGGGTTCAAACTTCCGAATTCTCCACCAACAGCATTTCTTGGGAAAACTCCAGTTTTTTGATTGTAAATTACAAATGCTAACCCAGCATTCATATAATTCCACGGCGTAACTGACCCAAATGTTACATTGTCGAAAGTATACCCAGGTCGATTATCTGTTTCCCAAAATTTATTTACAAATCTAGCTACATGAAAATTTTTCCCAAACTCAAATTTCCTACCGGTCGCTTCACTGATTTCCATATCTGTAAATTCATTTTGAGTAAACTGAAAGAAGTGACTTTGATTCCAGCCTTCTGCTTCATTGGGTAAGTATGCAAAGGATGCTTGTGACCATTTAAAGTCTGTAGCATCATCTGGACTTACCCTCCAATAATACACTCTGTCGGCTACCAGAGTCATTTTAGGCGTGTAGGACACCAATCCACCTTCAGAAGTTACCTTACCTGTTTCGAGTATTGGGCTGTTGAAATAGGCAGTCGTATCTATCTGAAATACATAGTCTCCTTTTTTGAGTGGTACACTGCTTGTGCTGGCCTTCAAAACGAAGTGATCCTGGGTATTGATCATCGCAAAATCAGGTGGGTAGACTATGGATGCAAAATTGTCAGAAACAAAAAACTCAAACCCTTTACCATCATTGAGGGTGTTATTATTTTCTGCATCAGGATTTGGGATTTCTTTGATCTTGTTTTTAGGATCTAAAATGCCATAAATGGTATTTTTGCCCACCGAAGCATTACCGTAGTTTTTTAGTGGAATTGTGATGGATTTTAGATTAGCCAGATTTGGGATTTTAATGGTAATAGTGTCTGCTGTGCTACCATCAGCCAATTTGTGGTAAAAGACACTTTCCAAAGTGTCGGCTGTATAGGCTCCTAAATTGACAATGTCTAGTGTTATCTCAAAATCTTTTAAACTAGCCTGAATCGAAGACGGATTGGTTTTTATTGATGCCTGATCAAATGTGTAATCTGCTCCATCAAATATATAAGGCTTGATGGCTGGATCTCCATGCAAAGTAAGCTGTGAGTATAAAGCGAAGTCAGAAAAAATGGCATTTCTGTTTTTAGTTGCTAAGTCTTTGATTACCTGACCATATGATTTTCCTCGGGATGTATTCAGTAAGGATTGAAAAAAGCTTTCCCCATAATTGGATAAGGATGATACGAAAGCGACACCAATAGAAGCAAAAAAAGCGATACCACCTTTATCTTTTTCCAATACAAAGGATTCACTAATACCTTTACTATCACCATGCAGGTTTCCAGAGTAACAACCAAAAGAGTTGATAAATGGATATCTTCCTGTATTGTTGAAATTTTTAGGATTGTCAATAGAAAAGTCCCAAGTACCGGGAGAAGAGTGGCCAAAGAAGTTGATTATGCTTAGACCATTATTGAATAAACCATTTATTTTTTCGTTAGTGTTGAACTGAACCGGGTCTCCGCTTTTTTTATAAAATGTATTAATCTCTGCGCCCATGATGGGATCAGCAAGGATTTTAGCCATTCTTTCCAAGCCATTTTGAATGGATAATTGTTCGCCAGGGGTTTTACCACCTCCTAAATGCATCACCCTTTTCATCCAATATTTATCTTCAATAGTTTGAGCCAAATTGGGGGCATTTTCATATTGTTTTATTTTTTCCAGATAATTTTTGACATCATCGGCTGATCTGGCTGCTAGTCTTCCTACTGCAAAATGTGGGTCAGGGAAATTTCCCTCCGAAAACAACATATTATCCGATCCGGCATATCCAAATGTAGGTACAAAAAATACCCGATCTTTATTGTTGATCACATCGTTTGGTGTGCGTATCGAATTGTATTCCAGTGCTTTGCCGATGATGAAGACATATTGCATATCTTTCCAGTTTTCTTTCATGTATTTTGTCATCTGCTTGAAGCTGTAGAAATGATAGTCGATGCCATATCCAAAATTATCGTAGATGTCTTGGACTTCTATGATTTCAGTTTTGAATCCGCCACCCGCTGCAGAACTTCTGTAGCTAGCATAGTCTGCTACGTAGTTTGGACCAAACTGAAATAACGTTTTATTGGAAATGATGAGATATTGTTGACCATTATTTACAAAAGCCTTGGGTGTAAATATAGACATGGATCCTACTTTTTTTACACCACTTTCGCTGACCAAGATATAATGGGTATTAGTGCTTTGAGGATTGAGCCTTACTTTTACATTGTCAGCAGAAACTTGAGTGGTATATCGAATATTTTTTTCTGGATCGTAAAGGAAAACGGGCTGATTATCAGATTTAAATTTAGTAATTTCAAGGAGTCTTAAATTATTGGCTGCAGCCATTAAAAATCTGTACGTTGACTGATTGTTAAAATCTGTTTTTCTAGGGTAAGTCAGTTGGGCGTAAGCTACTCTATGCCGATCTACCGTGGATAGTATATTTTTGAGTGACAATATATTGGTTGCCGAGATATTACTGAATTCAAGATTATAATCAAATTGACTGGTGACTTTAGGAGCAATATTTTTTGAGTCAATTACATTGTTATTCCAAGACAATTCTAGTTTTGACCCGGAGCTGTTGGTTCCTGTACGGAGGGATAGGATGGGTTTTGGTCCAGAGTTATCCATCAAGGTTACTGGAAAATTATGGGTAGAATTGGAAGTAATACCTGTACCAAATCCTTCACTTCCTTCAAAGTTGGAGTATCTGACATCACTTTCTACATGTTTATAATATCCTGAAGTATAAATGATTTTTTCTTGATGTAAGTAATAAGGGAAGGGTGTTAAGTTGATGCTGTTATAATCGGGACTTATTTGCGTATATCTTTTATTGGCAGTTTCTGGTGACAAAGTGAGAAAGTATGCGTTGGAGTCGGATACCAAGGAGTATTCCGGATTGAAGAGATCTTTTTTCCAGTCGTTGTACAAGAGACTATCTAGACCAATCGTATTTTTTTCACCATAAAACTCTAGATATGAACCAGGGCCGAAAGCGGTCGAACTTACATGAATTGCTTTTTCTACGCCATAATTTATCAATCTTAATGCATTACCATCCATATTGCCACTGATGAGTCCCGCACTTTTGAGTTCATCAAAAGTGATTCTATAGATGGCGTTTTCAGCGACTTTAATTTTGAGATACTTTTTTGAATTATTGATCCATTCGTTTCCATATTTATTTTGACCCTCTATCTTTTGGGTAGTGAAAATAAGTAACAAAGTCAGTATGAAAAAATTAAATAATATCTTCATATTAAGTAAATTGGTAATGTGTTTGTATTTATCAATGCGTAACTAACGACAAAATTACTTTAAAAATTATTTATATAAGTAATAATTTTATGAATTTAACAATAATGTCTCACACTATGACGGGATTTTTTCTGAAAACCTACATTTTTCCTATTGGATTTCGCAGTTTTAAGCTAGTCATTACCCACAATGAATGCTTACTTTTCTATTTCATATCAAAAATACGTCAATGGAAAATCAGTTGAGCCCTGAGCCCCATTGGTTTTTTTCATAAACTTATTTTATTTAGGGCCTATAACAACCTGCAGTTAGTTGCTAGTATTTTATCTTTACTTGCATTGCATTTGCAAGCAGCCTATTTTGATCGGAGTGATTATAAAATCTCTATTTTTGGAAATGAAGCGCTATTAACTTTCAATAACCAATTTAAAACCAACACCATGGATATTGTCCAGTTTTATTTTAGGATCTCCGGAAAGATACTTTCTCAATCTAGATATAAATACATCCATACTTCTGCCTAGAAAGTAATCATCTTCACCCCAAAGTTTTTCCAATATCACGCTACGTTTTACCACATTATTTTTGTGATCCAATAGCATTTTGAGTAAGTCTGCTTCTTTTTGGGTAAGATTTCTGTCATCGCCATTTAAAGAAAGCATGAGGTTTCTATAATCAAAGTCATAAGTACCGACTTTATACAGGTCATTGACAGACACCGAAACGTATTTTCTGCGTAGGAAGACTTCGATTTTGAGTATTAATTCTTCTATGCTGAAAGGTTTAGTGATATAATCATCGGCTCCCAGTTTTAAACCATGAATTCGGTCTTCCTTCATAGATTTTGCTGTCAGAAACAAGATAGGGACATTAGGGTCTGTAGCTCTTATTTTCTCTGCCACTGCAAATCCGTCCATCTTAGGAAGCATAACATCCAAAATGCAAAGGTCATACTGACCTGTAAAAAAAGATTCTACTGCACTTTCCCCGTTCATACAATGATCTACATGGTATCCATTGAGTTCTAAATTATCTTTGGTAACAAAGCTTAGGGTCTCGTCATCTTCTACGTACAGGATTTTTGATTTTTCGCTCATGCTTCTATATATTTAGGAATAGTTATTATAAATTTTGATCCTTGGCCCGGACTTGAGATAACTTGCAATGCCCAACCGTGAGCATTACAAATATTTTTTACATAAAATAAGCCTAATCCGAAACCTTTGACGTTATGTACATTGCCCGTAGAGACCCTGTAAAACTTATCAAAAAGTTTCTTTTGACTTTCATTGTCTATTCCGACACCATTATCTTTCACAGTTAGTAACACATTATCTTGAACTTCGTTTAATAAAATTTCAACAATCGGGTTTTCATCACTGTATTTTATAGCATTGTCGATCATATTGGCAATAACATTGACAAAGTGGAGCTTATCGGCATGTATCATGATCGCATATCCGATAGGGACAAAAGTGATATTACCTGTTTTCAGTTTAAGTGATTCATTGTTGATGATTTGTTGCAATGTAGTATTGATTTCAAAAATTTCTTTTTTCAATTCGATACTATCTTTTTCCAAGCGAGCCACATTGAGTACTTTTTCTACTTGATCGTTGAGTCTTTGGTTTTGTTCCCTGATGATTTGTACATATTTTGTAAGTCTGATATCATTTTTTATATGATTATCATTGGATAAAAAATCGGAGGCAATTTTTATAGAAGAAATCGGAGTTTTAAATTCATGAGTCATGTTATTGATAAAATCTTTTTGGAGTTCTGAGAGTCTTTTTTGCTCCATGATGACCCACATACTGTAAAGAAAAAATACAATAGCCAATATAGAGAGTATCATCAGTGTCAAAGTCATATTCCTATTGGCTAAGAGGAAGCTCTCCCGAGTTGGAAATCTCACCACAAAATAGTAAATCAGATCATCATTAAATTTTTTGAGCTTTTTCTTTTTATTAAGTTCTTTTTCGGGTACGATATCAAAACTGCAGTAATTTCCGTAAACCAGTTCGTTGGTATTACAATCATATACTGCGTATTCAAAATCTAACCTTAGCGATTGTTTGAATAATTCGTCATAAAGGTATCTTTCCAGCAACTTTTCTTCTATCGCGGAATTGATATTGACCACATAATAATTTGAAGATTTTCTTTGTATAATGTTGGTTTTGGGAAGGATCGTTTTATTGAATGTAGAAATGCGTTCTGTAACATTTCTGAGCACGATATTGACCGATTGGTCAAACTCCTTATCTTTGATATCCCATGTTTTCAGAAGCCAGTAAGATTGTGCAAATATAATACCTATAATGGACAAACCACCGAGTACTATTAAACGCCTTATCATATTATTGGTCATACCCAAATACTTTTACTATCGGTCAAAGATAGCAGAGAAAATTTAGATATAACTAAAGTTTGGGAGTTATTATTTTTAATTTGTCTTTATCAAATTTACAAACTTCTGAAATTTATTGATCGGTGGTAAAATTTTACTTACTGTTCTTTTGTCCACGCTAAAGCCGTGGCAGGCTTTGACACAAAAGAACCAAACCTGTCACGTCTTTAGCGTGAAAGTCAAGCCTGCCTGCCCTGACGGTACGGCGAGGCAGGGCTTTTTCCTTTTCTTAACGCCAAAACTT
>CAMBRK010000138.1 GCA_945870185.1 Aureispira sp. CCB-QB1 | reverse complement strand
AGGTTAAAAAATGTGTTTAGGGTAAGCACCGCAAACATATAAAAAAATTGGGACTAAGGGGGGAGATTGCCCCCGCGGGGGCAATCTCCCCCCTTAGTCCCAAGCCTAACTCCCCTTGAGAGTTTACACAAAGTATTTTACACTCCCTTATTCAGATTCTATTCATTTTTGATGGCACTTATTTAAAGGAAATTTACCTCAGTCAGATTCTTTATATGCGGCAGGTATTTCTCAATCAATCAAGTATGATTTAATAAAAAAATATCCTGATAGTATTAAAATTAGAATTTCATCAATTATGAACCTTGATAAGTCGTGGGTTTTGCCTATCAAAAAATCCAATGAAGGCCTTAAGCATGAATTAATACATTTTCAAATTAATGAAATATTTGTGCGAAAACTAAGATGTTATATATTAAATGGTAAATTTTCATATTATAATTTTAACTCTATTTTGTCAGATTTACTCAAAGAATATAGGTATTTTAGTCATGCTTTAAATAAAAATTATGACAAAATCACTAACCATGGAGTCATTGAGTCTGAACAAAAAAGATGGGAAAGTTTAGTAGAAAGCATAATGAAGAAATCAAAAAAATATAATAATTCTTACATAACAGTTCCCATGCTTTATTACAATAAGAGTTTTGAAAAATATAATAAAACCTGCTGTAATGAATGTGATTTTCTTAAAGAGTTTGACCTTATAAAATAAACTTAGAATCATGATTCCGAAAGCAGATGGGAGACCAAATCTGGTGCTAATTGGAAATTTGAATATTCAAAGTCAATACCAAAAGTTCAAATTACCCACCATTTATGTTAATTACTGAGGAATGATTTACATCTCCGGCATCTACAAAAAGTCTACATCCACTGCATAGGAGTCATTCATTAAAAACTCCAAACCTCTTTGTATATCAAACCCTTCATAGATTACTTTGTGCAATACCGTGACAATGGGAAGATTGAGCTTATCGTTTTTAGCGAGTTGGTTGATTATCTTTAAGGTACGTACACCTTCTACAACTTCTGATGAAGTGGCCATAATATGATTAAAGTCTTCACCCGAAGCAAATCTTTTTCCAAAAGTATAATTGCGGCTGTCTTCACTAGTGGCAGTGGCTATAAGATCGCCTATCCCTGCTACACCTAGATATGCAGCTCCACTTGTACCCATAGCTGTGCCAAAGTAAATCATTTCCCTGAGTCCTCTGGTAATGAGCAATGATTGCATATTTTTACCCATACCCATACCTGCAAGAATTCCAGAAGCTACCGCAATAATATTTTTAAAGGAACCTGCAATCTCGGCAGCTTTAAGGTCATGGGATCCAAAAGCAAAGAATTTTTTAGAGCTCAAAACTGTTTGTCCGATTTTAATAACTTCATCAAATTCTGAAGCAATCACCGTAGCAGCTGGTTGTCCTGAAAGGATCTCTCTGGCTAGATTGGGCCCCGATAAGCAACCCACCCGGACTACATTACTTTCCTGCCTGATGACTTCTGTCATCGTACAGATGTCATGTTTACTAAAATGAAGATTATTCCAGTCATCTTCCTGAATTAGGCTGATGTCGAGCCCTTTGGTTCCTTGGATGATGATATGGGATGGTTTCAGAAAAGGACAAAAATCTTTCATCATCTGCCGAAACGAAGATGACGGTACTACAGCAAAGATGAGTTCACATTTAGATGTAATATCACCTATATCATTAGTGGCTCTGACATTGGACCTCAAGTCATGTCCTAAATGCGTAAATGTGGCATTAATATGATCTACCACTTCTTGCTTACGTGTGTAGATGATTACATCCACATTACGTGAAAGCGTTTTTACCAAAGTGATGCCAAAACTACCGGCACCAATGACACCGACTGTTTTCATGATGGTAAGTTGTTGGATTTGTTTACTTCTTCTTTTTCTGTTCTTGAACCGCTTGCTGTTGCTTCATGGCTTCTTCCAGCCGTGCCTGGAATCCTGATTTTTTCTTGGGTTTGGCTTTCTCCTTCATCAGCTCAGCCCTAATTTTCTCTTCATCAAAAATGTAATTCTTGGTTACAACGGTCTGTAGGATATTGATCAGGTTACTGAAAAACATATAACAAGTAAGACCCGAAGCATAATTATTGAAGAAAGCTAAAAACATCACCGGCATGAGATATTGAACATATTTCATCGCAGGATTGGCAGATAAGTCCACATTTTGCATATTGTAATAGGTGTAAACTATAGTAGAAACAGCCCATAACAAAGTGAATAAACTAACATGTGCTCCAAAAAATGGTATCTCAAATCCTAGATTATACAATACATCATACGATGATAAATCCGCCGCCCATAGGAAAGGTTCTTGTCTAAAAGTGATCGAAGCTGGAAAAAACCTAAATAATGCGTACCAAATCGGCATTTGTAACAACATAGGCAGACATCCACCCAAAGGACTTACTCCATATTCCCGATAGATTTTCATGGTTTCCATCTGCTGCTTTTGGGTATCATCCTTGTACTTGTCTTTGAGATGCGCCAGCTCAGGTTTGAGTGCTCCCATTTTAGCTTGAGAGTATAGCATTTTATACATCAGCGGATATAAAGCCATTTTGATTAAGAAAATCAAAAGTATGATTACAATACCTTTACTACCAATATATTGTGACAAGAAATCAAAAAATGGTCTGATCGCCCATCTATTAATAGTCCCAAAGATACTCGAACCAAAAGGAATGATCTCTTCCAATTGGTTATCAAAAGCTTTAAGCCTCTTGAATTCATTTGGACCTATGTACATATTCATAGCAAAAACACCATTATTCCAGTCTGAAATGGGAATACTTAGTTCAGATGTTGTAATTTTAATATCACTGCTTTTTTTGTAGTCAGTCATTTTGGTGGTCATGACGCCACCAGCAAATGGTACAGTTGTACTCATCAGCGATGTATTGAAAAACTGATTAGCATGTGATACCCATTCAACATTTTTATCTTTCATCTCTTGAGTATCATCAGATACACATTTGCAATAATCCGTTTTCTCTTCTTGTTGCTTAAAGTATACCGTAGAGTAATTTTGTTCAAACTGCTCGCCTTTTTCGTACTTACTTAAATGGTTGACCCAAGTCAATGGAATGGATTTTGCGCTATTAGCAACAGCACCCAAATCTTTAGTAGAGATACTATAATCCAATGAGTAATTCTCCGGACTCAAGGTGTATTTTTGTTGGAAGTAACCACCTTGCGATGTGTTCGCTCTGAAAGTAATACTCAATCCTTTAACTTCAGCAGCAAAATAAAGTTCAGCGGTATTGATCGATTTATTTATGGCGTCATTAACGGGTAGTTGGTAGTCAAATTTATTATTTGGACTATTCAATATTTTCACCAATTCTTTTCCATCCTTTCCAGTGCTATCAGTAATGGTTTTGTAATGCTTTTTAAGTAAAACTTCTTTAATTTTAGCGCCTTTGTTGGTAAAAGTAATTCTAACCAATTCGTTTTCAATAACTGAAAATTCCTCTGAACCTGATGCTGAAGGGCCGAAAGCACCATATCTGATACTATTTTGTTGTGTTTTTACAGAATCGTTGGTTGCAGCTGCAGGTAATACAACTGAAGAATCTATTTTTACATCTGCTTGAACAACTTGCTGTGCTAAGGCTATGGAATCCTTCCTTTGCTGTGATTTTTCCATTTCTTCCTTACTTGGAGCAGAAGTGATAGTCCAAAGCATGAAAGTTGCCATGATCAATACGATACCTATGATTTGATTACGTTCCATTATTTATTTGTAAAATTTGGCGCAAATGTACGATTTGAAATTGAATTTTAAGGATTAAGTAGATGAAATACATATTAAATCAGATTGACAATGCATAACTGATAGGCAAAAGGAACAAGATTGTAAAAAAAGATGACTTACATTTATCGAAAATATATCCAAATCGACATAAGTCCTACCCATTAAAATTTTAGTTTTTTACTATCCAAGTTCATATAAGTATCTCATTAATTAGGGCCGGCTGAAAATTCAGAATCATTCAATTTAATGACTGCTATTAGGCTGGGATATCGTTCAAAAAACAAGCGATAGTAAATGAAGAGTCAAAAGTGCGTCTATCGCCTTTGTAGAATATTAAAAATAAACGAATGATAATCAAGGCGATAGAAAAATGCAGGACTGAACGATCCTTTATGGTCGAGCATGACAATGCGAGAAGTGAAGAACCCGAAAGGGATGGGTAGGTCGGGAATGCACAACAATACACCTAGCTGATCTAAGTTTAGATCAGTGCCTTCATTGTTGAGTGATTTCGTATCACTCCAATGCAGCAAAGCTGCACCATTCAGTTACCTTTTTTTGAACTGTCTTTTTCACGCAAAGCGTGACAGGTTGTTTATTTTTTTCTGGGCTAGCATTACAAAGTAATAAGGGTTAGCAAAAAGAAAAAAAGTAAATGCCACCCGCATAGGGCAAAAGCTTAAATGATGTGCAAATAATTCAGGAGTTTTGAAGAAATTACCGTGCAACGAAATCTACGAATATGTACATATATAATGGATAATCATTAATTTATATTACACCAAGCAGGCCCTATTTAATTCAAATGAAAGAAAGTAGAACTTGTCATGCCATCACTTCTTCTCTACCTTTTTGACCTCATCCAGGGTCACCATTTTCGACCCGCTATTTCCCCAACTATGGAGTATATAATTCATGACGTCAGCTACTTCATCTTCGGTCAGTCCGGGATTGGGCATCATACCATTATAATCTATTCCATTGACGGTTATTTTGCCTTTTTGACCATACTTGACAGATCTTATGGCGTCTTCTCTTTGCTTTGTAAGATAATCGGCTTTGGCCAGTGGTGGGAAAAACTTTGGGGTACCGGTGCCATCAGGTTTGTGACAAGTCACACAAAAGTCTGTGTACACTTCCTTGCCTCTGGCTATACTTTTAGTAAGGTCATCATTTTGAAATAAAACTGAAAACAACACGACTGAAAAAATTAAACTCTTCATTATATTGGTGAAATTTATGCTTTGGGAACCAGTTTAAAAATACCTTTACCTTCTACTGCTAGATAAATCAGTCCATCAGGCCCCATCTTGACATTTCGCACTCTGCCTATATCGGTGGCCAGTTTTTCTCTATAAATGACTTTACCATCTTGGATGACGAGACGCTCCAGATACTGAAATTTAAGCGCGCCAATCAATAAATTACCTTTCCAATCTCCATATCGATCAGAATCTATAAAAGCCATGCCACTGGGAGCTATAGAAGGTACATAGTAATATAAAGGTTGTTCCATGCCGGGCATTTCTTTCTTTTCGGTCAGGATAGATCCGTCATAATTAATACCGTAAGAAATTATTGGCCATCCATAGTTGAGTCCTTTGGAAACGATATTGATTTCATCACCACCTTGTGGACCATGTTCATGAGTCCAGATAGCTCCCGTCTCAGGATGTCTAGTCATACCTTGCTGATTTCTATGTCCATAGGACCAGATGGCTTGTTTAGCATGGGCTTGATTAAAAAATGGATTATCTGTAGGTATAGTGCCGTCATCCTTTAATCTATACACCTTGCCACCATCTTTCGTCAGATCTTGTGGATTTACAAAATGTTCTCCTCGGTCACCTATCGTAAAGTATACAAATCCTTCTAAATCAAAAGCTATTCTTGAACCAAAATGATATGGCTTAGTGGTATTGGGTGACGCTTTATATAAAGTTTGAACATCAGTCAAAGCGCCATCTTTAAGCTTGGCTCTGATCAAGGCAGTATTTCCGCCACCTTCTGTACCTTCTTTGGATGAATAAGTGAAGTAAATCCAGCCATTTTGCTGATACTGAGGATGCAATACTACATCCAAAAAACCACCTTGCCCTCGAGCATAGACATCAGGTGTGTTTGAAACGACCGTTTTCTTACCATCCTTAAAGTGAATTAATTGACCTTTGATCTCCGTAATAAGTATACTTCCATCTGGTAAAAAAGCCATACCCCAGGGAATTTCCAGCTCGGGAACCACATTTTCTATAGTATAGCTCACTTGTGTGGGAGTCTGAATGGACATATCTTTTTGTCCCCTGCAGGAGTAAAAAAGGAATGTGAATATAACAAGAAAAACGTGAAATTTATGCATCATTTTATGTGTTAACTTAGCAATAAACAATCTTTTGGTTATAAAGGTTAAAATTAAATTTTTCTGATCAGGTTGATCCCATCTCTGATAGGTAAAATAACGTTTTCAACCCGGTCATCTAAGACTATCTTTTCATTAAAAGATACCAAGGCTGCTGTCTTCCTATCGGGCTCGGCATCCAACACTTTACCACTCCACAACACATTATCAGCCAAAATGATGCTGCCTGATTTGCATTTGTTTATGACCATATCATAATACAATCCATAGGCATCTTTGTCAGCATCAATAAAAACAAGATCAAATTCCATATCCAACGTAGGTATAATGAGCTTGGCGTCACCATGGATCAAGTCGATGTGCTGACTGTAAGGTGACTCCGCTATAAATCTATGGGCTATGTGAGCACTCTCTTCATTGTATTCTATAGTGATGAGTTTACCACCGGCTCTTAAACCCTTAGCAAGGCATATGGCAGAATAGCCTGTAAAGGTGCCAATCTCCAAGATTACCTTGGGAGCAACCATTTTACTTATTAAAGTGAGCAACATACCTTGCATAGAACCAGACAACATCCTGGGTGCCAATGTTTCGAGATGGGTAGCACGCTCGATCTGATTCAGTAGTGCATCTTGTGAAGTACTATTACGCTCACAATATTCGTTTATATCTTGTAAGAAATCTTGCATTATGCAACCTTTTGACTATATTTTTGAATGACTGGATAAGAAAATACAGAAAGCAATATGATAGCGGTACCTAGATAAAACATTGGGTTGAGCTCTTTATGTTCTTTCAGAATAAATATAGCTAGTAAAATACCATAAACCGGCTCCAAGTTGATCACCAGGTTAGATGCAAAAACGGATATATGCTGTAGAGATTTTAATGTCAATACATGTGCCAATGTAGTGCATAACAAAGCCAATACAATCAACCAAAGCCAATCAGATATAGATGGTGGAAAAAAAACTTGCTGCGTAAACCCCAATATAGCCATAACACCCAACATCAATGAAATCATGACCCAAGCTCCACTCATCTCTATAAAAGATATCGTATAGGGATCTGCACCTTTAATATGGGCTTTATTCATAGTAGAAAATACCGCCGCGAGTAATGCTGACAACAAGCCTACCCCTATTCCATAATAATAAGATATATCCAAATTATTGACAATAAGTACCATGCCAGGTATGATCATCGCGCCTATCATCATTTCCATTTTATTGATCTTAGTCCTGATGACTAATGGTTCGATTAATGATGTAAAAAAGGATGTGGTACTCATACACACTAAACAGATGGAAGCATTAGACAACTTTACGGAACCATAAAAACATATCCAATGCAATCCGATGACGATACCAATCACAACATATTTTCTGATGAGCGCCGGCGGTAAATCTTTCAAAGTCCTGCCAAAACCAATAAAAAACAACAAACTGATCGATGTCAGTAGAACGCGCCACCACACGATCATCACTGCAGGCAATTGGATCAGATTACCCAAAATAGCCGTAAAGCCAAATAATAGTACGGCAATATGAATCTTGATATACGCGCCAGACTGTTGGTTAGACACTAGATTTTGATTTAGATTGCAAATGTAGTCAATCCTGACCAAGTGATTTGGAATTTTATATGTTTATAAACCTATTTCTTTTTACATGTTGGACAATAAAATAAAAAAGTGTGTATAACAAATTGCACAAAAAGTAAAATTGTTTTAAATAGATTAGTTAAATTTTGGAAAGTGCTTTATTTCCGCCTTTTTGTCTTTAGCTTAATAGTCACTGAAGACGGTATAAACAAAAAACTGTTTGAGCCAAAACAATGGAAATAAAAAAGAAGAAATAAAAATAATTGAAACAGTAAATCAAAGAACGAATCTCAAAGGCGAGCCTGTCTACCTACGGAGTCAGGTAGATTTTTTCACGCTAAAGCGTGACTGCGTTTGTTTCCGTCGGGA
>CAMBRK010000137.1 GCA_945870185.1 Aureispira sp. CCB-QB1 | reverse complement strand
CTTTACTTCAGCACCATTCACTAAAAAAAGTGTAGGTATAGGCCCGTCAGGACTAGTAAATTGTGAATAAAGAACCCAAGATGGTTGCATGGTAGCTGTAGCGGTGATCTCATAGTCGGTCGTGTTGATTTTAATAATTTCAAATTTCCACGAGACGGGAGACACTTTTTGAGCTACCATTTCTATAGATGTCAGAAAAAACAAAGAAACAAATAATCCGAAAACTTTCATATTCAATTTTTATAAAATTTTAATGATTCTAAAACGTCCAACAATTTTAGGTAATAGGCTACAAAAATAAGGTCAATTTGTATGATTATGTGTGATTGGTGTTACTTTAATAAATGTTTAACGCTTTGTTTTGCTTTTAAAAATTAATTAACTTGAATTGCCCTATAAAAATCAAAGCTATTAAGAATATATGCAACAACTCATAAAATATTCTGTTTTTTGATTCACTCGCCGCTATCGAAATTAGCAAGGCCAATGGTATGCTCAATGTAATCAGATGACTCGTATTGTCAGTACTGAATATCAAAAAAGACAGCAAGCAGAACAGCATAAACCAATAAAAAATATCAATCTTTTTTTGAGTCTGAAAAGCTTTCTTAGAAGTAATATTTCCATAATTGATTATTGAAAAAAATACAGATAATATCAATATTACAGCAGAAACATATAAAATCAGTAAGTTGTGTATATTTAATGCTGGCCACCTGAAAAAAATGTTTTTTATAAAATTAAGCTCCACAAATGGAATATCATGCCAATATCGGTAAGCAAATAAGAAGTAATATGGAATGAAAGTACCTATAAAAAACTGAAGTTTCTCCAAAATTTTAAAAGACCTTAATTGTAGCAAAGATATCACTCCAAAAACTATAAATACAAAATAAGGCGAGTAAAACAATGAAGCTATCCCAATCATAAAACCTGAAATAAAAATATAAGAAGTAGCCTGATTATTTTTTAATGTATCCAAGATGTTTTTTAATGCCAATAGCATAAATGTATTAGCTATTAAAACCGGTAGTAAAGCATTATTGTCTACCACCAAACTCACAAACAGTGTATAAAATACCCCTGAAAACATGGTAGTTTCTCTGGCCAATTTATGTTTAGAAAAGATATAATTGAGGAGCAAAATGTGAAAATAGATCAATATACACGCTACTATATTTTGACACAATGCATCAGGAATACTTAAATAAACAATTTTTTGAAGAATATTGCTTTCTGCTTCTTTTAATTGAAATGATATCGGGTATAATAGCGTTCCAATCCTTACAATAAAAATGTAAAAGAGCATCAAAAAATTATTAACAAAAAGATTCTTCCTAAATATCTCTAACAAAATAAAAATAATTGTAAATACATCAACCTGCTATCAAAAAATAAAAATATCCTTTATTTGATAACAAAAACTTGGCAAATTTATAATTTTATTTTCTTATTTGGGCTATTGTAGAATAAAATTTTACTCTACTTAATAAATAGATGGTAGACCATGAAAACCTGTTGATCCTTTTATTGTTTGTTTTACATTACAAGTACAATATGATTATGATCACTTTTTATGAATGGGTTGTAATATTGTGGTAACTTGTGCTGTTTTTGACTGAAAAATTAGAATGACACCATCCCTTAATGAAATTAAAAAACCTGTAGAAAGAGAGTTAAAGGATTTTGAAAGCAGTTTCAAAGACCTGATGAAGAGTTCCGTACCTTTATTGGACAAGATTACTTACTACATTGTACAAAAAAAAGGCAAACAAGTCCGCCCTATCTTGGTGTTTTTATGTGCCAAATTGTGTGGGAATATCAATGCTTCTACCGATGTTGCTGCATCTTTAATAGAACTTTCGCATACTGCATCCTTAGTTCATGATGATGTAGTAGATAATGCGTATGAAAGACGCGGATTTTTCTCGGTCAATGCACTCTGGAAAAATAAGATTGCTGTCTTGGTGGGTGATTTTTTACTTACTAAAGGCTTGCAAGTAGCCTTGGAAACCAAAAATTTCAGACATCTTCAAACTGTATCTACCGCAGTCCAGCAAATGGCTGAGGGAGAATTGCTTCAAATGGAAAAAGCTAGACGACTAGACATAGATGAATCCATTTATTATGAAATCATCAGGCAAAAGACAGCTTCTCTGATAGCAGCAGCATGTTCTGCAGGAGCATCTTCAGTCACTGAAGACGAAACATCTATCCGTAAAATGTGGTTATTTGGAGAAAAACTGGGTACCGCCTTCCAAATCAAAGATGACTTATTTGACTATGGCGATGACGAGATAGGAAAACCTAGAGGTATAGATATCAAAGAAAAAAAAATGACACTGCCGCTTATCTATGCACTTAACAATGCTGACAAGACCACCAAAAATAAGATTATCAATTATATCAAAAATGATAGTGAAAACCCGGTCAAGGTCAAAGAAGTGATTTCTTTTGTCAGATCAATGAATGGATTGTCGTATGCTGAAGAAGTCATGTATAAATTCCAAAACGAAGCTATAGAAATTTTACATACATATCCTCCTAGTGACGCACGTCAAAGCTTAGAGCAATTGGTATACTTTTTTACGACACGTAAAAATTAAAACTTATCTATTCTGATTTCTTTTACTGTTTTGGCGCCAATTTCACCCGAAGCGTATACGAATACTCTAAAAGTATCCTTGTTTGTAGTAAGTTTAGCTACTTTATATCTGGATGACTTATCTTTAGAACTTCCTTTATGGATTACTTCTACGGCTGATATTTTATGATTAGTCAAAAAAGATTTCAATTTCGTTAGAGCTGCACTTTTTGACATGATTTGTTGATCTTCAAAAAGACAAAAATCGATATTATCTTCCAAATAAGTATCCATGATACTGGTGTCATTGTTTTTTAATGCTGCAAAAAATGAAGCTTCATTCTGCGCATTCAGACCGCTTGTCATGACCAAAAAGAATAATACAACTATATTTTTCATTACTTTCTTTATTCTAAAACTTATTTCCTATTTAAAAAATCACTTATTAAAACAATTTATGTACACTATACAAACGACTTTAATTTATTTATATTATGTTTGCACACCACTTGAAACGTAAAATGAAATCATTTTGGTTCATTTTAGATGTTAAAAAATCATTAAAGTCACAAATTTAGCACATATTCATTTATAATTTAGTAATTAATATGTTATAATTCTATTTAATAATTTAAAATAATTCAGAAATGAAAAACCTTGCTTTAGTTATATTGGATGGTTGGGGTATCAATGCAGATAAGTCTGTCAGTGCCATAGCCGCGGCTTATACACCCATCATGGATCATCTGTTTGAAAATTATCCTGCTGCAACACTAACTACCTTTGGCGAAGATGTAGGACTGCCTGAAGGTCAAATGGGAAATTCAGAAGTAGGTCATATCAATATTGGAGCAGGTAGAGTGGTATATCAGGAGCTTGCGCGCATCAATAAAGCTATCAGAGAAAAAGAGTTGCTTTCCAATCAAGTTTTTGTAGATGCAGTGCAATTTGCTTCAAACAACACTAAAAAAATTCACTTGTTGGGCTTGGTTTCTGACGGTGGCGTACACTCACACATAGATCATTTAATGGGTTTGTGCGACATTCTCCAAAACTATGATGGTGATGTAGAAGTGTATATACACGCCTTTATGGACGGTCGAGATACTGACCCCAAATCAGGTAAAAACTTCTTGCAAAACATATTGACAAAAACCGAAAATACTAATGTACATGTGGCCACGGTAGTAGGCAGATATTATGCCATGGATAGGGACAAGAGATGGGAACGGGTCAAAATAGCTTATGATTTATTGGTACACGGCATAGGAACTGCATCACACGATTTACTCACGGACATTCAAAAATGCTATGACGAAGGCAAAACAGATGAGTTTTTGTTACCTATGTACAATGACAGTCTATCTAAAGATCAATTTACTATTCGTGAAGATGATGTAGTTATTTTTTATAACTTCCGAACTGACCGACCTAGACAGTTGACTGAAGTTCTCACTCAAAAAGACTTCGCTGAATATGATATGCATAAAATGCGGTTGTATTATGTTACGTTTGCTAATTACGATCAGACATTCGAAAACATTCAGGTGGTATTCGAAAAAGATAATCTCAAAAATACTTTGGGACAATTGATATCTGAAGCTGGAATGACCCAAGTGAGAATTGCTGAAACTGAGAAGTATCCTCACGTTACTTTCTTTTTTAATGGTGGTGTAGAAGAAAAATTTGAAGGCGAAGATCGTATCATGGTGCCTTCTCCCAAAGTACCGACCTATGACCTGCAGCCAGAAATGAGTGCTGTGGAGATCACTGACCAACTGATCACATACATTGATGAGAAAAAGCCCAACTTCATCTGTCTTAATTATGCTAATGCAGACATGGTAGGGCACACCGGTGTATTTACAGCAGCCGTAAAAGCAGCAGAAACCGTGGATACATGCCTGGGCAAATTGCTAGAAACATTGGCAAAATACGATTACAATGCAGTCATTATCGCCGACCATGGAAATTCAGACCTTTTGGTCAATCCGGATGGAAGTCCCAATACTGCTCATACTACCAATCCTGTACCTGTTATATTTGTCGGCAATGATGTAAATAAAACCAATTATCTGGTAAAAGATGGTAAACTAGGCGATTTAGCACCCAGTATTCTTTCCGTCATGGGTATCCAACCAAGTCCAGATATGACAGGTAATATCATTATCCAAAAAATTTAAACTTGGTCAGATATCCGGGTTTTCGACTTGGTATGATTTCGTGTATCAACAAATAAGGAGTATAACAGATGTTAAAAACTCTCATCAAACTTACTGGCCAAAAAGTAATTTTTCCATTTTACCATATCGTAAGTGATGATACTCCCGTACACATTAGAAACTTATACCGTGCCAAAAGTCAAAAGGAATTTATCGAAGATTTGGATTTTTTGCTCCAATATTACCAGCCAATGGATCTTTCGTACGTAAAGTCCTACCTGAATCAAGATAAAAAAAGAACAAAACCAGGATTCTACCTGAGTTTCGATGACGGATTGTCAGAAATGTATCATGTGGTAAGACCTATTTTAATCAGTAAAGGAATTCCAGCAGCCTTTTTTTGCAATACCGCATTTATAGACAATAAAGACATGTTTTTCAGATATAAGATATCGATCTTGATAGAAGAAATCCATAAACTTCAACCATCAGCGGTCAAAAATATAGAAGCGTTGCTCCAAACCCAAGATATTAAATCGTATCTGCTGAGCCTAAAATATGGTAATATCAACACCATCAACAGTCTGGCCAACACCTTAAATGTACGGTTTGATGAATATCTAAAACAAGTACAACCTTATTTGACCACATCACAATTGGCAGAAATGAAAAATGATGGATTTAACATAGGTGCACATAGCATCGATCACCCTTATTTTGCAGATATTAACGAGTCAGAGCAACTAAGGCAAACCAGCGTGTCTTTGGATGAAATTCAAGAATTAACACATTCACAAGATCGAATTTTTGCCTTTCCTTTTACAGAATATGGAGTGTCATCTTCCTTTTTCAAAAGTGTCTCAGCTGATATGATTTTTGGTACTGCTGGAATAAAAAAGGATATCGACTCGCGTGTTTTGCATAGAATACCCATGGAAGAAAGTCGTAAAACCGCTTCACAAATTATTTATAAGCAGTACTTATATTTTATGGTGAAAGCATTTTTTAACAAGAATATGAGAAAGAGATAGTTTGAACTCAAATCACTGGAAATGTTAGAAATCAAAAAATACAACCGAAAAGATTTAGAGCAATATGTAAATTCGCAGACATTCAAAGATCTAAGGGTCATTCCAATTTCTTTTCATAGAGCGATTTCTCAATGTCATAACCCAAGAGCTCTGGAAGATGATATCTTATTGTTTGTAGCCTACGAAGATGGTCAGATAGCAGGATATTTGGGCGCCCTACCCGATGACTATTTTACAAAAGATAATGCAAAAGTTCATTTGGCTTGGATGAGTTGTCTTTGGGTAGATCCTGCGCATAGAGGAAAAAAGATAGCGCAAAAACTCATACAGTCCTGTTTTGAAACTTGGGACCATCGCATCATACTTACTGAATTTACAGCAGAAGCAGGAAGTCTTTACCAAAAAATAAACCTTTTTGATCCTTGGCTTACATTGAAAGGTAGGAGATGGTACATCCAATCTGATTTGGCATTTATCTTACCACCAAAACACTGTATTTTTATCAAACTAAAACCTGTTTTAAAAATCGTAGATCAAAGCTTGAATGCAGTCATAAACATCCGCAACTTTTTTGGAGAAAATCTAAAGGACCCATTAGAAGAAAGTACACATTTATCAGAAGAAACGATATCTGTCTTAAATCACGACCATGACTCCTCAGGTTTTAAAAGATCAGCAGATGAACTCCATTGGCTGATGCAATTTCCATGGGTATTGGAAGGGGAAAATGAAACAGAAGCCCAAAGATATCATTTCACTTCCTACTCCCACCAGTTTAAATGTGCCGCTGTATTTATAAAAGATTCTACGCACAATACCCGGGGTATCATGATTTATACTATCAGAAACGGCCATCTCAAAATACCTTACTTTACACATTTTTGTCCACCTGATCTCTTATCACGCACTGTAAAAGATATTATTAAAAAACATCGAGTCACAACAATGACCTTGTACTCCCAAGAACTGATCGATTACCTTCAAAAAAGTAAAAGCATCCAATCGTTTTCTAAAGAAATCAGCCGAAAATATCTGATTTCCAAAACCCTAAGTCCAATCATGCCATTTCATGAAAGTACAATCTATGATGGTGATGGAGATTGTGGGTTTACCTAGAATATATAATTGAGTTCACTATCATTTTAATTATTTTTCAGGCTTCGAATAAATAAAAATTTATCTTTGCATTTCATAATTAGTAATTATATGAACGATATCATCATAAGGCCGAAAAACAAAAAGCAAAGTGAAGAATTACAAGCTGTTCTTCAAGATATGAAGGTAAAATTTTTTATTTCAGATACAGAAAAGGAAGATCAAGCTTTATTAAAAGCTATACTTGATGTTAAAGAAGAAACTACAAAACCAATAGCAGAATTATATAATGCATTGGGCTGGAAATGAAAGTAGAGTTTAAGACTACGTTTTTATCTGACTTACGAAAAATACAAAATGAAAAAGTTGTTTTTCTTGTAAAAGAAATTATTGATGAGTTGTTGTTATCCAACGATTTAAGAAAGATTAAAAATCTTAAAAAACTTGCGGGATCTGATAATGCATTTAGGATTAGGATAAGGGTAAGGCAATATAGAGTAGGTCTAATTGTCGAAGATCATATTATTATTTTGGTCAGAATCCTAAACAGAAAAGATATTTACAAATTTTTTCCAAAATAATTGATTTTATGGATAAAAAATATTTTCTAAAACCAAGCTCGTTTGGAGAAGAAGGGGAAAATACAATTTTTGACTTTAGGTTTTTTCCTATAAAGACGTACCATGTAGAATATGTATTTCTTGTTTACCCAGATGACATTTTTTGTGCTGGAAGAGACCTATATGTTGCTGCCAAATTGTATGATGCGATTATTGATGCTGGATATACAGGTCTTGATAATGCACGGTTAATTACTTATAAATTAGATCCGCAGTATTATAATAGTGAAATACCATCCCAAAATTATTATTTTGTAGATGTCATTGGAACGCCAAATGACGATATTTATTTTGAACTGGATCCAACATTTAGCTTTATTGTCAGTGAAAGAATGAAGGCTTTAATGAAACAATTTAGAATTAAATATACTGTATTCGAAGAATATAATCAATACCGGAGCCTACAAATATTGTGGGTTTAGACAAAGATTGAAGTAAGTAGGGCTTGCTGAAAAAGTCAAATTCTTTCAAAAAAGTTATTGCTATAGGTCTAGGATATCGTTCAAAAAACAAGCGATAGAGAATGGAAGAGTCAAAAGTGCGTCTATCGCCAAGGAAGAATACTAAGAGTTAACATCTGATAATCAAGGCGATAGAAAAATGCAGGACTGAACGATCCTTTATGGTCGAGCATGACAATGCGAGAAGTGAAGGAACCCGAAAGGGATGGGCGG
>CAMBRK010000136.1 GCA_945870185.1 Aureispira sp. CCB-QB1 | reverse complement strand
ATCAGTGCCTTCATTTTTGAGTGATTTCGTATCACTCCAATGCAGCAAAGCTGCACCATTCAGTTACCTTTTTTTGAACTGGTCTTTTTCACGCAAAGCGTGACAGGTTGTTTACTTTTTTTCTGGGCTAGCATTACAAAGTAATAAGGGTAAGCAAAAAGAAAAAAAGAAAATGCCGCCTGCCTTGCCGTCAGGCAGGCCCGCACAGGGCAAAAGCTTAAATGATGTGCAAATGATTCAGGAGTTTTGAAGAAATTCCCGTGCAACGAAATCTACGAATATGTACATATATAATTGATAATCATTAATTTATATTACACCAAGCAGGCCCTAATTAAAGAAGTTATCCGAACAGTACAACTTTATAATTCAGAAAGACCTCATAAAAGTTTAAAATATAAAACACCTGTGGAAGTTGAAAAAGAAATATTATCTTTGCAACAGCAAACCCAGGTGACGACAAAGGAGTCATTCGGCAAAAAAAGTGTGGATTGTAGGGGCTTCTAGCCCCTACAATCCACAGTAAACCCAGTCTCTGATCCAAGATGTAATCTCTAAAAAAGAGATTAAAATTTATGAAAACGAATTAGTTTAAAACGGTCAACGTTATTCAGGCATTGATACATTTTAAACAAGAATACACAACTTAAAACCAAAATCAATAGGGCCGCAAGAGATGCTGTATATCTAAACAAACGCCTTAGATTACTTGACAGTTCGATCTTTAGTTGTCTTTGTTTTAATTTCGATTGATGTTTGAGATAAGCTTGATTATGGTCGAAATCTAGAGCTTTAGTGGTAGTAGCAGCTTCCCATATTTTTTGAATGTGTTGATATAAGATAATGTGTTCTTGATCTGAATCCAACCATTGTTGAAATTCAGTAGATACTTGACTGGTCTTATCTTGACTCAAGTATTAGTGAATTAGTTTTATCTTATCAGCCTCACTCATGCTACTTCTTTTTTATATGAAACTATAATCAACATATCCCCCTATTCTTTAATGTTAATTTCATAAATTTTTTCTCTCAAAATTCTCAATGCTTTAGATATATGGTTTTCCACGGTTTTGACTGAAATTTCCAAATTATCAGCTATTTCCTGATAACTCATACTCTTATACCTACTCAGTGAAAAAACAATTCTGCATTTTTCAGGCAATTGAGCTATGGATTCAGAGATTAATTCATCCAATTCTTGTGTTTCCAATTCCATATCTTTATTTGCTGCATGATCTTGCACCAAAAGCATCTCTTCATTTTCGTTTTCCCAGCGTTTATGATCTCGTATATGATTCAAAGCCCTGTTACGACAAGCTCTTTTGAGATAAGGCAGAATTGACTGACTTATGATGATGGATTCTTTCTTTTCCCACATATCTGAAATTACCTCTTGCACAATATCTTCAGCAATATCTCTGTCTTTCAGCAAAATAAAAACATGATTACACAACACGCTATAATAGCTTACGTATAAGTTTTGCAAAGCTTCATCAGGCTTAGTACGTATAAGTTGAAAAAAGTGATCTGCCGATAATTCTTGCAAAACTGCTCAATTTTTTAATTCAGACGAAAAAGTATTAAGATGTAACTATATATATTCACTTAAAAATATTTTAGGTGAAATGCATCAATGTCTATCGCTCTATTTCTCTTGATATTGCGCTTCAAAAAATAGAACTGAAGTGTACACCGGCTTTAGAAAAAGCAAAATCTTCCAGAATAAAATTGCACTAAACTAAGATTGATGAAACATAATTATTCTTTAAAACATAGGGCAAAGATAAAATAAATAAACAAAAGAAACGCATTTTTTCCAAAAGGTTGATTTACAAGCATTTTAAAAAACCATGGCTAATGCTTAACAGATAGCAAAAGAGTATTTTCAATTATAAATTTTAACGAACCAATTATTTTTTACTAAAATGTATCCATGAATTTAAAAGTTTTCATACTTTTGTGGCAACATTTTAAAATGGAGGTTATAGCTCAGTCGGTTAGAGCATCGGTTTGTGGTACCGAGGGTCGTGGGTTCGAGCCCCATTAGCCTCCCACAAAAAAAAAGCACTTATTACTTGTAATAGTGCTTTTTTGTTTTTTGGAAACTTTCATTTTTCCCAAATTTAGAATAGTTTTGTATAAATTGGTTTTTTGCTAAATATTTAACTTTACCATTTATTTTTTACCCAAATCAAAAGTAAATTTAAAATTCGTTTAATAATTAAAGATTGTCAGGCTTAAAAAGGAGGAGAGTCTTTCGTTCTTTGCATTTTATTAATTCCGCAAATCTGCAGTTTAACAAATCCGCAATGTAGCATTTGTCCGTACTCACGCTGAAGCCGTGACAAGTTATGATTTATTTGATTAATATGATTGTTGTTGCAGGCTCTATGCAGCGTGGGGAACTTTAATGGCTTTGCAATCTGAGGTTGCAATACTTTTTTACACTTCCAAACAAGTTTTGGAAACCTATTACAATTCCCTTATAATGTGGAGCACACGCTACACAAGCAATACCGCAAATCGGCAGTTTAGCAAATCCGCACACATCAGAGTCATCCGAACAGGTACGTACAAAAAAAAAAGAACCCTCACTCTTTTGTGAAGGCCCCTCTTTATGAAAGCGTTATTTTTTATATTGCTTGATTTGTAGACCAGCCTGCCGATTAAACGTCAGTCAGGCTGGTTTGTAATTCAGCAGTTCAGCAATTTAAACAAATCATCAAATCTATCAGTTGCCATTGTCCTGTATCGTTGCTGTACCACATTGCGGCGTTGGGCATCCTCCTGGAGGATTTTGGGTATCACAATTCCGGGGATCTGTTACATTTATTGTCCTACTACATGAAGCTCCCGTCACAGCATCTGTCAAGACCAGGACAAAGGTGGCTCCACCACCAGCTGATCCTGGCCCTAAGGTAAAGAAAGTAGGTGTACCATATGTACCACTACTCGGCGTCACTGTTGCCGTATTACCCTGAACAGTCACATTATAGGTAGTCAAACTGGTGCTTAAATTGGTGGCTAACACCCCTACCCTGAGGCGATTGTCAGCCATATTAGATGGAGTACCATTTTCTATGCATTCATAACTTTGGATAGATATGGCATTGATATCGCAACAGTTATTTGGTGCTAAGACATTGACTGTACAAGTAACCATACAAAATGAAGCATCCGTTGCGACTACCGTATAGGTTCCTGGAGAAAGTCCATTAATACTAGAAGTTGTCGCTCCATTACTCCACACAAAAGAATAAGGAGGGAAACCATTAATAACAGAAACAGACGCTGATCCGCTATTACGGTCATCACAAGTTGGTTGAGAATCTACCGTACAAGCTGCTTCAAAATTTGCAAGGACGGCTACGCCAGGTGTTTCAGTAGAACATGTAGGGTCACTATTAATTTTAGGAAATACTCTTGCGGTATAGGTTCCAGGCATTGCATTCATAATAAAGGTAAAAAGATTTGTACTTCTTGCAACTTCTATCCCGTCTCTATAGTATATATATGTTCCCCCGACAATCGGTGTACTAACTCTGGCTTTAATGATACTATTTCCATCAGCACAAATACTAGTCATATTCAAAACTAATGTTTCATCAGGCAAAACACCTATCTTGCCTTGTCCCATAAATGAGTTTTTGCATCCGTCATTTCCTAATATCATATATGTCGCTACACCGTTAGCTAAGTTTTTAGCGGGTAGGTTTGCAAAAATTGGGCTAGTTTGACCTACGCTGTTTGGGAACGGTAAAGGGCTCGTGTAAAGATCAGAATCTTCAGAGATGATTCTCCATCGATAAGGACCAACAAGTAAGCCATTTCCCTCGGGTTGCAAGTTTAGCATTTCTAAATTGGCGGTCGTGTTACCTGGGCAAAGCGCTCCAAAACCAACTTCATAAGTAGGCTGTGAGTATTTGGGGATCTGAACCGTTGTGAATACCGTTTTGCAGCCGTCATTAAACGAGAAAGTATAAGTTCCTTCACTTTGGAGACTTGAAAATTTTCCTGTATTGGGTGCGGAGTCGGTTTCGGGACCTTGGCCGACTTTTGTGGGTCCAGCAGCAATACTATAATTGTAGGTATTGGGAGATAGCTGATTATTATTAACACCTATTACAACTGCTTGGCCTGCTCCAAAACAAATATTCACTACATCGACTGTAACTGAAGGGTCTTCATATTTTAGAATATTGAAGGGTGTCACCGAGTTGTCCGCTCCACAAGCGTCAGTAACCTGATAGGTATAGTCGCCTGGCGGCAAAGCTACATTGTGGAAGCTCGACACTGATGTCAAAGGATATCCTGGCAAATAATTACCTAAACTATCTTTTACGTGGAAAGTAAAAGGAGTAGAAGGATTGTAGGGTGGTAGCGAATCCACATCGAGATTAAGCACATATTCGGTAGATGTGCCAGTGGGACAGCTGATGGAGCTCTTTGCTTGCAATTTGTTTGGGCCCGGAGGTACAAGCTCTGCAATAAAGGAAGCCGTATAATCACAGCCATCTTTAACGGTTACCGTGTATATACAAGGTCGCTTTAAATTTCTAACTGGAGTAGAGCCAATAGCTAGCGGGTTGATTGTAATAATTGGCTCCCCACAATCGTTGGTAACTACAGCCGAATACGGCCCGATGCCATCCGCGCTGGCAAAAATACTAAAAGCACCTGTGCCGTTTGGTAACGGTTGACATGTTCCCATACCGGGCCTCACACTGGCCACTGGGGCAAGATATGGCCTAACTGCAACCGTCCTAGTTCTTACCCCACCACATTGGTCTATTGCTTGTATGGTATAAGTACCTCCAGCTTTTAAATCAAACTGAACACTGCCGGCCGAAGTTTTGGTGGTACCAACTTGGTCAGTACTCGGAGCAATGATCGTGTAGATGTAGTCAGGTATTCCACCAGTTGCAGATGCGTTGTAAACTGCGTCACCTGCACAATCTTTAAACCTGTCAAAACTAAGGTTTAGCTCTGGAGCAGGTGCAGTTTGCGGCACGTAAACGTTAATTGTTTTGTAGTTACCACAAGCGTCTTTTGCTTGTATCTCGTAATTTCCATTCATACCACTAGGATAGGGAATATTAAAAGATGTAACACTTAAAAATGGAGGAGGAACACTTCCATCTCCCGGAAGTGCTCCTCCTTTTGATGAAATTCTATAGGTGTATGGAGGCCGTTGTTCAGAAAGAGACGCATTAGTTATTGTAAAGTTCGTAATTTCAACTGTTGGAGTTCCAGCGACACACGGATCAAACTCAACTGATGCATTAAATGTCCAGTTTTGCTCATAATTTCCTAGTACAGTTACAGACTGAGTGGGCTGTGTATTGTCCAGCTTAAACTCAGTAATGGTGTAGTTACCTGGAGGGATTTCTTTAAATGCTACCATATCATTCATAGCCAAAACGGGACCAATCTGTGGAATTCCGCTTCCAGTAAGGAAATATTGACTAGTGCTTGAAGCATTAGATATTATTACACACCCATTTGAGAGACAAACTGATTCAATGGAAGAAACTGTACCAGTAATCTGGGCATTAGCTGTAGAAAATAAACTTAATAATAAAAAAATAATAAAAATTCTTGCTTTCATACAAATGTAATATATAGATAAATAAATAATTGACACCACTTAATTAGGTGTTTATTTTAATGTTCTATTACATTCAGGTCCTTAGGTCGGACGAACAAGCTTCGTTTTAGAAATAAGACGGTGCAAATTTGATATATAAATTAAATTTAATATATAGTTTCTTTATTTAAATAAATGTAGTATTTTTACTATATGATAAATTTATTGAATAAAACAATTAAGTTTTGCTTTTTGACTTTATTTTAAACAACAGTTCATAATGGCATTTTATAAAAATGTTTTTACTTTTCTTTTTACATTATTTGTCAGTTTTTATCTTATTGCTCAAAACTGTGATGATTTAAAATAAACTACATCAAATGGAGTTATTATTAGAGATTTACATATAGTAGATAATAATGGATGGTTTAATTATAATTATGATACTTATACGGTGATCCATAAAGGAAATCTAAAAGATAAAATTTCTCTGGAACCATTTTCTCGAACTATCGTATCTATGTTCCAACTATCCGACAAAAGATATCAACTTTGACATCCCTATTTTATCATTGAGTCCGATACTTGATCTTGAGACATTTCATAATTCTAGGTATGGATAGGGTCAATTTATTTAATACCATAAACCTCAGGCCATCTTGTATCTTCTGATTTATAGAAATATTTACACTGTTAACTTAGAAAATGGACAACTTACAACCAGCTCAACTTTGAAAGAAGATGATTACAGGATGATGAAACAACTTACAAATAGGTTAGTCTTTATAATTATATATAAGAATAGGATAAAAATATTTCTCCATGCCACTGGAAAAAATGAATATCTATAATTCGCACACACTGCCATCAAAGGCGATAAGGGTCATGTTTGGTTATCTATCAATAATGGCTTGTCTGCCATATTACAAGGAAGGCATATAATTAATCAAATTTTCTTCAAACCGAATCATCCCATATGCTCTCTTCTTCCTTCTTCTGTTCACAACTGAAGTTAATACCGATATGATGAATGGTTTGTCTGCTATCTTTACATCTTTCCGTATAACCTCTCTCCAGTATCTGATCAAGTGCGGCTTGTGCTGATAGATCGAGTTTGAACCCTATACAGTAGATTCAATTTTCATAGATGATAATGGCATCAGCCCTACCCTGCTGAGTATGTACTTCGCTAAAAATATATACATTCAAAAGCGAAAACAAAAGATGCACTATCGCATGGTAGTACTGCTCGTTTTCTCGCTGCCATTAGTCTTAGGGGATTTGGGCAAAAGCCATATTCAGACTCATTTTTAGGAAATCAGCGTCTTTATTTTCCAAAGTTCCTAAAAGGGTTTCCAAAATATTGCTTGAAGAATAGCTATTCGAACCGATATATTGATCTGCAAGGTTTCTCAAATAAGGTTCTCTTACCTCTTGGTTGGGAAAAGTCAATTTGTAGTTTCTTAAGGTTGGATTTTCGCTTTTAATGGTTAAATAACCAGTCTGAAACAGAATGGGAATAATTTTGAGATTTTCTATATCAAAGTTCCTCAATTCATCCTGATTGATACTCACTTCTTCAAATTTATATAGATGCTGTTCCCTACACATCTTCATCAGGAAAGTAGGCGTGCCTGTGGTGTACCAAAAATTTTGATAATCTCCTGGATATACAAAAAAACTTAGCAACGAAAATGGGTTATAAACCGTAGCACCACCTATATCCATTATACCATAATCTGATTTTTCCTTTATCGTATGCTTCAAGTTCGGAAGGGAAGTTTTCCTCAAGTTCTATTTGGCTGATGCCACATATCTCCTTGTACGCTGTTGCAAGAGATATATCATAAAGATTATTTAGCTCCGAAAATATACTTGCTTGGTTAAACTTACTCACTCCTGTGATTAATAATAGTTTCAAATGTGCATCTGCATCCTTGAGTACACTATAAAAACTCTTCAGGATATCTCTATTTTCCAATGCTTTGTATAGATTAACCTTTTCCAGATAATCCATCAAGGGTATATCATATTTGACTATAAGGATGACTACGTTTTTATAGTCTTTGGATTGTAATTTATCTGTAAGTTCTTTAAATTTTTAGAATTACTTTCAGCAGATAAGATTATGTCATACGCTCTACCTATCCCTTGAAGTTTCAAGTCAATGGCTTTATTTAATCCCATTTCCCTACACCCTATATTGAAAAAAGGAAAATTTATAATTGGATGGTGCTCTAAATGCCACTTATCATAGACATACAGACCTTTGAATAATTCTTTCTCACCTTGAAATAGTTAAAAAGTGAACTCAAAAATAATGATTTTCCAAACCTTCGGGAGCGAGAAAGAAAGTAGTATTTTGGGTAGTGATAAGTTGATTAGCATACATAGTTTTATCAACATATACTTTACCTTGACGAATGATTTTACGAAAATATTGCTGACCTAAGGGATACAAACGCACGACCATAACATCTCTATCTTTAACCCGGATTATGCATTAGAAAATCCCTGCCTGCCCTACGGTACGGCGAGGCAGGTATTCCGAAGCTAAACTTCGTGCCTTTGGCTCGACAAGGTCTGCAAATCAGAATCCGCCGCGGCGGACTATTTTTCTTCTGTAACCGTAGC
>CAMBRK010000135.1 GCA_945870185.1 Aureispira sp. CCB-QB1 | reverse complement strand
TCCGTCACCAATCTAAAGCCCGCATCCATACTGAGTCTATTCTCGTTGCTGATCAATGCAAACATACCTGTACTTCCTGAACTATTGATATCACTATCTAAATCTGGATTACCAGCATTCTGAAGTGTAGTATTGTATCCAATTGGTGTCTGGAAAACGAGTTGATATTGGCCAGGCTTCAAATTATCGAAGAGATATTTACCATTGGCATCTGTAAAGGTTTCAAGATTTATAGCATCTACATTTGTCGTTCCTGTGATGCTTACTTTTACATTGGCAAGACCCGATTCATCAGTATCTTGTAATCCATTGTTATTACCATCTACCCACACAAAATCTCCAATTTGTGCTCTTCTGAAAATAGGCATATCTAAGTCCAAAACTTTTGAACCACTAATAACACTTACCATATTAGATATCGCCATAGCATACTCATAACCTGAAGGAAGTTCAAAATTGACGAAATATGTACCAGGTTTTATCTTGTCAAATAAATAACTTCCATCTTGTGATGTAAATATTGTATCTTTAACAATCCTACTAAACAAATCTATTCCTTCAATCAAAACTTTTATGCCACTTACACCAAGCTCATTAGGCTCTCTGAATCCATTACAATTATGATCTTCCCAAACTAAATCGCCGATGCATCCATATTTTACTAATCCAAAGTCAACACTGAAGTCATCCTTATTTAACACAAAAGTAACATGGCTTAAGGTTTCCGAAAGGTTGGAATCCGTATTTTGATCCGAACCCGCAACCACTTGAGTTGGAGTATATTGATTGGGAATATTTATGGTTATTGTAAATGTCCCTGGAAATAAATTTTCAAAAACATAATTACCATTTTGATCCGTTATTGTACTTTGATTTAATGTTTTACCATCAAATCTAGTTCCAGATATACTCAGATTGATATTTGGAATTCCTGGTTCATTGAAGTCTTGATTACCATTACTATTAATATCATCCCAAACAAAATCCCCAACAGAAATTGCCTTTACTAAACCAAAATCTATATCAAGATTACTTTGACCACTTGAAATGATGATGTCTGATGTTTCTCCATTGGAAGATTCAGAATCTTTGGTAATATCAGAAGTTGAAGTTGCTAAAGTAAATGTATACTGGTCAGGTAGTGTGATTTTTATTTTATATGCACCTGGAGCCAAATTTATAAAAGAATATCTTCCGTTTACATCCGTCTGAGTATCTAAGTTCACTAAGGTACCAGCTCCTGAAGTTCCAGAAAGAATTACATTTACTCCTTCGATTCCTACTTCATTCACATCTTGGATACCGTCAAAATTTTTATCTACCCAAACAAAATCACCTATTTGAGATGTTCTAAAAAGTCCTCCATCAAAATCCAATAACTGCTCTCCGCTTAAAAGATAAATGTTTTGTATTTTACCTTCAAGTACATCAGAATTTGCTTGCTGTGTCCCTTGATTGACCGCGGTCCATGTATAACCATTGGGTGCTGAAAATTCAAGTGCATAAAGCCCTGGTGTTACGTTTGAAAAACTATATTTGCCATTACTATCCGTAAAAGTAATTGATATCACTAAACCATTACTACTTAATAACATCACCTTTACACCTTCTATTCCCCGCTCTCCTAAGTCCTGAATACCGTTTCCATTTGCATCCTCCCAAACAAAATCTCCAATGTTACCGCCTTCGTAATTTCCGCAATCTAAATCATTTCTGATTTGCTCACTTAGCAAGGCAATATTTTCAATTTTGTTATCCAATGCATCAGAATCAATACCTCTATTACTTCCATTTCCTTTGAAAGTGTTGACAAAATTGCTGGGTATTCCAAAGGTTAGATTGTAAGTGCCCGGTATTAAATTGATAAACTGATAAAAGCCACTTTGGGAAGTGGTCGTGTTTTGAACAACTGGATTGTCAAACATGTCTGTACCTGACAAGATTACGTGTACATTCGCCAGACCTATCTCTCCTATATCTTGTAATCCATCACCATCTTTATCGATCCATACAAAATCTCCAATACTACTTCTTTTAAATAATCCTGCATCAATATTCATTATCTTATCACCACTTAGGATGGATATGTTATCTGTATTAATTTTTTTGAAGTCAGAATCAATTTCCTGATTTATACCGATATTAGATAACGTTAATTCATATCCGTTTGTCAATCCAATTCCCAAAGTATAATTTCCTGGCGCCAAATCTTTAAATAGAAATTTTCCATTTGTATCAGTATTAGTCAACAATAACACATTATCACCAACATTACTAATTCCTGAAAGTGTCAATGCAACCGAAGCCACGCCGGGCTCAACAGTATCTTGAAGTCCATTAGCATTGATATCATGCCACACAAAATCACCAATACTTCCCAACTTATGAAAACCAGCATCCACACTACTATTTCTCTCTCCGCTAAATAGTGCAACTGTTGTGAAACCTGCAGCATTGAAATCAGAATTTATATGATTGTCATTTCCTTGATTGGCTTTAGAAAGTACATAGTCTGATGGAATATTGATCGTAACTTCATAGCTTCCAGGATACAAATTGGTAAATAAAAATACTCCATTTACATCCGTTTGAGTTGTAGATTGGTAGGTCTTACCATCACCTCCTACACCTGTGATAGATAACGCAATATCAGAAAGTCCTACTTCTCCTAGATCTTGAATACCATTACCATTTGTATCATGCCAAACCAAGTCTCCTACACTTCCTGGTCTATAAAATCCAAAATCTATATTGTTTATATGCTTGTTACTTGTAATTGCAATACTACTAACCAATCCATTGATTCCATCAGAATCTTTATTGATATCATTTCCTTGTTGAGAAGGTACCGAAAAATATCCAGATGGAACATCTACTTTGATATTATAATTTCCAGGATTTAAGTTTGTAAATAAATACTGTCCATCAGCATTTGTTATTGTAGATAACATGATGTTTTGACCTGTAGAAGTAGTGCCTGTTAGTACGACATTTACATTAGGAATACCTAATTCTCCACTATCCTGAATCCCATTCCCATTGGTATCTTCCCACACAAAATCTCCAATACTACTTGCTCTGAACATACCTGCATCAATATTTGGGTTGCTTTCGCCACTCATGATTGCAAAAACACTGGTCTTACCGTCGATCACATCACTATTTAAAACGTCAGAACCCAGAAGTGCTGCTGTATATTGGTAATCAGAGGGAAGTTCTACTTCAACCTTATAATTTCCAGGAATTAATCCATCAAAATTGTAATTGCCCACATTATTGGTCAAAGTAACAGCGACTGGAACATTTGGGGTATCTTTAAATAATTTTACGCTGACACCTGTTATACCTGGCTCACCACTATCCTGAATTCCATTCCCATTGGTATCTTCCCAAACAAAATCCCCGATGCTTCCTTTTCTGTATACACCAGCATCAAAATCTATTGATTGCTGTCCAGATAAAAGCTGTATATTTGAGATCTTACCATCTAATAAATCGCTATCATTTGCATCATCACCAATATTAGAAAATGTAGCAAAATAATTTAATGGAATATTTACATTAATAGTATAGGTACCAGGCAATAAGGAGTCAAAACTATATTTACCTTGGGCATCTGTACTAGTGGTTTTGTCAACAAGCGTTCCATTTCCAGATTGACCAGTCAACCTTAAGAAAATACCGGATATACCCATTTCAGTATTTTGATCATAAATACCATTCCCATTTTTATCTTCCCATACTAAGTCACCCAAAGAAGCCAGTCTATATAGTCCAGCATCAACATCTAATTTTGAACCACTAAAAATATTAAATGAAGCTGTATTGCCCGTTGCATCAATTTTTGAATTCTTTTCGAGCGAACTGCTATTTTTAAATGTTGCGAAATACAAAGAAGGGATTTCAAACTTCACTTTATACCTATGGGCAGGAATTTTACTAAATGAATAGAGTCCGAGGTTATTTGTAGTTGTAGAATCAAACTTACTACCATCAACATTTAACAAAATTACTTTTATACCATTTAAACCTTTCTCACCGCTATCTTGAAGGCCATTAAAATTATTGTCTTCCCATACCAAATCGCCTATAGTAACTAGAGGAGTATAGCCGAAATCAATAAAATTAACCGTTTTTCCAACTTCCACTGCAATAAAATCAGTAGTACCTGGTCCAAAAGAATTGGTGATATCACTATTAGTATCTAGAGCATCAGGTATAAAAAAAATCATCTTGGTATCAGGCAATTCTGCAGATTTTATATAGTAATTCCCTTCAGCAAGGCGCGTAAATTCATAATTTCCAAATGCATCAGACATGGTAGTATCTACAGGAATTCCTCCACTATTAAATAAAACAAGCACTACATTAGTTATGTTACCATCTGATGGCTCTCTCAATTTATTATCATTATGATCAGCCCAAACTTTTCCTTTTATTATACCTGACAAACAATCTTGATATAGTATATTTCTACAACACCGCTCCGCAAAACTGCCATCTTTATTAAATACATCTACGCATATCTGATATAATCCATAGCTAGCAGTTGTTATTTTAAGGTCTATAGTAGGTTTATGAGTTGAAGCCGATACCACATCAAAACCAGAAGGAATAGTCCACTTATAAGATCCAAACTGCTCATACTTATCTATATGAAACGTTAAACATTTACTATCGCAAAATGAAAAAGCAGGGGTATAGTCTACCTGAATACTTACTTGATCTAGCTCTACTCTTATGGTATCATTGGTTATACTTCTGATTTGAAATTGATAACCAAAATCTGGAGAATTTATTTCGGCTGGCGTCCACGATGTGCCCCAAGTGTCTGTAGCTGAGCCATACATCCAAACGTTATCTTTACCATCTCGATTTGCGCTCCAAGCTTTTTGAAGTTTTGCAGTATTTTTTTTATTTTGACCTTTGACTTCACCATAATCATCAAGTAAATATATCTCCATCTCATCTATATTCTGGTACAAATTAGATTGACCCTTCATCATTAAAGTTATTCCATGGATAGTAGCACCCTTGGGTATTTGAAAGCCCAAATTATTACCCATCACTATGCGAGATCTTGAAATATTGGTCAAAGTAATATTTGCCTTTTGGTTATCCGCAAACTTTATCTTGCTTAACTGATTCCATTTTGAAAAATGAGTAGAAAATACCTCATTGACTTGAGCGGCACTTTTAGTTTCTATCTTGGGTGTAACAGCTGTCACAGTCTCTATAGGACATGCCGAAGCTTGTTGAGCACATAAATTATTGATATTCAATAAAAAAAACCACAATATCACAAATTTAATATTGCTGGATACAGATGAGACGAGCTTCATGCTTTGAGAATTAAAATATATAAAATTAATTAAAATTTATATTGACCTTATTTGGAAACAAAAGTACATAATATTTTCTAATATATATCAAATATTGTTATATTTATTTTAATTTTTTATAACTACTTACAAATATAGTATATTTATCTATTCAACATATAATTATATTAACAATATACGTAATGTACTATATTTATTTGATTATTATATTTTAATTATATTATATGTTTAAATTTTATTATATATTTAATACATAATAATAGCTTATTACACAAATAAATATTTATTATAATAATTTTTAAATTTTATTGATTTTACATTCATAAAAAGTATCAATAAAATTAGACTTGTGTATACAAAAAAATAATTCTAACAAATCACTTTTTAACCTGGATTATGCATTAGAAAATCTATTACGAACCTAAATCGCTGTAAATCAGAATCCGCCGCGGCGGACTATTTTTCTTCTGTAACCGTAGCGGTGCTAAGCTTTTCGAATCCAAATGGCTAATTTTTTGCGATTTACGCTCTCACAATGAAGTTCAAATGCATAATTCAGGTTTAAACACTTTAAATAAATTTGTTTTATCGCGGCAATGGCAAAAATGATTAACATGGAAGGAAGAATCATTTACTAAAACCATAGTCTTGATAATCATCGTATGAATGAAGGATAGAAAAGAAGCACATAGTAAAGTGACATAAAGAAACTGTATCAAAGTCCAGCAAAGTCTATCAAATACCAGGTGTAACTGAAATCATGATTTATTAATGAAAATCAATTGGTTATGCTCAATTAATAGCTACTATTGAGACTTACATAAATGATGTAAAATCTTATTTTTTTACTAACCAAGGAGTAGTATTAAGAGTTAAGCACACTATGGTAAACAGTCATTAATTGGTGTGCTGTAGTTTCTTTAGAAAAATGGTTCACTACGTAATTATTTCCTTGCATTGCCAGATTCTGGTAATAATCCTCATGATGCAACTGCTCCAATGCAAAAGCGATTTCGTTGGGGTCATAAGGATTTATCAATAAACCACCTGGTCCTGCAGCTTCTGGCAATGAAGATAGGTTTGATGTGATTACAGGTTTTTTCCTAGCTAAAGATTCTATTATAGGTATACCAAATCCTTCATAAATGGATGGATAGATCAAACAAAAACATTTGTCGTAAATAGAAATGAGATCCTGATTGTTTACATTTTTTAGAAACAAAACGTGGTTTCCTAGACGATAATAAGCTATTAAATCATTTACTTTTTTAATATAACTTTGATCACCGCTACCAATAACTACCAATGGTTTACGATACCTTTCATTTAGTTTTGCATATGCCAAAATGATCTGGAGCAAGCCTTTTCGTTCGATAATGGATCCGACGTACAAATAAAAGTCTTTAGGGAAATTCAATTGCTTCATGTCATCACCTTCGTGGTTATCAGTTAGAAAAGCAGCATTACAGGATTGATAAACTACACTTAATTTATGTTTCGGCGCATCATAATACAACTCCAAGTCTGATGCAGTACTCTGACTAATAGCTACAATGTGATCAGCGCGCCTAGCCGAATTTCTATATTTAAGGTGGTATAAATTTCTATCCCAAATTCCAAATTGTTCTGGATATTTTTCATAAATTAAGTCGTGAAAAGTCACTATCTTCTTTGTTGAACTGTCGATACCGAAAGGTATTTCGTGACTAAGTCCATGAAAAATATCTGGTCTAATTTCATTTATTTGATCTGAAACAGCCCAAATACGCCACAACGGGTTCCATTGCTTAGAGACGTGAACGGTAAATTTGCTTTCGTCAAAAAAGTATTCTGTTTCTTTATTTATTGGGGCTTGGGGAGTAAATAAATGATATTGATGCTTTGGAAAACACGATTGTAAATTTCTAACTAAGGTACGGCTATAATTGCCCAAGCCAGTATGATTATTAAATAACCTCTTTGCATCGAATGCTAAATGTAATGATGATAGGTCTGGTGTGTTCATGAATTTAAATCAAAAGATGTACAAAGGTAGCAAATATTATGAAGTGGTATTCATAAACTAGATTTGCTATTCCACACAAAAACTTTAAACTGATATTTTAATTTGTATAGTAGAATTACACTATAATACATATAATTGTTTTTCAATTATTTACGATAATTAAAATCGAAAATTAGAACATATGAAAGAAATTATTTATTTTTTTATTTTAAAAATTATTTGAAATTTAGAAATAAATCTTACCTTTGCGTCGCTTTTGAAGAAAGGCAGCTGTAAACGGAGATCTGGTAGCTCAGCTGGTAGAGCAATACACTTTTAATGTATGGGCCCTGGGTTCGAATCCCAGCCAGATCACAAATCACGACGCCAAATAGAAGTAAAATTCTGTTTGGCGTTTGTTTTTCAAGGAGTTATGAAAGAAACAAACTCTAAATCTCACCAAATTATATATGAATTATTTGCTACCAATTAGCTACCCTGGTCACACATACACCATTATTGGACACCATATAGACACCAGTCTTTTTATTTAAAATCTTGATCTCCAATGTTTAAAATGTCGTTTTAATATTGATCTTACAATTTCTTATCCTACTGGGGAAACACTTTTGATTTCTTAATCGTTATAACCCGGATTATGCGTTAGAACTTTGTCATAGCCTGTCCCGCTTTAGCGGGAAGAAGCTAAAATGCAACCAGCCTGACCACTACATGGTAGGCGGGCAGGTAAATCAGCTATTTATATTCGAAAAGCGTAGCACCGCTACGGTTACAAAAGAAAAATAGTCCGCCGCGGCGGATTCTGATTTGCAGACCTTGTCGAGCCAAAGGCACGAAGTTTAGCTTCGGAATACCTGCCTCGCCGTACCGTAGGGCAGGCAGGGATTTTCGAATGCATAATCCGGGTTTAAAAAAATATGTGAACCCATGGGAAA
>CAMBRK010000134.1 GCA_945870185.1 Aureispira sp. CCB-QB1 | reverse complement strand
AATATATCATGTGCGTTCTAAAAATTAGGTAAATAAAAAAATATATCGAATCAAAGATAAGGGAATTAAATTTTACGTGTGTAACTTTTGCGCCACTTTTTTCATATATTTTTAATCATAAACCAAAATATACCCTTATTGGGGTAGATGTGTAGATTCTGCTTTTTGGCACTACCCTTAGCCATTACTACCTTCTTAAGGTACTTTACAATCATCTCTAATTACTCTGCAACCTTCTTTAAATACCCCGCTTGTCGAAGTTTCAGTCTGTTGCAAGCCAGACTAGTCTGCCTGATACTGGGCAGACAGGTGCAACTTCGATAATATATACTTCCAGTCTCAGGCAGTTCCAAGCCTGACCAGACTGACCGATTCCACTAGAAAAGTTCTTATTTCTTGAATAACATTGCGCACTTTTACCATAAAACTGTGTACTTTTTACAGATAAATGCGTACTATTTGAATAACAGTGCGTACTTTTAACAATTTAGTGCGTATTTTTAACAGAATAGTTCGTGTTTTTAACTAATTAGTTCGTAATTTTAGCACCATAGTGCGTACTTTTTGAATAGAATTGCGGTCTTTTTGAAAAAAATGATTTTTTTTTGATGGAGTGGACACATTATTTTTTACACTCTCACATTATTTTTTACACTCTCCTTGCCAACCTTCTTTAAGTACTCGATAAGCTTCTTTAAGTACTCCACAACCTTCTTTGAGTACTCCACAACCTTCTCTAGGTACTCAATAAGCTTCTTCATGTACTCAACAACCTTCTCTAAGTACTCGATAAGCTTCTTCAAGTACTCAAAAACCTTCTCCAAGTACTTGATAACTTTCTTCAAGTACTCCAAAACCTTCTCTAAGTACTCATTAACCTTCTTTAAGTACTCGATAAGCTTCTTTAAGTACTCTACAACCTTCTTCTAGTACTTGATAATCTTCTTCAAGTACTCATAAACTTTTTTTAGGTGCCCTTAGATTTTCGTTTGTTGCTCTAAGCTTTTAAATGTCCAATGCTCCTATTTCAAATGTATGACCTTTTCGATCTTAGAACCGGTGATATTCTTACAATCCAGTTTGCCAGTCCTATAAATGGCTCTCTATCTGCACTCTTCTACCCAAACAAAACTCACACCCGTAGTATAATATATAAAATACAAGACTTTTTTACTACCTTTGCGGCCAGAAAACAAGACCATGTCACAAATCATAGCTATCGTAGGTAGGCCCAATGTAGGAAAATCAACATTATTTAATCGGCTCATAGGAGAAAGAAAGGCCATAATTGACAATGTCAGTGGTGTGACCAGAGACAGAATCTATGGATACTCGGATTGGAACGGCAAAAATTTTACGGTAGTAGATACAGGAGGATTTGTTAAAGGTTCTACAGATGTTTTTGAAGCGGAAATAAGACGCCAAGTTCAAATAGCGATCGATGAGGCTTCAGTAATTGTATTTTTGGTAGATGTAAGTACAGGTATTACGGATCTGGATGAAGAAATCGCCCGAATGCTGCGAAAAAGCCCCAAAAAAGTCATCCTTTGTGTCAATAAAGTCGATAACTCCCAACGACAGATGGTAGCCAATGAATTTTGGAGCCTTGGATTTGAAGATACCGTTTTTATATCTTCTATCTCCGGTGGTGGTACAGGCGAGTTATTGGATATGATAGCGGACGTACTTCCTGATAACGCCAATGAAACAGACAACCTTCTCAATCCTGATATTCCCAAAATCGCCATTGTAGGACAGCCCAATGTGGGTAAATCTTCTATGACCAATGCGCTAATGGGGGAGGAGCGCAATATTGTCACCGATATACCGGGCACCACTAGAGATGCTATCTACAGTTTGTACAATAAGTTTGATAAACAGTTTTACCTTATAGATACCGCTGGAATTAGGAAGAAAAGTAAAGTTCATGAAGATTTAGAATTTTACTCAGTCATCAGGGCCATCAGAGCATTAGAAGAAGCTGATATCTGTTTACTTATGCTAGACGCAACGGTGGGCATCGAGTCGCAGGATCTAAGTATTTTGGGATTGATCCAAAAAAGAAAAAAAGGTCTCGTCATCTTGGTCAATAAATGGGACTTAATAGAAAAGGAAACCAATACGGCCAGGGATTTTGAAAAGAAACTCAAAGAAAAGATTGCGCCTTTTAATGATGTGCCTATCTTGTTTACTTCAGTACTTGACAAACAGAGGATATATAAGACAGTAGAGACAGCACTCGAAGTACATGCCAATAGAATTCAAAAGATAAAAACATCGGTGCTCAATGATCTCATGTTGGATATTATCGAAAAAAATCCACCTCCGTCACATCGAGGTAAATATATTAAGATTAAATATGTTACTCAGCTTCCATTGTACTATCCGGCATTTGTTTTTTACTGTAATCATCCTGATCACGTAAAGGTAAGTTACCGGAATTTTATAGAGAACCAACTGCGAAAACATTTTAATTTCACAGGGGTGTCTATGAGTGTTTATTTCAGGGAAAAATAAGATCAACGCATATGTCATGGATACCTACCCACTTGGAAGGCGTTTGGGTTTTTGAACCTAAAGTTTGGAATGATGCTAGAGGATATTTTGTAGAGACCTTTAATGCATCTGCACTGCCGGATGAAATTAGAAACACCACATTTGTACAGGACAATGAAGCCAAGTCGACCAAAGGAGTCCTGAGAGGATTACACTATCAGCTGCCGCCATTTGCACAGGCAAAACTGGTTCGTTGTGTACAAGGTGAAGTGCTGGACGTGATCGTGGATGTGAGGCCTGGCAGCAAGACTTACGGGCAGTACCTCTCAGTTATTTTAAATGAAATCAGTAAAAAACAGCTTTTTGTACCGCATGGATTTGCTCACGGATACGTTGTTCTTTCGGATACAGCAGTCTTTGCATATAAATGCGATCAATTTTACCATCCCATAGCAGAAGGCGGATTGAATTACAATGATCCACAGCTTGCCATTGATTGGATTTTACCTTTGGAGAGTTTAATCGTTTCTGATAAAGATCTTATTTTGCCAAACTTAAATGAGCACAAACCATTTCAGGCTTCATGAAAAAGATAAAAATCGCTGTATTAGGTGCTAATGGTCAATTAGGTCAAGAATTTAGATATATTCATGCATCTTATGAGTACATGTCATTTGATTTTTTTGATAAAAATGCTTTAGACATCACGGATCCAAATGCTGTAAAAATAGCCTTGACTACGACTGTTTATGACTACGTCATCAATTGTGCTGCTTATACCGCAGTGGACAAAGCAGAAAATGAGCAGTCTTTATGTTTTGCAATCAATAACTTGGCCTGCATAAATATTACAGATGCACTCCATGGCTTAGATACTCGATTGGTTCATTTTTCTTCTGATTATGTGTATCATACCTATCCTGGATTTCCACTGCAAGAAACGGATGTGACTGCACCACAAGGAATCTATGCACAATCAAAGCTTCAAGGAGAGGAACATATAAGAACGACTTCCATACCTGCACTAATCATCAGAACATCATGGGTAGTATCAGTTTTCGGTCATAACTTTGTAAAAACCATGATCAGGCTGGGAAAGGAAAAATCAGAAATCAATGTAGTAAATGATCAATACGGTGCACCTACCAATGCAAGACATTTAGCAAAAGTAGTACTGGAAATCATCACCCAAACAGAGACCAATTCGGATCTGATCCAAGCTTTTAATGATACCTACAATTTTGCTAATGAAGGCATCATTACTTGGTATGATCTAGCTCAATATATCATGAAACAAAGCTTATCCAATTGCAAGGTGTTTCCTATCCCTACTACAGCATATCCAACTCCAGCAAAGCGACCACATTGGAGTGTTATGTCCAAAAAGAAAATCAATAATGCTTTCCAAATTGACACGCCACATTGGCGACAAGGCATTCAGGAAATCATGGAAGAACTTGCTTCTAAAGATTAAGATGACAAATAATATGTCTTCAAAGCAATTTTGATGCTTAATAATGAAAATCCAATATACAGATACCCATATTACCGTTTTTGAGAGTTCCCTGTACCGAACCACTAGCACTTTGATTGATCTTGGAAGAGACTTGATTGTGGTAGATCCCAATTGGTTGCCGGTTGAAGTGCAGTTTATTTCCAAATGGGTTAATGATCATTATCCGCAACATCAACTATATTTATTTTTTACGCATTCGGACTTTGATCATATTATGGGTTATCAAGCTTTTCCAAATGCTAAGGTTTTGGCATCTCAGGCTTTAGTCCAAAACCCAAACAAAGAATCCATCCTTCAACAAATTGTTGATTTTGATCACGAGTATTATATCACTAGACCATACCCAATATTATATCCAGAAGTGGACATTGTAGTACCAGAACATGATTTTTCTATCTATATTAATGAGATTGAGATTTTATTTTTCAAGGCCCAGGGTCATGTTTCTGATGGACTTTTTATGATCATTCCAGCATTACATCTCTGGGTTGCAGGCGATTATCTTTCCAATATTGAGATTCCTTTTATAGACCATGATTATCATGCTTATTGGGATACCATTACTACTGCAGCAATACTATTTGATCAGTTTGATGACATACACATTTTAATTCCAGGGCATGGAGATGTAGCTACCGAAAGAACCGAAATTAAGGATCGTATCTCAAAAGATAAAAGGTATTTGGAATTACTAAAAAAAGAAGATGTCGAGCATCCCAGCCTTGATGCTTTGGCACTTATCCGATCTTACCAAAATAATCCAAACTTAATCAAAGCTCATCAAAAAAATATAATGAGCTTAAAGTAGAAGATAAATAGGGCCTACATTTCAACAAATCTAATACTGTCACCTGGTTTTACTTTACAATAAGGTTCTTGGTAAGGATCGAACAAGTTTATATCCACTTGGCCAATTCTATGCCATCCACCAGGACTTTGCTCGGGATAAATACCTGTCTGCATGCCACCTATAGCTACAGATCCCTTTGGCATATATAAATCTGGAATTTTTTTCCTTGGCATGGTTAAAGACGGATCCATATCAGAAAGATATAGAAATCCAGGTAGAAAACCTATGAAATTGACATTATATATGGTATCCATGTGTTTGTGGATCATGGTGTGATAGTCCAATTGTGTGTAGTGAAGTAGCGCTTGTATATCAGGACAATCAGGTTTGTCATATATTATTGGTATTTTCCAGATAGTCACATCAGGGTAAGATTCATTTTTCTCAGGTACAAAAGATATAATCTTATCTATAATCGACTGTGAGTTAATCATTTCGGATTGAAAAATAATCAGTAAGGACTGATAGGCTGGTACCAGTTCAATAATACTTAATGATTGCTCAAGACTTAGATATTTGTACAAGGCTTGGACCTGAAATGTGATTTCTGGATGGATTGCATAATCCCATTCTACCAGTAAAGCGGCGCTTCCATATAGTTTGATAATAAAAGTAGGCTTATCCAAAATGTTCCTTTTTGATCAGCTTTAAGGCATCTATAACAAAGGGGTGATCGCCATGTAGGCATACCGTTTGTCCTTTAATGGGGATCAGGTTGCCATCTATAGTTAATGCAAAACCTTGGAGCAGATTTTGATAATGTTGGTAGATGTCATCAGCGTCTTTTATAACAGCATGTTTGTGGGTGCGTGGTGCCAATCGTCCCATTGCGTCATATCTTCTATCTGCAAATACTTCAATATGCACTTCTAGCCCCTTTTCTAAAGCTGCTTTTTCTAATTCAGATGCTGCAGGAGCTAATACAATAAGATCAATATCGATATCATGGATGGCTTGAGCTATGATATGAGCAGAGTTGACATCTACAGTAGCGTAGTTATACAGTGCACCATGAGGTTTTACATGGTGTAGCTTACCTTGCTGAGTCTCTGTTATGGATTTTATAGCACCAATTTGGTATATCAAAGAAGTGTACAACTCATCGTTGGTCATCTGTATATGTCGCCGACCAAAACCTACTAAATCAGGATATGAAGGGTGCGCACCGATTAACTTTTGAGCACTTATAGCCATTTTGATGGTATTCCAAATGGTTAACGGATCGCCACCATGAAAACCACAAGCAATGTTGCAAGCGTCTACATAAGGAATGATATTCTGATCATCCCCAATTTTAAAATTGCCGTAAGACTCCGCCATATCACAATTGATATACATATATTGGACAGCTTATATACTAAAAAGTACAAAGATAAAATATAGTTTTGATTTAACATGATGATCGACGTCAAAAGATGTCTTATCACAAAACTACAAAGATGAAGATTTTCCAAACCAAATAAAATAAAATGTTTGAACAAAGAGCATTCAAAAGTAGTTTTGTATCCGTCATATATTCGTGACAAAAATCTTCGAAATCAGGAAATCCATCTTCTAATGCAGCTAAGCAAGATCCCTTTTCATAAAATAAGTGCTTTGGCGGCACGTGATGTATTTTATCAAGAAAACTACAATCAACTTTCCCCATTTATAGCTTTCGAACCTACCTTGGAAGGTTTAGAAAAGGCCATAGCAGAACGTAAAAAATATCAGGTAAATCGCACCTTGCTCACTGATGTGTTGGTTTCGCATTATGAGCGTGTAACGATGTCAGAAAAACAATACCACCATCTATATCTTCTCAATGAAGAAAATACGTATACCATCGTCACTGCTCATCAACCGAGTCTTTTGGGTGGACCGGCATATTATTTTTATAAAATTTATTCGGTACTCAACCTTTGCAAGCAGCTATCTGTAAAATATCCAGAGCAAAATTTTGTCCCCGTTTTTATAAGTGGTTCAGAAGATCATGATTTTGATGAAATCAGCACCGTTAAAATCTTTGGGAAAAGCATCACTTGGGAAACTCCACAAACGGGAGCGACAGGAAGATTTAATATAGAAGGACTGGAAGAAATTGTAGCCCAGTTCAGTCAAATCTTGGGTACATCTCCCAAAGCCACGCGTATAGCTACTATACTCAAAGAAGCTTTGGACGCATCCAAAACATACAATGATTTTGTTTTTCATTGGGTCAATGCCTTTTTTAAAGAAGATGGTCTGCTCTTTTTAAACATGGATGACCCTAAGCTGAAGCAAGCCTTTGTACCGCTAATGGAGCGAGAACTACTCGAAAAAATCAGTAGTCCTATTGTCATGGAAACGCAAAGTCAACTGCTGGAGAAGGGATTCAGACCACAAGCATTTGCACGAGACATCAATCTCTTTTATATGATGGGTGGTCAGCGAGAACGTATTACTCACGATCATGATGGCTACAAAATAAACCATACTGGTCTATGTTTTTCAGAGTCAGAAATGCTGCATCTCTTGCACACCCATCCCGAAAGATTCAGTCCTAATGTAGTGATGCGTCCTTTGTATCAAGAAACTATCCTGCCCAATCTGGCTTACATAGGTGGCGGCGGAGAGTTGGCCTATTGGATGGAACGTAAAGCACAGTTTGAAGCTTTTGGCGTGTTTTTCCCCACACTAATACGTAGGAATTCAGTAATGATCATTCCGCAATCTCTACAAAAGACCATGGAAAAACTGTCGGTAACCGAAGCCGACATCCTACTCGATGATGAGTTATTGATCAATCAATATCTCCAAAAAAGTGGGCAAGAAGACTTCCATCTCACCAAAGAAAGTCAGTATATTAGTGACATTTTCGAATCTATTGCCGTACGCGCCAAAACCATAGACCCTACACTGGTACAAACCGTAATCGGCGAATCTCATAAAACCCTGAAAGTACTGGAAGGAATAGAAACGAGATTCAAAAGAAGTATCAAACAAAAAGAAGAAACCCAAATCAATCAACTCAAAGCCCTAAAATCTAAATTATTTCCCAACAACGGACTACAGGAACGATCTGACAGTTATCTCCAGTACTATATCCAGGAAGATATAGACTTGCACCTGTGGATGCTCCAAAATCTCAATCCTCTGGAACCAGATTTTTTGTTTTTGTATTTGTAGGGGAACATTTACATTCAAAACAACTTTGAGCCTTTGTGTCTTTAACGCTGTTGCGTCACAAGTTGTGGCAAAATCAAATATATGAACTCATAATAATAAACCTGAGAAATTTAAAACTTAGTCAATGTTCCATTCTTGACATCCTTGCCGTGTTCGCTGAGTCTGTAAAAATATATGCCAGATGGTACATGGCTTAGATCGATAGGATTCTGCCCATAATACACTCTTTTATCGACGATCCTATTGCCCATGGCATCATAGATCAGGATGCGGGCATCTGCGGGTACATAGTCAGATATGGTGATATGGATGTCTGCTGTTGTAGGGTTGGGAAAAAGATGCACCTGCATATGTGCTGATACATTATCTAATGTAGATGTAGTATCTCCGATCACGACATCACGACAATAGGTGTGGCTACTATTTTCATTACTGACGGTCAGACATACACGGTAAGTACCTGATGATGGGAAGGTATGAAAATAAGGCTTACGCCCCGAAAAAGTAGTACCGTCACCAAA
>CAMBRK010000133.1 GCA_945870185.1 Aureispira sp. CCB-QB1 | reverse complement strand
TTAGAACTTACCATCTCAGGCAACAAATCAGCCACAACACAGTCAGCTTGCTCATCTTATCTATGGCCTACCAATGGGCAAACATACACCCAATCAGGTACCTACACCGAAAGATATACCAATGTCTTAGGCTGTGACTCCACGTATACACTGGATCTGACCATCCATCCTGAGTATGAAGTGAGCACTGCCGCAGAAGCTTGTGCACAGTATGTGTGGCCGGTCACACAACAACGATATACGCAAAGTGGCACCTACAATCTTCCTCTTAAATCAGCTCAAGGTTGTGATTCCACTGTGACTTTAGATCTGATGATTTATCCTGAGTTTGAATTTCGCGATACCGTGGTAAGTGCAGAGCCTTATCTGTGGCCTATCAATAATCAAACCTACGAAAATTCGGGTATCTATTCCCAAACATTCAGCACCGATGTCTCCTGTGACTCTGTCCACTATCTTTATCTCACGATCAAAAACAGCACAGAAATCTTTTTTCCCAACATCATTTCCACAGATGGTGCCAATGGCTTTTTTACTGGTTATAGCAACAAATCAGATATGATCATCTCTTCCCTATCCATCTATGACCGCTGGGGCAACATCATGTTTGCCAAAGAAAATTTCCCCGTCAACGACCCACAACAAGGATGGAATGGCAAGATATCGGGTAGGGAAGTAGTGCCGGGAGTGTATATCTGGCTGGCAGTAGTCCAGCTCAAAGATGGTAGTTTGGAGACCTATACGGGAGATGTGACGGTGGTGAGGTGAGCTATTTTTATCTTGTGATTTTGTGATCGGGTTATCTTGTGATTTTGTGATACCGCTTACAGCGGCACAAGTTTTGGTGGCTGAGCGCCATGCAATAGAGCCGAAGTCACCTTAGTGATCAATTTTTATCTTGTGATACCGTTTAAAGCGGCACAAGTTCCGGTGATCGGTGATCTATGATAGATGATACCACATGCGGCAGCATAGATTCTAGTGATCGGTGATCTTATAATACAGCATTATGCGGAACAGGTTCTGGTGATACTTCATACTATGGCACAAGTTTTGATTTTTGACCACTATAGAGACGATCACTCTTGTGGCGCTTTAGGGTGAAGGGTCACTTAGGTTGATTTTGGCATATCAGCGAGGGAGTCAAAACTTCAAGAGCATATTGCTCCATTCATTCGGTCCAGCCTGACAAGCTTAGTCTGGCAAGCCTGCCGGCTGAAGTGAAACGAAGGCAGATGTTAGATTTTGAATTCCAAAAAAACAATTATCCAAAAAACCTGATAAATTTTATCTTGTTAATATAAATATAAACCATACCTTTGTACTTATTGTCTAAAATACAATATCCTTAATCATGCGCCATATTTTGAATGTCTTTTTCGTTATGCTTTTTGCTTCCAGAATATTGGGACAAATCGTATCTCTCAACCCAGCTATATCTGGACCTGATGATGCCATCACCCTTACTTTTGACGCCAGTCAGGGCAATAAAGAGCTATTGGGAGCTTCTAAGGTGTACATACATCACGGTGTAGTCACCGATAAGCCGGATGGTATTGCCTGGAAATATGTTAAGGGCAATTGGGGCAAAGATGATGGTATAGGCGCTATGACCAAAGTAGCTGGTACTACAGATAAATGGCAAATCACCTTTGGACCTTCATTGAGAAGCTATTTTGGGGTACCGCCCGGAGAAAATATATTTAGAATAACATGCGTATTTCGCTCAGCTGATGGCACTACCAAAGGTACGATAGCTGCAGGTTTATATGGTTGGGGACAAGTGGCGTCCAATTTGGACTTCTACGTCAATCTAAAAAACGACAATTTTGTGGCCATCAACCAACCTATCGGAAGCGAAGGCTTTTTAAATGCAGGAGAATCTCTAAAAATTCAGGGTGACGCATCGGCCAATGTTTCCGATATGAAAATTTGGATCGATGAAGGCAGTGGTTTTACTGAAAAGATAAAAGTGACTTCCGGAAAAGTCGTTACCTACGACTACCAACCAACCACATCCCGCGAAATCAAAATAAAAGTCACCGCCATCATCAATGGACAAAGCTTTGAGTCCACCAAAAATTATAATATCATTATCAGGACTCCATCCGTTATTGCACCTTTGCCAGCAGGTATGAAATCCGGTGCTAATTACGATGCTAATGACCCTACCAAAGTCACCTTAGTTTTATTAGCGCCACAAAAAGACTTCGTGTACGCAGTAGGCGATTTTTCTGAATGGAAAATTAAGTCTGAAAATCAGATGAAAAAAACTCCAGATGGCAAATATTTTTGGACTGAAATATCGGGATTAACTCCACAAAAAGATTATGTTTATCAATACTGGATAGACGGAAAACTCAAAATAGCTGATCCGTACACTGAACAAGTGGCAGATCCGTGGAATGACAAATGGATAGAATCGGCTGTATTTCCAAATCTACCTGCTTACAATAGAGAAGATTTCGGAATTGCATCAGTCTTTAAAACCAATGCTCCAAGATATACCTGGAATGGAAGTGAAGCCAACTGGAAAAAGCCCAATGTCAATCACTTAGTTATATACGAACTTCATATCAGAGATTTTTTACAATCACATTCCTACAAAGATCTCACAGACACCCTATCCTATTTAAAAAGACTTGGTGTCAACGCCATAGAGCTCATGCCACTCAATGAGTTTGAAGGCAACGATTCTTGGGGTTACAATCCTTCATACTTCTTTGCGTTAGACAAATATTATGGCACCAAAGATGCACTTAAAAGGTTTATTGAAACAGCGCATCAACATGGTATGGCTGTAATCCTGGATATCGTACTAAATCATGCCTTTGGACAATCACCTATGGTTCAGATGTATTTTGAAGGTGGAAAACCAGCGGCCAATAATCCATGGTTTAATCGGGAGTATATAGGGCCTTTCCAATGGGGATACGACTTCAATCATGAAAGCCAGTTTACTAAAGACTTTATTGATGATGTCAACAGATATTGGATAGAAGAGTATCATTTTGATGGATTCAGGTTTGATTTCACCAAAGGATTTACCAATTATGCCCCAGGTAACAATATCGATAATTTTGACCAATCCAGGATTAATATCTTGAAAAGAATGGCAGATAAAATCCGTACCTACAATAATGATGCGTACATCATTCTGGAACATTGGGGACCAGCCAATGAAGAGACCCAATTAGCCAATTTAGGTATGAAAATGTGGAGAAACAAATCTTACGACTTTGTACCTGCTACAGTGGGTAACATTACAGGTAGTTTTGCAGGATCAGATGCCACATCGCATGTCACCTTTTTCAACAGTCATGACGAGCGTAGAATAGCCGAGCACTGTCTCGCAGAGGGAAGAGCATCAGGAAGCTATAATGTCAAAGACTCTCTCATCATGTTCGAAAGGGTAAAAATGGCGGCAGCCTTTCTTTATCTCCAACCCGGACCCAAAATGATATGGCAATTTGACGAATTGGGATACGATATCGATATCAATTTCAATAGCCGTACGGGTAGAAAGCCTTATGTTTGGGGTAATAATTCTTTAAAATATTACAATAGCACACTTCGCCAACATATATACAAAACCTATCAAGGTCTACTAAATATAAGAAATACCATAACCCCAGAAATATTGGCTGCATCACAAAAAAATCATGTCAATACAGGTGATACCCGAAGACTCTCTTTTAACACACCCGGTATAGACTTAGTAGTCATTGGCAACTTTGGTCTAACCTCAAAAAGTGTCAATCCCCAATTTACTCAAAGCGGTAAATGGTATAATTATTTTTCTGGGGACTCTATAACAATATCTAATCCTACTGCTCTGATCAGCCTCAAAGCTGGCGAATGGCATGTGTACACCACCAAAAGAATGGCAGCAGGACAAGCGGATGTTGTAGCCATTTTTGAAAATCCAGTGACCATCACTCCATACCCATTCAAAGGAAGCGATGTGATCACTATAAGATTTGATGCCACCAAAGCTACTACAGGCAATACCGCAGGCTTGGTAGGTGCTCAAAAAGTATATGTGCATTCTGGTGTGATCCTCTCTAATGCAACCAACACATCGCTCACTCATATCAAAGGAACGCTTACGGATGATGGTTTAGGATTGATGAACAAAGTGTCTGAAAACATTTGGGAGATTAAAATCACACCCTATCAATATTACAATATCGCGGCCAACAAGGAAATTTTCCAGATAGGTATGTGGTTTAGAAACGAAGATAATACACGAAAAGGTTTTGGGTTTAGAAATGGCGTGGTTCATTTTGATGTACAATCAGATCAGCCTATCATCACAGTAAACCCACCTGCATTTACTGCAGATACTGAAGTTACGATAACCTTCAATGCTAAGATAGGAAATCGTGAACTGATAGGTGCTGACAAGGTATATATGCACTCTGGAGTCGTACTGAACAACACCCAATCACCCAAAGGAAGTGATTGGAAAAAAGTAGTAGGTAATTGGGGAGCAGATGATGGCGTGGGTCTGATGACCAAAGTTCCTGGTCAGACCGATGTATGGCAAATCAAGATGAAACCACGCAATTATTACAACATGACCGGATCGGAGTTTCCTTTTTGGATTGGAGCAGTATTTAGAAATAGCGGTGGAACAGCCAAAGGAACCATTGTCCCAACCTCCTACCCTTTTGGTTTTGTCGATAATGCAAGTCAAGATTTCTTCATCAAAAATCAACAATCTTCTAGTATTAACGAAGCAGGCTCACCCGTATTATTAGTATACCCAAATCCTGCAAATCAAGCTATTCACATTTTGGGAATTGAAGGTGTTTTTGACATCGAATTCTATACTATTGATGGTAAAAAAGCACTGACTCATCAACATATAAATGCTTCTGAAAGTATAGATATAAATACACTTTCTTCAGGATTATTTTATTACGTGATCAAGCAAGGAGATAGGTTATTGAGCGGAAAATTAGTGGTAGAATAAGTGATTTGGTCATAATTTGCAAAAGTTCAAAGCAAAAGGGTATATCGGTTTTCAAATCGGTACCAAGGCCATCATCAATAAAATGGCATTCAATATCAATGGTGACATACATTCAATTACAATAAGTAAAACGATGAAGTCACTATTCTTATTGTACCTTATTTAAATTTAACTATCGGAGTACAACTATAAACTTTCATTATTGGTATTGATATTTTGTACCTTTGTGCTCAAATCAGCCTTATGCTTACCAACAAACAAATAGCAACCAAGATAGACCTACTGGCAAAAGTCATGGAACTACATGATGAAAATCCCTTCAAGATAAAAACTTATGCCAACGCCTATCTTTCTATGCGTAAACTTGAGGGCGAGCTCTCTTTAATGTCAATACAAGAAATAGCATCGATCAAAGGTGTTGGTACATCTACAGCTGAAAAAATCATGGAGCTATTACAAACTGGACAAATGAAAGCATTGCAACATTATCAAGACATTACGCCTTCAGGTGTCTTAGAGATGCTGTCTATCAAAGGATTGGGACCGAAGAAGGTCAAGCAAATCTGGAAAGAAATGCAAATAGAAACTGTAGGCGAACTTCTTTATGCCTGTAATGAAAATAGACTTATTCATTATAATGGATTTGGGACTAAGGTACAAGCCGATATTAAAGAAAAACTTGAATATTTTCAAGCTTCACAAGGAAAGTATCTTTATGCCCATGTCCACCTTGCAGCTGATGCCTTGATCGAAATATTAAAAGCAAAATATCCGGGACATCAAATTGAATTGTGTGGTGAAATCAGACGAAAAATGCCCGAAGTTAAGGGTATTGAAATACTATCCGACACCCATATGGATCTGTCAAACATCGTAGACCTTTCTCTGGATAATGAGAACCAAACCTTTAAATCATTTCCATTTTTTATAGAAGAGGTGACAGCAAAAAACTTTAATGCTGCATGGTTTAAGTTATCTTGCCATGAAAACTTCCTAACGGCATTTAATTTAGAAAATTTGGATCATGTCGATAGTGAGCATGCGATATTTACTACCCTAGATTTACCATTCATACCGGCTGAATGTAGAGAATCTTTAGAGCTGTTGAATCAATTTAAAAATCCAAATTTCAAATTGGTAGAAATTGCTGATATCAAAGGCATAGTTCACAATCATTCCACGTATTCTGACGGTTTGCATACTTTGCAAGAAATGGCTAACTATGTGCATACGTGCGGCTATCAATATTTTGTAATTTCGGACCATAGTAAATCTGCTGGATATGCAGGAGGGCTTAAAGAAGATCAATTATACCAGCAGTGGCAAGAAATAGATAAAATTAATGCAAGTAATAGCGATGGATTTAAAGTTTTTAAAAGTATAGAAAGCGATATTCTCATAGATGGAAACTTAGACTACAGTGAAGATATACTCAAACAATTTGACCTTGTGATAGCTTCAATTCACTCCGTCCTGCAGATGGATATCGAAAAAGCAACTAATAGACTGATAAAAGCTGTAGAGAATCCATACACAACTATTTTAGGTCACCCGACGGGAAGGCTATTATTGGCAAGGCCAGCATATCCAGTTGATTTTATAAAGGTGATCGATGCCTGTGCTGCCAATGGTGTAGCCATCGAGCTAAATGCCAACCCTCAAAGACTAGATTTGGATTGGAAATGGATTCCTTATGCCTTAGAAAAAAACCTTATGATTTCCATAAATCCGGATGCACACTCCAAAGAATCCATTCATTATGTGAAGTATGGCGTTTATACTGCCAGAAAAGGAGGATTGACGCTTTCCCATTGCCTTAACGCTTTGGATAAGGATGATTTTTCAGCCTGGATTAGCCAAAAAAAATAAGTTTGTTTTTAAATAATTTTTCAAATAGTTGTTAAAACAATAATTTATGTGTTAAATACTTGTTAATCGATTGAAAGTTAAAATCAAACGAGTTGTAGATTACATTAATAACTATATTTTTGCATCGTTTTTTAAATCATTTTTTAAACAAATATTAAAGTAAAGTTCATAATGAAAAAGTTTAATTTATTATCAGTTATTGCATTAGTAACAGCAATCGCATTTACATCTTGTAAAGACAACAAAGGAGCAGAAGATGCAGCCAATGCAGCAACAGAAGCAGCAGCAGTTCCTACTCAAACAGTTGACCCCAATGCACCTATGACAGATCCTAACGCTGTAGTTTCTGACCCGGCAGCAGCTGCTGCTACTCCAGTACCAACAGGACCACTTACTTCTATCAAATTTGATAAAGAAGAATATGACTGGGGAAAAGTAATGGATGGCGATAAAGTTACTCACGTTTTCAAATTTAAAAACACAGGTAACGAGCCTTTGATCATCAGCAACGCAAAAGGAAGTTGTGGATGTACTGTACCTGAGTGGCCAAAAGATGCTATCGCTCCAGGTAAATCAGGTGAGATCAAAGTTGTCTTTGACTCTAAAGGAAAAGGTGCTGTAGGTGGTAAAGACGATTCTAAAAGAGTCACTATTACAGCAAACACTGATCCTGTTGACACTTACTTAACTATCAAAGGTAAAGTAGATAAAAAAGAAGAAGCACCGGCTGGTAAATAATCTTTCGGCAAGGTACTTCAACATAAAAACAGAAATTAAAGGCTGCTCAGTTTGGGGCAGCCTTTTTTTTTAGAATTAAAAATCAGTAAAATTGAAAAATTATCTGAGCCTGATTAAATTCAGTCACACCATTTTTGCAATGCCATTTGCTTTAATTGGTTTTATTTTAGGTTTTCTTAAGACAGAAAATCAAAACTATTTATGGTTACTATTACTTGTGATATTATGCATGATATTTGCAAGAAGTGCTGCTATGGCATTCAACAGATGGTTAGACAGAGACATTGATGCTCAAAACCCCAGAACTGTCATCAGAGAAATACCAGCAGGAGTCATCAGTAGTCAAGGAGCACTAATTTTTGTATTATTCAACGTAATCCTTTTTATCACAACGACTTATTTCATAAACCTTTCCTGTTTTTTGCTAAGTCCTGTTGCGTTACTCATTGTTCTGGGATATTCCTATACTAAAAGATTCACTTCACTTTGTCACATTGTTTTAGGTATTGGGCTTGGGCTTGCGCCTGTAGGTGCATATCTTGCTATCACTGAACATTTCGATTGGATTCCTATAATACTAGGTTTTTCAGTGCTTTGTTGGGTAGCTGGGTTTGATATCATCTATGCACTACAAGATCAGAATTTTGATAAAAATCATCAGTTACATTCTATTCCCGAAACTTTTGGCACCTCCATATCTTTAAAAATATCCAAACTACTTCACCTATTATCATCTACTTTACTTCTTGTTGTGATCTACATGATTTCCCATATCTACCCTAATTCCGGTTGGATGAGCTTGTTAGCTTGGGTGGTTTTTAGCGCTTTACTTTTTTACCAACATACACTAGTTAAAGAAAATGATTTTTCAAAGATCAACCTTGAATTTTTCACTACCAATGGTATAGCAAGTGTTATTTTTGGAAGTTTATTGATCACTGATCTTCTGATTTAAAAAATTATTCATGGTTGTAGGATGGGAAGTGTCTCCATACTTTTAGTTCATCTTCTAAGAAAGCTATATATATATATTATTT
>CAMBRK010000132.1 GCA_945870185.1 Aureispira sp. CCB-QB1 | reverse complement strand
ATGCGGGCCTGCCTGACGGCAAGGCAGGCGGCATTTACTTTTTTTCTTTTTGCTTGCCCTTATTACTTTGTAATGCTAGCCCAGAAAAAAAGTAAACAACCCGTCACGCTTTGCGTGAAAAAGACCAGTTCAAAAAAAGGTAACTGAATGGTACAGCTTTGCTGTATTTGAGTGATACGAAATCACTCAAAAATGAAGGCACTGATCTAAACTTAGATCAGCTACGAGTAATTCTAAGTTCATTCCCGAGTTCCGCCCACCCCTTTCGGGTTCCTTCACTTCTCGCATTGTCATGCTCGACCTTTCAGGATCGCTCAGTCATGCTTTTTCTATCGCCTTGATGATTAATGGTTAATTCTTAATTTTCTTCCTTGGCGATAGACGCACTTTTGACTCTCCCATTCTCTATCGCTTGTTTTTTGAACGATATCCCAGACCTATAGCATTGATATTTTTGAAAGAATTAAACTTTTTCAGCAAGCCCTATTTAAGTATTGGTTTTTTCAACAAAGTATATTCCTTCTTAGCCTTCATCAAATATCGAATAAACATATAAAGGCTACACACAATTTTTAAACATATTGGATTTGGAATTATTTTGTTTTAATCTTATTTTCAAATCATTCCAGCTAGCTTCTATAGGTTTTGCCCTCAACGATGCACTTTCAAAGAAACATAATTCAGTTACCGCCTTATCAGTATAGATCTGAGTATTCAAAACATGCATTTCGTCATCTGTGATGACATCATCCAACCAATCTACCATAATTTTATTATTTACGTTTCTCATTGTAAACCCTTAAACGGAATACTCAGGTAAAACCCTACTTTTTTTAGTTAAAATTAAATTTTTATTGAAATAAACAATTTTACTTCAAGTAATTCAATTTTATGGTGATTTTCTTGAATGCCGAAGGAGCTTTTATGAAGAAAAAATAAATGTCTGTCCCATCGGGCAGAAGATCATCTTAAATGCACAATTTTTTTGTAGAATCAACTAATATGTGTTTATCTATACCTATAAATATATGATAATATATGAATAATCAATGTTTTGATTAACACCAAGTAAGCATTACTTTATCATATTGCTTTTTATTTGTTAAACGATTTAAATTCCACTGAAGGGTCGTAATCATTTTGTGTTATTAGGGAATGTAATTCACTTTCTGGTCTTTTGGACCTAATGATTGGAAAAAATAACTGGACGTACCAAGGCTCTTTGACTTTGTTCCATGCACCAAAAGTAGTTGGGTATTCTCTGGTGATTTTTGCCGTTCCAAATATGACATCCCATAAAAATAGCAAGTTGCCATAGTTTCCATTAGGATGAGATACACCATCTTCTGCCGTCAATCCGTGATGCGCAAAATGTGTACTCGGCGTAGATATGGTGCGTTCTATGACCCATGCTAAAGGGTTTAAGAACTTATATCTGTATAAAAATCTATCCCATTTTGTTTCACTGTGAGCGAGTAAAATCACAGCGAGTTTGATAGGAAGATAAAATAAGTACACATAGCCCATACCTAAAAAAATGAGCATTGCTGAAAACCAAATACCTGGCATAAAAGCATAATATAAAATGGCATTTCTATAAGTGACCATGACGCCCATCTCTTCTACGACATGATGAGGTCTATGGAGTTTCCACATCATGCGATTGACATGAGAGAGTCTGTGCCACCAATATTGAGTCATATCATCTAGAATTAAAAATGCCATTATCTGCCAACCTATAGCAAGATGCATGTAAAAGTTTTCATATTGTGGTAGCCAACTCTTCATCATCCAAAAAACGAAAATGAATATGGCTGGCTGGACAAGTGTAGGCAGTGTCAAAAGGCTAATCACTTCTATAGTCCAATCATTTTTGGACCTTTTGTCTTCTATATACAATCCGCCAAGTACTTCCAAAAAGCCTAAAACTAATAATAAAATTACTGGAATAATTTTACTGATCAATTCTTGTTGTTCCATAATTTAAGTTATGTCTTTATTAAAATCAAAAATTAAATACTTTTTTTAAACACTGCGAAGACTTCTAAAGCTTTTTGCATTCTTTTTTCTATTGCTTTTACACTTAAGCCCAAAGAATCTGCAATCTGAATATAAGTCATTTTCTCTATTCTATGGAGTAAAAAAACTTCGCGGGCACCTTCTGGCATACTTTCAATAGTTTTGTCCAGTTTGATTTTAAATTCATCTAGTTCTATTAGGTAAAGTGGATCATTATTGTCTTGTTGGAACTGAATGCTGGAGCTATAGTTTTTCTTAACTTTCTCATGTCTTACATGGTCCAAAAATAAATTACCACCTACCGTAAAGAGAAATGATTTGGCTTTAGTGATTTCTATTTTATTTTTATGATGCCACAATCTGACGAAGGCTTCCTGAGCTAAATCTTCTGCCAGGTCCATGTCGCCTGATTTAGACCAAAGGTATGCACGCACACCTGAAAAGTGGTCTTCATAAAAGCTTTTAAAATTGGCCTCGTTCAAAAAGCTCATTTAATCATTTTTAATCACATGATCTCTGAGATATTCTATGGCTTCTTTGTAACCATCCAAGCCTTTGCCTACGATATTGTGAATAGCTGATTCTCTGATATAATTGGTGTGTCTGTATGACTCACGTTCATAGATATTAGTAAGATGAACTTCTACTACAGGCGTAGTGATGGCCCTTAAGGCATCAGCGATAGAGATAGAAGTATGAGTAAAACCACCTGCATTAAGGATGATTCCGTCATATCTATATCCCACTCCATGTATTTTATCAATCAAATCACCCTCATGATTGGACTGGTAATAGTGCAGATTGAAGTTTGGAAACATATTTTCCAGTTCTACATAATAGGCTTCAAAAGATTTGTTCCCATAAATTTCTGGTTGCCTTTTACCCAATAAATTGAGATTGGGTCCATTGATGATGATGATTTGAACCATAATAAGCTTAGTTTGCTATATCTGATATGAATTTTATTCTGGTCAACAATACTTCTTCTTCGCTGATGTCATCTTCTTGTAGCTTTCTTATAGCAGTTTCGATCGCATCTGTGTTCGAACTCTTGAAATAATCAAAAATTTCTTCTACGATTTCTTCATCCACTTTGTCTTTAACAAAATAATTGATATTGAGTTTGGTTCCTGCATCCACTATTCCATTGAGTTCGTAAAGTAGTTCGTCATAAGTCATTTCTACGTTCTTCGCTATATCTTTGAAAGGCATTTTGCGATCTATAGATTGTATGATGGTTACCTTATTTCGAGACTTATTGGCTACTTGCTTGATGACCACTTCCGTAGGTCGGTCTATTTCGTTTTCGTCGACATATTTTTTGATTAACTCTATAAAAGGTTTTGCAAATTTTTGTGCTTTGCCTTGACTTACTCCAGATATTTGCAACATATCATCCATACTGATGGGGTAGTATGTCGCCATATCCTGAAGTGATGGTTCAGAAAAAATAACCCACGGTTGAACTTTTAGTTTTTTAGCTTCTGATTTTCTTAGATCTTTTAGCAATTCGACCAAGACATTGTCAAGTGCTGCACCTTGGCTACCACCCAAATCTATGTCTCCGTCATCCTTGACTGTAAAGTCGCGATTGAGCGGTATCATGATAGACGAAGGTTTCTTAATGAAGCTTTTTCCTTCATCAGTAAGCTTTAGGATACCATATTGTTCTATCTCTTTAAAAAGGAAATCGTGAAGTACGGCCTGTCGGAAAATGGTATGCCAGAAAAGCTCATCCTTTGCTGCTCCAGCCCCGAAAAGTGGTAGTTTGTCAAATTTAAAATCCTTCATTTCTTTAGATGATTTTCCAGTGACAAACTCTACAAGGATTTTGATAGTATAGTTTTCGTTGAGCTGATGTACTACTTGAAGCGCGAGCTTCATTTCATTCATGACTTCTTCCTTCTTTTTAGGATATTTACAGTTGTCGCACATATTACTACACTTGGAGTCATCATAATCTTCTCCAAAATAATGTAATAGAAACTTTCTTCGACAAGTGTTATTTTCAGCATAAGCAATGACTTCATCCATAAGCTGTGCGCTTAGTTCTCGTTCAGCAACTGGTTTATCCCTTAAGAATTTTTCAAGTTTCAGAATATCTTTATATGAATAAAAAGCAAGACAATCACCTTTCAATCCATCTCGGCCTCCTCTTCCTGTCTCCTGATAATAGTTTTCAATACTCTTCGGTATATCGTAGTGAATAACGAAACGCACATCAGGCTTGTCTATACCCATTCCAAAAGCGATGGTGGCTACAATTACTTCGACTTCTTCCATCAGAAAATCGTCTTGAACTTGAGTTCGGGTCTTAGCATCTAGTCCAGCGTGATATGCGGAAGCTTTGATACCATTAACGGTAAGCATTTTGGCTATTTCTTCGGTAGATTTTCTGGACTGTACGTATATAATACCGGATTTGCCTTTAGATGTTTTGATAAATTGAATAATACTTTTTACAGTACTATCTTTATTGACTTTGGGTCTGATTTCATAATACAAATTATCCCTGTTAAAGGAAGAGATAAAGATATTGGGTTCTATCATCTCCAAACTCTTGACGATATCAGTTTGAACTTTCGGTGTTGCAGTTGCGGTAAGTGCTATGATCGGAATGTCATCACCTATAGCAGATATCATGGTTCTGATTCGTCGATATTCAGGTCTGAAATCGTGCCCCCATTCTGAGATACAGTGTGCTTCATCTACAGCTACAAATGAGATGTTACTTTTTTGAAAAAATTCTATATTTTCATCTTTGGTCAGTGTCTCGGGAGCGATAAAAAGCATTTTTGTTTTTCCTGATACAATTTCACTTTTTACATCATTCATCTGTGTCTTATTGAGAGATGAATTGAGAAAACTGGCTATATTGTCCTCTTGACTATATCCTCTGATAGAATCCACTTGATTTTTCATCAATGCTATCAATGGGGATATGATGATAGCTGTTCCTTCCATCATCATGGCCGGTAGTTGATAACAAAGTGACTTTCCGCCACCTGTAGGCATAATGACGAAGGTATTCTTTTTTTCAAGGACACTTCTGACTATATCTCTTTGTTCGCCCTTAAATGACTCAAAGCCAAAATATTTCTTTAGGGCCGCATTGATATCTTGATCTGTAAATGACATAAAATGTTTATATGCTATATTATAATTTATACAAAAAATAAAATCATCGACTTTTAACAGCCTCCTTAAATTTTATTCTATTTTTCAATATGATTCTATTCAATTGTAATGTTAAAGGTATTAATTTTTCTTTTCATTTTCAAATATTTTTACAGATTTTTAAATAAAAAATATTTCAAATTATAAAATCTTAATGGATTAACAAATGATTTTTAAAATATCAACACCTGATATTTATTATGGTGTGTACTTTATCACAGGATTCATATTCTTTTTTCAAAGATTAGGAATACATCTATGAAGTACATGCGTTTGAATTTTTCAAAATACGCCCTATTTGAGTTTATTTTGTAAATTTGCCCCTTTAAAATAAGGTGTTTTTAAACCGGATGCCAAAATTACAACTTACAATTCAAATATGTATCAAGAAATCAAAGAAAAAATGCAAAAAACTTTAGAAATTGAAGCTAAAGCATTGATGCATTTGAGCCAAAGTGTGGACGAAAGTACTTGCAAAGCAGTTTCTGCAATTTTTGCAGGCAAAGGAAGATTGGTGCTAACGGGAATAGGAAAGAGCGCTATCGTAGGGCAAAAGATTGTTGCGACACTGAATTCTACTGGTACTCAGTCAGTATTTATGCACGCAGCAGACGCTATTCATGGAGATTTAGGGATGATCAGTGATGAAGACATCGTTATTTGTATCTCAAAAAGTGGTGATACTCCAGAAATTAAGGTTTTGGTTCCGTTAATTAAAGGTTTTGGGAATACGCTCATTGCTATGGTAAGCAATGCGCAATCTTTTTTGGCAACTCATGCAGATCATGTGATACATTTGGAAATGGAAAATGAAGCAGATCCTAATAATTTGGCACCGACTACCAGCACAACACTACAAATGGCTATGGGAGATGCTATTGCTGTCGCATTGTTATCATTACGTGGATTTTCACAAGAACATTTCGCTAAATATCATCCAGGAGGAAGCCTGGGGCGTCAACTTTATCTCAGGGTCGAAGATATCATAGCCCAAAATGAAAAACCCAAAGTTTATTTAAATGATAATATTAGAAAAATCATCGTGGAAATTTCTTCAAAACGATTGGGTACTACCGCTGTCGTGGATGATAATGAAAATTTAGTAGGCATCATTACTGACGGAGATCTGCGAAGAATGCTGGAGACGCAGGAGCAAGTAGCTCATCTTACCGCAAAAGATATTATGACTTCAAACCCTAAGTCTGTGGATATTCAATTACTGGCTGTAGAGGCGCTTGCTTTGATGCGAAAACACTCCATATCTCAATTGCTGGTAAAATCTGGAAATAGATATAAAGGCGTTGTTCACCTTCATGATCTGATCAGAGAAGGGATCATTTAGTTATCTTTTATGGCTAAAACAAAAATTAATGCTACATATGCAACTATTGAAAAAAAGCCTTGTCATTGGATTAGTATGGATATGAGAGAGTAATTGATTAACCATACTAAATCAAAACATCAAACAACGAGACGATTGGCAACTTTAATAGACGAAAAGGCAATTATCGAGCAATGTAAATCTGGAAATAGAGAAGCTCAATATCAGCTTTATAAGATGTATAGTAAAGCAATGTACAATGTTTGTTTCCGTATGATGAACAATCAAATGGATGCAGAAGATGCGCTTCAAATGTCATTTGTACAGGTTTTTTCAAAACTTTCTGATTACCGATATGAGTCTACTATTGGCGCTTGGATAAAGCGTATCGTGGTTAATCATTGTATCAATTTGCTTAGGAAAAATAAGGTAAAATTAGAAACTTTGGATGATAAATATGATGTACCAGTTTCGGTGGATGAGCCTGTATCTTACAATATACAGAAGGTCAAAGATGCTGTGTATCTGCTTTCAGATGGTTATCGAGCTATTTTTAGTCTCTATGCCATGGAAGGCTATGATCATGGTGAAATCGCCGAAATCATGAATATATCAGAGTCCACTTCCAAATCTCAGTATAGTAGGGCTAAAGCAAAGCTGATACAGATATTGAGAGAAAGTGGGGAACTTAATAATATATATACTTAAAAGTGTAAACATGGAACCTAAAAGTAAGTTAGAAAATTTTATAGAGCAGCATCGAGATAGATTTGATGATAAAATGCCTGATAGTGGATTATGGCATAAAATAGAACAACAATTACCTCAACAGAAGCGGGAAGGCATTATCATTTCTTTTAAATCATTGCGCATAGCAGCATCTTTTTTAGTGATTTTGACTGCCGGTATTTGGATAGGTATACAGTTTAAAACTCATCATACCAAAATTGACTATACCGCATCGCCTGAGCTTAAGCAACTCCAAGAAACAGAAGTGTACTATAATACTGTAGTAAATCAAAAAATGAATCAACTTCAAGACGCGAAAGTCAAAACTAATATTGAAGCGGACATGAAGCAGCTTGATGATATTTATTTGGAGCTCAAGAAGGAAATGCTCACCAATGAATATGCTAATAGTCAGATTCTAATTGACGCCATGATCAAAAATTATAAAACCAAAGTAGATATTCTTGAAAGTATTATAAATAAACAAAATCAAAAACAAAATGAACACGAAAGTATCTCTCTTTAATATTTTCTTTTACACACTGTGTTTGGTGTTTAGCCATTCTATCTTTGCAGCTGACAATGCATTAGGTTTGTCACATGAAATGAAGAAATTTTATACCAAAGAATTCAATGTATCAAGCAACGATAGAGTAAATATTGACAATAGATATGGAAAAATAGAAGTCAAAATTTGGCAAAAGCAAAGTGTAAAAATTGATGTAAATGTAATCGTGAAAGCTTCGTCCCAAAGTAAAGCCGAAGAAAAGCATGAAGAGATCAAAATCTACATCGATAAATCAGGTAATGTGGTCTCAGGAAGAACAGAAATTGAAAGTACTAATCTATCTTGGTGGTCATCTTGGTGGAATAATGATACCAATGTGAAATTAGAAATTAATTATACTGTGTACATGCCTGATAATCAAGAAACCTCGCTTGAAAACAAATATGGTAACATCTACTTGCCTGACTTAAAAGCAAAGTCTAGTATCGTATTAAAATATGGAAATCTACAAGCCAGTAATATATCAGGAGATTTGACGTTGGATTTGGCTTATGGCAAAGCTACAGCAAGTCAGTTGAAAAATTTGACTACAACGATATCTTATTCTGATCTGAGATTTACATCTGCGGATGCATTAGTGATTACGAGTAAATATTCTAAGGTCAATGTAGATCAGCTCAAAAGATTAGTGTCTACAAGCAAGTATGATGGTTATAAGGTACTTTCAGTAGATCACCTTACCATGACAGGTGCCTACGATGATATAGAAATAGGCAATGTCAATCATGCAACGATGACCCTTAAATATACCGGTTTGGATATTGACCAATTGGGTGGAAGTATGACTACGGACTTGAGTTACGGCAGTATGACTATTCAGAGCCTAAAACCATCATTTAAGAAGTTGATAGCATCTACCTCGTATGCACCGATAAAAATTCATAACAGTGTACCTGCAAAAATTGATATCAATGGTAAGTATTT
>CAMBRK010000131.1 GCA_945870185.1 Aureispira sp. CCB-QB1 | reverse complement strand
CAAACATTCTTCCAACACGTAGCCTGTTCAGTGACAAAGGCCGTGTTGACTCTTGATATTTCAAAACAATTTAACAAAATGCCTTTTGCCCCTAAATTATGTGCTAATTCCATGTCGCTCCATCGATCTCCGATGACAAATGAATTTTGTAGATCATATTGACCATTCATAAATTGGCTCAACATCGCGGTACCAGGTTTTCTATATGGGCTTTTTTCATGTTCAAAACTGCGATCTATACATATGTGTTCAAAAACAATGTCTTCACTTTTTAGCGCTCTAAGCATCAGTTCTTGTACCGGCCAAAATGTAGATTCAGGAAAGCTATCCGTACCTAATCCATCTTGATTGGTAACCATGACCAATTTATAATCCAATTTGCGGGATATTTCTCCTAAATAATAAAAAACGCCAGGGAGAAAATCGATCTTTTCAACGGTGTCACACTGCTGATCATCAGGTTCTTTGAGTATGATACCATCCCGGTCTATGAATAATATTTTTTGCATTGTGTTAATTTTATTTATTATCAACTAAAGTCAAAATCAGGAAGTAAATCAATGAGTTTTTGGTTCTCTTCGGGTGTACCTACAGTAATTCTCAGGCACTGTTCACATCCATATTGACTAGAACGATTCCTAACGACGATACCATTCTGTATAAAATATTGATACAATCGGTCCGCATTACGGCATTTTACTAGTAGGAAATTGGCATCGGATGGATAAACCCTATGTACGTATCCGTAATCCATAAGATGTTTCTTTAAAAAGCTTCGTTGTTCAATGATATTATTAACTTCAGATGTTATTATAAGTAGATCAGAAAGTCGTTTGATTGCTAAAGTTTGGCTTAAGCTACTGATATTATAAGGAGGTTTTACATGATTAAATAAGGATGCCAACTCAGGCTGCATCCAACCTAAACCTATGCGTAAACCAGCCAATCCAATGGCCTTTGAAAGCGTTTGCAACACAATAAGTTGAGGGATTTCGCTTAACAAATTTATTGCTGATGGCTTCTCAGAAAAGTCTATATAAGCTTCATCTACCACAATGATACCACCAAATTTTTTCGAAATGGATAAGATGTCATCAAGCTTTATACTATTTCCAGTGGGATTGTTGGGATTGCAAATAAACAAAACTTTGTCAGATTTCTTAAAAAATCGATACAAGTCTTTCTTCTTAAATTTGAAATCTTCATCCAAATTGAAAGTTCTGACTTTAACATCATTGATATCTGCACACACTTTATACATTCCATAGCTTGGATTGAAAGTCACGATACTATCTTTGCCAGGTTTGCAAAAGACTCTGATAATCAAATCAATGATTTCATCAGAACCATTGCCCAAAACCAGGTGATCTGAAGATACTCCACGCCAATCAGCAATCTTTTCTTTAAGTTTGGGCTGTAATGGGTCTGGATATCTGTTAAACTCATTTTGATATGGATTTTCATTGGCATCCAAAAATATCTCTGACTTTTCTTTAAACTCACTTCTTGCTGAAGAATAGGGCACAAGTTTTAAGATATTGGGTTTGATCAGCGATTTTATTTGCTCCATATTCATATCTACCTATTTTTGGTTTAATCTTACTTTTACAGCATTAGCGTGGGCTTGTAAAGCTTCTCCTTCTGCCATGGTGATTATGGTTTGACCAAGGTTTTCAATGCCTTGTTTAGTTATACTTTGAAAAGTTACTTTTTTATAAAAAGCATCCATGTTGACACCACTGTAATTTTTGGCCCATCCATTGGTTGGCAGTGTATGATTGGTTCCTGATGCATAGTCTCCTGCGCTCTCGGGACAATAATTCCCTAAAAAAACGGAGCCCGCATTAAGGATCAAATCAACGTATTGTTCAGGGGAATCTGAAGCAATGATTAAATGTTCGGGAGCATAATGATTGATTAAATCAAAAGCTTTACTAGCATCAGTTATTACCACAAATTTTGAATTTTTTAACGCTTCTTTGGCAATGTTTTTTCTTGGCAAAACTTCCAACTGAGACTCTATTTCATTAAAAATATCTTTTACCATTTTTTCTGTTGTGGCAATCAAAACAACTTGACTATCACTACCATGTTCGGCTTGTGAAAGAAGGTCAGCAGCCACAAAAGAAGAGATAGCAGTGGAATCAGCATATACGAGCAATTCACTAGGTCCGGCGGGCATATCTATACTTACGCCATAGTTTTGAGCCAACTGTTTGGCAGCAGTTACATATTGATTTCCTGGCCCAAAAATTTTATCTACTTTTTGGATTTCTGCTGTACCAAGTGCCATTGCCGCCACGGCTTGCGCTCCACCTGCTAATCTGATTTCTTTGACACCGCATAATTGTGCAGCATATAAAATAGCTGGATGAATATTTCCTGATTTATCTGGCGGAGTACACAACAATATTCTCTTACATCCGGCTAATTTTGCTGGAATACAAAGCATAAGTACTGTAGAAAATAGAGGAGCTGTTCCTCCAGGTATATAAACGCCAACGTTTTGAATTGGGATAGGCTTTTGACTACAATTGATACCATGCATTACCGATACATTGATCTCTAGTGGTTTTTGTGCTTCGTGGAAAGTTTTAATATTTTGATAAGCTACTTGAATGGCTTCTTTTAAAGCTGAGCTGATTTCCACTTGCTCATCATTTAAATTAAGTACAGTACTTTTTATCTTGACATTATCATACTTTTCGGTATACTCAATAAGTGCTTGATCCCCTCGACGATTGATTTCATCAAAAATAGTTTGAACACCGCTCGATAGATGTTTTTGATCGAAAGATGGTCTTTTGCAAATGTTTTCAAATTCGCTAAAATCTGGATTGATTATAATATTCATTTTTATAAATTGTTATATTTAAATGATCATATTTTCTATAGGTATCACTAAAATGCCTTCAGCACCCAATTCCTTAATTTTCCTTATGACTTGCCAGAATTCATTGACTTTTATGACTGAGTGAATAGAACTCCAACCATTTTCTAAAAGTGGTAAAACTGTTGGGCTTTTTAATACGGGAAGTATTTTACTAACGGTTTCTATTTTTTCATTTGGAATATTAAAGAGGATGTATCGATGGTCTCTGGCTTTAAGTACTGACTGTATCCGAAAGATAATATCTTGAATCAAGTCTCCTTTGGTTTCCATGGCATCTTTATTGGATGCAAGACAGGCTTCGGACTGGAGGATGATATCTTTTTCTTCTAGGCCATTTTTTAAAAGGGTACTACCACTGCTTACAAGATCACAGATAGCATCTGCGAGACCAATACCTGGTGCAATTTCGACGGACCCTGATATGAGATGTATGTCAGACTCAATTTGTTTGCTTTGTAGAAATTTTGATAAGGTATTGGGATACGAAGTGGCAATTTTTTTTCCCTGTAAAGATGAAAGTCCTTGATATACTTCTCCTTTGGGCATAGCTAATGACAATCTGCATTTGGAGAAACCCAGTTTTTCTAAAATATAAACATTAGAACCTTTTTCTATCAAAGTGTTTTCTCCAATGATAGCTATATCTACTACGCCATCTTCAAGATATTGTGGTATATCATTATTGCGAAGAAAATAGATTTCAGCAGGAAAATTTCTAACTTCTGCCTTGAGTTGATCCATACCATTATCTACAAAGATACCACAATCTTTGAGCAATTTTAAAGAATCTTCGTACATCCTTCCGGATTTTTGAACTGCTATTTTTAGCATAATAGGTCATGTGTTTTGACCCGCTGTAACTGTGGAAAGTCTTAAAAACAAAACTGCCCACTAGAAATCAAGCGGGCAGTTATGGAAAATATTATTTATGATAATACATCAATACTTCTATCTGCTCACCTGATTTCAGGAAAGTGATGATGATGAAGATGATGTAAAATAGTATACATTTTAATTATTTATAGTGCAAAAGTAAATTAAAATGTTTAATTGGTATGTTTTTTTTGAAAATTCTTTTAAAAAATTATCACAAAAACAAAATGTATCAGAAAAATGAAATATATTTGTTCCCATAATTAAACATTAAATAGTCATGAAACAGTTTTTAACTTGTATTTTGTCTTTGGTTTGTTTTGTATCTTATGCTCAGCTTTCTCAAAAAACTGTAGATATAGAACACAAGCTTAATAATATGGAACCATTTCACATCAGTGTAGATGCAACCCAAACTTCAAGAATTATTGACGAACAAGGTAGTCGTTTAGTATTGATAGATGTAAGAACCCCTGAGGAAGTTGCTAATGGTAAAATTAAAGATGCCCTAGAAATAGATATCAAATCTCCAGATTTTTCAGAAAAAGTAGCTCAATTGGATAAAACAAAACAATACATGGTATATGATTATGCAGGTGGTAGAAGTAAAAGAGCCTTGGAGATCATGAAGGAATTAGGTTTTAAACAAGTTTATGACCTAAAAGATGGATACAAGGCTTGGAAAGAACTTAATGTATCAAAAAAATAAAATGTAAATCTGTGATAAAATAATTAATTTCACTAAGGTTCAAATCATTGTGAATGTAATTAAAATATCTTTGGTGTCTTTGGATGTCAAAGATATTTTTTTTGCCCTTTTTCCTTCAAGTTATTGGGAATTTGCTCCAAAATATAGATGCTTTGTTTACATCACGGCATTATAAATCAATAATTTAATTTCAAAATATGAATTTTAGAGTTTTAAAAGATGAAGTGTACATCAAGCGTAGACAAGTACTAAAATCCAAAGTGCATTCAGGTGTCATCCTGCTATTGGGAAATCATGAAGCTCCTATGAATTATAAGGATAATACCTATAGATTTAGACAAGATAGCACATTTCTGTATTTTTTTGGATTGGATGTCGCAGGATTAGCTGCAATTATGGATTGTGATAGTGGAGAAGAAATCATATTTGGAAATGATCTAACTTTAGATGATATCGTATGGACAGGTTTATTGCCCACTGTCAAAGAAATGGCAGCAAGTGTGGGCGTACATAAAAGCCAAGCTGTTAGTACTATATTTGATTATGTATCAAAGCAACAAGTATTAAAAAGACATATTCATTTATTACCACCTTACAGACACGATAACCTCCTATTTTTACATCAAGCCTTAAATATTCCTGTACAGCAAATTCATGCCCAAGTATCATTATCACTGATTAAAGCCGTAATAAACCTAAGGTCTATAAAAGATCGGTTGGAGATAGAAGAACTCCACCAAGCCGCCAATATTACCGCAAAAATGCATCTTGCTGCAATGACTGCTGCTAAGCCGGGGATGAAAGAGTACGAAATTGTAGCAGCCGTACATCAGGAAGCGATCAAAGGCGGTGGAGATTTGTCTTTTCCGATTATACTCACAGTAAATGGCGAGACATTACACAATCACTATCATGGAAACACGATTTTTGATGATCAAATGATTCTATGTGATGCGGGTGCAGAGACGGATTTACATTATGCAGGAGATATGACCAGAACTTTTCCCGTTGGCAAATCATTTACACAAAAACAAAAAGAAATATATCATATTGTACTAGATGCTCACCTTCATGCTGTATCCATGCTTAAGCCGGGAGTATTGTATAAAGATGTGTACATCAAAGCTTCTGAAATAATTTTTGATGGTCTCAAACAAATCGGAATTACTAAAGGTAATCCATCAGAAGCCGTACAAGCAGGTGCACATGCCATGTTTTTTCAGTGTGGCCTAGGTCATATGATGGGATTGGATGTTCATGATATGGAAGATTTGGGTGAACAATACGTGGGCTATGATGAAACTATTCAAAAAAGTACTCAATTTGGAATGAAATCATTAAGATTGGGTAAAAAGCTAGAGGAAGGTTTTGTCTTAACCGTTGAGCCAGGTATATATTTTATTCCGACACTGATGGATAAATGGAAGGCGGAAAAATTATTTCAGGACTTCATCAATTATGACAAACTGGAAGCTTACAAAGACTTCAGTGGCATCAGGATAGAAGAAGATTTTGTAATAACTCATGATGGTAATAAACTACTAGGTAGGCCTTTGGCTAAGTCCATTATTGAAATAGAAGAAATCAGAAGAGAAAGTTTAGGCCTTTAATCTTATAAGACTTTCTGAGTCAGTATTTATTGGTTAACTTCATAGAGTGAATTTCATGTCAAAAGTAAGAAAATAAAGATTTTTAAGTACAAAACTGTGTGTATTTGAATAATTTTATAAATTTGTATTTTTTTTAATATAATTTTAACTAATTTTCTTCGTTATACATACGTTATAATGTTGGAATTTTTCATCCTAAGTTTATAATTTAACAAGATATGTACAATACAATAGCAATTGAACAAAAAAATAAAAGTCGGGGCAGAATTATATCATTTGTGATTCACGCATTACTATTGTTACTTGCATTTATTTATTATCTTCCTGCTGCAGAGATAGATTTGGAAGATGAAAAACCGCCTTATGCAGTTAAAGTAGATTTTACTTTTAAGGAGAGTTCCATGAGTAAGCTTGCCCATGATAATGAAGGTGCACAGCGTGCCAAGTCAGAAAGTGCTCCTGCTGAAGAAAAACCACAGGAAACTCCCAAAGAAGAAGTCACTAAACCTGAAGAAATAGAAGTGACTAAACCACAAGAAATAGAAGTGACTAAACCGGTCATTAAATTACCAACGCCTGTAGTGATCCCCAGAAATGATGAAGTGATCATTACCAAAGCACCTGCAGAAGAAGCGCCCATTAAAGTATCAGAGCCAACAAGAACACCGGTGCCAGTACCTACTAAAAGTACAAGCACTACTACATCACCTAGCAGTACTAGTGGTTCCACTAGCGGTACATCTACGAGCAAGCCATCTACTGTGGATGGGAAAGCAGGTGGTACGGGCAAAGGCAACGAAGGCACAGGTGCCGGCAGAGACAAAGGTAATGATGGAGATGCAGGATCTGGTAATGCAAGTGATGGTACAGGCGATTATGATGGGACTGGAGATGGAGTCTTTGGTAGGAAACCTATTTACAGAGACAAGTCTATTATTAAGAAAGCTGTAACATCTAGTGGGAAAATAGCTGTTAAAGTTTGTATTAATAGAGCAGGAAATGTTACATATTTAGAACTAATTAACAACGAAACAACGGTAAAAGACAAACCAACATTAAAACTGTATCTCCAAGCAGCAAGAACTTATAAATTCCAACCAGATCTATCAGCTCCAAAAGAACAATGCGGTAAACTGAAATTTATTGTAGATAATTCAATAAATAATAAACTCAGGTAAGATGAGAACTCCTTGGGAGTTAAAGTTCAAAACTTGAAAAGAATTACATGATGCAGCATTGTTTTGTTATCCTATTATGCTTCACTTGTTTGATCGCATGTGACACTAGTAAAAACATATCAAAGGATAAATTATCAGACCATAAAATTAAATCTTCGAATGTTGATAAGACTTTTGTGTGTGGAAATTTAGATCAGGATGCATTACTGGATACCTTAGGAATTAATAGCATTTTCGGAAGAAAAGTTACATACAGAGATATTAGTCCAATCAAATCAGGAATAAGACATTCTGGGACAATAGTTATAAAAGTATGTATCGATCGAGATGGCTTGGTTTCTTATGCCGAAGTATTACAAGATCAAAGTACAATTGAAGATGAAAAAGCTATCCAAACTTTTTTGGAATCGGCAGTTGGTACTAAATATGCTCCCAATCCCGTAGCCCCTATCCAAGAATGTGGTAGCTTGAAATTTGTAATAAACGAGAAAAAAAATCTTCCTGAACAAGAAATCAATGAACAAACTATGACATGGGGACAAAGAGATACCACTTTAGGTAGTTTTGATGGGTCGGGAGATGGTGTCTTTGGTAGAAAAGTTATTTACCGTGATTTAAGTGCTGCAAAAAAAAGAATAAATGCATCTGGGGTAGTTTCAATAAAAATGTGCATCAATAGAGATGGTGTAGTAACTTACACAGAACTACTACAGGATGAGACCACAGTGGAAAATAGAGAAAATTTGAAGGTTTATTTAAGAGCGGCTAAGGGATATAAGTTTCAGCCTGACTTATCTGCGCCTAAAGAACAATGCGGTAAACTGAAATTTAAGGTCGATAATACCATAAGTAATAAACTTAGGTAAGATGAGCACTCCTTGGTAGTTAAAGTTCAAAACTTGAAAAGAATTACATAATGCAAGTGGATATAAATTTCAACCAAATCCCAATGCTCCCATACAGCAATGTGGTAAAATGAAGTTTAAAATTGAAAATAAAATCTATCCCAATTTAAGGTAGGATTGCTATTCTGTTAGTTCAAGATTTTTATGAGCATTTTGTTATACCACCAAGCTTATCCTATGTACTCCAGGTTGATAATGCTTTGAAATCAAGTACTTTACTTGTTCATAATGGCTAGGATTGGAAATAAAGTCTATGGTGTTGAGATCTATGATGAGTATAGGGTAGGAGAGTATATTTCTAAAATATTCAAAATATGAGTTTTGAATCTGGGTAAGGTATGAAGCTGTAATATCTTTTTCATAATCACGCCCTCTTTTGCTGATGTGCTGCATCAATATATCCACATTCCTATGAAAATATACCAAGATATCAGGTTTGGGTAAGGATTGATTCAGTACATTAAACATTTTTTGAAACAACCTAAACTTGTCATTGGGAAGGTTTTTACTGGCAAATAACAATGTTTTGATAAAAGTGTAATCTGCAACCGTAAACTCCTGAAACAAATCCTGATTGAGTAGGCTACGCTCCATTTGTTCATGTCTTTCGGTCATAAAAAAAAGTTCAACCGTAAACGCAAACCTTTGAGGGTCTTTGTAAAATAAAGGCAGGAAAGGATTATCAGCAAATTC
>CAMBRK010000130.1 GCA_945870185.1 Aureispira sp. CCB-QB1 | reverse complement strand
GTAATGGCGACATTTATTGCGTAAATGATGAATTAATTAAAAAATAATCTGTAAAAATTTTGGTTTTTTGAAATTAAAGAAGTAAATTTGTTTATTATTTAAACTTTTAAATCTATAAATCATGAAACAGTACACACCAGTACACACCAGTACACACCAGTACACACCAATTAGGATTATTTAATTTTTTTAATTTTCCTAAGATTTTTTTGATTGCCTTTACTGCATTTTTGATGTTTGCCAGCTGCACCGATGAAAAAGAAAATCAGATTAACCACGATTTACTAACCGAAGCAAGAGCATCCGATTGTGGTAGTGCGGAAGAAACGGCAAACGCAGGGAGTTGCCCATTGTTTACACAATCATACCAGTTAGTCTATTTAGGATGCACTATCAATTATACCGTCACATGGACTAAATGTCAAACAGGGATAACAATGAACGCACCTATATATGACCAAAATCTTTTGTGTCCGAATATTCAACAAATGATACATGATGCATATATGAACGGAGGAGCACAAGCGGCAGCAGCTATATTTAATGATATCGCAAAAGCATTAAGCAACGATGCCCAAATAAAAGTTTTATCTCCATTTAATGGATTCTTTTCTCAATGGTATTGTAGTGGACCTTGTACTAATAACCCCAATGGGATAGGTGCAAGTTTCACTGCAATAGAAGCAACTTGTTCAAGTATCTGTTATGGAAGACCTAAAGGGGACCAATTTGGTAGAATAACATATATAACTTGTGGAACGGGATGTTGCAAGCGTAAGACAAGATTTTGTATAAGACAAGTTACTTTGACGCCTTGTTTCGGAACACCTATTATTGAGCCTGGAGAGCCATGTAGTTTGTTACCTTGGCCGAGTGATTTATGTACCAATCCACCTATATGCAACTCACCTTGCGATAAATTGTAATTTAAAATATTATTGTTCATATTGCATAATACTTTTAAGAGGGATGAATCAAGATATCTGAATATTGAATCATCCCTCATTAGAATTTATTAATGATTTTTTTTTACAAAATATTTTTAACTATATGACAAACATTTTACGATTTAAAATTATATCTGCTTTTATTTTGATTTATATTTTTAGTGTGTCTTGTACATGGGCACAAATGCCCAGAGCACCATATCAGCCTTTACAATTTTCAAATCTTAATTATAATTGGTATCAGACAAAAAGGGATACAACCAGAAGACCACCACAGAGCGATGGATATAATTGTTTTTATACTCCATTTCTTGATCCAGCACCAGAGCCTTTAGTTCATAAAGGATATATTTACACTTGTGCATTCAGACCGCGTCAAGATATATATTTTGAAGGTACATACATAGAAAAAAGAGATATTAAGAGTGGTAATTTAGTATGGCAAACATACTTTGGTTTCGATGGAAACCCTAGTAGCAAGGTAGAGTATGCTCGTCTGATGTACATCAATGAAAAAAATCAGCTCGAAGTCATATCTCAGCAAACACCATTACCTATAGAAGAAATTGAATTTAGCTTTTGGGAAAGAACAGGTTTATTACTTACCAAAAGGATTTACGATATCAATACAGGGGCCCTCGTTGAGAATATTCAACCCAATCCAGAAGTGGACGACTATTTCAAATCGGATTATGTATTCATAAAGAATCGATATAAAGTTTATAAAGAAAAAGAAGGAATCAGGTTTTTTTCGAAATTTATAAATTATTATACACCAGACTCTGCAAAATTTGATTTTGTGACTGCGGTTGCTAATCCTTTGGATAGAAATGTAGTACAAGATACCTTGGAGTCAGAGTATGGATATACGGACTATAGCTTTTTTAAGCTCAAAGACAATGAGTACCTTATTATTGAGTATAATTATGCTACCAGTCAGTTAGTTTTCAAGTATGTTGATGGTAGATTTAATATTTTGCAAAAAGTAATTAGTGATCCTTTGGACTGGAATTTTGTTCCTGCTTTGGAAGTATTGGAATATGATGATGATTTAAAACAATTTTTGATAAGGTATGTCAATTTTGATAGAGAAACAGGTACTCCTAGTATGGGCGTTGCTATATTGGACAGACAAATTAATGTGTTGAAGAAAATAGATTTGCCTCCATATTATCAAAATTTTCCAAAAGTTGTAAAATGGAAGGATGGCAAAATTGCTATTTTCTTGGATGGAAGGAGTATAGATGTCATAGAAGAAAATAACGGTCAGTTTGAATTTAAACGAATCATCCAATTAGAGACCGAATTGAAAGCATTTGTCATTTCAGACATCATAGAGACGGAAGATTCCTACATTTTATATTTATGGGAACGAGCATTGTACAGAGACCCAAATGACTCCAAAATTAAGCTAGATCAGTATGGGGATGCATCTAGTTTGATATCCATACCCAAGTCGGAATTTTGGTTAACTAGTAGTTTATATGAAGCATCTGTATCAGCTAAACTTTCTCCCAATCCGTGTACAGATATTCTAAATATTAATTTCGATTTATTATATTCGGGACACCTAGTCGTTCGAAATATCAATGGATCAATATTTAAGGAAGTAAAGGATTTTGAAGGCCAATCATTAGAGATAAACACATCGGATTGGCCATCTGGAATGTATTTTATTTCCCTCTATAATGCTTTAGGACAAGTATATACTTCCAAAGTGGTCAAGATGTAGGTTCATGGCTAGTTTTGGTTGAGATAAACGTGTTTTTGTTATAATTATGAATTTATTTTCTGAGAGTTTTGAAACTTTATTATAATTTTGAGTCTTAATATAAGAAATTCAATGTTTATGAAGTTTTACAATATCATCTACTTTTTTGCGATTGCACTACTGATATCTTCTTGTGCACGCAATCCTGTCACAGGAAAAAAAGAGATTTCCTTTATGTCAGAAAGTCAGGAAATAGCTATGGGCAAACAGTATGACCCATCTATTGTTTCTCAGTATGGATTGTACGAAAACAAAGCAATCCAAGACTTTATTACATTAAAAGGAAAGGAAATGGCAGCCATCTCTCATAGACCCAACTTGCCTTACGAATTTAAAATTTTAGACTCTCCGGTGGTCAATGCATTTGCGGTGCCTGGAGGTTATGTTTATTTTACTCGAGGTATTATGTGTCATTTTAACAATGAGGCCGAGTTTGCTGGAGTTTTGGGTCATGAAATCGGACATATTACGGCCAAGCATAGCGCTAGACAACAAAGAGATCAAATACTCGGTCAGGTCTTACTGATGGGTGGTATTATTTTTTCTGAAAAGTTTAGAGAGTTTGCAGATGCCGCACAGCAAGGGGTAGGCCTTCTTTTTCTCAAAAATAGTAGAGATCATGAATCAGAGTCGGACAAACTAGGGGTAGAGTACAGTACTAAAATAGGCTACGATGCGCATCAGATGGCAGGTTTTTTTAAGACTTTAAAAAAACTAGGTGGAGAAGATGGTGCCATACCTACATTTTTATCAACTCATCCTGATCCAGGCGATAGATTCAACAAAACAAATCAGATGGCATCAGAAATACAAAAGACTTTGGATCCTGCTACCCTGAAAATTAATAGGAATGAATACCTTAAGCGAATTGATGGGTTGATTTATGGTGATGATCCCAAGCAAGGATTTGTAGAAAATAGTATTTTTTATCACCCAGAACTCAAGTTTCAGTTTAATGTTCCAGCTTCATGGAAATTGCAAAATTCGCCAGCACAGGTTCAGATGGCACCTGCGGATGGTAAAGCACTCTTGGTCATGAGTCTTGCAGAAGGAAATGATCTGCAAACTGCAAAAAACAAAGTCATACAAGACAATAAGTTGAGTGTCTTAGAATCTACTAATATCAATGTCAATGGTTTACCAGCTATTGCTATGTTATCTGAAATCGTACAAACCCCTCAGCAAGGTGGGCAACAAGGTCAAGCTCAAGATCCATTGAAAGTACTAACCTATTTGATAGAATATAGCAAGATGATATATAAATTTCATGGTTTGAGTACCAAAGCAGATTTTAATAATCATTTTTCCAGCTTTCAAAGTACGATGAAATCCTTCAAAGTATTAACTGAAGCGGCCAAACTAAACAAAAAACCTACCTTAATTAAAGTAGTGGAAGCCAAAAGCAATGCTACTTTGCAACAAATGCTATCCAGTAACAATATGCCTCAGGTCAAGTGGAACGAAATAGCTATTCTAAATGGTATGGAGTTAAACGCCACAGTAGCATCAGGAACCATGATTAAAGTACTAGGAGGTCAATTATAAACGACCTTAAGGATGTATCTTGTATACTCCACCTACCATAATTCTTAAAAAAGTCGTTGTCAAAACTCTGCAACGACTTTTTTATTTTTACAAAATTAAAAAAAATAAATATGAAAAATACATAATATAATAAAATATTATAATTTTGTGGCATGTAAAATGAGTTTTGAAATAATTCAGATGATTATTTTGAAAATTCATTTAGATTATTGTAATAATTAATACATTATTTCGTTTTAAACCATATAATCATAACAAAATTAAATCATGTTAAATCTTTCATTTTTATTATTTCAATCTCCGGATGCCACTACTGAAGAAGGTGCAGCAAAGTCTCAAAACCTGGTAGATATCGTAGTCTCAGGTGGTCCTATGGGTATCGCTATTGTGGCTATACTTTTGGTTTTGTCTTTTTTGGCTTTAGTGATTTTTGTGGAAAGGTATCTGACTATTCAGAAGGCCAGCAAAATTGATGAAAACTTCATTAACAACATACGTGTTTCTGTTGCATCAGGAAATATTGAAGGAGCCAAAGCACTTTGCAGAGGTACAGATACGCCTGCAGCTAGAATGATCGAAAAAGGATTGATGAGAATAGGGAAACCACTTAAAGATATTGATGCTGCTATAGAAAATGTAGGTAATCTCGAAGTTTTTAAATTGGAGAAAAATCTTTCATCGTTAGCCAGTATATCAGGAGCTGCTCCAATGGTAGGATTCTTAGGTACCGTTACCGGTATGATCTTAGCTTTTTATGAGATGTCTTCTCAACAAAATGTAACACCTTCTGTATTGGCAGGCGGTATTTACCAAGCCTTGATCACCACCGCGTTTGGATTGGTGATTGGTATCTTTGCTTTCGTTGGGTATAATTACCTAGTGGCTAAGGTGGAGCAAGTCATTTTCCAAATGGAAAAGATCACACTTGACTTTATGGATTTACTTCAGGAACCGGGTAGCTAATTTAAATTACAAACTAAAAACACAAAAAGTGCCTGTAAAAAAAAGAAGTAAGGTTAGTGCTGAATTTAATATGTCTTCATTGACAGATATTATCTTCTTATTGTTAATATTTTTTATGTTAACATCAAAAGCAGTACAAATTAGTATTCCTTTACCAGAGTCAAACTCTACTACGGTAGCTCCCACCAATCTACCCGTCATGATGACTATAGACGGTGCGATAAAAGTGGCAGGAAAAGAAAGTAGTATAGAAAACATGGAAAAGGACATCGCTTTTGCCGTCAGGAAAACTGATAACAAGGAGAATGCAACACTAACTATTATTTCAGAAGTTGGAGTTCCATGGGAAAGTGTACACAAAGCCATGTCCATTGCCAGCGGATTGAAAATTAAGGCTATCATTGCCACCCAACCCACATCAAACTAAAAGATTATGTCTGTAAAAAAAAGAAGCAAAGTTTCAGCCGAATTTAATATGTCATCTTTGACGGACATTATATTTTTATTGCTGATATTTTTTATGCTTACCTCATCCATTGTGACACCTAATGCACTCAATTTGCAATTACCTGGAAAGAAAACTAGTCCTCCGCCACCCAAATCCAAAAATAAAGTGGTTGAAGTTCTTGAATCCGGGTCTTATACACTGAATGGTGCCCCGATAAATCTAGATGGAATCGAAAGACAAATTCAATCCCTCAAAAGAGTAGATGGGGATAAAGCTGCATTTGCGGTATTACCAGCGGCAAAAGCAAGTAATGAACATGTCGTGGCCATCATGGATTTAGCTTACAGAATGGAAGTCAGAACTGTAATGATGGAGCCCAAATAAGATTTTTATATTCTAACAGCTCTTCAGAGTCTTACAATTTTAGCCAAAACGAATGCAGTATTTTAGACTTATTTGAAGTTGAGTAAACTTCTTGTAAAATTGTATTAACAAAAAGTAAAAATGGCAGTAAGATCTTCAAAAGAAGAAAAGCAGAACCGTAAAAAAGGTATGATATTAAGCCTTTTATTGCATTTGCTGGTATTACTATTAGCATTGACTCCTTTTTTAACCAAAATGGAGATTATGGAGACGGAAGGTATTTTGGTAGCTTTCGGTGACCCCGATGCAGGAAGCCCTGATCAAGAAGCATTGAGCGTAGAAGAACCAACTTCTAGTGCAACTGCGCCACCTGCTTCAAGTGCACCTGCGTCGTCAGATGTAACAGATATTAGTGCTAAAGAAAAGGAAGAAGAAGCTCCTATAAAAGCTGTAGATAAAAAAACTAAACCAAAAGCAGATGATGCCAAATCTAAAGCCAAGGATATAGCAGACGCTAAAAAGAAGGCTGATGCAGATGCCAAAGCCAAAGCCGATGCTCAGGCCAAAGCAGACGCAGACAGGAAAGCAGCAGAAACTGCGAAGGCTGAAAGAGAAGCCAAAGCCAAAGCAGAAGCAGCGGCAAATCAAAAGAAAAAATATGCTGACCTACTAGGAAAAGGAAAAGGCAACAATAACACTTCAGGAAATCAAGGTACTTCAGCAGGTGACCCAGATGGCAAAGCATTGGAAGGAATCAGCAAAGGGACCGGAAGAGTAGGTGGTGGTCTAAGTGGACGTGGTGTAGAGTATATTCCATCTTTTAGCGACAATTCTCAAAAAACGGGTAAGGTATCATTAAAAATATGCGTGGATAGTAATGGAAAAGTTTCCAAGGCAGATTTTACTCAAACAGGATCCACTACTTCGGATAGTTATCTAATCGATTTAGCCAGGAAAACAGCATTAAAGTACAAGTTTTCAAAAAGTGACGTCGACGAACAATGTGGGACAGTGACTATTGATTTTAAAGTGCAGTAAAAGTTCCTAATATTTCATGAAAACTCCACTACTTATTTCTGGCTTTATTCTTTTGCATTTTTTTATACATACCAGTTTAGGGCAGGATCAGGAAGTATATAAGAAAAAAATTATATTGGAATTAAATAATTACAGATATCAACTGATTTCTGATACTATTTTTAATAAGGAGATTAAAAAAATTGGAAGTAGATACAAGGCATCTTCTCACTTCTCCATTATTGATATTTATTATGATCTTCTTGATTTGCATTATGAAAATCACAGTCCAACATTAAGTGAATTGGATTACCTGAAGACCAAAAGACTTGAAGAATTTCAAAATATATCAGAGATAAAAAAGGAGCTTGAATTCCTAAATAAGTATCCCGAATTATTTCTGTTAATGGATGATAAGTTTATTAGCAGAGATTATCCATATAGACTCAGGCATCATCATTTTATGTTTGATGAATTGCTGGTTTGCAAAGTTGATACCAATCACAGAGTAGCTGAAGTTGGCGTTGGAACTGGCTTTTTTGCATATTTATTAAGTAGAGTTTTTCGCCCTAAAGCATATCATTTGAATGAAATCGATACTTCCCAAGTATATTTTTTTCCACAGATAAAAAAGTTTCATGCAGACTCGTTGCAAAAAGATTGTCAGATTATACTCGGCGATATAACTATAACTAACCTCCAAGGCAAATATGATAAGATAATCATTCGCAACACCTTTCATCATTTTAAGAAGAAAGCAAAGATGTTGGAAAATATAAAACAACACTTGGCAGATGATGGAGAAATAGTAGTCATAGAAGTTTTTCAGGAAGATTCAGATGATTCTTTAGACGAAACCTACGGATCTTATTCCTGCTTTTTTCAAATGAAAGAAAAGAGATTTATGAGTTATTTTGAAAAAGCCAATCTGAAAATGATCAAAAAATCAAAATTTCTCAATAGAAGTATGTTTGTTTTTAAAGCAGACGTTCATGTTGAGTCTACTAATGAATAGAAGGAATTTGCTTTGTTTTTATATTTGATTTTTTATCACACCGGCCGATAATTCTCCTTCTTAGCCAATGTTTTTGCAATAAGCTTATCTACCATTTTGTCTGGAAGGTAATAAGCTAACATCTTAAAAAGTGTTGGTTTACGATGTATGAGATACCGTGTTTTTGGATTGGAAGTGGTTAGTATTTTGTAGATGGTATCAGAAATCACAGATACTGGAAATGCTGATTTTTCAGCGCCTTCTATCATCTTATCTGCATGCGATAGGATCTCTCCATAAGCCGAATCTAAAAAACGATCTAGTTGACCTTTATTTTTACTCCAAATTTCAGTTTGGATAGGCCCAGGTTCGATAGCAATCACTTGAATGCCAAACAAACTTAATTCTCTTCGATACACATCATTCATACTCTCTAGGGCATGCTTAGAAATACAGTAAGCTCCGTTGAAGGGCGAATTAAATAATCCAGAAACAGAGCTTATGTTTATAATTTTGCCCGGTTGGTATCTTTTATCTGTACCCAAATAAGGTAGAAGTAAATTCGTAATTTTATGTACGGCTATTACATTTACGTCTATTTGATATGCGAGTTCATATGTTTTCAGATGTTCTAAAGGACCTGGAACAGCTAGCCCTGCATTATTGATCAAGGCATGAAGTCCATTTGATTCCAAAAGTGGACGAATAGTATTGATTTCTCGTTGCATAGCTTCATGGTCAGTAACATCAAAAGTCAGGATGGTTGCTTTAGAGCTGAATTCACTTTTTAAGCGAGTGGCATCTTCACTTTTCCGTACACTCCCGATTATGTGATACCCTTCTGATATCAGTGTTTTTATGGCATCATATCCGATTCCTGTGGATACACCTGTGATAAATATAATTTTCATTTTAT
>CAMBRK010000129.1 GCA_945870185.1 Aureispira sp. CCB-QB1 | reverse complement strand
TGATTTTGATGATATCCAAAGTTATGCTCAAAGTATCCAAGGAGATGATTTGTTCTTATGTATGGGTACTACCATGTCAAAAGCAGGAAGCAAAGATGCTTTCTATAAAGTGGATTATACTTACAACGTTGCATTGGCAAAAATAGCTCGAAATAATGGAGTCGAAAATGTATGTTTGATATCGTCAATGGGTGCCAATGCGGAAAGTAAAATATTTTATTCGAAAGTAAAAGGTCAAATAGAAGATGCCATCACAGGTTTAAACTTTAATAAAACCATCATTGTAAGACCGTCATTGCTTGTAGGAGATCGGAAGGAATATAGATTTGGAGAGAAGATTGTCATTTTTTTAAGCAAGTTTCTTAATCCGTTGCTGATCGGGAATTTAAAAAAGTATAAATCTATCAAAGCTGACAAAGTTTCCAATGCTATGATTACACTGAGCAAATCAGATAAAGTTGGTTTGATTATATTAGAGTCAGATTTATTACAAAATTATTAAATCTTAAAAAATGAATAAACCCATAGTAAAAAAATCAATAATCACTATAGAAGTCGGTCTCAATGAAGATAAACATCCTGAAAGCATAAGATGGCAATCAGATGATAATCCCAACACTAAAGAAATGACTGAATGCAAAGCTTTTTCGCTATCACTTTTTGATAAGGAATATAAAGATACTCTAAAAATTGATCTTTGGACATCAGAAATGCAAGTGGCAGAAATGGATAGATTTGTGTTCCAAACGTTGAGATCTCTTGCGGATACTTATTATCGAGCTACCAATAATCAACAACTAGCCAATGATATGCAGCTCTTTGTAGATTACTTTGGTAAACAAACAGGCATTATTCAGGAAACTCCAGAATCTTAATCACTAAAATAAATATTATGAAGATCATTTGTGTAGGGCGCAATTATGCAGAACATGCCAAAGAACTGAAAAATGAAATACCGACAGCGCCATTAATTTTTATGAAGCCATCAACTGCTCTACTTACTGAGGGCAAGCCATTTTATCATCCAGACTTTAGTTCCAACATACATTATGAATTGGAAGTAGTTTTAAAAATATCAAAAAACGGGAAAGCTATAAACCAAACTTTTGCGTCCGGGTATTATGAAGAAGTCGGCTTGGGGATAGATTTTACGGCAAGAGATCTTCAAGATAGTTTGAAATCTAAAAGTAGCCCATGGGAGTTGGCCAAAGCATTTGACCATTCTGCTTGCATAGGAGCCTTTTTCCCCAAAGATGAATTAGATATGAATTCATTGCATTTTCAATTAATCAAAAATGGACAAACTGTCCAAAATGGAGATACATCAGACTTGATTTTTTCCTTTGATTACCTGATCAGTTATATTTCCAAATTTATAACACTACAAAAAGGGGATCTATTATTCACAGGTACACCTGCAGGTGTCGGAAAAATAGAAATAGGAGATCAATATTCAGGTGTTTTGGAAGGAAAAGAACTACTCAGTTGCCAAATTAAATAAGATCAAAGTTTCGAAATATCATTGCGTGTAAAGTCATATTCAATAATTTTATTAGGAAATATGTTGAAATATATAAAAAAATAATATAATACTTGGATATGAGATATTGGAAATTGTACTTTTGCCCTGAAATTAATTCAATCATTTAACAATTAATAGAAATGCCTTATTTGTTTACATCCGAATCCGTATCAGAGGGACATCCCGACAAAGTAGCAGATCAAATTTCTGATGCATTAGTGGATCATTTTTTAGCTTTTGACCCCAATTCAAAAGTAGCGTGTGAAACTTTAGTAACTACCGGTCAAGTGATACTAGCGGGTGAAGTTAAATCCAAAACTTATCTTGATGTTCAGCAGATCGCAAGAGATGTAATCAAACGAATCGGGTACACCAAATCTGAATACATGTTTGAAGCCAACTCTTGTGGCATTCTTTCAGCGATACATGAACAATCTCCTGATATCAACCAAGGAGTTGAAAGAGCCAAAAAGGAAGACCAAGGTGCTGGTGACCAAGGTATGATGTTTGGATATGCTACAGACGAAACTGACAATTTCATGCCATTAGCGTTGGATTTGTCTCATAAAGTGTTGCAGATTTTGGCAGAAATCCGTAAGGAAGGTAAGAAAATGCCCTATTTAAGGCCTGACGCCAAGTCACAGGTTACGATCGAGTATTCGGATAATAATGAGCCATTACGTATTGATAGTATTGTGGTTTCTACACAACATGATCCATTTGCAGACGAGCCCACGATGCTTGCAAAAATTCGTAAAGATATTATTGAAATTGTAATACCACAAGTTATTAAAGGACTTAAACCATCATTAAGAAACTTGTTTAACGATCAAATAACTTATCATATCAATCCTACCGGTAAATTTGTCATTGGTGGTCCACATGGTGATACTGGGTTAACAGGTAGAAAAATCATCGTAGATACCTATGGTGGAAAAGGAGCACACGGTGGAGGAGCTTTTTCTGGCAAAGATCCAAGTAAAGTAGATAGATCTGCTGCATATGCTACTAGACACATAGCCAAAAATATGGTTGCGGCTGGACTTTGTAAAGAAGTCTTAGTTCAGGTTTCCTATGCCATTGGTGTAGCTAAACCTACGAATATTTATATCAACACTTATGGAACATCCAAAGTGAATATAAAAGACAGTGAAATAGCTGCCAAAATATATGATCTCTTTGATATGAGGCCTTACGCCATTGAAAAAAGGTTGAAACTTAGAACACCTATTTATTCCGAAGCAGCGGCATATGGGCATATGGGTAGAGTCTCTGAAGAAAAAGAAGTAACATTCAAAGATGGTTCAGGATTGGTTAAAACATTTAAAGTAGAAACATTTACCTGGGAAAAATTGGATTATGTAGATAAGATCAAGAAAACATTTAAACTTAAATAAGTTTTCATTGGTAAAGTAGCCATACATTTTGAAATTTATTTATTTCACAAATCTTAGATTAAATATATAGCCTTAAGTATAATGAATATCAAAGTGTCACCTTTTAAGTAAAGTGATGCTTTTTTAATTTCTCATATCTAGCGCATCAATGATACTTTTGCAGGCTACAAAGATGATTTCTCTTCCTACAGATGAAATTGGATTTTCATCATCTTGTTGGATGCTATCTTCAATGAGAGCGAGAAGATCTTCTTGTTTATAGCCATCAAAAAATGTATCTAATATCTTACTGAAACTTTTGCTTGTAGCAGTATTAAAGGTATCCCAATTTTTTTCTTCATTGAGCTCTATATCATTGGCTTTAATGATTGGAATCTTGTTAAGTTGAATTTTTACACTTTGATAAATAACTATTGTCAGATATTCCAAAATAGTTGATTCTTCCTTGGTTAAAAGGGTGTGATTTTCCTGATCGATGAAATATATCAAGTCAGGATATAAATTTTGAATTTCATTTAAAGTTTGAAGATAGTTTGGTTCGTAATCAAATAATTCAATAACCTCTTCAATATATTTTTCAGAAATAAAGTCCATATTTTATTTTTTTTAAATGCTAAGATACAAAAGTATAAATATTAAACTTACTTTTGGCATTATTATACTCAAAGTAAAATAAAATAGATTTTCCTTTCTTGTTTTTCTGGATAAATTATTCAAAATCTTTAATAAAAGTTTAAGTGACTCATAAGTTTGTACATCAATTAAAAATAGATCAACCATGAAGCGAACTGTTATAATAGGTTCTGGGAGTTTTATTCCTGATCAGATTAAAACCAACCGAGATTTTGCGGTTAATGATTTTTATGGAGAGGATCATAAGAAAATAGATTCCGATCCTGAGATTATTGCATTGAAATTTCAACAAATTACCGGAATTGAAGAGAGACGGTATGCTACACATGATTGGACAGCATCTTCCATGGGTGTAGAAGCTGCTAAAATTGCGATAGCAGAGAGCGGTATTGATCCAGAGACTTTAGATCAGATCATATTTGCCCACAATTATGGAGACATTAGCAAACATTCCATTCAAATGGATGCGGTGCCATCTTTGGCAGCTCGGGTTAAACAAAAATTAGGCATTGTTAATCCTGCTTGTACTGCTTATGATATTCTTTTTGGATGTCCTGGATGGTTACAAGGAGTGATTCATTCCGACGCTTTTTTTAAAGCAGGCATCGCTAAGCGAATTCTTGTAATAGGCGGAGAAACATTATCTAGAGTTATAGATCAATATGATCGAGACAGTATGATTTTTAGTGACGGGGCTGGAGCTACAGTTCTGGAATATAAAGAAGTAGCTCAAGATTCGGGTATTTTGTCGTGCAGCGCCATGTCACATTGTATCCAAGAATCAGAATATATTTATTTTGGAAAGTCCTATTTTCCAGATTCTGACCCAAGAGTCCGGTTTATAAAAATGAAAGGGAGAAAGGTATTTGAATATGCTATGAAGAATGTACCGGCAGCAATGAAGAACTGTTTAGAGTCGTCTCAAGTAGAAATTAAAGATTTGAAAAAAGTGTTTATCCATCAAGCTAATGAAAAAATGGATGAAGGGATCATTAAAGCATTTTATAAGTTGTATGGATTGACAGAAATTCCAGATCTCATCATGCCTATGAGTATTCATAAATTGGGAAATAGTTCTGTAGCTACTATTCCCACTTTGTATGATTTGGTGTTAAAAGGTAAACTGCCCGAACATCATCTGAATGAAGGAGACGTCGTTTTGTTCGCTTCTGTAGGTGCAGGTATGCACATCAATGCAGTATGTTATAAACACACTATTCATATGCCCAATCAAAGCTAGTTCCGCCATTAACTAAAAATACACTTATAAAAATTATTGTAGGAACTAGTGCTAATCCTGCTATTAAATAAAAGTAATCCTTATTTACTTTGGATTTCTCTATTTTTTCTGCAATGTAAGTAACTACAAATACTGCTATGAAAATTGGCACCGCAATAAAGGTAAGTAATGAAGCTATGTACTCATTATTGATCCAAAACAAAATAAAAATGATGGCTTCTATTACCAAGATTTCTTTAAAATATTTCATCAATAATTGTGGTTATTTATAAATTTTTGTTTCTCTTTGGCCAGGTTTTGCCCAACCTCTGTACATACCTTTAGAATTGAAAGGCATTTCTATATTTCCATGTTTATCTATAGCTATCAAACCGCCTTCACCACCTTTTGAAACAAGTTTTTTATATACAATTTGATCACAGGCTTCTTTTAGAGTTACACCTTTGTATTCCATCAGAGCAGCTATGTCACGTGCTACTGTATATCTAATGAAAAACTCTCCATGTCCAGTGCAAGATACTCCACAACTAGCATTGTCAGCATACGTTCCGGCACCTATTATAGGTGCGTCACCTAATCTGTTATATCTTTTGTTGGTCATTCCTCCAGTAGATGTGCCAGCGACGATATTACCATAACTATCTAAAGCTACACAACCCACAGTTCCGTTTTTCTTGTTTCCTTTTTCATCTTCAGAAAGAGCAGTTTTCTCAGCATCTTCCTTAAGTATCTGCTGTAGGCTATTCCATCTTTTTTCTGTATAAAAATATGATGGTTCTACAATTTCCAAACCACATTTTGCTGCAAAGGCTTCTGCTCCCTTACCTACCATCATAACATGTTCTGATTTTTCCATGATTGCTCTGGCAAGGGTTATAGGATTTTTAACGTTCGTTACACTTCCAGCTGCGCCCGCCATTTGGGTGTCACCTGTCATAATAGATGCATCCAATTCATTTTTCCCATCGTTAGTAAAAACGGCACCTTTCCCTGCATTAAAAAGTGGGCTATCTTCCATTATCTGTATAGCGGCTATCACTGCATCCATACTCTTACCTCCTGATTTTAAAATACTTTCACCTGCATCCAGAGATTCATTGAGTGTTTTATGGTAAGCTTTTTCTGTTGCTTCATCCATATTTCTTTTTTCTATGGTACCCGCTCCACCATGAATTACGATAGCATATTTAGGTTTAATGGTATCATTAGCTTTGAATTGTTCTTCATTTTTTGGCTGACAACCTAAGTAAATAAAAAGTAAATTGAAAATAATTAACCTCAACATTTTATTCTTTTATTTTAGACAATTGACTTTACATTTTGTTTCATTTCATCTATATCTGTAAAGGATGAATAGTAAGTATTATGGTATAAAGTATAATAGAATCTTGAACATATTCCAAAAATAAAGACCATACCAAGCCACCATAAAGGAATGCCAAGAATGATAAACGATACCGTCATTAAAATATACCAAATAAGCATAAACATTAACGTGATAACAAACAGGATTGATGCTTTAAATTCTCTTTGAGTTACTTTGATTTTAGTAAATAATTTTCCACCAAACAAAGGCATAAAGTGTGAAATATAGCCTACTATAAATGGTAACACTCCTAAAATTAACAGCAAAAATCGCTGAGTAGTTAATTTGTTTTTGGATAGAAATATCCATTTTAAGCCATGGTGTTTTGCTTTAGTCTTGAGTAATTTTATTTGGTTTGAACATTTTTCCAGATTTTCTGCAGTTAGGTTATTGATTTTATCTGCATGGTCTTTTTCCATGCTATGTCTGGATGAATCTTCTTCTAAAACTGGGAAAAATGATTTTGTCATACTTGAACGCTCTGTCAAAATAGTATCTTCAAATAAGTGAGCTTTTTGTTGATCCGCCAAGTGTACTACTAATGGCAACATTTGATTATACAGATCATTGATTAATTGATCAACGGCTTTGTTTTTATCGTTTTCATAGAGATTATAATATGGTTTTACTTTGATTGGGGCACCCACCTTAAGCATTACCTCTTCATTAAAACGAGTAGGGTAGGTGAAGTTGATTCCAGTGGGGATGATTTCAAGATCTAAATCAGGATTTTTTTCCATTGCTTGAAAAGCTATTCGGGCTATTCCTTTCTGAAGTGGTCGGAGTCTTTTGACACTTTCAGTACCTCCTTCAGCAAAAATGAGTAAGTTTTTGTGTTCAGCCAATATTTTAAAACTTTCATCCATAGTTCCTGCATTTTCCCTAAGTTTAGAAAAACCATCCCGAAACCTAAAAATAGGAATCTGATGTGTAGCCATAAGTATAGGTCTGAGCCACTTTATATCAAAAACATCCCCTCTTACTAAAAAATGAAGATCCTTTGGGAAATAGCAAGCCATTATTAACGGTTCCAAAAAACCATTCGGGTGATTACTTGCAATAAGTTGAGGTTTATCCATTTGGATATGTTCAATTCCACTAACATATATTTTTTTTAAAAATATTTTTAATGAAAATCCAACTAATATTTTTAAGAATTTATAAAACATGAATCTGTTTGACTATTTTTGTGCCGTAAAGCTAATAAAAGCTGAATGTCTAACCTTATTTCTTCATCAAATAAATTTTTAATTGTTATCTCAGGTCCTACCGGAGTAGGGAAGTCGGACCTTGCTATTCGTTTAGCACAAGAACTAAATGCTGAAATATTTTCTGCGGATAGCCGGCAGATATATAAAGAAATGACTATTGGTACGGCCAAACCTACCTTTGAAGAGCTTTCTCTAGTACCGCATCATTTTATAAATCATGTTAGCATTTTTGATACTTATAGTGCCGGGCATTATGAATGGGATGCTAAAAAACTTTTACATAGATACTTTCAATCAAATGCTATAGGAATATTAGTTGGTGGTACAGGTCTTTATATTAAAGCATTATTAAATGGATTGGACAATTTTCCTAAAGTAGATCAAAAAGTTATAGATCATTTAGAAATCCATTATAAAGAAAGTGGGCTGGAATGGTTGCAAAATCAGGTAAGGATATTGGATCCAGATTATTACCATAAAGTAGATCTGTTTAACTCAAGACGACTCATCAGAGCACTATCAGTAGTTCTTGAATCAAATAGCACATATACTTCATTTTTGGAACATGAAAACAAAGTAACTTTGCCTTATCATATCATTGAAATTGGGTTAGATGTGCCACGGGAGCTACTTTACGAAAGAATAAATAAAAGAGTGGATTCCATGATATCTAATGGTTTAGTGGAAGAAGCATCCTTATTATACCAATTTAAAAACTATAGACCTTTAGAAACGGTAGGATATCAAGAATTATTTCAATATTTTGATCATGAAATATCCAAGTACGAAGCAATTGAGCTTATAAAACAAAATTCTAGAAGATATGCTAAAAGGCAAATTACCTGGTTCAAGAAACATGGTAATTGGAAATATTTCAAACCCGATGATTTTGAAAATATTTTTCATTTTATAACTCAAAAGACAGCCTTTTAGTTAAAATTTTATTAAAAAAAGTATTATTTCACGTTTCTATACAACTCACAGGTAATATATTTGTTACAACAAATGTTATGTTTATTTTTTAACTTTAAATATATTTTATGAAATCAGTATTTTTATCTTTCGCTTTTCTAATGGTTGCATCATGTATTATGGCAACTGGTGTAGAACCAACAACAAAATCTATTAATGCAGCCACTTCTAATATTGTGTGGAAAGGTCACAAAGTAACAGGAAGTCACGAAGGTAACATTAAATTCAAATCAGGAACTCTGAAATTTGACGGTAATCAGCTACTCGGTGGAGAACTAGTAGTGGATATGAATTCTTTAGATTGTACAGACTTACAAGGTGGAGGTAAAGGTAAATTAGAAGGTCACCTTAAATCGGACGATTTTTTTGGAACTGCTAATCATCCTACAGCTACTATCAAATTCACAAAAATAGCATCAAGAGGACCTGAAGGCGAATATAAAATTACTGCAAATATTACGATTAAAAATATTACTAAAGAAATAAAGTTTAATGCTTCATTGAAGGATGGCGTAGGTACTGCCAATCTAAAAATTGATAGATCCGATTTTGATATCAAGTATGGTTCAGGTTCTTTCTTTGATAATTTAGGTGATAAAGCTATTTATGATGAGTTTGATTTAGTTGTAGCATTAAAA
>CAMBRK010000128.1 GCA_945870185.1 Aureispira sp. CCB-QB1 | reverse complement strand
ATATTTTTCTAATTTTTAAATGCTAAGGTTTAAACTACATGGTGATGAAGACTCTCTTCAAGATAAGGGTCATTTTTAGCCACTAAAGAAGACTTGGACAAAACTACAAGTGAGACGTAGGCAAACAGACCTAAAAATCCTACAAATGTTCCTATTTCTAAAAGTCCTGGCATCGTAAAACCTGATACAAAATTACTGGCATGCTCTACAGCTTGTTCTGCTCCGTGTGCAGCATCATGTCCTACTTCAGCACCATGGTCATGGCCATGACCTAAAGCATGGTTTCTATTGATCAACGCACCCGGTTTTATCATTAAAAAATAATCCACCCAGTGACCTATTAAAACGATAATAGCAACGAATGTGACTGAACCAAATTTTCTTTTTGTGTCATTTCGCATTAAGACAATGAAAGGTACTAAAAAGTTTACCGCAAGGTTACCAAAAAATAACGCAGGGTAATTATCATATCTTTCTCTGAAGTAAATGGTCTCTTCACCGATATTGGCATACCATATCAACATAAATTGAGAAAACCATAAATAAGTCCAAAATACACTGATGGCAAATAAAAACTTACCTAAATCGTGCATGTGATTATCATTAACGATGTCAAAGTACCCGTTGTTTTTTAAGAATATGATCATCAATATGGTCAAAGCCACCATAGTCACAAAAGCACTTGCCGTAGCGTACCATGCAAAAAGGGTACTATACCAATGCGCATCTATACTCATGATCCACTGCCATAATAGGGCAGCACTGGTGAACCCTACGATCGGTAAAAATGCAGCAGCATAAACTCTCATGGTTTTATGTTGGGTATAGTTACTATTTCCAGATTTATCCTCATCCAAAGATAAGCTTCTAAGTTTTACAGCAAAGAATGCCCAAGCTCCCAAGCAGATCACTGTAGCACCCATATACCAGTTCTTATTTAAAAAAGATGCTTTACCCTTCAGAATGGTGTCTTTAGCCACTTCAGCTTCATCAGCCCAATGATAAAGGTGATGCCAATGCATGTAGTTGCCAAGGCCTACTATAGCAAGTAAAACCAAACCTATGATCAAAAACATAGAAAAGGCTTCCCATACTCTTTTGAATGTGGTGTACCATCCTGCATAAGCGGTAATGCTAGCTGTGATAAAAAACAATGCCATTGCAGAAATCATCGTAAAAAATACAGAATTATGCAAAAAGTTTGTCCAAAATCTTGTGTGGTGAGCATCATCACTCAACCATGTCAGAATCAAACAAACTAAACCGATACCCATAGCACCAAACAATAAGTTTCGGTGACTAGATTTCATTGTATATTGGTTCATATCTTATATATTTCTTTAAATCAAATTAAAATTAATGTCCACTATTATTCTTTAATACTTCTTTAGTAGCCTCAATAGGTGCACTGGGTACTACTGCTGCACTAATAGCTGCTTCAGCCTCAGCTTTTTTAGCTGCAATTACACTATATGGCGTATCGGTTGTATTGAAAGTATTGAGTTTTTCACTGTACTCCAACTTCTTAGTTGTAGCCTGTAATGATCTGATATATTGGATGACATACCATCTTTCGTCATAAGAAAGTTTATCAGAATATCCACCCATCAAGTTCTTACCATACATTAAGGCATGATAATATCGTCCATTGCTAGCAGCTACAAACTCATCCAACATAAAATTTGCTGGCTGAACAGGGTACTTGCCACCATCTTCTCTAACAAGATATCCGTTACCATCTGCTTTTTCTCCATGACAAATAGCACATTGGATGTTGTATAAATTTTTCCCCTTTTCTAAGCCGGAAGCTGTGATTGGATAGGGGTTATTGATGATTTCAGCAGTTGCTCTAAGTCTCTCTTCTTCTGTATTGCCATAATAATACGGAACAGAACCGTTTGCTTTGAATGAAACACCTCTACCTTCTGAAGCCTTACCACTCATACCTCTTGCGATGGTACCATTTATAGTTTGGCGTGGTTGTACCATTTTATGAAGATCATCTTCAGTTCCCCATCTGTTATTGTAATAATAACCGAAAGTATTGGCCTCATATGCTACTGAGTGTGCCATATCCGGCATATACTCACTTCCAGTTTGATTTCCGCCCGCAGACTGACATGATGTGAAAACTATGCTTAGCACAACCAGAAATCCAAATAATTTAAATGTACTATTCATGATATATAATGCTTATATCGTTTTAGAATTAACCTCAGAAGCTCCTGTCGCTTTGAAAAATGACTCAGCATCTTCGGCATTTACTAATGCTTTGTCAAAAGCTATACAAAATTTATCATCCGTGATCCTATCGTCCAAGTGATTATTAACCACACCAGGTCCTAGGCCATTAATAATATAAAATGTTACGGTCATACCTATGGCTGCAAATAATACCGTCATTTCAAAAGTGATCGGAATAAATGCCGGAACTGACCAATATGGCTTACCACCAAAGATTGTAGGCCAATCTTTGGTAAATATCCAGGTCATCCCTAAGAAAGCGGTCAGTGTACCCAAGGCACCGTAAATAAATCCTGCCTGATGCAATCGGGATTCTTCAAGTCCTAAAATAGGATCCAATCCGTGTACAGGAAACGGTGAATATACATCATATATATCCAAATGGTCTCTTTTTGCAGTTTTGACTGCTCTCAACAAATCCTCTTCGTCATTGTAAAGGCCATAAATTACGTCTGTATGATTTTTATCTGCCATCGAATAATGGTTTATTAATGATTAATGATGTTCTTTATTATGTCCATGATCGTCTCCATGATCTTCGTGATGGTGGTGGTGTTTATGCGTGGCATTTTCGCCTACATATTGATCACCAGCAGATTTCAAGATACTCTTTACCTCAGCTACCGCTACTACTGGTGCAACTCTCACAAAGATTAAGAATAGTGTAAAGAATAAACCAAAAGTACCCATATAAATACCTATCTCTACCCAACTTGGTGTATACAAACTCCAGCTTGATGGTAAATAATCTCTTGCTAATGTAGTCGCGATGATTACAAAACGCTCAAACCACATACCGATATTTACTAAAATAGATAAAAAGAAAGTCAAAGTAATATTTCTTCTCCATGATTTCTTCCAGAAAAACTGTGGAGAGATCACGTTACAGAACATCATACCAAAATATGACCACCAATATGGTCCTAATGCTCTGTTAAAGAATGCAAATTGCTCGTATACATATCCAGAATACCATGAAATGAATAATTCCGTCAGATAAGCTACTCCTACTATCGTACCAGTAAGCAATATGACCTTATTCATGGACTCAATGTGTTCTACCGTTATATAATCTTCCAAATGTAGCAATTTTCTAGTAATAATCATCAAAGTCAGTACCATGGCAAAGCCTGAGAAAATCGCTCCCGCAACGAAGTAAGGAGGGAAAATTGTGGTGTGCCATCCTGGTATTACTGAAGTCGCGAAGTCAAAACTTACTATCGTGTGTACTGAAAGTACCAATGGAGTAGATAGACCAGCAAGAACCAAAGATAAAGACTCCCATCTTTGCCAGTGTTTTGCAGATCCGGTCCATCCAAAAGATAATGTATTATATATTTTTCTTCTTAATCCTTTAGCTCTATCTCTTACCGTAGCGAAGTCAGGAACTAATCCCGTATACCAAAATAATAATGATACCGTAAGGTAGGTAGATATCGCAAAAACGTCCCATAAAAGCGGCGAGTTGAAATTGGGCCACAATGGTCCCCTTGTGTTTGGATAAGGTAAGATAAACATGGCTAACCAAATACGTCCCATGTGTATCAAAGGAAATAACCCTGCACACATTACGGCAAATATCGTCATCGCTTCAGCTGCTCTGTTTACACCAGTACGCCACTTTTGTCTGAATAACAATAAAATGGCGGAAATCAAGGTACCCGCGTGACCGATACCAATCCACCATACGAAATTGGTGATATCCCATGACCAGTTGATGGTTCTGTTTAGGTTCCATGATCCGATTCCGATCCAAATGGTCCAAAGGATACAAAATACTCCATATGTTAGTACGGCAACTGAAAGTACGAATCCAATGACCCATTCTTTTGTTGGCGTCTTCTCTGTAGGAGAAATCAGATCTTCTGTAATCTGATGGTATGTTTTATTTCCCGTTATCAGGGGTCTTCTTAGTGAACTTACAACAGCACTCATTGTATATAATTTGAATGTTTTGTTTCTAAAAAATTATGCATCAAATGATTTATCTCTGTTATTGACCTTCATGGTATAAGTTACTGATGGTCTGACATTGATTTCTTCTAATGCTATATAATTCAACGGTGATTCTAATTTTGAATAGAGTTCACCATCTTTATTGTTCATATCGCCAAAAGTAATAGCACCTGTAGGACATGAAGTTTGACAAGCTGTTCTCACATCACTATCACGCAACAATCTTCCTTCAGTTTTTGCGGTAAGTTTACCTTCTTGTATTCTCTGCACACAGAAGCTACATTTTTCGATTACACCTCTTGATCTCACCGTTACGTCTGGATTTAAGACCATTCTAGTCAGGTTATCAGCCATAAATGGTGTACTTTCTTCTTGTAGCCTTGGTTGGTTTGCAGGCCACAAGTCAGCTTTTGTATAATCCAACCAGTTGAATCTTCTGACTTTATATGGACAGTTGTTTGCACAATATCTGGTACCAATACATCTATTGTAAGCCATTTGGTTAAGTCCTTCAGAACTATGGTTGGTTGCATTTACAGGACATACATTTTCACATGGTGCATTATCACAATGCTGACACATCATAGGTTGATAGATCGTATTCGGATTTTCTACATCTCCGTAATAATATCTATCTATCCGTAACCAAGTCATTTCATGATGAATAGATACTTCATGCTTACCTACTACAGGAACATTGTTTTCTGACATACAGGCTACTGTACAAGCTCCACAGCCAATACATGCATTCAAATCTACGTGCATACCCCAATGGTGGCCCAATGCATATAAATCGTCATAGCCTTTGTAAATCTGTTGTGCATTGAGATGTTGAGCATGTTTTCTTCTTTCCTGAAGGTGCTCTACACTGTTTTTCAACTCCTTAACATCAGATGTATATATGACTGATCTATCTGTCAGCGCACCTTGGAATCCCTTCACACCCGTGAAGTAATCAAAGAATACTAAAGCAGCTTCATCAGCATTGATTTCGGTATTGGTCTCTTTGTCGATACCTTTTACACCAATAGTATGATGATATTGTACACAAGAGAAGTCTTTTTCTTTACCTGTTTTATTGGAAACTGAAACTTTTGTATTGTAATAAGCAGGACCTGACGCACCCATAGTCAAGCTGTCGTTCACATTGATACCTACGTTAGAGCCTGTATTTCCAGCTGACGTACGTCCGTATCCCAAGGCTAAACCAACGGTACCTGGCATTTGACCAAATTGCTGAACTACAGGAAGCGTTACAGTTTTCTCGCCAATGGTCAAATCAACTAAATCTCCATCCACTAAATCATTAAATCCAACCATGGTCTTTATACCGTCAAAATTGACAGGTACAGCTAAATAGTTACCCCAATTAGTCCTAGTGATAGGGTCAGCCATTTCCATCAACCACGGATTTCCAGCATATTGGCCATTAGCCATCTGTACTGTTTCGTAATATGAAATTTCCAATTCAGATGACGCCACTTTAGTGATATCTGCTCCTATTTCGGCTGACGAATATGCCGGCGCAGATCCTGCACCCGCGTTAAATATTCCATCATGAACTACATTATCCCAAAATCCCTGGAATGAACTGAATTCACTCTGTGCTGTGAAAGCTGTCGTTTTCCATTCATTTTTTAGGTATTCGTAGTAAGGTTGCTCCTGAGCCAAGTCCACATTAGTACTACCTGCCCAAGTCAAAAAGCTTAATTCAGCTTGTCTGCTATTAAACAAAGGTGCTATCGTTGGCTGTATTAATGTATAATGACCTCTTTTAGCTTCTACATCTCCCCAAGACTCCAAGAAGTGTGCCGTAGGTGCCACTAAATCACAAAGGTCTGTGGTCTCGTCACTAACTATTGCTAAAGAAACTTTATTTTTTACTTTTGGAAGGGCTTGAGCTAATGTTGCACCATATGCTGAATCATAAACAGGATTTGCGCCATAGAATATCACACAGTTTACTGCACCTGATTTGATTTCATCAACGAGCATTTTTAAATCTGCATCGTTTCCTTGACGTTGATATGAAGCATGAGCCATATCGATAGTAGTACCATAGTTGCCTAGTGCATTGTTGATGGCATTGACCATCAATTGCTCATTGACATTATTAGATGCACTTACTACGAGTGAAGTACCTGCTGCTGCTTTTAACTCAGCTGCTACTTTAGTCAGAGATTTTTTTGCTTTTTCATTTAATCCTGTGGTGGCAATACTTCCACCCGTGATCAAATTATATAAAAATGCGATAGCTACTCCTTGTTCTGAAGGTTTAACCAATATTCTGTTGTCAGCATTGGAGCCTGTCAGTGACATGTGGTTTTCTACCTGAATATGTCTAGACATTTTAGCTTTAGTAATATCGTCTATTTTTCTACCTTTAATATAAGCGGCAGCATATTCAATAGGAGATATCCACGTACCCAAGAAATCTGCGTTGAAACTTACGATAACAGTTGCTGCATCAAATTTATAGCTTGGGACTGCACGGATACCGAAGTTTTTCTGATTGGCATCTAATAATGCCGAAGCAGAAATTGGATCATAAGTCACTACTTTAGCATTTGTAAATTTAGCAGTGAATTCACCCATTGCTTTTTTTGCAGTAGGACTGAGTATGGTATTGGTAACTACCCTGATATTGGATGATGCAGGAAATGTAGTATTGGCAAACTTATCTACATCTGCCCATGTCACATCTTTCCAAGAACCGCCTTCTTTTAATTTTGGACCTGTAAATCTGTTGGTATCATAGAGACTCAATACAGATGCTTGCGCCCTTGCGGAAGTACCACCTCCTGTGATAGGAGATAAATCATTACCTTCTATTTTGATAGGTCTGCCTTCTCTAGTTTTTACCAAAACTGGACAATAATCGCCACCATTAACGAAGGTAGAAGCAAAATAATTGGCTACTCCTGGTACAATTTGATCAGGTTTAACTACATATGGTATGGCTCTTTTTACCGGAATATCACATCCTGCAGCCACTGTAGCGGCACCCAAACCAAAGCCCAAAAATTTGAGAAAGTCTCTTCTGTTTCCAGATAAGTTTGATGGCATATCACTGTATGATACTTCTTCACCAGCAAACTCCTGCTCAGCAATTTTTATGAACTCTTCATCTCTGTTTAAGTCCTTTTGGCCAATCCAAATATTATCTAACTGCTTTTTCATCTATATATTGAGATTAATATTTTTAAATTAATGGTGATGGTATTAATAATGACATTTTTGACACTCTAAACCACCTATATCTTCTACAGTTACCTTCTCTCTCTTACCCGACGCCAACTCTTCATGGTACTGCTTATAACTCGCATAATATGCATTATCTTTAAACTTCACTTCCGTTTCGCGGTGGCAATTGATACACCATCCCATAGAAAGTGGAGACATTTGTTTAAGCAATTCCATTTCTTCTACTTTACCGTGACAAGTCTGACACTCTAATTTACCCACTGTGATGTGCTGAGCGTGATTAAAGTACACATGGTCAGGCAAGTTGTGAATTCTAACCCACTCGATAGGACCTTGAATTTGTTTTTTATTTTCGTTGGTCAATGATTTCTTGATATTAGCCCATTGTTTTGCCACTTCTCTTTCTCCCGCTGCATCCAAATCTGCCTTTTCTTTAGTTCTCTTATATTCATCACCGATCCATTTGGTATAAATGGCCTTAATTTCTTCTTCTGTTTTAGAATCGTAATTTTCTAAATACTTGTTCGTAGCAGGATCGTAACCAATAGATGCATAAATCTTTGTAATTTCTGCTGTATTATATTGACTACCGTTCTTAATCGCCGCGTGACAGTTCATACAAGTATTGGTACCTGGAATAGAAGAATGCTTAGATTTACGTGCACTATCATGGCAATATTGACAATCTATCTTATGAAGACCTGCGTGTGTAGCATGTGAAAATTTGATGGGTTGATCGGGTGCATATCCCTCTTGTCGACCCAATTCTGTAGCTTTATTGACTGTGGTGTAAGCTCCCAAAACTACCGCAGCGAATATAAGGAAGGTAATCACTCCCTTAGAAGTTAATATTTGTGTGATGGTTTTAGCTTCTGTTTGAACTCCTTCTTTAGCAGAAGCGATTACATTTAGATTTGAAATAATTTTAGCTAATAATAATGCCAAAATAGCTAACACTGCGGTAATAACCAAGTACAAAGGCAGTTGACTTTTCTCTTCTACTTTAACTGCAGTACCGCCAGCTGCTGCAACGTCCTTTTTTGGACCATAAGTACCGTCATAGACACCATTTACGTAAGCTAGAATGCTACCAATCTCATCATCTGTAAGGTTGGGGAAGGCGGTCATCACAGTAGGTTTGTACTGATTCCATACTTCTAGGGCACGAGGATGACCTTTTTTGATCATGGCTTGTGAGTTTCTAATCCACGCATATAGCGCTACATCATCTCCCCACAAAGCTTGGGAGCCTCCCAAAGCTGGACCCGTGGCCGCACTACGCATGTCTTTGCTATGGCAAGCAGCACAATAATTCTTAAACAACTCTTTACCTGCATCTGGTGTGACTTGTGCAGAAACCGAACCTGCTATCCAAACCATGAGAAGGAATGCTATAGACTTGATTTTTAGATGTTTGTAAATCCTCATTGATTTATATTTATTAATCTCTATCAGTTACCAAAAAAATTATACCTAAAACCTAATATTTAAATTTGCCACAAAAGTAAAACACTAAGACATTAATCACAATTTTTAATATGTGTTTCTTATTATTTAGATATTTTCTAAATAAGTTGAGTATTCCGGAGTAAATTGAGCCACTCATTCCGGAGCAAACTGAACCAGTGATTCCGGAGCAAACTGAACCACTTTAAGATGTTGATTTGATAGTTATATTAGAGTAAAATAACACTCTGATATGGCCAATCATATAATATCGATGA
>CAMBRK010000127.1 GCA_945870185.1 Aureispira sp. CCB-QB1 | reverse complement strand
ACTTGGGAATGAACTTAGAATTACTCGTAGCTGATCTAAGTTTAGATCAGTGCCTTCATTTTTGAGTGATTTCGTATCACTCCAATACAGCAAAGCTGTACCATTCAGTTACCTTTTTTTGAACTGGTCTTTTTCACGCAAAGCGTGACGGGTTGTTTACTTTTTTTCTGGGCTAGCATTACAAAGTAATAAGGGTAAGCAAAAAGAAAAAAAGAAAATGCCGCCCGCCTTGCCGTCAGGCAGGCCCGCATAGGGCAAATGTTTAAATGAAGTGCAAATGATTTAAGAGTATCGTGCAAATTCCTGTGCATCGAAATCAACAAATACAAGCATATTGTATTGATAATCAATACCTTGAATTACACCAAGCAGACCCTAAATAAAGCTTAATGTACCCTACTCCATCTTAAATACTATTTATGATCATCATACCTTCCATAAATAGAACTCACATATGGCCCATTTAAAAACTCATCAGTTTCAAGTTGGCTTTGTAGAATGGTACCCTTCCATTGGTTCTTTAGCATCATAAATGCCACCTCACATAATGGAGCTGCTGTTGTGGTTTGAATTGCTCGCAACTTTTGGTGACCTACAAAACTAGGTTTTATCTTATAAGACTTTTCTTTACGTCGGAGTCTACCCAGACTATCTTTTCCTTCTACTGATGCATAAACGACGACGACATCGTCTTCCACACTAGGTATGTTTTCCAGCATGATATTTTCCAGAGCCTTGATTCTGTTATCAGTATTCATTATGGTAGACATGGTATTTTTCACCCATTGATAGTGTCCGGGATATCTTATGGTTTTGTAATCGAGGTCTTTTACCTTCCCTGCGAATGCATCAGGAAAATCTGCTGCACCACCTGAAGTGAAATTGTCTTCGTACTCGTCTCCATCTATGATGATACGTTCTAGACCAGATAATGCAGGAACATTGATTTTTTTAAAGTTTCTGACGATTTCGGCATCCTTAAGATATTCAGTAGCTACACCTATCGGACTCCACGTAAAAGCATAATAGTGTGGCGATGGAGCATTCTTACTGATGGCACCTACTTTCATATGCATTGAGTTTACAGTACTTACATAGTATTCTGAACAAAACTCTTCATAAAGCTTATGCGCTAAAATGTTTATGAATCCCGGTGCTAAACCAGTTTGCAAAACAAATGCCGTGTCAGCGTTTTTAGATATTTCAATGACATCTTTAGTCTCTTGTACATATTCTGTCAAGTTAGCATAATGACAATGGTGTTTTTTAGCCAATGATGCCATTCTAGGTGCTTGACTGCCTGGCAAACAATCCATGATAATATCACATTTTGCCAATGCTGCATCCATAGCTTCGTTACTTCCATCCAAAGACATCAAAACTCCTATAAGTTTGGCCGCTTTTGTTGTACCTTTATTTACAAAATCTAGGGCTTTATCTATCGCATCTTGGTGTATGTCTCCGAAGTATACACATACGTCCATGACGTCAGATTCCGTAAGAATAAGACCTGCAGCCTGACCGATGCCACCGCTGCCGGCTATAAAAATATTTGATTGCATCATACAATAATAATATCAAAATGGTTAGAAAATTTGGTTTGGTCCGCAAAGATAGCTTTTCAGATTTTCGTAACCAAAACAATCATCAAAATCACCAATATTTTTTCAGAACAAATTAACTAAATGAAAGTAATTTTTCATTTCTAAAAAGTAATATCTACATATTATAGATAATCATTAATTGTATTCAATTAAATTTTATTACAAAATATATTACAAATAATTATAATATGTTAAATTTGCGTTGTAATTTTGCCTTTCAATTTGCAGGTCTCCTTGAGTATTGATGACCATTTTGTTTTAGAAATCCATTATTTGAGTTCTTCTTTACTACTTCGGCTTAATTAAACGTAAAGAAAATAAGAATATTGTTTTTTACATCAAGTGAAGGATATCCCCTAATTGAACCATGAGTATTTCAATTTTTAAAACCGATGATTTTATTGTTTTATGGCAACTAAAAAACAAAAACCGAAAGAAAACGCCAAGCCCCGATTTAATTGGCGTGATGAACGATTACCCAAATTGTTTGGTGTAGTTTTAATTTTGGCAGGTATATATCTTGCTATTGCTTTTGTATCCTATTTGTACACATGGAAAATGGATCAGGACAAGGTCTTGAAATTTTCATGGGGTATGCTGATGCAAGGTGATCTAAATGTACAAAATTGGTTGGGCAGGTTAGGTGCCATTATTTCCAATATGTTTTTTTATTGGGGTTTTGGTCTGCCTTCTATGATTGTTGTCGTATTGCTCATCAGACTTGGTTTTGATTTAGTACGCAGAAGGTCACTAGTACCATTTATGATATTTGCCAGAAACTCATTTATCATTATGGCATTCTTCTCGCTATTGCTTGAGTTTATATTCAGAAGGTCTGAGTTTACCTGGGGCGGAGCTTTTGGAGAGAGTACTGTTTTTTGGCTTACCAATTTTATAGGACAATTAGGTTTGTTTTTCCTCATCTTATTTAGTATGGGAGGATATATCATGTGGAGATTTAATCCCAATTTTGATAATCTCACTTTTTCCAATCCTTTTGCAAACCTGATTATGCCATCTATGGACTTTTTTAAAGGTATGGAAGATAGCGATATCAAACCCAAATCACCCAAATCGAAAGTAGAATCTATCACTGAAGATATTGAAGAATTATTTTTACAAAGTTTAAGGCCCTCTGGTGTATCAGACCAGAAGAGAGCCATCCCACCGACCCCAACCGCGGAAGCAAAGGCATCATCAAACAATCATGACCTGGAGTTTGATGTGCCTGCTGCTGCTGGTAGAGTAGCTTCTGCAGCTATGGCTAGACCAGAGTTGGAACTAGACCTAGACGATGCGGACTTTACAAAACCTGCTGCTTCAAAAGTAGATATAGATGGTTTTGACGTTATAGATAATGGACTTGCAAAAATACCTGTAGCTCCAGAGTCAGAAATAGAAGCCATAAAACTAGAAGATGAACTAGAGCCCTATGATCCGACTTTAGATCTTTCTAGATACAAGTTTCCGACTACTGATTTATTACTGGAATACGATACCCAAAAGGCCGAAGTCGACCGAGCAGAATTAGAAGCTAATAAGGATCAGATCATTGCGACATTACTCAATTATAAAATAGAAATTACTAAAATAAGAGCCACGATCGGGCCTACTGTAACCTTATATGAAATCGTACCGGCACCAGGGGTGAAGATATCTAAGATCAAAAATCTAGAAGACGATATTGCATTGAGTTTGTCTGCTTTAGGTATCCGTATCATAGCTCCTATACCAGGTAAAGGTACTATTGGTATCGAGGTACCCAACAAAAACAAACAAACCGTATCGCTCAAAGAAGTATTACTTTCAGAGAAGTTTACCCAATCCAAAATGGCTCTGCCGATCGCTTTAGGGAAAACGATCTCTAATGAAGTTTTTGTAGCAGACTTGGCCAAAATGCCTCACTTATTAGTAGCAGGAGCAACTGGTCAAGGTAAGTCTGTGGGTATCAATACGATTTTGATGTCATTGCTTTACAAAAAGCACCCATCCCAAGTGAAATTGGTACTGATAGATCCTAAAAAGGTCGAATTGTTCCCTTATGGAAGTTTGGATCAACATTTCTTGGCTTTCTTACCTGATCAGGACGAACCGATCATCACGGAGACCAGTAAGGTGATCAATACACTCAATTCTCTTTGTATAGAGATGGATAATAGATATGATTTGCTCAAAAAAGCAAGAGTGAGAAATCTTAATGAGTATAACGAAAAGTTTACGGACAGAAAACTTAACCCGAGAGACGGGCATAAATTTTTACCATATATTGTCTTAGTCATAGATGAGTTTGCGGACTTGATCATGACAGCGGGCAAAGAAGTAGAATTACCTATTGCTAGATTAGCCCAATTGGCTAGAGCTATTGGTATTCACCTGATTATTGCAACTCAAAGACCTTCTGTCAATATCATCACAGGTATCATTAAGGCTAACTTCCCTGCGAGATTGGCATTTAAAGTAACCTCAAAAATTGACTCCAGAACCATTCTGGACGGTGGTGGAGCAGATCAGTTGATCGGTGCGGGAGATATGTTATTATCTATAGGTAGTACCAATATCCGATTGCAGTGTGCTTTTGTAGATACTCCTGAAGTAGAAAGCGTCATCCAGCATATCGCTAGTCAGCAAGGATTTCCTGAGCCATTTTATCTTCCTGAGTACAAAGGAGATGATGATAGCAATGCAGGCAGCTCTGATATCAAGGTATCTGACCTTGATGACAATTTTGACGAAGCGGCCCGATTGATCGTATCTACACAAAGTGGCTCTACGTCATTGATTCAGCGTAAAATGCAACTGGGATACAACAGAGCAGGACGTATCATGGATCAGATGGAACAGTTGGGTATCGTAGGACCTGCACAAGGATCCAAGCCAAGAGAAGTACTTTTCTATAGTGTAGATGAACTCAATAACTTTTTGACATCACTTAGAAACAAAAGTTAATACTATTTTAAAGATATAAAGAATTATTTTGTTTTTAGACCCTAAAATGCCTGGATGATCAAGTTCATTCGGGCATTTTTTTTTAGTATCTATTATAATCGAAGCTATAGTAAAAACAAGAGCCAATTAGTGGAATTTTATACGATTATACATTATATAAAGATAAAAATTATGTGATAAAATATTGATTTTTTTAATCAAATTTTAATTTTATATTGTAAATTTGTGAAGTGGATGGTTTTAATCTTTCTTTTATGAATATTCTGTAATTAATTTCTTTTTTAATCTATAAAATTTTGTATTATGAAAAAGTTTTTTTACTCTTCCTTCCGTTGGTGTAAGAAGCCTGAAAATAAGTAAGGTATGTATGATGGTTTTTGTTATATTTCAGGTTAATTGGGCAACTGCGCAAAATTGCGATTTTTCTAACCCTATACCCCCTAATTTAGGTTACTGTTCTAGCGCAGGTGGAAAAGTCAGAACAGTATTTTTAGGGTCATATTGTAATGTAGTAAGTGGTGGAAGAATTTCTGGAGATGCATTTAATCTTACCGTAGAAGATATGACTATTTACTTTAGTGGTGATTTAGTAATTGATCAAAATATATCATTTAGAAGGTGCACACTTTTATTTGACAATGGTAAGGGTATAGATTATCGATCACATCACATAAGAATAAATGGTGTTCCATTGAGCAGTTCATTTACATTTAATAATTGTTATTTAGGAAGTTGTGGAGGATCTAAATGGTCTGGGATATCAGGTTCAGGTAGTGCTCCTATAATCAATAACAATACAATAATTAAAAATGCTACAAGTGGGTTTAGTTCAATTTCTGTCAACAACTTTACTGTCGAATCTACTACTTTTATCAATAACGACGTTGGTGTTTACATTTATGGTGTCAATTCTTTTAACAATAATGTTCCAGCAACAAGTTTAAGCAATTGCATATTCGAAAATAATAACGTAGGAATTTTAGCATCAAACTATAATAGAAGATTTCAACTTACAAGTAGTAATACTTTCAATAACTGTGAAGTAGGGATATTTGTTGATAAAGTTGGTGGAACAACTATCAGAAATCAAAATATGAATGATTGCGGAACAGGTATAAAGGTATCAAATCCTAAGATTACAACTTCTGATGGTAACAATTTTGTATCTAATAATATCATTGGTTCAGGTATAGGAATATCTGTGGAAGATGTATATATACCTGTAATTTCTTTTATTCAAAGTAATTTTATTTCTGGAACATCTACAGGAAGGAGTGTTGGCGTTCGTTTCTTAAATTCGGACTTGGGATCATCAATTAATTTTGGAAACGTTAATGTAATAAATAATTTAGGAACTGCAATACAAATTAATGATATTTCTTTTACTAATTTAAATTTAAGTGCAACTAGAATTTATGGTACAAAGAGTGCTTTAAACTTTTTTTCCAATAATATTTCAGGAAAATTTCAAATAATAGGAAATTCTTGGAGTTTTAATCAAGGTGCAAATATACATGGAATTCCAATGACGGGTACCATATCTGGTTTTCGCTCAATTAACTCACCGTTGTCATTTACTGATGTCACGAATGTGACGTTTGAAAAAAGTAAATTTGATTGGTATAATTCACCCAGTGGTAGCAATGGCATAGTCAAAATTTCAAATAGTTCAGGATCAGTTTTTAAATGTGATACTTTTAATGGTTCTGGAAATAACGTATATCTTTTGGGTACAAATACGAATACTAAAATAGGAACAAGTATTTTTAATGAAGGTAAAATGAATTTCGACAATACTATGATAGGTAAAAATGATCATGCTGGTAATCGATGGCGAGGCAGCACTGGTGCAAAGTTAATTGGTTCAGCTCCTGAAGAAAATTTGTTTATTGTCAATTATGCAGAAAGTAATGCCGCTGATGGCGAAATCAAGCCCCATGCATTTGAGCCTTCAGGTATTGGCCCTTTTTGGTTTCCTGATACTGAAGGCGAATCTATGGGATGTGCATCAACAGGTGGTGATGATGATGGAGGAGGAGATGATGGACGGTTTCTTCCTGATACTACGCTCATGCCTGGTACTTGCTATCCTATTGCTTTGGATATTGATGGTGATGGTGTCTGTGATCCATCAGACCCAGATCCCCATGACCCATGTGTGCCCTATGGTATAGATCAGGATGGTGATGGTGTTTGTGACGGTTTGGATCCAGATCCATTGAATCCTTGTGTTCCACTAAGCATAGATACAGACAATGACGGTGTATGCGATACTGCAGACCCTGATCCATCCGACCCTTGTGTGCCGTATGGGGTAGATAGCGATTTAGATGGCATTTGTGACACTATGGATCCAGACCCCGTAAATCCTGATCCTATAAATCCTATCAGTCATACGGATTGCTGGTGGCTTGAGGATATACATGGTGACCGCTTGTGGGCTATAGGGTATAAAGATAGAAGATTTACCTATTCTATACAAGACTTAGAGTGGATAGCGCAACATTTTACGGGTAATGAGACCGGAGGATATGCAAGTCTTCATTATGTAGAAGCAATGACTTTTTTGTATGAAGTACTGCACACGTCACCATATTATAGGCTGGTTAGTACCATTTTAGACACAAAATATAGAGAACTTTGCCAGTCTTACAGCTCAATACCGCGATTTGTAAAAATATCTCATGACATCAGGGCTTTAGGCAGAATGTCTAATCAAAGAAATTTTGAATGGACTAAAAAGCAAATTCTATACAATACATTGGATTATTTATCATTAAAATTAAACAGTAATAATCCTGTGGATTCCGCCCATTTGGAATACCTTATCAGCCAACAGGCCATCGTAAGAAATCAGATGGCAACTATTCTGGAAACTCATTTTACAGATAGAGATTTGAAGATTAGTCAAATATCATCTGAAATTAGTACACTACCGGAAGATTTTCCAGTATACAATGCCTTGAAGGATTATTATATCATTTATGATCAAAATAAATTAAGAGATTATCCACTTACAAACGCACAAATGATCACATTGACGGAGATGTCCAAGCTTTGTCCTTTGATTTTTGGCGAAGCAGTACATCATGCAAAGGCCATGCTGGTAGGTGCAGAACTAAATGAGTTTAGTGATTTTGATGATAGTTGCTTGAACACGACATGGTATGCAAAAAGAGTGGATAATAAAGCAACAAATGAAATTTTGATAAGTCCTAATCCAACGAATGACTGGTTTAGAATAACATCCCCTAAAAAAGTTGTGAAATATGATATTGTTAACACACAAGGCGTACTACTTAAGTCCAAAGAACATATAGGAAATGAAGCACAAATCAATATCATAGACCTACCTGCTTCCATGTATTATATTATTGTGTACACTGAAGGCGGCACATCGGTGACTCAAAAAATTATAAAAATGTAGCTAATGAGGTGGCATGCTGTTGTCGTTATTGTATTCACATCGTATATTTGTTTTGCCCAAAAAAATGATTATGTTTGGATCTTAGGAGATGCCGTAAATAATAAGATCATCAATGGATATCAGTGGGGTTCGGCTATAGCTGACTTTAATAAAGATCCGGTAACCTTTAGATATGATGAAAAGATAACAATGGATCTTAAAGTTACCAATAGCGTGGTTGCGAATCACATTGGAAATCTAATGATGTATAGCAACGGCATGTATGTTCACTGTGGTATCCATAAGGATATACCTGGTTTGGACACGATCTCCTATAGCCCACACTGGGAAAATTTTAATTATCACGATTTTTTGCCTGATGGGTCTGACTGGAAGTCGGGCCTACCAGGCAATCAATGGATACTGATGCTACCGGATCCAAATGATAGTAGTACATATTATATATATCATCCTTATGTAGACAATACTCAAGGCCCATTGTTCCTAGCACATCTTTTTGAAACTAAGGTGATTTTTAATGAGCTACATCCACTAGGCAAACTGATTTATAAAGAAAGGAAAGTCCATTCAGGACAATTTCAATGGGGATTGACCGCTGTACGTCATGGCAATGGAAGAGATTGGTGGTTGGTACATGGTAGTCTTTTTAATGCATCTGCTGAAATATATTATTTAGACAAGAACGGGCTTAACCACCATTCAAGAGAAGAAGATATATTTAGAACACATCATAGGCGGTTTTATCACCACGCCAGTTTTTCGCCGCGAGGAGATCATTATGTCATCGCAGGCAGGCTAGAGTTGAGTGATACCAGTCAGATATCTATCTATAGTTTCGATCGTTGCAATGGTAAGCTGTCCAAAAAAGAAAATAAGCTTTTCGTACAGACTAATATACTCTATGGTTCCATCGCTTTTTCTGCAGATGGCAAATACCTCTACTACTCTGATGGACTCACCATGTATCAGTGCGATATGGATGCAGAAGATATTTTGGGGTCAGCAGTGGTGGTAGCCGAGTTTGATGGCAGCATCAGCGAGGTGTACAAAGAAAAACTCATCTTTAGCAGTATGACTTTGGCACCTGATGGTCGTATATATTGTATTCCACCTGGCAATACGAGATCTATCCATACCATAGAGTACCCCGAAGAGCC
>CAMBRK010000126.1 GCA_945870185.1 Aureispira sp. CCB-QB1 | reverse complement strand
GATCTAAACTTAGATCAGCTAGGTTTATTGTTGTGCATTCCCGACCTACCCATCCCTTTCGGGTTCCTTCACTTCTCGCATTGTCATGCTCGACCATAAAGGATCGTTCAGTCCTGCATTTTTCTATCGCGCTGATTATCAATGGTTAAGTTTTAGTGCTTTGCCTTGGCGATAGACGCACTTTTGCTGCCCACCCGCTAGCGGTTCACTACGTCAAAGGCTTTGCCTTTGGTGCTTTGCACTTCAGCCACCCATCCGTTTCACGCCTGCCTGCCGGCAAGGCAGGGTTCACTTCGTCAAAGGCTTTGCCTTTGGTGCTTTGCACTTCACTACGTTCATATCGCTTGTTTTTTGAACGATATCCTAGACCAATAGCCGCCTTTAAATTGAACGATTCTGACTTTTTCAGCAGGCCCTATTTAATCTCAATAGAATGTAAATCAATAGGTATATAACCCTTATTTTAATTTGCTAGTTGGTGACATTTGTTTTTACTTTTTGTGTATTTATTAATTGTATAGCTTCTTCTTCAATTAGACTACTTTCAAAAAATCAAAGACCCACAAAGTTTTTACTTTTTGGAAAATGTAATGGCTTGACGTCTTAAATTTTAGCCGTTTTTTTAGTTTCAATGGTTGTCTGAGACATAAAGTAAAAACTAATCAAAAACAGTACCGCAAGTGTTAAAACAGAATACCTCATATTGTTAGTAATGTTATCCACAATACCAAATAAAAAGGTACCAACCACCAAAGATAATTTGTATACTACATCGTAAAAGCTAAAGTATGAAGTGGTATCGTGATCTCTTTCAGGGAGGATCATAGAGTAACTAGCTCGAGAAAGGGATTGAATACCGCCCATCACCATGCCCACAAAGCCAGCTAGGATGTAAAAAAATAGTTTTCCTTGGGTAAAATAAGCGACAAAACATATAAAAAACCAAATGACGATCATAACCATAATAGAAAATTTATTCCCTTTTATATTTCCAATCGCAGAAAAAAGTTGTGCTCCTCCTATGGCAACTAATTGTAAAATCAAGACCAATATGATAAGCTCCTGAGTCTCAAAACCTAATTCTACCTTCGCAAATATGGTAGCTAGATATATGACAGTCTGTACCCCAGAACTGTAAAAGAAAAAAGCCGTTAAAAACTTTTTGACATTGGGTGTGGCATTAACCTTTTGCCAGGCATTGTAAATTTCTTGATATCCTTTTTTAATTACAGAAGTTGGGAAAGTTTGTTTGATATCTTTCGGTAAGTGATAAAAAGTATACTGAGCAAAACCTAACCACCAAATTCCGACCATTAAAAATCCTATTCTTACGGCTAGCTGCCCATCTGCAATTCCAAAAGAAGCAGGCTGCATAATCATCCATAATATAGTAATCAACAAAATTACGCTACCTATATATCCATATGTATAACCTTTGGCAGACACGCGATTGTATTGATCTTCTGTCGCGATCAATGGTAAATACGAATCATAGAAAACTAAACTGCCTGCAAATCCTATTGTAGCCATAATAAATGCTGATGTTCCTAACCATAGCTGTGGCTCTCCTTTAAAAAAGTACAATGCCGTACAAGATAGAGACCCAATGATGGTAAACATTCTCAAGAAAAAAAGTCTCCTGCCACTAGAGTCAGCTATGCCGGACAAGATAGGAGATAATATGGCTATGATAATATATGAAAATGAAACTGCAAAAGAATAAAGAGAGCTATTTGAAAAAGTTATGGCACCCAAAGTTATTTCTTTTGGGGTGTACTCTTCAAAGTAACCAGGAAAAATTGCGGTTGAAATGACCAAAGCATAAGCAGAGTTTGCCCAATCAAATATGGCCCAAGCATTAATGGTCTTTTTATTATTTAAAACGATAGTTGACATTTTGTTTAATATTGGATGTGACAAAGTAACGACAATTATTATAAATCTAATAAATTTGATAATCAATATTTATAATTGGAATGGATTCGTAATGTTTAGTTTTAGTAGTAATGTAAGTTTTGCATAATCATAATTTTTTTGTTCTGAAAATCTTTTTGAATATTATTATTCAAAGTAATTGGAGGAAATATTTAATATTACTGTCTTTCTTGTATTTTTACGTTTTAAAAATCCATCCATGAATATCGTTATACTTTCACGTAATGCAGCACTATACAGCACTCAAAGTCTTGTCAATGCGGCTAGAGTCAGAAATCATTATGTTAGAGTCATTGACCATATGTCATGTGACTTGGTTATAGAATCTGGCAAGTCCAATATTTATTTTAACAACCAACCTATAAATAATGTTGATGTCATCATACCGCGTATCGGGTCTACAGCCACAAGTTATGGTGCTGCAGTGATCAGGCAGTTTGAAAGTCAAGGGGTATTCTCTACTTTACATGCAGAGCCACTTCTAAAAGCACGTGATAAATTGTCTTGTCTTCAGATTTTGGGTAGTCATGGTATCGGAGTGCCCAAAACAATTTATGTAAGCAATCCACTTACCATACCTTTTCTGTTAGAACAAATGGAACCCTATCCCGTGGTTATTAAGCTAGTGACTGGAACTCAAGGTATGGGTGTGATCCTGGCTGAAAACAAAACGAATGCAGAATCTATTTTGGAAGCTTTTTATGCCACCAAAGAAAAAGTAATCCTACAGAAATTCGTAAAAGAAGCCCAAGGTGCCGATATCAGAGCTTTTGTAGTCAATGGAAAGGTTGTTGGATCTATGAAAAGACAAGCGCGTCCCGGAGACTTTAGATCCAATCTGCATCGAGGTGGTACAGCTGAAATCATAACACTTTCTAAGGCAGAAGAAAAAGTAGCTTTGGATTCAGTGGAAATATTGGGATTAAAAATCGCTGGAGTAGATATGTTGAAAACACACCAAGGTCCTGTAGTTTTGGAAGTCAACGCATCTCCAGGATTGGAAGGTATAGAAGGTACTACGGGTGTCGATATTTCAGCTGAAATTATTAAGTTTGTGGAATCGTCCAGAAACCAGTAGCGATCCTTCACCATCTTTCATTTTTTAAAAAAGAATCATTCACAACATTTAAATGAATAAAATTTTATGAGTTTAAACCACTTAATTATTCCCAAATTACTTCAAGAAACTGAGCTCATCATTGATGGTGAAATCATTGGCAAAGATCGCATGCAAGTATTGAGAATCAATGCTGGTAAATTGGCTTCTGATAACAAGATAAACGTTTTTGCTCATGTACTACAAGCTTCAAAACCAGGACCATCAGTCTTGATATTGGGTGGTGTACATGGTAATGAAATTAACGGTATTGAAATTGTACGGAGGAGTATTGAGCACAATATATATGATAAACTTAAATGTGGTACAGCCGTCATCATTCCGTTGCTCAATGTGTATGGTTTTATTAATTTCAGCAGAGATGTGCCAGATGGGAAAGATGTTAATAGGTCTTTTCCGGGTCATATCAATGGTAGTCTGGCTTCCAGAGTAGCGCGTATCCTGACCAAGAAAATATTGCCGCATGTAGATATTGCGATTGATTTTCATACAGGTGGCGAAGCTCGGTACAATTATCCACAAATCAGATATACAAAGCAAGACATCATCGCATCCAAAATTGCATCTGTGACGGGTGTAAAGTATCTCTTAGAACAACCATTGATTGCACATTCCTTTCGCAAAGCTGCATCTGATATGAAAGTTCCTGCCATTGTTTACGAAGGTGGCGAATCTATCAGGATGGATCGGCTTTCTATTGATAAAGGTTTGGGCGTAATTACTAATGTCTTGGCATCATTGGATATGATGGATATGGATCAAAATCAGGAACCACAAGAGCAATTCATCATTCATAAATCAAGTTGGGACAGGGCTTCAGTACCAGGAATATTTATATGGGAGAAGAAATCAGGAGATTTTGTTCACAAAGGAGACAAACTTGGAGAAATCAAAGACCCATATGGATTGAGGACAATCGATGTGATATCATCATACACTGGCCATATCATTGGACATAATAATGCTAGTGTGGTTTCATTGGGTGATGCATTATTTCATATTGGTCATGAGTTTACAAAAATTGTATAAAGCAAATTTTGCTTGTATTTTGGTTACATAAGATGATCTAGATTTTCAAAAAAATAATCTCTTTAAAGTGGTCATATACAAACTACAATAAAATTAAATATTACTAAATAGTTGTTTAAGTATTTGTCATTCAATTGATTAAAATATATTATTTTTTTATTTAATATCAAAATATTTTAAAAAATGCTTGTTTATAACCTACTTATTAGCTTATTTTGCCCCTTTAAATTGAAAACATCGTAGAAATGTCACAAATCGCAGAAAAAGTTAAAAAAATTATCATCGACAAATTAGGAGTTGATGAGTCTGAAGTTACTCATGAAGCTAGCTTCACTAATGATCTGGGTGCAGATTCATTAGATACTGTTGAATTGATCATGGAGTTTGAAAAAGAGTTTGATGTATCTATTCCAGATGATCAGGCTGAAAAAATTCAAACTGTAGGACAAGCAATAGATTTTATTGAGGCTAGCAAAGCGTAATATTAATTTACTGCTAAAATAAAAATCCACAAAGTATCTAACTTTCGTGGATTTTTTTTTGAATGGCTTGGATCCAATGCTATCTTTAATTTAAAGACTTCATAGGATTACATAAAGATTATGTAATAATTATGATAATTTGAATAAAAATCATCATTTTTGCACTTTATAATGAAACCAAATATGAAACGTGTAGTAATCACAGGTATAGGTGCTCTTACACCCATTGGGAATACATATCCCGAATATGTAGAAGGGTTGAAGGAAGGAAAAAGTGGGGCAGGGCCAATTACTAGATTTGATGCATCATTATTTAAGGTTCGTTTCGCATGCGAACTGAAAAACTTTGATGTGGAGCAATTTATTCCAAAAAAGGATGCAAGGAGATTAGATCCATTTGCACAGTACGCGCTAGTTGTCGCAGATGAAGCAATTGCTTCGGCTGGTCTTGATCCAGAAAAATTAAATTTGGATAGAGTAGGAGTAGTTTGGGGAACCGGCATAGGTGGATTTGAAACCATAGAGCACGATATCTCAGAAGCAGCCCTTGCGACAGGGGAGCCAAGATACAGTCCTTTTTTGATCCCTAAGCTTATTGGGGATATCGCCCCAGGCCACATTTCCATAAAGTATGGTTTTAGAGGTATTAATTATGGAACCGTATCTGCATGCGCGTCATCTACACACTCTATCATTGCATCTTTTGATTATATTAGGATGGGAAGAGCTGATGTGATGATCACAGGAGGATCAGAAGCTGCTATTACTAAAGCCAGTGTGGGTGGATTTTCTGCAATGAAGGCTATGTCCGAAAGAAACGACGACCCTCATACAGCGAGTAGGCCTTTCGATAAAGATAGAAATGGTTTTGTTTTAGGAGAAGGTGGTGGAGCTTTGGTTTTAGAAGAATTGGAGCATGCTTTAAATAGAGGAGCCAAAATTTATGGCGAAATAATAGGAGGTGGTATGACTGCTGATGCATATCATATGACCGCACCACATCCTGATGGGTTGGGTGCAAAAAATGTTATGAATCTGGCCATGCAAGATGCTGGAATTCAACCCAGTGATATTGATTACGTCAATGTGCACGGAACATCTACTCCATTGGGTGATATTGCAGAGACCAAGGCTATTTTAGATGTATTTGGAGAATCAGCTTTTAAACTAAATATTTCTAGTACTAAATCTATGACGGGCCACTTACTAGGTGGAGCAGGTGCTATAGAAACCATAGCATGTGTAGCTGCGATCAATGAAGGTTTTATACCTCCTACGATCAATCATTTTACGGATGATCCCGATTTTGATCCTGGTCTCAATTTTACATTCAACAAAGCACAAGATCGTGTAGTAAATATAGCCTTAAGCAATACCTTTGGTTTTGGAGGTCATAATGCTTCCCTTATAGTCAAAAGATATACAGCATAGTTTTGGATATAGTACGCCGTTTTTACAATTTATATTTTTCGGAAGACAAAGATCTTACCATCAAGCTAAAACCTATTTTGGGTTTTACTCCGGCAAGATTACATCTTTTCAAAACGGCCTTTTATCATAAATCTATGACTAACGAAACCCCTGGACGTGCTACCAATGAAAGATTAGAGTACCTTGGAGATGCTATACTTTCCACCATCGTAGCCGAGTATTTATTTAAAAAATATCCCAGTAAAGACGAAGGCTTTCTCACAAAAATGAGATCTAAAATCGTAAAACGTCAGACGCTCAACGAAATTGCTGACCATATGGGTTTGGACGTGATACTTTCTGAATATAGTATGGGCAAGATGAGCAGTGCCATGTTAGGTAATGCACTCGAAGCACTTGTAGGAGCCATTTATATAGAATTTGGGTACGAAAAGACAAAAGATTACGTCATCAGAAATATACTGATGAAATATCTCAATATTATTGAACTGGAAACCAAAGATGATAATCACAAATCTCAATTGTTAGAATGGTGCCAGAAACACAATAAAGATATTCATTTTGTTACTCTTACCAAATTTAAAGTCGATAAAAGAGATTGTTTTAAGGTTGCTGTTTTAATCGATACTGTTGAAATGGCTACAGCTGAGGATTTTAATAAAAAATCTGCTGAACAAATGGCATCTGCTAAGGTTATTGAGAAGTTGAATATTAACAAAGCTCAACGCTTAGATTAAGAATGGATTCATTATCACAAATGGTCCTAGGTGCAGGTGTTGCTGAAATTGCATTAGGAAAGAAAATAGGGAACAGAGCTATGGTTTGGGGCGCTATAGCGGGTACTATACCTGATTTAGATGTTTTGGCCAATGGCTTTATGTCACCCGTAGGTGCGCTTGCTTTCCATAGAGGTATTACGCATTCACTTTTGGTTAATGTAATTTTAGCCTTGATATTAGGATTTGTAATTCATCATTTCTACCAGCGGCCCTGGCAAAAATGGGTTGCTGTAGGTTCATGGTCTTTAATGGTCATCGGAATATCAGGTTCCATGGCTTTTTTAGGTGATTGGAGCACAATCAAACTGCTCATAGCTTTAGGTGTCCTTTCTTTTGGGGGCTACAGCATTTATAAAAGATATTTTAATGAATACTATACCAAACCCGATGCTAGTGTTAAACAATGGCAGTGGCTATTCTTACTTTCATTGGTAACTCACCCTATTTTAGACTGTTTTACCACTTATGGTACTCAGATTTTATTGCCATTTTCAAATATGAGGGTAGCTTTTAACAATATAGCTGTAGCCGATCCTTTATACACATTACCATTTTTGGTATGTTTGATAGCTGCTGCAGTATATCCGAAAACACATGCTCGGAGAAGGTTTTGGATAAGGTCAGGCCTAGCAGTGAGTAGCTTATACATGGCATTCACAATCTTTAATAAAACTAGAATCAATACGATTTTTGAAAGTACTCTTATTAAGGAAAAAATTGAATATTCGAGATACATGACAACTCCCACAATTCTGAATAATGTTTTATGGAGCGGGATTGCAGAAACAGATACAGGATATGTATATGGAATGTATTCTTTTTTTGACGCTGAAAAAACATTCAAATTGAATGTTATTTCAAAGAATAGGAAGGATTTTATAGTTGCGCTTGAAAATGACTCTACTTTAAAAACACTGAGATGGTTTAGTGATGATTTTTTCCAAATGAAACAAGTTGGTGAAAATAAATTTGAATATTATGATTTGAGATTTGGTACATTTAGAATGAAAGCATCTGATCCTGATCAATTTGTTTTTAAATTTAATATAGAAAAATCAGAACTAGGAGATTTTATCCTGAAAGACCAAGGAGACAGACCTAGAGATGCTAATTTTGCGGAAGCATTTGAAGGTTTGTGGAATCGGATCATGGGCAGAATATGATATTGGAAATATACATAAATGGAAGCTCAAGACATCCTGATTATTGAACAAGCTAGAGCATCAAAAATAGAAAATGAAGTCTTTTTGCGTAAAATAAGGACTTTACCTGCTGCTATTTTTTATGAAGAACTTAAACAAGTTCATCATCATGTTTTTGAAAATACAGATTGCCTTTCATGTGCCAATTGCTGTAAGTCGTCACCACCATTGATCACTAAGAGTGACATTAAAAGAATTTCAGCACATATTCAAATGTCGCCCAAAAACTTCGAAAGGAAATATGTGATTACAGATTTTAATGGTGAAATGTCATTTAGTTTTGTGCCATGTCGATTTCTAAATGAAGACAATTCATGCTCAATATACGAAGTAAGGCCCGAAGCTTGTCGAAGATTTCCACACACAGATGAAAAAGCTTATCCCGAAAGAACGAAGCTAAATCTACAAAATTCTCAAGTCTGTCCAGCAGCAGCTAAAATTCTCATTCAATTAAAACAAAAGTTCCATAATTATGATTTATGAATTTAATGGATTTATACCCGTGATAAATCCAACGGCATTCATTCACCCACAAGCTGTGATTATTGGAAATGTTATCATAGGAAAGGATGTTTATGTTGGCCCCGGTGCAGTTTTGCGTGGAGATTGGGGAGAAGTCATCATTCATGATGGATGCAATGTTCAAGAAAACTGCACACTGCATATGTTCCCTGGCAAATCAGTAGTGCTCCATACTTCAGCACACATTGGGCACGGAGCTATTATACATGGTGCAGAGATTGGGCATAACGCTATGATAGGTATGAATAGTGTCATAATGGATGATGTAGTTATTGGTGATGAATGTATTGTGGGAGCATTGACTTTTATAAAAGCAGGTGAAGTATTTTCTGCTAGGAGTCTTATCGTAGGTAACCCAGCAAAGGTCATCAAGCAACTTAGTGATGAAATGATAGCTTGGAAAACCGAAGGCACCAAGTTGTATCAACAGTTACCCAATGACTGTTATCAAACTTTAAAAGAATGTGTACCCCTAACAGAAGTACCTGAAGATAGACCCAAGCAATCCGAAATATATAAAAGGTTTTTAAAATAAAGTGCTGTGTAAAAGATAGCTAGTTAATGATTTATTTGGGTTCTATTAAAAGTCTTGTGTCACCGCGTATTTAGGGCCTGCTTGGTGTAATATAAATTAATGATTATCCATTATATATGTACATATTCGTAGATTTCGTTGCACGGTAATTTCTTCAAAACTCCTGAATCATTTGCACATCATTTAAGCTTTTGCCCTATGCGGGCCTGCCTGACGGCA
>CAMBRK010000125.1 GCA_945870185.1 Aureispira sp. CCB-QB1 | reverse complement strand
ATATAGAATGAGATAGGTTTTTATTACTACTTGACATAAATTTTTTAATAAAAGAACAAAAAATAAAAAGGCAAGATTTTAACAAAAATCCTGCCTTTTCGGTTTATGATTAATAACAATTATATTTTATTGCAACTTAGCTAAAAGTTTTTCCGCTTCACGAAACTCATTAGAATCCGGAAACTTATTTTTAATACTTTCCAATTCTGCTATAGCTTCAGCGGTCTTACCGTCAGCATAATACATCATGGCTACCTTGTGTAGGTAGTATGGTGTAAGCATATCATTTTCAGGAGAAGTAGCTTTTTTATACATACTTAAAGCCTTATCTTTATCTCCTAACTCAGCATGAGCATCACCTAAGGCACCTGATTTCATGATTGCAGTCACATCATCTTTTGCAGAATAATCTTCTAAATATTCTACTGCTTCAGCAAATTTACCTAAGTTTAGATATGAAACTCCTGCATAGTACTTAGCCAAATTTGAAACTTTAGTACCACTGTAGTTATCAATAATTCCTAAAAATCCATCAAAACCACCACCCGGGTTTTCTAATGCTAAAGCAAATGAATCTTTAGCAAATTGATCCTCAGCTTTCCACATTGCATTTACAGCTTCTTTTTCTCTAGGTGCTAAATATAAATATTTGTAAGCAAAATAAAGTGCAACGAGAACTGCCAAACCAATGAGAACATTTGTAATCAGCTTTTGATTTTGTTCAAAAAAATTTGGTCCTGACAAGTTACTGCCTTTTACTTCCACTACGTCAATAATTTCATCTGCTGGGGTAGATTTACCTTTTCTTTGTGCCATAAGTATACGTTTTAAAAAATTTGCGCAAAAGTAACCAATTCATTTATATTTATACATTTTTTAAATAAATATATTTCATTTGAAAGCTAAATGGTTGTAATTATCCCAAAATAATAGATATTTAACTAAAATATGCATTTAAATATCTAGTTTAATTACATATATTTTCTTGCTTTATCATTCAAACCAAGACAGAATAAAGAAGCTTTCACATCATTAAAATAATGAAGTTTAACTTATAATAAATACGTTAGTATGATTCTAAAACTACTTATAATATTAAACTTTGAGTTGAAATTTAGTTTTCTTGAAGTTTAAGTATAGATTTGGTTTGAAAACATTTGGCCTAAAATATAATAAAAAAAGGGAGCCAAATTGACTCCCTTCTGATGTCGGGGCGGCAGGATTCGATTCATGCTAATGCTTTACTCAGACTGCGGCCTTCACGCTCTAGCGTGACGCGCTAACTGAACTACAATGAGTCCAAATATCTTTGTATCCCTCGTTTTTTTATGGATAATTCAAGTTTGATTGCCTCCGTTTTGGAATTAAAAGATTTCGTATACACTAATGCCCAATCTTTTGCCTTCGAAGTAAATCCACTATGATCGTTTAAATGCCTACTTAATCTTTCTTCAACTGACATTGAAGTATAGCCAACATAATATTTTGAAAGAATTTCAGATTTTAAGATATAAACCGTGTACATTTAAATAGCTTTATAATAAAAAAAGGGAGCCAAATTGACTCCCTTCTGATGTCGGGGCGGCAGGATTCGAACCTGCGGCCTCCTGGTCCCAAACCAGGCGCGCTAACCGGACTGCGCTACGCCCCGTTACGATATATAAAGTCGTACAACAGAACAGCGGTGGAGGGGGGATTCGAACCCCCGGTACCGTTTCCAGTACGACAGTTTAGCAAACTGTTGGTTTAAGCCGCTCACCCACCCCACCGGGTAATTCTTAGTACTTAAATATTATGAACAAAATTTACTAACTTCTTAGTAAAGATGTTTTTTTCTAAAGCGACGCAAAGGTATAATTATTTCTATTTCTAAACAAATAATATTTCAAAATATTTCAAAAAAAAAGTGGGACATACTGGACTCGAACCAGTGACCCCTACCTTGTCGAGGTAGTGCTCTAAACCAACTGAGCTAATATCCCTTTTATTGATTACAATGATTTTAATTCACTCATGAGTTGTGCGGGCTCTTTATATCCAGGAGAAACGAATATGGTTTCAAGATTCGAATTGAGGTAAACCAATGAAGGATAGCTCATTCTGCCTTGTAACAATTCATATCCTAACATATTGACTCCATTTCTGCCCATGGATTCCCATTTATAGATCTTACCTTTGTAAGAAATTTCATCTTTTTGTTCTGCATTAAACTTAACTACGTAGAAGTGTTCATTCAGATATTTTATCAGTTCTGGATCCGTAAATGTTTTTTTATCCATCACTTTACACCACCCACACCAATCTGTATAAACATCAATAATAAACTTTTTCTCATTATTACCTTCAGCTATTTTACTGGCTTCCTCGACTGTTAGCCAATTCAATTCAGATGAAGATGATTGACTCGAGTTTTTACACCCTATAAATAATGTTAAGAAAATAATGATTAAAGCAAAATTTAAAACCTTTGTCATATAAATTTTATTGCTGCGCAAAAATAATACATTTCTGTAATAAATTAAACATTTACTAAACTTGTTTGAACTTTCTTCACCAAAATGTTGACTTTATCCATAAAAAGTAAATCTGTATCTATTAAATCTTGAACAGCTTTTAAAGAATGTATGACGGTACTATGATCTCTGCCTCCAAAAGAATCTCCTATAGTTTTAAGCGAACTAGATGTGTAGTTTTTGGCCAAGTACATTGATAATTGTCTAGCCATTACTACATCTCTTAATCTTGTCTTTGATTGAAGCTTTTCTACGGGTACATCAAAATGTTTCGCGACCAAATGCTTGATGCTTTCCACTGAAATCTCCCTATCAACTTGAGATACAAACTGACGAACTACATCTTTCACCAATGATAAATCGATGATTCTTTTGTTCAAAGTAGATTGTGCAACGAGTGAAATTACTACACCTTCTAATTCTCTGATATTGTTTTTAATGTGTATACAAATATAATCTTTGATTTCTTTAGGTAACTCCAATCCTTCTTTTTCAAGTTTTTTATCTAGTATCTTCAACCGTGTTTCAAAATCAGGTGTTTTCAGATCAGCAACTAAGCCCCATTTAAATCTAGAAATCAGTCTTTCATCCACATCAGTCAAATCTTTAGGAGCTCTATCTGATGTTAGGATGATTTGTTTTCCTGATTGATGCAGCTGATTAAATATATTGAAGAAAATTTCTTGAGTCTTAGGTCTGTTAGATAAAAACTGAATATCATCAATGATTAATACATCGATCATCTGATAGAAGATCATAAAATCATTTACACTATTACTCTTAATGGCTTGAATCACTTGGTTTGTGAATTTTTCAGTAGTTAGGTAAAGAACTTGTCTGTCTTCAAAAGTTTTGAAAACTTCATTTCCTATTGCTTGGGCCAAATGTGTTTTGCCCAAACCCACATCACCATATATGACTAGCGGATTAAAGGCTGTACCTCCCGGTTTCTTTGCGATAGCTATTCCAGCGGATCCAGGAAACTTATTACAATCACCAATGACAAAATTATCGAAAGTATAAATAGGGTTTAAATGAGTATCAAGTTTTACCTTTTTGATTCCTGGTATAACAAATGGATTTATAAATTTACTTTCTTCATTTTCCTTAAATTTAGGTTCAGCAGTCTTCGTTTTGTGAGTTCCTATCTGCCTATGGTTATCCACCATAATATTGTACTCCAAATTACCATTTGGGCCTAATTCTCTTTTAACTGCTTTTTTAAGAACATTTACATAATGTTCTTCCAACCACTCGTAAAAGAATTTGTTGGGAACTTGAATAGTTAAAACTTCATTAATAATTCTAACAGGTTTTATGGGTTCAAACCATGTTTTAAAAGGTTGTGCATCTATAGTTTTTCTAATATGGGCAAGACAGTTATTCCAGACAAGTATATGATCCTTTATCATTATTAAGTTGGTAAAAATATGTTTAAAAAAATTATGTCCCTTCAATCTTGTAAGCCGGTTCTTGGGTACACGGGTTACTACACAAAATCCATTCTACACAATAAGGATCTCAATTTCGGGAGTGATGCAAAAGTGATACTTTTTTTAATAGTAAAAAAACATTTAGAAAAGAAACTTCATATATTTATTTTCATCATAAGAAACGCATTGTCAAAATGATAAATTAAAATTTTGCATAAATATTATATATTCATTTTCATAGCGTTAATACATTCATATAGTGCTTATAAATAATAATCTGACAATATAGGCATTTATGAATTAGAAGAAACTAATAAGTTTTTACAGGTCACACATGTATCTTTTTTATTCTTTTCAAAGTATATATCTAACCTTCCTAAAACGATACCTGCCCAACCAACTTGATTGATCAAAACGGGTTTTCCTAACTTATTGGATAAACGCTCAGGTGCTTTTAAAAATGTATGTGTATGACCTCCTAAAATTAAATCAATATCTTGAGTATTGGTGGCTAAAAAAATATCAGAAATCTTTTCTTCAGTTGGTCCATATTTAAACCCTAGGTGTGATAGACAAATGATATAATCACACTTTTCGTCATTTTTTAATATAGATGCATATTTCTGAGCTTCTGTAAGTGGATCAAGGTATTGGGTTTCTTTATATAATGTCGGCGGTACTAGGCCATTTAATTCTATGCCTAAACCAAAGACACCTATTTTAATACCGTCTTTATTGAAAATCTTATACTCCTGGGTTTTACCATTCAATATTGTATTATCAAAATTGTAGTTTGAAATTAATATTGGAAAATTGGCATGCTTTAATTGTCTTTCCAAGCCATCCATGCCACCGTCAAAGTCATGATTACCTATAGTTGCTGCATCATAACCCATCTGAGACATGAGCTTCATTTCTACTTCACCTCCAAAAAAATTGAAATAAGGAGTACCTTGAAACATATCACCTGCATCTAACAGCAAAACATTCTTTTGTTCTTTTCGTATCCGTTTTATTAAGGTAGCTCTTTTTGCGGCACCACCTAAGCCCTCATTTTTACTCCCATCCATAGGAAATGGTTCAATTCTACTATGGACATCATTGGTGTGCAATATGGTCAGTCTTGTAATATTAGGATCTTCCATATCAGCCAACAATGGAAATGTACCTGTCGTAAGTAAAAAACCTGTAAGTCCACTATTTTTGATAAAACTACGTCTGTCCATGTTATTCTATAATTCTAGGTGAAAGATCAGCTTTAATATTCAATCCTTTGGCATGAGACTCCTTTATATTGTTAATCAACATATCCCTGATAAGAGCTCCAGTATTATGGGATTTGGAATCAGTTAAAAAGACCGCATTATCACCTCCGCTTGCTACATAATCAGGAATAGCGGCATTATAAATTTTATTCAAATCCAAAGGGAAGCCTTTTATTTTGATATTTTTGGCTTTACCATAGGCTATTTCAAAATAAACATTTCTACTTACAGGCCAACCGCCACTTTCTGCCATTTTATCAAACAGTAATTGTACGGTTTCACCTTTCAATTCCAAAACAAACATTAGGTTATCAAAAGGCATTAACTCGTAAATTTCATTTACTGTAATCTCCCCTTTTGCAAATACCGGAACCCGAATACCCCCATAATTTTGAACAGCAAAATCTATAGGATCAGAAACTAACTTTTGAGTTTCATCCAATAATGCGTCTGCAAACCAATTAGTCAATGAAGACTGCGGCTTACCTTTGGTCATTTCTACCTCATTAAAGCCAATGACTACATTCATTGTTTCTTCCAGCTTAAGTTTATAAGGTTCTATGATAGACGCCACTTCAACATCTACTGGAAATGATGCTTTTTCTATCCTGTGATTTCGATTTTGTACATCTGCAACATGGTAAATCTTAGTACAGGAAAGAAAAGAAAAAATGAATAGGAGAAAGAAAATTTTCATTATAAATAATTTGACCTACATTAGTAATTGAGCTTCACTTCGGACTGCACTTTTTGCATAGGCTACTGGATCCGCTTTTGATTCGCTGAACACTTTTTTTGTATTGGCTACAACTTCAGCAGCTGTAGTACCTTCGGATTCAGAGATTACTGCTTGCATTTGCTCTTTAGCAAGTTGGATAATTTTCCATAAATTTTCACTGACATATACTTGCTGTGAAACATTGTGCTCGTATTCTTGCTGTATTGCAATCATCATGGCACTTTTTAAATCATATGCACCCATATCTGGATGCCCCAATCTATATGCTAAATGATCTACACTTATTCTTTCACAAAACAACATCAACCTTTCATAAGCTTGGAGTTTGAGTGGTATAAGGTCTTTACCTACATTTTGACGATATTTGAGAGCTTCCAATTGATATTGTTGTTGCAAAAAGCTTCGAAACAAATAAAAAACGGTAGCAAAAACGATAATAGCTGGAATAGAATATTTAAGTATCTCTAAAAATGACTCCATAAACTTTAACTTTATTAAAACCTTACAATGCTCTTTAAAGAACAAAGGTATAATAAATTAGCAGATGATTAAAAAATGAGTAAAAAATCATTTTTATTTATTTATCACTAATTTTTCTTTTAAACACAACTTTCTCAGTATTCAGCTTGATATCCTGACGGAAAGAAAGCTATCCATATAAATTTCTCATTAGTTTTCAGTTTTAATATAGTCAAGAGAGATGGCATTAATACAATATCTTAAGCCAGTAGGTTTGGGGCCATCTTTAAAAACATGTCCTAAATGTCCTCCACACTTGGAACAAGTCAATTCAGTTCGGGGATATCCCAGATCAAAATCTGTATCTTCAGTAATGCATGACTTGTCTAAAACATTAAAAAAGCTAGGCCAACCTGTGCCACTATCAAATTTATGTTGGGTGCCAAATAGGGGTAAACCACAACCTCTGCACGTAAATATTCCCTCAGTTTTCACTTCTAAAAGATCTCCTGTAAATGCTCTTTCTGTACCTTTTTGCCTTAACACATAAAACTCTTGTGTGCTTAAAACCTTTTTCCACTCTGCATCAGACTTAACTATTTTAGGTATAGTATCTTTATACATATTGATAAAGTAGGAATCACTACTGGAGTTATTTGTATTAGTTATTGATTTTAAGTTGTTACCATGTTTACTTTGACATCCAAATAAAAGTAATAACACTGGAATATAAAATTGTATCTTCATGGATATAAAATGATTAAAAGTATTAAGAAAGAAGTAATTTATGGATTAAGATACTTTAACAATCTCTGCAAACTTCATAATTGGGTTCTTATTCTTCTCCACGTAATCTATGATCTTGTTTTTTTGCTAAAATGACCAAAAATTTAATCAGATTTACTATGCTCAAAAAAACCAAATACCCAAAAGTAAACACAAAGTAAAGCCATTTTACTGAGCCTGCATTTTGGATACTCACTCCACTCACTAGCCAAGCTAATATACCGCCTCCCACTAACAATATAGCAAAACTTATGATGGAATGCAACCAATAAGTACTTCCATCTTCAGCTCCAAAACTTAACACACTGTTCACCAAAGCGAAAAAAAGTATCATACCGCATAAAACAACCCAAGGCATGATATGGGATGTAGAAGCATAGGGCACATCTGGCATTATTTCTGTGAACCCTATAAGTATTAATGTCAAAATCAATACAAAGCCCAATTGCATAAAGGGGGATATTTTACTATCTAGAATAGAATTGTTTTGATTTGACATGTAATTGTAATGTTTTATACTTTAAAATAAGGCAATAAGAATGAAAAATATAAGATATTGTTTTGTGAACTTTATCATTTTTTTTAATAATGATCAACAAAGTTGCAAAAAGACTATAAATCACACTATTTACTTATTCTTGACCAAACGTTAAGCAAGTTTTCACCACATATCTTTTTTATATCTTTTGCAGAATATCCCCTTTGAAGTAAAACATAGATCAGGTTTGGAAAATCTGAAACATCCTTTAGACCAACAGGTAAAGAGTCCCCTACACCATCATAATCAGAACCAAATCCTACATGTTCTATACCAGCTAATTGAACAATGTGGTCAATGTGATTGGCCACCATATTAACGTCAGAATATAACTTGGGATGTTTCTTAGCAAATTCCAATTTAATATTTTCAACTTCAGCACTTTTATTATCAAAACCTGAGTTTGTGATGAGTTCACTGAGCTCCGTACGCATACTATCATTGTATCTTCCAACCTCACTATCAAGGAATGATGAACCAAAATTTACCATGATGACTCCGCCATTACTTTTCATCAATCTAATCATCTCATCACTCATATTTCTTTCAAAACCTGGGGTGAACTTTCTACATGATGAATGAGAAGCAATCACAGGAACTTTTACATACCTCAAGGTTTGGAAGTAAGTACTGTCTGACACATGGGAGATATCGATCATGATTCCATTTTCGATCATCTTATCCAATACTTTGTATCCATAAGGACTCAGTCCATTCCAAGTACGGGTAGTATCGTATGAAGAATCACATATTTTATTGTCTTTGGCATGAGTTAGTGTGATGTAAGATATCCCACGCTTTTTGAAATATGGAATCAAGTTGAGATCATTTTCTATGGGAGCTCCATTTTCCATTCCCATAGGCAAGGCGATTTTTCCAGCTTTTTTAATTTTTCGTAAGTCTTTTGCTGAATAAGCAATTTGAAACAATTTATTTTGTTCTTTTGCAATATACTCCACCATGTTTATCAGGCTATCGGCCAATTCTTTGGCACCACCTGTTTCCTGCAAGGATGAAGGAATATAAATAGACATAAATGGAGCATCCAATCCACCTTTTTTAGATCTGACATAGTCAAAATCGCCAGCATCTGTTTGGTATGGGATGCCAAGGTATTCCTTCTGCAACCGGAAATTAGTTACTTTTAGTCTATACGGTAAATCAACGTGTCCATCCACAATGATGTATTTTTGGGCTAATTTTTCAGCTTTTTTCATCATTTTATCGGTACTAGTCGGTTGAGCAAATGCAAAAATTGGTTTGATGCATATTAAAACTATAGTAAACCATAAGGTTTTAAAATCATTTGAAAATGCCATAAAGTTGAAAATTATGAAAGAATGACGATGTTGATGTATAATGATTTAAAATATTTTCGACAAAGATATAAATTTTTGACAGTTTAAGAGTTGCAAAATTAGATGATCTTATAATTGTTGAACAGCTATAACATTAACTGTTTTGCTGATTGGTTAATGTCACCAAAGAACATTTATGAGTTTAACCCGGATTATGCATTAGAAAATCCCTGCCTGCCCTACGGTACGGCGAGGCAGGTATTCCGAAGCTAAACTTCGTGCCTTTGGCTCGACAAGGTCTGCAAATCAGAATCCGCCGCGGCGGACTATTTTTCTTCTGTAACCGT
>CAMBRK010000124.1 GCA_945870185.1 Aureispira sp. CCB-QB1 | reverse complement strand
ACGGTTACAGAAGAAAAATAGTCCGCCGCGGCGGATTCTGATTTGCAGACCTTGTCGAGCCAAAGGCACGAAGTTTAGCTTCGGAATACCTGCCTCGCCGTACCGTAGGGCAGGCAGGGATTTTCTAATGCATAATCCGGGTTAAACTCTACTGTCTCTTTAAAGTTGCATTATGTATCTTATTTTATATTGATAAAGGTGATGTATAGTTAATATTAATTTATGCCTTTTTTATCCTATCCAAACCATTTTTTCATAAAGAAAATAAGTTGCAGTTCAAATGACCTGCAACTTATTATAAAAATTCAAAATCTAAGCGAGTATTGAAAAAGACCCTATTTTCACCTTTGATATTTCTATTACTTTCAATGTTATAAAAAATTTGCCTTTTCCCAGGTTAAAAAACAACTGGTTATTAGTATCTACAAATGAACAAGATAAAAATTGAATATACAAGTTATTATGGGTTCAGCCCCCTAAAACTCTTCTCCAAACTCTTCTTTGGCTACTTTTTGTTGACGCGTCATATTCATATCTTCAGCGGTTCTTTGATCCCTAAACATCCCACAATCCATGAGTTCTGTAAAACCTTCCGGCGGATTGGCAAAAGCACTTTTGATGTTGTATCCACTATTGGGGTCGCTTTCCAGTTTGCGCAAAAAAAGAGAAACTATGGGTTTGGCCATCACAGAGCCTTGGCCGGTATCCAAGTCTAGAAAACGTATCCATTTATCATCACCACCGGTCCAAACTCCAGCTACCAATGTAGGTGTGACGCCCATAAACCAACCGTCTGCAAAATCATTAGTTGTACCTGTTTTTCCACCGACAGGAGATTTTACATTCATTCCTGAGATATTATTTTTGAGCATATCCAGCATGACCGCGTTGTACAATGGATTGATGGCTGATTTTCTCACCGGAATACCCTGATATATCACTTTGCCATTTTTGTCTTCTATGCGGGAAATAAATACAGGTTGGGTATAGCCGCCACTATTCGCAAACGGAGTGTAAGCTCCTGCCATTTCCATGAGGGTCAAATCTACAGACCCAAGACAAATTGAAGGAAGATTGGGTACGGCAAGACGTCCGTTGGGCAATCTCAGATTTTTATCGATTCCCACATTGTGCAATAAATCCCTTACCGGTACTACCGTTCCCATCTCTTTAAGCAGTTTTACAGTGATGGAGTTTTTGGAAAGTTCGAGTGCTTTGATCAGGTTATATTTTCTTCCTGTAAACTTTCCTTCAGCATTGGAAGGAGACCATTCTTCAGCCATATCAAACCCTGAATCCGCGGGAGAAATCGTATATTGTATATCTTCAAATTCCTGACATGGAGAGACATTAGCTACCGCCAAAGCTTGGGTATAAACAAAAGGTTTGATCGTAGAGCCTACAGACCTGCGCATCGTTACATGGTCATACTTAAAATATTTATGATTGATTCCACCTACCCACGCTTTGACATATCCTGTCATAGGGTCCACAGCCATCATACCTGATTGCAAATGCATTTTGTGATATCTTACAGAATCTAAGGGACTCATTTCCACTTCCTTTTCACCTTTTTCGTAATCAAAGATTTTCATCTTGATCTTTTGGCTAAACACTTTTTTGAACTCTTTTTGCAAATCCAGATATTGAGTCCGAACTTTAGGCCACAAAGGATCATTGATGAGTCTATGATATTGAGATTGGTATTCGACACCAATACTTGCCTTTGTCGTAGCCTGATTCCAGGTTATTAAGTTTTGCTGAATCGAATCCAGAATTTTGATGACATGGTCAGACATGGGGAGATTGTGATATTTCTCATTAATATCTTTTAAAGGGGTACCTATTGCTTTTTCTCTCATGGCCAGATATCTGTCTGAACCTTTACACTGACTTTCGAAAATGGCAGCTCGCAGTTTTTTTTGATTATCATCTGCTTCAAATGTCCAAGGATCACGATTTTTCCATACTCTGTCAAAACGTTGCTGATTGCGACGCATATGTTCATAGACAGCTTCTTCAGCATATTTTTGGTAAGTGAGATCTATGGTAGTATAAATTTTGAGTCCATCAGTATATACATTATACTCGCTTCCGTCAGATTTTCTAATTTCTTCTTTATTCAACAACTCTTTTAAAAATTTAGTGAGTTCCGCTCTGAAATATGGGGCCGGACCATCACTTTGTGTTTTGCGTTGGAAAGCGGACATATCCATAGGTTGTGCTTTGAGATCGGTCAAGGTTTTATGATCGATGTGATCAGCATCATACATCAGGTCCAGGACTACATTACGTCTTTCTGCACATTTTTCTGGAAATCTTTTAGGGTTGTAGAGACTTGGATTTTTGAGCATTCCTACCAAGGTAGCAGCTTCTGAAAGGGTTAATTCCTGTTGTTTTTTGCCAAAATAAATATCTGCAGCAGCTTCAATACCATGAGCACCATTGATAAACTCAAACTTATTGAGATACATAGCCAAAATCTCTTCTTTGGTATATGACTTTTCCAATTTTACGGCCACAACCCATTCTTTAAGTTTGGACTTGATGATGGAAGCTGATTTCATTATGAATGACTTCCCTTTCGTATGGGGTCTTCTATATAGCAGCTTGGCCAACTGCTGGGAAATAGTACTTCCACCTCCAGCACTTTCTTGTCTCAGTATGATGGTCTTGAAACCTACTCTTAACAAGGCCCTGAGATCTATGCCGCTATGATCAAAAAACCTAGAATCTTCTGTAGCGATCAAAGCATTGACCACATTTGGAGACAGTTCATCAAAATGTACAGATACCCTGTCTTCGATATAGTACCTGCCGAAAGGTTGCCCTTTGGCATCATAAATCACGGAAGCCAAATCGTACTTGGGATTTTCTAACGCTGCAAAATCCGGTATATCTGTCATGGCCACATATGCCATCAACCCTGCTCCCATACAAAATGTGGAAATTATAAAAATATAGATCCATTTTTTATAGGTATGCATGTTTGCCATAGGGGTTTGATTTTGCAAAAACATGGGTTTATACTTGTGTCAATGTATCCATATGGCCGATCTCCAAAGATTCATTTTTATGATGGGCCTTATATCTTCCTTTGCCAAACTTGGTTCCGTTAAACGACATCGTTTTGCGCAATGCTGTTTTGCTTTCTTCGGGCAATCGATTGAATTCCATACATTTGACCGAGCAAGTATGCTCATACTTTTGACCGCAGGAAGGACATTGGATGAAGAGAATATGACAAGCATCATTAGCACAGTTGGTGTGTGTATCGCATGGTGTGCCGCATTGATGACATTTGGAGATGACATCGTCAGAAATCTTTTCGCCCAATCGTTCATCAAAAACAAAGTTTTTTCCTAAAAACTTATTTTCTATACCTAATTCTTTGGCCCGCCGCGCATACTCTATGATACCGCCTTCTACCTGATATACTTTGGTAAATCCCTTGTGTTTATAGTAGGCAGAAGCTTTTTCACAACGAATACCACCGGTGCAATACATGATGATATTTTTATCTTTTTGGCCTTGAAGCATCTCCTCTACCACCGGCAAAGCTTCACGAAAAGTCTCCACATTAGGCAATATCGCATTTTTAAAATAACCCACCTCGCTTTCGTAATGATTGCGCATGTCCACGATAATGGTCTCCGGGTCATCTGCTAATTTATTAAACTCTTCTGCTTTGAGATGTATACCTTTGTTGGTCACATCAAATGATCGATCATCCAAGCCATCGGCTACTATTTTGTCCCGCACTTTGATGATGAGTTTTATAAACGACTTACCATCATCTTCTATGGCAAAGTTTAAGCGAATATCTTGCAAAAAAGTGATGGTCTGCATCGCCGTTTTAAAATCATCTATCCGAGATTCTGGCACAGATACCTGAGCATTGACACCTTCGTAAGACACATATATGCGTCCCAAAACGTCTATATCTGCCATTAACAAATAAAAATGATCTCTGAATAATTGGGGATTGCCAAGAAGATAATACTGATAAAATGACAAGGTAACTCTAGGCGTTTTGTCGGCCAATATCCTTTGCTTTAGGACGTGGCGATTGATTCTATTGTGTAAAGCTTTCATTGTAAGTGATTTTGTCGCTTTTGCAGGAAACGATTCCTTACTTTGGTTTAGATAATATGGGCAAAGATAAGATTTGTTTTGGTAAAGCAGCGAACGATGTAAGATTTTTTACAAAGCAAGAGATGAAGATAGTTGGAGTCATTTTGGAAAATGTTTTATATTTTTTTGGGCGTGCTCCGGTGGGTCAGGCTATCAAGCTAAAGTCACGCCTTTAGCTTGATAAACTTTGACACAGTCCACTTTACTTCCTATTAGAGGCTAGGCACAAGGCCAAACCCTGCGGTCGTGTTCGTTTTTGTGACGCTGGGGCGTTAAAGGGCGCAAAGGATAACCACTCTTGTGACGCTGAAGCGTTAAAGGGAACATAGATTAACCACTAAGGGAACTAAGATATTTAGGATGAAGCGTTAGAGAACACTAAGGATTCCGCTTAGGACACATAGGGCAGCCACTAAATGGATGTTGATACGTTAAAGAAACTTAACCACTCAGAGCACAGAGCGATCACTAAGAGAGACAAATACAGCGTTTGAGAGCACTGATGTTTTCAATAAGGTGACTAAGAATGGCCAGAGACCTGGTGAATATGACGTCGAAGTAATAAAGTTATAAACTTCGATGATCGGGTGGCCAGTATGAAAGTTAACGATCTAAAATATATCTGAACTCATGTTACTTATACACTTCATGGCAAAGATAAAGTAACTTCAATTACTAAAAATATATAAAGCACACAAAAGCTATACAACTTATTCTTTCGTGTGGTTTTTGTTTATGGTTATATGCACAAGTTACAAACTTTCGCTAGCAAAGGCTTTTTTTGTGTGGTTAGAAGCACGAGTTACAAACTCGCGCTAGCAAGGGAATTTTCAACTTGAATGTCATTAAACCTAGTACTACCTGCATATTTATTTGTTTGCTTATCAAATACCATAAAGGCATATGAATTTTTGTTTTGTTTTCCTTCAAGTGCTTTCTCAATATAAATTTTCATTTTTTCAGGTGATGAAGCTTCAATTAAAGAGTGTGTCCATAATTCAGAATCATTAGTTGCAAAGGAAACTTAATTGTCAAAGTCAGCCATTTTTGATGGTGTCAATCTGACTCTGCTGTTTTCAAGTACATATTCTGCATTAAAGTCTAATTTCAAAGTGATTAAGTGATTTAGTTTTTTTTAATGCTTAAAAGAATTGATTGAAGTAATTTTTTAATCTTTATTGAGCTATATTTTTTAATCATCATAACTTATCACAAGTTCTGAGGATGCAGGTATAGCTTGACATGTGAGAATATAACCGTTTGTAACTTCTTCATCAGTTAAAGCATAATTCGACTTCATAACAGCACTACCGAAATTTACTTTTGCTCTACAGGAACCACAAACTCCGGTTTTGCATGAAAAAGGTGCATCAATATCCGCTTTTTTAGCTAATTCTAGTAAAGTTGTACTTTCAGCATTCGTTTCTAAGCTGTATTTATCTCCTTCAAATTGAATCAAAACCGTACAAAAGCCTGAATAACTTATTTTCTTGTTTGTTTCATTCTTCGAGATACTTGTTGGCGCAGAGAATAATTCAAAATGAATCTTTGTAGATTTTACACCTGATTTTATAAGGAAGGAACTAATATCAGCAATCATTTCTTCAGGGCCACAGAGATAATAAGCATCGGCTTGGAGAATGGAAACATCTTTTTTAGATAGTTCAGATAGATTTTCACTATTAATTCTTCCATAATAAGTTCCGGCTTTCTGCTCAGCACTTAAAAAGTGATAGACCTTTTTACTATTGCATAGTGCTATATCTTCGATAAACATGATGGAAGACGCTGTTTTGTTTCCATATATCAAAATAGGAACTTGGGAAGATTTGTAAGCATGCTTTAACATAGATAGCAGGGGAGTAATACCGCTACCTGCTCCAATGAGTACGATTTCTTTCGCAACAGGGTCAAGCATAAAAGATCCTCTTGGCTCAGAAATAATAAGAGAAGTCCCTTGTTTAACAGTATCCTTAAGCCAATTTGAAACCTTCCCACCAGCCATAGACTTTACTCCGATTGACAATGGCTCGCCATCACCACTACAAATTGAATACGATCTGTAGAGTTTTTCTCCTTCATATTCTACTATGATATCTACATGCTGTCCTGGTCTAAATAAAAAAAGAGATATAAGATTATCAGGGATTTCAAAAATAATCTGGATGGCATCTTCTGTTAATGATCTAACTTGACCAACTCGAAGTAAGTGGAAGCCACTCGGTAGTTTTGACGGTTCCATTGTATCTTTTATATGATAAATTGCACTATTTAATAAATATTAATTCCTTTTAAAATAAGAAAAGAATGCTGTAAAGTTTCACTTATATTCGGACAAAACCTCAGAGTTACTTTTTTCCTATCAAAAAGCATTATTTTAACCTTAAGAAAAACAATTTTTCAAAACGCAACATTACTTGCCATTAAACAGATTTCATTCTGGCCGTTTTCATGTAGTTGCCCACGAAAGACTTTCCAGTAAGACCGAAATCTGCAACAGCCAAAAAAACAAGTTCTTCATTGCTATTATTCACCGTTTGGTGGTTACACCATCTCGGTATTAAGGCAAAATCGCCTGTTTTCACGTCATTTTCAAAATCATCAACAAGAACTTTACCCTGTCCTTTCAAGAAAATAAAAACAGTTTCATGTGCATGACGATGCATCTCATTTGCCTTTCCTGGCTGAACAGTCACAATTCTTGGATCCAACACCTCCATTTGAAAGGGAAGAACAGCAACAGTAAAATCAATGTTTAAGGCATCTACCTTGTTCTGGTATAAATTTTGAAGTGCTGTATCGGTAAGACTTGATATCAACTCTCCTGATGTTTCTGCAATTGTCAATGATTTTTGAAGACTAATGCGCTCTAAAATGTCTCCTATTCGCTCTAGTTGCAGTTCGCCAAAAAATTTTGAAACAATGGAAAGAAGGTCGTTTGAAAAGTTATTTTCAGAATCCGGATTTTTAAACCAGTTTATAAAGGCCAACACTTCATTTCTTTGCTTATCTGAGCCTAATGCGTAAATATAAAGGATACCTGCGGTACCCGTAAGTGAGATAGCATTAGGAATGATATTATTTTGCAACGCATTTGAAATTAGCTCCAAAGACACAACTATAATCTCATGTTCTTCAGGCGAAATACGTTTTGCTTTAACGGTTTTAATAAATAATTGGCTCATCGTCAGGCATTCAGTTTATGAATAGCCTTTGCTCTATTATACATGCCATCCCAATATGCTGCTCTCAAATTCAATGCTTTTAACATCCCTTTACGTAACTCTCTTTCTTCTTCCGGGCTTTGTGAAGCCATTTTTTCGGCTATATCCAGCAATATCAAACCATGCTCATCATCGACTTCAGTGTGAAGAGGGAAGAACACATAATCTTCCAGACTTAGATTTGTGTATTTTTCAATTGCTGTTATGATGTCTTTATAGATATACTTTACGATGGATTCGGTACCTAATCCTATCGCTCCAACAGCCGAAACAGCACTTCCTCCCTGCATCAAAGCCAAAAAAGAATCTCTCCAGATGTCTACTTCGATATCAGGTTGTGCACTAGGATCAACTCCCATAGCAACTTGAAACCGCTTGAATAACTTTGGGTGAGGTATACCTTGAACCCATTCGTCTTTTATGCCTAATGCACGCACTGCTTCCATATCTTCTTCGTGAAGATGACCACTTTCTTCAGATAAATTATCTAGCAAATGGGCTCTGAATTCCGGATTTTCAAGCTTAGATATCACAGCGGTTAAATATCTCGGAAACCAGGAACTGTAGAAACCATATTGAGAAGCAAAATCTTTCAAGACTGCTTCCATATTCTCAAATTCTCCATTAGCAAGTGCTTTTAAATAGGGATGATTTACTGCTCGATGCTCTAATGCTTCTCTAACTAATAATTCCATTTTTTTTGATTTAAATTTTAGTTGGTGTAAAATTATTTATTTTTTTTCAAATTTCAATAAATATTTCTTTAAGATTTCAAAAAATATTCGAAATCTGCGCAAATACGCAAAATGTGCAGTTTGCATGTCGGGTTATTTTTCTGTCGGGTTATTGTTGCACTTTAGGTCGTTTGTGCTTGCCACTAACGCCTGTGCTTTGCGACGGTTTTTGGCTATAGCCAAAACTGGCGTCAAAGCACTTGTTATGGCTTCGTGATTCTTTCTTTCAAACTCATTTTCTCGAAAAAGTTATTAGTTTTCAGCATTTGATTCGCTTTATCTACTTTTTCTTGGCAAGGAACTATATCACTATATTTGTCTAAATTATCATCGATAGTAATAATGGGTTTTCTTTTTGTATCTAATTTACTGATTTCTAATACTTTCATCATTTTTGTTTTATTGATACCATAAATGCTTTATAAGACTTATTCTTTTCAAAACGTTCCCAATCGTCTTCAAGTTCCCCAAATACATTGAAATCGGCTTCCATTAGATCATAATATTTGGACATACCCATTCTGTATAACCTTGTTCGAACTGGTGTGCTTCCTGTTGCATAAACATAAACCTTAGGGTATTCGTTAAAAAAAGCATATAAACATGATACAACCGTTGCTAAAATTTTATCTCGATCGCCATTATCAGAGATTGAGTAATAGTCTAAATATCCTGAATTTTGATCAAAATCTGCTAAGTTTAAACTAAATACACTTTCATAAGATGTTTTTGCAAAAACGACTCTTTTGTGAAATTTGCCATTTGGCCCAATACTGACAAAATCAAATACCTTTTGATCTGAATTAGCCGTTATTTGATATTTTTCTATACTCATTCCTTCAAAACCTTTAGTACGTGGGATGCCAAAAAAATATTCGCAATAGGATATTCATGAATTTCACATCCTACGTACTAAATATCTCTGGTCTCCGACCACAAAGATAAGGATTCCTGTTGGAAGTTCTGCCAGATTTATAGTGTTTTGTTCTTCAGAGATGTCTTGCTGCGTGTACAGTTTGCCATATACATCCGTGATGCGAAGTGTGCTGGCTGATAGTACGTTGACGGTCACTTCTGATGTTGCAGGATTGGGAAAAATGTTGGTTTCTCTATTGCCGTCATATCTCACACTTGCTATATCACTGTAACTATACTTGCCATCAAAGTCCACTTGCTTGATGCGGTAGTAGTTGATGCCGATGGATGGTGATGTGTGGGTATATTCATAATGCTTGGTCTCATTACTTGTGCCGTCTCCTGCTAACTCACCGATGGATGAGAAGTTTCTGCCATCTTTGCTATGTTCGAT
>CAMBRK010000123.1 GCA_945870185.1 Aureispira sp. CCB-QB1 | reverse complement strand
TTTTATTTTATTTTTGTGAAAATATTTTAACTTTTTCAAACAATATTTTAATATTTCTACTTTTTAGAAATTTTATTCTGAAACATATGCTTACTCATCCTGTTTTTAAAATTCCTGAATCAAAAGATAATCCTATTCCTATTTTAGGTTCAGGATTAAAAAATCTTTTGATTATTTCAGATAAAGATCATTGTGGTGAAAACGAACGAACCACGCTTTCCAAGATGATTGGCGCTATAAAATACACCTTTCCTGATGATATTTTTTGGGTAGAGCTATCCAAGGACGAAGCCACAATGGCTAGTGTAATCATGCCGACTTATAAAGATGTTTTGCTTTTTGGTGTAACACCCGAAAGAGCGGGATTTAATATAGAGTATAAGCCTTACCACATTGTGCAATTTGAACAAAGGATGTTGCTATATGGTGATCATCTTCAGGAAATTGTGACCAACGTTCAGAAAAAGCAATTGCTCTGGACTAAATTACAAGAAATGTTTTTAAAGCCCTAAATGATCATCATGCAAAAATTAATATTTGCCACCGCGAATGAACACAAACTTACTGAGATCAGGTCGATTTTGCCCTATCACGAAATCAAAGGATTAATAGATGTAGGCATTACAGAAGATATAGAAGAAACTGGGCTTACCCTTGAAGAGAATGCGCTGATAAAAGCCAAGTACTTATTTGAAAAGACTCAATGTATATCCCTCTCCGAAGATACCGGACTGGAAGTAGATGCATTGGATGGGGCTCCCGGTGTGCACACAGCACGCTTTGCAGGAGATCACAAAAATCCTGACGATAATATGGCCAAGTTACTCGAATTATTGGGCGATACAGAAGATCGCAGTGCTCAGTTTCGTACTGTCATTGTGCTGATAGATCATGACCAAACACTGTATTTTGAAGGAATCGTAAAAGGAAGTATTGCTAAAGTAAAATCAGGTAACAAAGGTTTTGGTTATGATCCGATATTTATTCCTGATGGATATGATCGTACATTTGCAGACCTAGATGTATCTATAAAAAATCAAATCAGTCACAGGGCCCGAGCGGTGATGAAGTTGGTGAGTTATTTGCAAAAATAAAATGCAGTTGTTAGTTCTAAACATGGAGTGATCTATTTCTTTGTAAACACTTCAAATGCACTTACCAAACGATCTAAATCAGATATTTTGGTGTACACATGAGGTGTGATGCGAACGCACTTGATGTTTTCCCATTCGATACCTACAGTATGAATTTTATACTTATCAAATAAAAAGTTTTCTAGTTCAGCTGGTTTCTTCCCTTCAACACTTACGCCACAAATAGAACATGAAAACTCCTCCTTCAGGGATGTATGTAGTCTTACTCCAGGCATATCCATTACCTTGGTTGCCCAATAATTTTTTAAGAATCGGATACGGGACTCTTTTCGCTGACTACCTATGGCATTATGAAAGTGGAGCGCTTCTCCTATCCCTTGTTCTAGTGGAAAGCTACGCGTACCTAATGTCTCAAATTTTCTGATATTATCCCCTTTAGGGTTATCATTACAAATCAATGGCCATACCTTTGTAATATTTTCCTTTTTGATATACAACATACCTGTTCCTATAGGAGCTGACAAAAACTTATGTAAAGATGTCCCAAAATAGTCACATCCCAAATCATTGATCTTGAAATCAAGCAACCCAAAACTATGCGCTCCATCTACTATGGTGATAATATCATATTTTTTGGCCATCGCACAAAGTTTGGCTACTGGCATGATCTGCCCTACCCAATTAATGATATGGGTGATGTGCAGCACTTTGGTATTTTTATTGATGGTAGCTTCAAAAGCATCTACGATTTGCTGATCATTTTCTATGGGAAAATCAAAACTAAGCTGAGTGTATTTAATGCCTTCTCTAAGTGATCTTTGTTTCCATGCCTGAATCATATTGGGATAATCCTGTTTAGTACCTATCACTTCATCACCGGCCTTAAGGTCCAAACCAAAAATGACGGTATTGAGTGCTTCAGTGGCATTTCTGTTAATTGCGATTTCTTCAGGATCACATCCTGCTAGTAAAGCTAGGTTTTTTCTTAAAGGTTCTCTACCTTGATCCAAAATCCTCCACATGAAGTAAGATGGACCTTCATTGGTCATTTCATTATAACGTCGCACAGCTTCCTGAACTATCTTAGGGCTTGGACTTACACCGCCATTATTCAGATTGATGATGTTTTGATTTACAGTGTATGATTGGGAGATATAACTCCAGTAATCTTCATTCTCAGTGAAATCTGAAGGTGTCTTAAAATCATTGGAAATATGATCAAAAAATGAACCATGGTTCAGATCAAACAAAGATGATGCAGAAAATGCTCCCGCTGATAGTATGCTTTGCCTGATAAAGACCCTTCTGCTATCCATATGTTTTAATAATCTGTTTTGATAGATGTATCAAAAGGAACTCCTAATTGATATCTTAAATCATCCGCTTTGGCACCATCTGTCACATCCAGTCCGTAATAAATCTTCTTAGGATCATCATAGACAAAAGTACCAAATACCCGATCCCAAAAAGAAAAGATATTTCCATAATTGGTGTCTGTCCACGGTCTTTCAAAATGATGATGAAATTTATGAACATTGGGTGAAATGAAAATATAACTGATGAACTTATCTACATTTGTAGGTAATTTAAGATTTGCATGCGAGAAGTAAGTAAAAAATATAGTCAATATCCTGTAAATCAAATAAAAAGCTACCGGCATACCAAAAATCACGATCGCAAATAATGCAAATGTTTCCCTCATGATAAAGTCACCCGGATGATGTCTCGTTCCTGTCGTCACATCCACAGCCGTATCACTATGGTGAACCATATGAAATCTCCACATAAAACTGACTTTGTGCAGTAAAAAATGTACAAAATATTGGGCAATGAGATCTAAAGCCATCACAGCTAACAATAACTCCAACCATATTGGAAAATCTATCCAATAAAACACTCCAAATTGTTGTGATGCTGTCCATTGGAAAATACCCACCGTAGCAATGCCAAAAAGCACATTAATCAGCATAGTAGTACCCAATAAAATTAAATTGACTCTGCTGTGATTCCATTTTTTATAAGAAAAATTAACTAAAGGATAGATACCTTCGGCAATCCAAAAGACAGACAAACACCCAATGATCCAAATTAACTTATGTAAAGTGGTTAAATTTTCAAAAAAGTCAATGATGTGATTCAGCATGATCGATATACAATTCTCCCGCAAATATAATTAAGCCCTGATAATAATGATATATAGTGCCTAAAAAATCAAAATTATTATTTCAAAATGAGCACGAGCAGTAACCCCTTGCCAACAGAAAGGAACAAACTATGCCGATTGTTTACTATGTGAATTCCTCCTTTCTGCCGTCTGTAGATGCTTAGTCAAGCAGGTCCGACTTTTAATACAGATCCAATAAATCATCATCATAAACCTTACAGTCTTACCCATACGAGACCAAAAGACAATTAAAAAGTAAACCTGATGCAATATTCAATAATATTCACCTAATTTTGTAGCAAAAATTAAATAGTGGAACATCATAAAATACCTGTCTTTATTATTACAGGCTTCCTTGGAGCAGGAAAGACTACCTTTATCAATCATTTTATCCAATCCAATAAACTACTCCGAATTCTTGTTATCGAAAATGAAATCGGCAAAACTAATATAGATGGTGCTTTGCTCATACAGGACCAAACAGATATCAGGGAACTCACCGCAGGATGTCTATGTTGCGATCTCAATGAAAAACTTTATGATCTATTATATGAACTGAGCCAAAAGAAAGATACCTTTGATATATTGATCATCGAAACGACCGGTATTGCTGACCCTGCAGCAGTTGCAGAAACTTTCTGGACAGGCACTTATATGGACAAGCATTATGAAATCAGAAGCATTATTTGTCTAGCGGATGCTCAAAATATGCTTACATCCCTACAGCAAAATGAAGATACACGTAGACAATTAACTTTTGCAGATGTGGTTTTGCTCAACAAATGTGATCAAAGTGACAATGAAACAATAAGTGATGTTAAAAATGTAATACATAATATTTGTCCAGATGTGCATATTTATGAAGGTTCAGAAGGTATTTTCCCTATCGAAGAACTCATCAATCTAGACATACACCTGACTTCTAAAAAGGAAAAAATGATCTCCTCAAGTAATGAAACAGAAGTCAAGAAACATAATGGAATTCATACATTTACATTAACGTTTGACGAAGCTTTTGACTATCGTAAATTAAAACATATGCTCATGCTGTTAATCCATTTCAATAAGCAGCAAATCTACCGTATCAAAGGTATGTTGAATATAGAAGGTTTGAATGAAAAGATAATTCTACAATCTGTGTTTAAATCATATAGAATGGAAGAAGGAAGTCCATGGAATGATCATGACAAGCGTCAAAGTAAAATCGTATTTATAGGACACGAAGTCGAAAAAGCAAGCATAGAAAGAGTATTTCAGCAGTGCTTAATCAAAGAAACACCTACTTTATAGCAGCTACAAACTCAGGGCTATCAGGCTTTATTTTAGGCCCGAAAAAGTGGGTCAGTTTACCTTCTTTATTGATAAAATATTTGCAAAAATTCCAACTTGGAACATCGCTATTCCAGCCATTTTTATTGGGGTCAGTTAGCCATTGGTATATTTCTCCTTGAGTATCTCCTTTTACATCCGTTTTTTCAAATATTGGAAAAGTTACTCCATAATTTTTTTCACAAAAGGAAGCAATCTCAACGGCATTCCCAGGTTCTTGACCTAAAAACTGATTGCATGGAAAACCCAAGACCACTGTATGCTCTTTGTTAGCGTCATAATATTTTTGCCAATTTGCATATTGTGGAGTATATCCACATTTCGATGCCACATTTAAGATAATAATATTTTTTCCTTTAAAGTCAGCCATGGAAACAATGTCACCTTGAAGTGTTACAGCCTTCATATTATAAAATAATGCTGAAGGTGGAATCGAAGTTATAACAGGATTATCGCTTGCCGCAGAAACTTTGCTAGCATTTAAGCATGAAGAAAGCCATGATAGGCCACCAAGAAGTAGCGCGAAAAAATATTTTGGATGATGCATGATGTTTATGATATATGATTGTGGTGGAAACAAGCAATGTATGATTTTGTTTATAATAAATCAAATATATATCAAAATACAATGTTTATGTATAATACTAAATATCATTCATTCATCAGGGTAAAGTTGTCCATCGCTTACCTGATATAACCAAACACATATCGATAAATAATTCTGGCAAAATAAAAGAATGGACTACCTTGATGTGAGCCAAAAAGATACTTTTCGCTTGTTGCTATCAAGTCCTTTTGGCATTTGTATTGGGTACGCTTTGACCTTTGAGAAGGGCTTTAGAATATGTGGCTTAGTTTTAGGTGCGTCCGTATTTATTTTCGGTTTAACCATTTTAACCAATCATTTGCTACTTTGTCCCAATTAAATATATTATAATCTGGTTGGTTGTTATTGCTCAAAGGGAAAAAGTTATGATCTGTTCCAATGTATGCCTTAAAGGTAAAATTACTTTTGTTTTGTCGGATTGTATTTACTCGCAAAAGGTCGTTGTATGGTGAACTCCAGTCCTTAGTCCCGTAAGTAACCAAAACTGGAATTTTAAGTTTTTCTAAGTAAGTTATCATTGGTTCGGAAAATTCAAAAGTTGCTTTGTAAGTATCGCCTTGCAAACTATTCATATCATTTCTATTTGCAACAACGTCCACCCAATAGTTTATGTTGTCTTCTCCATACTTTGTGCTATCTGTGTCTGTTTCGTATGCTCTGTTCTGTTCAATGATAGACAATATTCTGCCCATTGGATTTCCACCTGAATAAATTAAATGTGTTACATTTTTTAATTCACTTGCCATTTTTGTTGCAATTGTACTGCCTTCTGAGTGACCTGCAACAACAAGTTGTTTCGTAGATACCCAAGTCTGTTGTTGTAAATATTTTACGATTGCATTATTTCTTGGAACGTAATAACTCAATAAATTTCTGTCACTGTATTCTTTTGGGAATTTGCCTGTACTATCTGCATAAGTAAAATCAGGTTTCAGAAGTGATACATCTGCAATGAGTGGTATGTACGGTTTACTAACAATAACGATGTGATATTTTTCAGAAAGGCTATCTGGATTGAAAGGAAAAGTGCCATAAATATCTTTTCCTTGATATAATATTAATGGTTTAGGCAAACTGCCCTGACAAAAAAAGAAGAGTGGTTTCGGAATGTTTTCTTCGCCTTTTTTAGATTTGATTAAAATGTCAACTTTATCTGTTTTATATTTATAAATTAGATGTCGAAAACCAAAGTCTTGAGCTGTTTTAGTTTGTCCAAATGCTGAACAAACTGTCAGCAAGGAAAATATGTAAATTAATTGTTTCATTGTCTCTATGGGTGTTTTTATATATCGCATCAACGTTTAGTCTAAACGCGGTAGCCGCGGATAAGGGCTATTGCCGTTTTAGCTTTTGTTAGTCAATTTTTCTTTCATAAGATTAACAATATAATTCGATTCTGCATCTTCTAATCCATGACCAAAAGATGGGGATTTCATTCCGTAATCAAACTTTACTTTTCCTTCACCTAATCCCCAAAAGGCCAATCTATATTTTATGGAAAACATATTATCAGGAATTTCATTAAATCTAAAATTCTCAACATGTTTAATGTCGTATAGCTTTTTCCTTCCTATTCCAAATAAACTTCTTTTTAATTCAATGGATGTTGAATTAATAGTGATGGTTTCCTTTCCGAATAAATTCCATAGGATTAAAAGGAATACAGTTAATCCACCAATAAACCAAAACGTTATCCAAATTAAAAAGAAAGAACTGATTCCTTCATCTGTAAATAGTCCAAACATTGAATTGAAACTGCTACTGAATGAAATCCAAATAAAAAGCCATACTGAAGAAAAAATGATAATTACATAATTTCGTTTAGTAGGTATTGAAAGTTTTGTTTTAACACCTTCGTTATTTATTTTTGCTCTACCGTTATTTAGTTTTTCCATTAGTATTTCTCTTGCCAAGTTTCAAAAATCTTTGTAGTATCGGTACGATAAAAGTTTGAATCTAATTTGATTTCTGCTATTAATTTATCGATATAATCTTCAATATTTTTCCCGTTGTATTCTATCAGTACTTTATCAGAATTTATATCCCTGATTAATATAAGTCCATGTTTTATTGTGAAAAATTCTGAGTAGTTATACTTTGGATTTTTCGTTTTATTATAGGTTTGTTTATAAACTGAAATAGTTGTATCCTCCATTTTGAACTCCTTTAAAACCCCTTGATGCTCAGTTAATACGACTGAGCTTGATTTGTTTTTATATTTTAATAGTTCAACATGTTCCAACCACGCAGTTGAGTCAAATTGTATGCTGCGAAGTACGTATCTTTTTGTGTCATCGGTATTGAATTTAGTTAAAATTTCAAATGGTTTATTAGAGCCTAAATCAATTGGTGGTTTATGAAATTTAAATCCCATTTGGATTGTGTCCTTTTCATTTATTTCATTTTTATAGATTGCATTATAAGTTTTGATGTTTGACATCATATTAAACATTGCATCTTTTGGATTACAACTATAATATACAAAACCTAAAAAAATGTATATGTTTCTATTTTTCATAACTAAAATTCTGGCTAACTTCCAAGGCTATGTGACGGCTGACCGATAAGACAAATGGCATCATAGCCGTTATTATGACGGGCCATTATTATTCACTAATCATTAATTTTTGTTCGTCGATTTCCACACTGAATTTCACCTTTGCGTCCAAAGCATCGAATACTTTAAGAATAGTTGCAAATCTTGCATCTGTAGCGGAATTCTCCACTTTTGATATTTGTGATTTTTGAACACCTACAAGTTCACCGAGTTGTTCTTGGGTTAGGTGTTTCGCCTTTCTTGCCTTTTTAATTGCATCACCCAAAAGTTCGATTCGTAATTCTTGTTCAAATTTTTCACGTTTTTTAGTTCCACGTTTGCCAATGTGCATATCTAAAACTTCATTAAAACTTGTGGTTTGCATTTTACTATTTTTTTGATTCAAAATATTTATCTTTTATTGCTTTAGCCTTTAATATTTCTGATTTTTCTGGTTTGTCACTTTTCTTGATGATTCCATGTGTTGCAATTACCAGCGTATTAATTTTATTAGTCTTGTCCCAAAATGCAAAAATTCTTAAATGAATACCAAAGTGTTGAGCTCTGAAATACCATATTCCATCTTGCAATGGCTTGAACAACTTAGGATCTTTCTTAGACTTTGCCATAGCCATATTGAAAAGGATTTTGTCCTTGGCTTTGATAGGAATTTCATTTAGATATTCCAAGGCTTCTGGTAAAAATTCTATCTCAAAAAATTCCAAATGTTAAACGTTTTGACAAAGATAATAGTTTCTTGTTTACGATACAAATTTATATTAGTGTTTTTCTTTCTTGGTCGATCATAACTAATTAATAAGCAAAACTCACTTTGTATAAGTTATTAAATGCTTGTGATACGTTTTTTACGGTTTTGGTAGTGTCTATAAAAGGCAAAAATAAATGCAATTCCCATAAGTTGTTAGCATTTTACTCACAGAATGTACAAAAAATAATGCCGGGTCTTACTTTTACAGCCTTGACCATAAAGGATTTATGGATACCCTATAGGAGCAAATGACAAACATGCTTCTACTATAGGCAAAGTTGTCTATCGCTTACCTGATATAACCATACTCTTATCAATAAAAAACACTAACAAAAAAAGCATCGACTACCTTGATATCCGTCAAAAAGATACTACACCACCTAAGGACTTTCGCTTGTTGCTATCAAGCTCTATTGAGATTTGTGGTAGCTAGGCTTTGACTTTTGTGAAGGGCTTTAGTATTTGCAACTTAGTGTTAGCGGTGCGTCTTTCTTGTTTATGATTTTCCATCATTTTTCCTGAAATGACCTAAACTATAAACTGGATATTCTGTCTAAGGGGATCAACATGCTCCAGTGTATCCACTCAGAATATAGATTGATGTCCTTTCTAGGTATCATAGTTAACACTTAGTCTCGGTGGATCCAGTATTTGGTTTGATCATCCGTAATGTCCTGGAACGGGCATTATTTATTAATGCATAGATGGTAGCTCTGGCTGGTACCAAATGATGGAGGTCTGAGCGTGCTGGCATTGATGCGGATCCAAGAGATCGTGGGAAAAGGTGTTCTGTTTGGATGCCATTTCCGGCAGTCTAGGATAAGATGTTGATGCCTGATGGTACTGGAATTTTGTATCCGAAATAAGAACATTCCAATGAATCGTTTCGAAGGAAGATTTCAATTTATTACGCTTAGATCTAAATAGATCTCTTGATATTCAGGTAGTTTACTACAGTAAATCTTATCATAAGGCATTACAAATCCCTGTTCCAAAAGAATTTCATTTAACCCGGATTATGCATTAGAAAATCCCTGCCTGCCCTACGGTACGGCGAGGCAGGTATTCCGAAGCTAAACTTCGTGCCTTTGGCTCGACAAGGTCTGCAAATCAGAATCCGCCGCGGCGGACTATTTTTCTTCTGTAACCGTA
>CAMBRK010000122.1 GCA_945870185.1 Aureispira sp. CCB-QB1 | reverse complement strand
AGAGCTTAGAAATAAATCCAACTGCATATCTAATATGGGTACTCAATGAGTTGCCAAACCACTCCATCAAGGACATAGCTAAATTTACACCGAAAGCTTATGCAAAATTACAATCTAAGTAGCAAGGTAGTTCGTCGGATGCATACTTTGAATCAGCGTTGTATTTCTTTTTTATAGGTTCAATTTCCAATAATTGAAACTTACTTCTTCCGTTAACTTTCTTTTCTAGCTTTTCTGACTTAATGTAAATATAAAAATAAGGATCTGCTGAGAAGCCTACCATAAATTTATCCCTATATTCAGATCTGAAAACTATATCGTGAAATCCAAAGTAATTTTCTAAATAAATTTTTGAATAATTCAGTGGTAATGGAATGAATTTATAGTCATTTAGCGAAAAGGATACGTGAATAGGTGCTTTAAAGTAACTATCTTTAAATCTATAACAAGTATGACAATACGACTGGATAGAAATTGAATTATTGTTTTGATCATAATAAATTGGGGCATGATCTAAGTTAGTTAATGTACAATTATCATAGTTTTTATCATCAATACTATTTATTTTTATCATAAACTTTTCTCTTGTCGTGTCAATAAGTTTGATGGCACCATTTTGTACAATAAAGATTGTATCAAAATTTACAAATTCAATACTATTAACTTCTTCAAATTCGTTTGGCATCTCAAAAATTGCGCTCAAAGGCTTGCTGAAAATTAATTCATTAGTATTCAAGTTAGTAATTTCGAGTAATAATGAATTTTTATCATATAGAAGTAAATAGTCAGTTAAGCTATCCTGATAAATGTCAAATAAATTGAATTCAGGTATTTTTGTTTTTATTGAAACTTTTGAAATATTGTTTTTACATGCTAAAGTTGATTTATCTGGCAATTTACTTTCATTTCTATTACTCTGTATTCTACATCCTTGCAGAGATATTAAGATTATTATAAAATAAAACCCGAAATGTGAATTCATCAATTAAAATGCTTTTAAACTATAACTTAAACCAAAGATGAATAAAATATTCATCTTTGGTTATGTTTTCAATTTATCTAATACTATCTGGATGGACAAAATATCCAATCTCCCACATATGTATCATAAAAGGTCTGTTTTGTCTATAATTAGTAATCATCCAATCATTCTTCAAACAGCATTGTGTGAAATTTTATTCCATTAAAAGCGATATCATAAAGGTTATATCAGCGGTGGTATGCCTGAAAGTCGTACGACTGCAATCACCATATCACTCGCTCACAAGATCACTAGATAAAATCTTACTCCTTCACCACCAAATTGATCATCTTACCGGGTACTACGATCACTCTTTGCAATTCCTTGCCTTCTACATACTTTTTAACATTGTCAAGTGTCATCGCTATATCTTGGACTTCTTTTGGCGTAAGTTTGGAAGATACTTCTACCATATCTCGCTTTTTACCATTGACACACACCGGATATTCTACCGTGTCCTGCACCATGTATTGGGCATCAAAAACAGGGTATGACGCCTTATGTACGGAATCAATATTTCCTAGTAATGCATGTAACTCTTCGGTGATAAAAGGTGCAAATGGAGCCAAAAGTATGTTTAATGGGGATAGGATTTCCTTTTTATTACACTCCAATTTTTTAAGTTCATTGACACACATCATGAAGGCACTCACACAAGTATTGAATGAGAAACGCTCTATATCTTCGGTCACTTTTTTAATAGTAGTATGAAGCACTTTGTATTCTTCTGCTGTTGGCGCTTCACTAGAAACATTCCAGCCATTTTCATTAAAATACAAGCTCCAGTATTTGCGTAGGAAACGATTGACTCCATCTATTCCTTTGGTATCCCATGGTTTGGACTGCTCGATAGGCCCCAAAAACATTTCGTACATACGGAAACAGTCAGCGCCGTACTTTTCTACTACTTCATCAGGGTTTTGTACATTGTACTTAGATTTGGACATTTTTTCTTGTACGATATTGACGGTAAAGAATTCTGATCCATTTTCGTCTTTAACCCAATGATATTTTAAAAGATCACCATTTACGTTGAAATTTTTTCCTATGCTGGTATAATATTCTACAAATTTTTCTTTAGTTATTCTTCCTTGCGGATCTAGGAAATCATTGATATAGGCCAGTCTAATTGGGCTACCTACCTGCATATTATTTTGACCATTGATATCTTTTATGTTCCCTATTAATGTTTGATCATCATTAAATTTAAGATTTTCAGCATAATATCCATACGCCGTAATCATCCCTTGATTGACTAATCTTTTGAATGGCTCTATGGTAGGCACGTATCCCAAGTCATACAGGAATTTATGCCAACAACGGCTGTACATCAAGTGACCAACTGCGTGCTCCGTACCACCTACATACAAATCTACATCTTGCCAATAGTCAATAGCTTCTTTGGATGCAAAGGCTTTATCATTTACAGCGTCCATGTATCTTAGGAAGTACCATGAAGATCCTGCAAAGCCTGGCATCGTATCCGTCTCCAATTCCATACCTGGATATTGATTCACCCAATCTTCTGCTCTGGCTACGGGAGATTTTCCACCGGATGCTGGTTGGAAGTTTTCTAGTTCAGGAAGTTCTAACGGTAATTTGTATATATCCAAGGCATGGGACACACCATCTTTGTCATAAGCTATAGGGAAAGGTTCGCCCCAATATCTTTGACGTGAATAATTGGCATCACGGAGTTTGTAATTGATCTTTCGGCTACCGATACCCAAAGATTCTATTTTGGATAACATTGCAGAGATCGCTTCTTTAACTTCCACGCCATTGAGGAAGTCAGAGTTCATCATTTTTCCAACTTTATCATGGGCAGTTGCACCTGGGTATTCTGTTTTGTCCACTACTTCTATGATTTCCAATCCAAACTTTTTTGCAAAAACTTGGTCTCTGTCATCATCACTTGGAACTGCCATGATCGCTCCAGTTCCATAATCTTTGAGTACATATTCTCCTAACCAAATCGGAATATTCTTACCGGTTAATGGATGTCTAGCGTATGCACCTGTGAAGACACCCGTTACTTCTTTGACTTCTGACATTCGATCTACTTCCGATCTTGAGCTCACATAATCAACATATTCCGCAACAGCTTCCTTTTGATCTGCTGTAGTGATTAGGCCTACCAAGTCGTGCTCTGGTGCCAATACCATATAAGTAGCGCCAAAGATCGTGTCAGGTCTTGTGGTGAAGATTTCAAGTTTTTGATCATGACCTTGAATGTCGAAAAATACCTGAGCACCTTCTGACCTACCTATCCAGTTTCGCTGCATAGCCTTAAGTGCATCAGACCACTCTAGTGTATCTAAATCATTGAGTAATCGCTCTGCATAAGCGGTGATTCGAAGCGACCACTGCATCATAGCTTTTTTCTCTACCGGAAATCCACCACGCTCTGAGAATCCATCTTTGACCTCATCATTGGCCAATACGGTACCCAAAGCTTCACACCAATTGACATAGCCTGTTTTGCGGTAGGCCAGTCTATAGTTCATTAGGACATCATCTTTTTGTTTGGCATTCATGTTTTGCCATTCCGATGCACTGAATATAAAATCTTGGCTGTTAGCAGCTTTTACACTAGCGTTTCCTTCTTTTTCAAAAACAGAAATTAATTCATCAATGGAAACTGCCTTGTTTTGGTTTTGATCATAATAATGCCCATAAAGCTGCAAAAAGATCCATTGTGTCCATTTATAATAGCTTGGGTCAGAAGTTTTAACTTCACGACTCCAATCATAGCAAAAGCCAATATTGTCCAATTGCTCCCGATATCTTTTGATGTTTTCGTCCGTGGAAACTGCAGGATGTACGCCGGTTTGGATGGCATATTGCTCAGCAGGTAAGCCGAAGGCGTCATATCCCATAGGATGGAGTACATTGAAACCCTGTAATCTTTTGTATCTTGAAAATATATCAGAAGCTATATATCCTAAAGGATGTCCTACATGCAGCCCTGCACCTGACGGATATGGAAACATATCCAGTACATAGTATTTAGGCTTTTCGGTATTATTGGATACTTTATACAATTGAGTTTCTACCCAATTCTTCCTCCATTTAGGTTCAATATTTTCCGGATGATAATGCATGAGAAATTATATTTTTTATTTGGTCTGATTTTTCAGAAATGCAAAATTAAATATTTCGGTGATAATACTAGCATGGATAGAAAAAAAGTGATTAAAATGATAAAGCTATTCAAATAATAGGTGGAATTTATTTGATCATGTTGCTCAAAATTTACTTTTCTTATGAATTATCTTTCAATCTATGTAATTTACACCTTTATATTGTTACTAATAGCATATTAAAGGTAGGAGGATGGACGAAAATGAATTTGTAAAATTAGTGCAGCAAAATGAGCGGATTGTCTATAAAGTAATCAGCTTATATACAGACACCGTACAAGATAAAGAAGATCTTTTCCAAGAGACTTTGCTACAATTGTGAAAATCATCTAAAAATTTTAATGGCAAATCATCTTTTTCAACTTGGATGTACAGAGTGGCATTAAATGTGTCGTTAAATTTCAAAAGAAATACAAAAAAAACATTATTTCAGGAATAAGCGGAAAGCCTTCGTCACCTTCAAGCTTTGACTGAAAATAAAGAAGAATATGAAATTTTATGTGGCTTTTTAAATTTCCACAAACAAAAGTAAAAATTACTGTACATTTCAAAACCATTGTATATTTGACTCTTTAAATGTTCTACATATTGAATCCATTAAATTTCAATTTTATGTCTATAATTCGAATATTGTCATTCATATTGATTATTTCTTATGAAGTCACTGCTCAGTCACATTTTACACCATACGATGATCTTCCAGGAATCCATAAATCTTTAAAACCATCGTTTCAAGAAGATGCACCGTCATGGGCGAAACTCATGTATACTTATCCCATTAATTTTCATGAGTTGAAAGCAAGCTATGATGAATATCAGGCAAAAAACAAAAAGAAAAATCCATATACCCGATACTTTAAACATTGGAGCAGATATATCAGTCCTTTGGTAAATGAGCATGGTATGATTCAAATGCCAAGCCATGATGAAATCTACAAATCTCTCACGGCTAACAGAAACAGAACATCAAAAAGTAGTGCGAGAAACACTTCCAATTGGACATTCTTAGGCCCAAAAGTAACGCATTGGCTCAAAGAAGACAACAACTCAGCAACTCCTAGTCAATGTCCGTGGCAGGTTAATATTTATAGTCTGGATATTTCAAAAACCGTTCCTGACATCATGTATTGTGGTACAGAAACAGGAGCAATCAATAAAACTACTGACAAAGGCTTGACTTGGCGACTGATGACTTTAGATTATTTTACCGGTGGCGGTGTCAACTCTTTAGTCATACATGCATCAGATCCGAATACTGTTTATGCCGCAGCAGGAAGGCAAGTTCATAAAACAACTGATGGAGGTTTGAATTGGGTCCCTTTGCTAACCCAAGTTACTTTTGATGCCAATACGCTACAAATCAGTAATGATGGAAAAAAACTTTTGGCTTCATCAGATGATGGCGTTTTCTTAAGTACTGATGAAGGACTTACCTGGCAGAAAAAACTCTCCATAAAAGCTTATGACATAGAATTTAAACGCAATGATGAAAATGTGGTTTACGTCTTAGGCGCTGTAAATCAAAATTTCAGGTTGTATCAATCACTAGATGGTGGTCAAAATTTTGTATCGGTAACAAACTTCCCAACCAATTATAAAGATGGTGCAGGTGGTGTATTGGCCTTAACTTCCGCTAATCCCGACCTAGCCATGATGACCCTATTATCAGATAATGACACGCCCATTATAGTCAAAGGCAATCAAAGCAATAATACTTGGTCATGGTCAGAAATCGCTAGAGGAAAAACCACAAAACTCAGAATGGATAATGGGCAGGGATATTACGATTTAGACATGGAGATCTCACCGTTTGATGAAAAAAAATTTGCAGTAGCAACCACTACAATGTACAAAACTGCCAATGGTGGTTCTTCATTTACAGCCGTTGGTGGTTATGAAGGACAATTTGCCATTCACCCCGACATTCAAGACATGAAATTTGACCCAAAAGGAGATTTATGGGTAGCTACTGATGGTGGATTATCTACGAGTACCGATTATTTTACCTTGCAGTCCAATTTTCTAGTGCGCACCAACGGCATTATAGGGTCAGACTTTTGGGGCTTTGACCAAGGGTGGAACGAAGATATCATTGTAGGAGGCAGATACCACAATGGAAACACGGCTATTGCAGATTTTTATCAGCCTAAAGCCATAAGAATGGGCGGAGCTGAGTCACCAACCGGATGGGTCATACAGGGTAAAAGTCGCCATGTTGCTTTTGATGATCTGGGTGGCGGTTGGATCTTACCTGAAAAGGCGGAAGATAGATATGAAGGAAGATTCTTATTTTCAAAATTCCCCAACATGGACGAATATGGCGGTCGACGCGGAGCCTTTTTACATCATCCTTATTACCATAGCCATCTTTATTTAGGGCAGGGAAACGCTATATGGAAAAGTATTGATGCAGGTATGACATGGGAAATGCTTCACCAATTCTCAGGGAATGTCATGGCCATACAAATAGGGACCAATCACCCTGAAATCATGTATGCTGATGTAGTGGGCCAAGGATTGTATCGGTCAGCAGATGGAGGCATAACATGGACTAAAAAAGGAACATTGACTTCATCACCTAATGGCAGTTCTTATTGGAGCGGCAAGTTATCCTTAGCCGTTTCTCCCTACAATGCCGATATTATTTATGCTTGCTTACAGAATGGTACCTGGTCAGCGGATAAAGGCAAAGTCTTTAAATCTATTGACGGAGGTAATACTTGGCAAAATATCACTTTGGGTTTGGACGTTTACATGAAGAGTTTGGTTATTCAACCAGCTGCAGGCAATAAAGAAATCTTGTACCTGTTTACCAATGCTAAAAATAATCTGGAAGCTGATGTGTGGCTTCTCAAAGATGGCAGCACGAAATGGGAAAACTTCAACGAAGGATATCCAATGGGCATGAGTGTAAATCACGTATTACCATTTTACAGAGATGGAAAAATCAGAGTAGCTGGCAATTTGGGCGTGTGGCAATCGACACTTTCGGATGAAAATTATGAACCCATCATTCGTCCTTGGGCAGAAAGAGCCGTGGTGAATTGTTATACTGATACGATCACTTTGGATGATCACTCCATCATGTCTCATCAAAATGTAAAGTGGCAATGGGATATCGATCCACAACCTAGCTATTTATCTTCAAATAGTATTCGTAATCCTAAAATCGTTTTTGGAAAAGCAGGAAGGTATCACATCACCTTAAAAGTGACAATAAATGGTAAAGTGTATGAAAAAAGTATAGCAAACATGATCGAAGCCAAAATGTGTCCATCTGTAGAAACTTGTGATAATCCGGCGAGATTATCTAAAAAAGATTGGAAAGTTGTAGGCTTCAATAGTGAAGAAGTTAACGATCCGGGACGAGCTGTTATGTCCATAGATGATAACATGAATACCATATGGCATACCCGATGGTCTACTGGCAATGATCCATATCCTCACTTTATATATTTGGACTTAGGCAAAAAGTATAAATTATTTGATTTTACATATCTACCCAGGCAAGATGGTGGTGAAAATGGAAGGGTAAAAGATTATGAATTGTATCTATCAGACAAACTCAATGATTGGGGAGAAGTCATAGCAAAAGGTAGTTTTGAAAATAGCGCAGCTCCTAAAGTTGTTAAAATTCCCGAAGGAAAAGATGGAAGATATGTCCATTTCAGAGCTTTGTCAGAAGTCAATGGTAATGCTTGGGCTTCTGCAGCAGAATTTGATTTTACTGGATGTTATGCAGATATCACCAGCACAAATGATCAATGGACATATACTGGAAAAATTCACCCTATACCAGCTTCGGAGTCTATTCAAATTTCCCTTCCTGAGGGAAAATACAATTATTTCGTATATAATATGTCAGGTAGTATTCCATTTAAAGGTGATATCCATAGCCAAAGTCAAGAAACAAGTTTAAATATTACTTCTTTGATTCCTGGCACTTATCAATTTTTAGCTATTAACGAAGCAGGTGTTCAGTTCAAGATAAGATTTGTGAAGTTATAAAGGGGATTTATATTTAGGGCATAGAACGATGTTCTTTTTAAACCATTTCGTCATTAAGGACATTTAGGTTTTTATGAACATGAGTATTTTTACATAATGATCTAATAAAAAAAAGCGAACCTGTTATCAGATTCGCTTTTTTTATTCAGTTTGCAAAGGATATTATCCCCCGATAATTTGAAATTCTGTACGTCTATTTTTGGCTTTGCAAGTTTCGTCTTGATTGGACTCACAGCCTTGGACCGGTTTATTGGGCCCATTACCTACGATAATAAACCTATTGGCATCCATGCTATATTGAGTTTTAAGATAATTAGCCACAGATTTTGCTCTTTTTTCAGAAAGCGCTTTATTTGTTGCTGCACTGCCTACATTATCTGTATTTCCTTCTACCCTTACTTTGACATTGGCAAAAGTCTTAGCAAGTTCTGCAAATTGCAAATCTATAATGGTTTTTGAGTTTTCATCCAATTCAAATTTTCCTGAAGCAAAACTAATAGATACCGGTTTGGTCGCAATAGCTGGAGCAGACACTTCCGCTTTAGTAGCTGGAGCAAAAGTTTTTTGTTTTTCCGCTTCATATCCTGGACCCGTAAGATTAGATTGGGCTGAAGTAACAGCTCCTGTATAAATCACAGATCTCCAAGCTGGTGCAGCATTGGGAGAATCTCCTGTTTCTACAAACTTCTTCGACATTTTCTCATATAAGTCCTGGCCTTTAACACCTTTATATGCTGAGTTAAGTCCAAAGAAATTCACATTATCTCCATGTCCAGTCCAATATACTGTACTGATCATTCCTAATCCATCTTCTTGAGTAAATCCATTGATTTCGCCTACGTATTTAGCTGCTTTTGCTTGATTGGATTTATTATCTTTAAGCTCAGCAATAGCCTTCATCCATCCTTCATAAAATCCATGGATCATATCTCTTTTATCCTGAATCGTCTGTTCACTGGCGAACATGATATCGGCAATGATGTGTGATTGTTGCACAGTAGTAAGCAATATTTTTGACCCGGGTACATCTCCAGTAGCTAGTTGATCATCTGGACTCCAAACGACAGCAGCATCTACGTCATTAGTTCTGAACATTTCTGCTGCTTTGAGATTATCTGATGTTTTTTTAATGTTTACATCAGAGTATTTAAGTCCTGCAGCTTCCAAAGAATTATTTAGCAACGTCTGTGCAGGTGAAGGAACAGCTACAGCAATCGTTTTTCCTTTAAGGTCATTTACAGAATTGATCCCTCTTTTTACAATGATAGCGTCACCACCACGAGACCAGTCTACTTGCATAAAAGCTAATGGCTTAAAAGCATTAATATCTTTAGGCGCAGTATACAAAGGAAATGCATCCGCTGTCTGAACCAACACATCATATTCTCCTGCCATCCAGGCATTCATAGCATTTAAAAGATCATTCTCTACTTTAAATTCGACCTTAAAGCCATAATCTTTAAAAAATCTTGACTGCTCGTTTGGATTGGATCCTTCATTATAGTAGAGTCCTGGGCCATAACCACCCCATGTTACGAGTTGAACACGCAACGTATTTGGGTCTCTTTTACTTGACCCTGATGAACGGGTTGCTGTAGATGATGATGAGCCGTTATTTTCTTTAGCAGCTTGCTCGGCTTGCTCTTTAATGTCTTGCCCCAGCTTGGTGTTATTGATGATATACCTACCCCCAAAAAAAACTCCTGCAAGGATGGTAAGTACAATGACTAATTTCGAAAATCCTGTTAATCTGGTTCCCATTTC
>CAMBRK010000121.1 GCA_945870185.1 Aureispira sp. CCB-QB1 | reverse complement strand
AAGTCTCTTTATCATGCCACGATACACGATAAGCTTAGCGTCCTCGCTAAGCTCAAGTTAGTTCAAACGTCTCGTTTGGCATCACAATTGTCCAAAGTCTCTTTATCATGCCACGATAAGCTTAGCGTCCTCGCTAAGCTCAAGTTAGTTCAAACGTCTCGTTTGGCATCACAGTTGTCCAAAGTCCTAGAATCGTGGACTACAATCCTACAGTTATTACCGACGAGTATAAAATGTATAATTTAATAGCCTTTACGTTAATCAAGATTCTTCACGTACGTTCGGAATGACGGGGTCAGCTGTGGTGTATGGGAGACTTGGGCAGCGGCAGCGCCGCACTGCCCAAGTCTCCCATACTCATCACTAGAAAGCAGTCATTTCGACCATCGGGAGAAATCTCAAAGTCCAAACCGGTAAAAGACCTTAAAATATGTTCCTTAAAAGTCAGATTTATCTAGCCAGTATCGGGCAAATAAACTTTGACAAAACCGCAAACATACACTCATTGCAAACAACTTTACAACTCCAATACACCGAACCACTGAAAAATCGATACCTTTGCACCAACAAACATATTCCAACATTGTCCACTGAAATTATAATAAAACCAAAATCAGTTTTATCCTTAGGTTGGAAAGAACTTTGGGATTATAGGGAATTATTATATTTCTTCACATGGAAGGAAATTAAAGTCAGGTACAAACAAGCAGCATTAGGAATCTTATGGACACTTTTACAGCCATTAGCCATGATGGTCATTTTTGTGTTACTCCTGTCTGAAGGCCTAGGTATAAAAACAGGGACAATGCCTGCACCTATCTATTATTTAAGTGGATTATTAATATGGAATCTATTTAATCATGCTGTCACCCATGCATCACAGTCCATGGTGAGTAATGCCAATATCATTAAAAAAATATATTTTCCACGGTTGGTTATACCTATATCAGCCGTTTTAACATCATCATTTGATTTTCTTATTAGTTTATTTCTTTTTTATCTTCTTTTGATATACTACACCATTTCAGGAGAGATAGCTATTTCATGGGCAAATCTAACTTTAAGTTTATTCATAGGTTATGTCATTACTGTTTTTACGGCTTTTAGTTTAGGTACTTTTCTATCTGCGGTCAATGTAAAATATAGAGATGTAAGATATGTTTTACCATTTTTGATACAAACTTTATTTTTTATTACACCCGTTATGTATGACACGTCGATCATAAAACAGCCTTGGATAAAATCCATTCTGGAACTTAATCCACTGAATTTTGCTATAGAGCTCGTCAGAAACAATATAATAAACACATCTACCTTTTTTTGGCCTGAAATTACCTTTTTTGTTCCACTACTCATAGTTTTATTATATGTAATGGCCATAGTTACCTTTAGAAAAACAGAAGCATATTTTGCAGATATTGTTTAGTGCCCCGTTGTCCAAAGTCTCTGCCCGACACTGGGCAGATAAATCCAACTTTAGGACTAATATCCAACGGTCTATGACCGGCGAGTTTAAACGCCCGAAAGCTTCGCTAAAAAACATCAAGTGAGCAAAAGCATTGTTAATTTGCCAAATGATCAAAATTTTTGTAACTTTGTCTGATCAAAATACAGTTACAATTTCGCTATTCATAATTAAAATATGAAACCGATCATCGAAGTCAATCATGTCTGGAAAGAATACCAAAAAGGTATCGACCGCAGGTATAAAAGCCTTCGGGATACATTGGCAGGAATTCCAAACAAGGTTTTCGGAGCTGAAAAGGAGAAATTCTGGGCGTTAGAAGATATTGATTTTAAGGTGGAAGCGGGTGAGTCTGTAGGTATCATAGGAAAAAATGGAGCTGGAAAATCTACGCTACTTAAAATTTTAAGCAGGATTACACCACCAACTAAAGGAGAGATTATTTTGAGGGGAAGAGCCGCCAGTTTGCTAGAAGTGGGCACAGGTTTTCACCCCGAACTAACAGGAAGAGAAAATGTCTTTTTCAATGGCTCCATCTTGGGTATGAAGCATGCAGAAATCAAGAGCAAATTTGACGAAATTGTAGCCTTTTCTGGAGTTGAAAGTTTTATAGATACACCATTAAAGCACTACTCCAGCGGTATGCAGATGCGCTTAGCTTTTTCAGTAGCGGCACACTTAGATAGCGAAATTCTCTTGATAGACGAAGTACTCGCCGTAGGAGATGCAGAGTTCCAAAAGAAATGTATAGGTAAAATGGATGAGGTGAGTAAGGGAGAAGGGAAGACCATTTTATTCGTGAGTCATGATATGGTAACAATGAAAAATCTTGTCAACAATGGAATATTACTCCAGAAAGGGGAAATTCTACTTTCAGACAAAATAGATAATTGTATAAATATGTATTTCGAAAATATTAATTCATTTTTCGATCTTACTTTTGAAAATCGAAAAAGAGAAGGTAGAAACAGACTTAAATTTACTAAAGTAGAAATTTTAAATCAAAATTTAAAAAATGTAATTAATAATATTTTATCAGGTGAAACAGTTTTTTTTAAGTTTTTTTATGAGTCAAGTGTAAATACAGCCAATGCAAAATTTGCAATTGGAATTAGCAATATTAGCGGCCAAAGAATTGCAATTTTAAATTCTGACATGATAAAAAAATCTTTAATTATTGATAAAAAGAATGGCTTTATTTTATTAAAAATACATAAGCTTCCCTTGACAGTTGGCGTTTATTTCATAAATATATATTTTGAAATCGACGCAATTTTAGAAGATTGGGTAAAACAAGCATTCACTTTTGAAGTTAAAGGTGGCGATTTTTATAAAACAGGTGTAGAATATCCAAAGCATAACGGAAATGTATTTCTTGAATTCGATATTGTCTAATTTAAAATTTATAAAGTATATTTATTACATACTTAAACTTAATAAACTTAAGTTAGGCACAGGAATTATTAATCATTATAATATTTTTGTAGAACAACGAAAACAAATAAAACTAAAAACATCACCAGTTGATTTATCTTTACCTTGGATTAGTTTTTTAGCGCTAGAATATATAGACGCATTTATAAAAAAATACCCTAAAAAAAGCTTAAATATATTTGAATATGGTTCTGGAGGTTCCACTTTATACTTTTCAGATAAAGTAGGTTCACTGCACTCCGTTGAACATGATTTGTCTTGGTATAAATATATTATTAAAAAAATAAAATTAAATGATAAATTTATCGTCCAACTAGTTGAGCCAGAAGTAAATAATGACATTTCTGCAAACAGGTCACCATCTGTTCCAACCGATTACTATAGTAGTTTGGACTTATTCAAAACATGTAATTTCGAGAGTTATGTCAAAAGTATTGAAAACTTTGAAAATAATTATTTTGACATTATATTAATAGATGGTAGAAGTAGAGTTTCGTGTATCCTACATGCTATAAACAAACTTAAAAAAGGTGGGATTTTAATCTTAGATAATGCAGAACGAGAAAGATATTTTGAATCAAATTTAATTAAGAATGATGAGTTTCGATTGGAATTAGATCATTACGGAGCACTTATTGGAAGTCCTGGATTTGTAAAAACAAATATCTATCGCAAAATTTAATACATGTATATAACAAGAAATAGAGAACCCTTTTTTGAACTGGTAAGACCCTTTTTGAAAAATAACGGTACTGTTTTGGACATCGGGGCAGGCAACGGGAGCTTTGCTAGGTATTTCAATAGGGATGATTTTTTCTTAATTGATGGAAACGAATTAACAGTAAATCAGTTCAAAAAAGAATTTCCAAATTATTCTTATGCTAAGTTACCTGAGTTGAATTTTTGTAGCTCCTTCTTTGATGTAATTCATGTAAGTCATGTAATGGAGCACTTAGAGATTGAAGTCTTTTATAAAACGCTAATAGAAATTGATAAATGTTTGAAATTTGGAGGTATTCTTGTAGTCTCTATGCCAACACTAACAGATTTTTTTTATGATGACTTGTCCCATGTCAAACCATATAATCCATCTATATTTTTGAAGTACTTAACCAATGGCAAATTTAATAACTTGACACGAACAAAAATTTCTGATAACTATCATCTTTTAAAATTACAATACAGATACGAAAGTAAAAAAATAATGGAATTTCCAGAAGGAACTAAAAACGCTATTTTTTTTATTTTGAATAAATTTTTTGGATTCTTAAAAATATTGGGAATAAAAAAATATGTAAAGACAGGATATACAATTATTCTCCAAAAAGGCTAAATCAATGAAAGTCTCTATCATCATCCCAGTCTTTAATGCCGCTCCATTTTTAGACAAAAGCATTAAATCAGCACTAGACCAAAAGCAGACAGGAGAAGTTTTGCTCATAGATGATCGATCTAAGGATAATAGTTTAGAAATTTGTAAAAGATGGGAATTATTGGACAGCCGAGTGAAGGTTTTTGTCAATGAAGGCACAAAGGGTGCCGGAGCTGCCAGAAATGTAGGATTAAGTCATGCACGTTGTGAATATATCGCTTTTTTGGATGCGGATGACTATTTTTTAGACGGGAGATTTAATGAAGATGAAGTAATTTTTCAGAATTATCAAACTTTATTTGCAACTGCAAATAAAGTAGTAATCAAAACACCTGAAGGAAAGGAGCAGTTTGGTTTAAATGCAGTATTTAAGCATAATGATAGTATAGCTTTTCAAAAATCAAATACTGAAGTTAATATCTATGACTTTTATAAAGGGTCAGCTTTACATTTAAATGGGTTGACTTATAAAAGTAGTTTGAATCTGCGTTTCGATGAAAATCTAAAGCAAGCACAAGATATAGATTTCATTGTCAGACTTCTGTTGACTTCAACTACTAGGTCAACGAGTGTACAGATAACTAAAGCAGTCTATAATATTCATGATTCCAATACTATAAGTCATATATCCGAAGCTACTTATTTCAGAAGAATGTTTTCAAAAAAGCACTTTAAATGGGCCAATGACTATAATTTAAAATATAGTGTCAAATGGAAATTATTTAAAGATTTTATGGAGTATGATTACCTTTGGTACTTTGGTAAAAATCACAGTTTTAAAAAACTATTTAAAGTTTTATTACTACCTTTTTTCTATTACCGAATCGTATCTAAAACCGACCCTGTGTACGATAAAGACCGGAAGATTCTCCTATCTTGACATAAACTATTCTGATTATCAATTTTATATATTCCAAAGGAAATCTGAAGAATACAATAATATTTCTTACAAAACCAAATAAGATTTTATTTCGTTGATATCCAAAGTGTCCAGATAGCAAAAGCAACTCAGTAAGGCATCTTTGTCTTATTACAAAAGATATAACCAATGATTTATTCCAAGTAAATATATCATCCAAACAAAGAATTTTATTATTTAAATTTCTTTCATAATTCCTTCCTACTCCACCACTTGATTCAGGATTGTAAAAGTAGTTTCCAGTCCATTTTTCAATCACTAATATCTTATAGTTTAATCCTATTTTGATTAAAAAATGAAGATCTTCAGCAATAAAAATTTTAGGATTAAAAATTACAGAATTTAATACTGATTTATTAAAACCATAAACTTGTATACATTCAAAAGGATATTGATCATATTTTGATGGATTGATAGCACTCTTACCTACCAACTTTCCATTTTCATAAATCAAAAGCCCGGTACGGATTACTTTGTACTCGGGATGATTCTGAATTCCTTCAAATAGCACTTCCAAATGCTCTGGTAAATACTCATCATCACTATCCTGAAAACAAATCCACCCGCCTGTAGCCAATCTTATTCCAAGATTACGGGCTGCACTTCGTTCCTGATTTTCTTGCCAGACATATCTTATCCTTGGGTCTTTGTAAGTTTCGATGATCTCTTGGGTAGCATCAGTACTTCCATCATCCACGATGATCAACTCCCAGTCTGTAAAAGTCTGCGCTATGATGCTATCAATCGGCCGCCGTATCGTGTGGGCACGATTGTAAGTGGGTATGATGATGGAGAAAAAGGGATTCACAGAATACTAATTTTCAATAATTGCTTTTAAACTCGCTATTCTTCTTTTCAGCGGAAACATTTTACTAATGCGCTCTCTCGCTTTAATACCAAAATTATCATCCAAGCTTAGTGCTTCTTTTATGAGTTCTTTGAGTATTTCCACTTTCTTTTCCTTTAATATGTAGCCAGTATCTCCTATCGCCTTAGGAATGCCATTCACATCCGACCCAATCGGAATACATTCACAAAGCATCGCTTCGCAAAGTGTATTGGGCAGGCCTTCACTCAATGAAAGTTGGAGAAATACTCGGTGTGCCGACAATAAATCAATAATTGCACCATGATCAAGAAAGTCATAAATTGTAACATTACTTGGTATCCTTTTTTCGTACACATTCTGAAGTTTTTTACTAATACCTATCAAGGTAAATGGTATTTCAGGCATTTCTATAGCAACATCTATAACTAAATCAAACCCCTTCCTCCTAAAAACTTGTTCTGTTGTGGCACAACCCACAGAAATTACCGCATTTTTTTTTACTACTTTTATATTTCTTTGAAATTTCATATCGTCATACCCAAAAGGTACGGTTGTGATCTTTGCTTTTGTTTCGACAAAATTCCTAATACCATTCAGATATCCAAAACCACTAGGATCAGCATAATAATTGATCGACTTTTCCAATGATTCGTCCACTGGTAAAATATAATTAGCCCATTGATACTGCTTTTTAATGCACCACGTTAAAAAATCGTTTTGATAAAAAACACCAAATTTTATAGATGGGATATTTACAGCATCATAACCACCTACCGTGATTACCGTTTTTTTTTTAAGCATTTTTGCCATTAAAACTGGAAAAAAACCATGATAACCTCCAAACCAAACATAAACTACATCCACTTTTCGAACCCATTTTAATGCAAAAAAAAATGATGAAATTATATTTACAAATTTCATCATTTTTGACTTTCCCAATTTATAATGATAGGGTATCACCTCATACTCTTCCAATAATAAATCTAAATCCGTTTGCACAAAAGTGGAAAGGCCAGTATGGCAAAATAATATTATTTTTTTTGATCCCATCAATAATTCCTAAGTAAAATTAAATTCGCTTTTCGGTAACCCTATTTTGAATATCATTGATCTGATGATCTTCAAATATTTTATTAACTCCTAAATTATACAAATCTTGAACCTTAAAACAATTTACATATCCTTCAAATAATGTATTTAAGTCCTTTTGATAATTTGAGAAAGAATTATTGTGCCAAAGTACACTAAGGATGCATTGATTTTTATTCTTTTCAGTAAACATTCTTAATCTTTTATCAGCGGTTTCCGCATTCAAACCCATATATTGCATTAAGGTCACATCCATCACATGAAGCGGTATTTCCACAAAACTATAGGGTCTATCATTTTCTACATCAAAGGGTACAAAAGGTAGTCCATAACTATTTCTGAATCCAATATGCTCTGCAAAGCCCAAACTGGCATCCGTCTTCAGTCCTGCAGCTTCGATTTCCTTCCAAGCACTATGGGTTTGAAATTTAAGAAAGTGGTATCTATTGTGCTCTACTTTGAAAGGGAAATGAGCTATTTCTTGATGAAAAGTAGTTTCAAAACTTGATTTGTGAATCCCACTCTCAAATCCATGGCTTTTTACTTTTTGGCATTGAATGTTCAAATCTTCAATGGTATAGTCCGCATTCATAATCCCATTCGGGTCCTTTCCATGAGAAGCCAGCCAATAAAAACAAGGAGTGATACCATTTTTTTTATCCAGTTCAATCACTTGGTCTATATTATTGTAAAAGGGCTTACGCCTTATCGTGTCCCAAATCACTTTTAATAATAGCCCCCATTTGAATTGCTTCAAAGCTAGATATCCTTCTATTTTCCACCCAGAAAGTAGTATATCAATATCATGTGAAATATAGAACTTAGATTTTACTTGGGGAAGATTTCCATCCAAACTTAATATTGGAAATTGCAAAATTAACTGATCTATTAAATGACCCACAAAATTCTCTTCAATGATCCCATAATGAAACTGTAATGAAGCTGAATATTTAAATCGCCCATAGTGATCTATATCTTCCGGATCTGGGTTCATTTCCTGAATACAATTGACCAAATAGAAAATGGTTTCCAATAAGCTTTCTTCACCACATTCGTTTTTATAAATGGGTCCATCAGGAAGTATTTCCTTCCATTTCGTACGTTCATTTTTTAGCTTCTCAAAAAAAGAATCATCTATCTTAATATCATAGGCAGTAGAAGAACCCACTGAGATGTTTGACTGGTTTTTGTCCAAGACATATTCGTAAGTAGTATGAGCATATTGGCTAATGATTTGCATTACCCATTTCACCTTATTGTGATACAAAGGATTATCTTCAATAAAAATGGATGGCATCAAATATTGATTTTTGAAAATCCAAGTTTAATAATATCTATATCTACATTCATCAAGAGTTCAATGATAGAAAGACTTTTATTAATATCGAACTCACAAAACATATTTTCTAATTCAGTTTTTGAGTCTAATCTCTTTATTATGATATGATTATCTGAAAATAATTGTTCATATTGGTATTTGTCTCCTCCTGCCCCACTTAAGTATTGATTGCCTTTCAAATGTTTAGTAATAGCCAAATTATAAGAAGCCGCTTTCCCAGATACAGATAGTTCAGATGAATATAAAATCTCTTTACTTATGTCAAGTTGTTTCAAAATTTCTTTTATGAAATAAATATTCATCTCACTGAGTAAATTAAATCTTTTTGCTTCATCAAACCAATGAGTGATCATCGGAAAATAAAGATCAAAATAAGGGCTCTTAATATAAGTATCTTTTATTTGGTTCAAATGTTTTTTAGTCCAATCAATATCCCATGATATTTCCAAATCTTTGATAAGTGCAAAGTCACTATGACTCTTTAATGGCACTGTCAACCATTGCATCTTGTCTAAAGTATGCCTTGAAGCTATTTTTACTCTTCGTGTCGGGCCGGATTTAGTGATTTGTACATGATCATGCATTACAAAAACATCACAAGACGCTACTTTCAAAAAATAGCCCGCCCAAGGCAGATAATTCGGCTGATGTATGGCTATGGTTTTGATGGTCTGATTTTAAGTTTTTATAACAAAAGCTGGAAACTTTAACTATTTTAGCTAGCGAGGACGCTAAGCCAATCAAATGATCGTTAAGCTTAGCGTCCTCGCTAAGCTCAGGTTAGTAGTGGCGTCTCGCCAAAACTTCATTAAACGACACACCCCATGCTAAGCTTAGCGTCCTCGCTAAGCTTAAGTTAGTAATGGCGTCTCGCCATATGATTGTATGTATAAATATCAACTTACAGGTTAATTTTGCATACCATCAAGCTAAAAGCTTTAACTAATCAAATGATCGATAGATCGTTAAGCTTTAGCGTCCTCGCTAAGCTTAAGTTAGTAGTGGCGTCTCGCCAAAACTTCATTAAACGACACACCCCATGCTAAGCTTAGCGTCCTTGCTAAGCTCAGGTTAGTAGTGGCGTCTCGCCTATGCTCCATCAAGTATCAATATACCCAATATCAGGACTTAAATCTAATAATTCTAAATCCAGCAATCCTTTTACACCTTCATAATTACGCGCTGAACTATATAGATAGTGACTGGCTTCATCAACGATACCTGCTCTCACAGGATTAAGATGAATATAGGCCAACTTCTGTAAAATAAACTTTGGTGACACTAATTCTACTGGGTGATTACCTTGTTGCCAAACCTGATATTCGCTATTTCGAGTATTAAATCTACTTTGGTAAGCAAAATTTGTTAACATCCATTTCGCTCTTGAATGATCTTCCGTTTGAATCTTTTTAATAATTTTTTTGGAAGTAAAACTTTTATAATCTCGAATAATACTTGACAAACCTGATTTATTTTCAGTTTGACATATTAAGTGAATATGATTGGTCATAATTACATATGCGTAAATATTCAACCCTTTATTTTGTTGACAAAATTTTAAATTTTCAATGATGATATTTTTGTATTCCAAATATGCAAAAACATCAATCCACCCTACAATTGTTAAAGTAATGAAATGAAGGGCATTTTGGTTTCTTATTTGATATCCATCTGACATAGATTATTGCTACTTAAGCAAATTAATAATTTTCAATACATCTTTCAAGCTAAAAGCTTTAACTAATCGAATAAACGATAAGCTTAGCGTCCTCGCTAAGCTTAAGTTAGTAGTGGCGTCTCGCCAAAACTTCATTAAACGACACACCCCATGTTAAGCTTTAGCGTCCTCGCTAAGCTCAGGTTAGTAATGGCGTCTCGCCAAAACTTCATTAAACGACACACCCCATGTT
>CAMBRK010000120.1 GCA_945870185.1 Aureispira sp. CCB-QB1 | reverse complement strand
TAACCGTAGCGGTGCTACGCTTTTCGAATATAAATAGCTGATTTACCTGCCCGCCTACCATGTAGTGGTCAGGCTGGTTGCATTTTAGCTTCTTCCCGCTAAAGCGGGACAGGCTATGACAAAGTTCTAACGCATAATCCGGGTTTAATCAATATAAATACTTACCTACTTATTTAAATCCAGCCTTGGTGGGTAGCGATTGTGGGACAAGGCTTTATACTTTTTATCAAAACCAAAATAATGATTTCTTTTTGTTTCAAAATTTTGGTCTTAATGTGGATGCACCCATATATAACAAAAATAATTTCAAGATTGGAACAGGGTATAAATTCACAAAAGATATGGCGGGAGAATCAAAGTTTTCTAATTCTTCACATTTGCTAGCTGTATCTGCATCCAAAACATATACTACTACGGCTGCAAAACAAGAAATTGCTCTTGGTTTTGAAGGAGGAATAGCACGTAGAAGCATAAATCCTGCAGGAATTAGATGGCCGTCGCAGATTGGCCCTACTGGATTTGATCCTAAAATTCCATCAGGCGAAGACTTTGACCAAGCTATAAGATTTATGGATATGAATATGGGTGTTCAATATTCCATTCATTGGAAAGAGAAATATAGCATAACAACGGGTATGTCCTTAGCTTACATCAACAAACCTAATATATCATTTTTATTTGCGGATGAAAAAGAAAAAGTAAGAACAAATCTCTACATCACAGCAAACTATAGGTTAAACGATCAGTTTGAATTTTCACCATCTTTCATCTATACCCAGCATGGCCAACATCAAATATATAATGTAAATATGGGCACTAGGTATTATTTGAAACCCCAATCTTGGATCTGCTTAGACTTAGGCTATTTGCAATACCAACAACCTTTTGTAGCTATCTCAACAGGTGTAAAAAAATTGATTATTTTTACTAGCTATAACCTTGTAAATAATGCAGGACTTACCAAATTTGAAACAGGGATATCTTATGTTTTTGGTAGTAAAAACTGTAATTAGGGCATATAATACTTTGAGGTGTTCGATCTTTAATCATTAGATATACAAACCTGAAGGTATTATGTTTCAGATAAAAACCATTACAATTTTATCAGTTTTGAATTAATAATTTTCTGGAAAAAGTGCCCGAAGCATGCTTCATCTTGATGATATATAATCCTGAATTTAAGTCAAGTGATAAATGATTGGATGCATTATTCTGTAAGCTCATGATCTCTTGACCTTGAACATTATATAGAATAATTTCTCCAAGGTCTAAAGTTGTAAATATATAAATCTCGTTATGGGCAGGATTTGGGAATATGGTTATCGGAGCTATTTCACCCATATCTTCTTCAGTAGAAGATGTAGTATCCACCTTAAAAATGGTATTATAAAAGGCTAAGCCTCCCCTATCATTCCCAACAGCCATTTCATAATATCCGTCGTTGTCGATATCAGCCAAAGTCGAAATCACCCTGGATCCCTCTTTGATATTCCCCATAAAATCCATAAGTAAAGGAAAAGTATCTGCAGTGACTTCATATAATCTAAAATTTGCTTCATTGGTACCAAAGACCATTAACCTTTTATTGTTAGTGGTAGTAATAATTACGGGAGCACCGTTTTGAGTTGGAATATCACTTCCTTGAAAAAATTTGCCAAGTGACCTGGTATTAGGAGCCGCATTAAGATTATTGTTGAATATTGGATTCCCTTGTTGCCCTACATTTTTCAAAAAATTCAATCTGTTATTTTTTTCACCAAGGACTAAATCCTGAAGTCCATCATTATCCAAATCGATGATCATTGGTTTAGCGTTTTGCCCCACAAAAACATCAGCAAATGGATAACCTGGACTACTAAATTGACATGGTTTATTCTTTGGCGCATTATTTCGAAAGTAAAATAATTGACCTACTGCATCACCTATTACTAAATCTGTAGCTCCATCACTATCCAGATCACCAAATGTAGGCGCAAATCTGCCATTTGTTTTTCCATTGATTTCGGAAAAATCAAGGTAGTCTTGATCTACTATCTCAAAACTGGGATTTGATGTTGACCCGATATTTTTTATAAAAATAATTCTATTTTCTTTTTCTCCTTTTTTCTTTTGGATACCAGAAGTTCCTACCACAATATCTATCAAACCATCCACATCTACATCAGCAAAAGCAGGATGAGAACCGCCATAGAAATAAGCCATCTGATCAATTAAAAAATTCTTTTGGACAAGTTTAAACTTTGGGTTGGCATCCGTTCCAATATTTGTATACATCCATATATGGTCACTATTTTCAGCACTATTGATTTCATTGGGTGCTATGATCAGGTCTCTTTTACCATCATCATCTACATCTACAAAGTATGCAGCCAAAAAATATTCTAAATCTACGGGGATGTCATCAGCTGGAAAATTTATTTCTAATTCTCGAACCCATGCATTGGATTTTGTGCCCCGATTGATCAGTTTTTTCAGTTTAGAACTACCTAAATCCCCAATAATCATATCCTGCAGTCCATCTCCGTTGGTATCAAAAACTGTAAGACTAGATCCAGAATGTCTGGAACCGGGATTCCCAGGATTCAGTCCTTGTGCACAACTAAATGGATTATCACTTAGGGTTATATTTTCATTAAATTGATTCTCAGAAAAACTACCCCAACAAATTGTGGGTCTGTCAAATTTTAAAATATCTATTCCTAAATTGTCTTCAATCGCAAGATTTCTATAAAAAGATGCAAAACTACCATCTGCCTCAAAAGAGATGATATCTACATCACCATCACCATCTACATCAGTAATAGCAGGAAGATCAATAGAAGATACATAAATATTGGCGAAATTGGATCCATCATTCGAAAAATGAAGAATTTCTCTGTAAAAAGAATTGTTAAAAGTAACTTTTTCATAGCTATTAGCTCCATTAGCATTTTTAATGCCCTTCCATACAGCGACGCCTCCGGGAAAAAGAGGGGCAGTAGTAAAGATATCAAGGATACCATCATTATTATAATCCTTTAATAGAGCAAAAACTCTTAATTCAGGAAACTGATCGATGTACTCTGGCGCATATCTGTAAGTCAGCTGGCCGGGTATACCAGTTTTTACCAACGGTATGATTTTATCCCCATTTCGATCGAATATAAAGATATCCATCTTCCCATCAGCGTTGAAGTCAATATTGGAAAACTGGGGCGCTTTTAAACCACCTACATTAGATAGATCTAGCTTTTTGCCTTCATTAAAAATAGGAATCTCCAACAGATCAAAATTTTGAGCATTGGATCCACTATGTAACCATATCAATAAAAAGAATACCTTAAATATCTGCTTCATAATTTTTACTCTTTAATAGATAACAACTCAAAATGAAAAAGTATTTTGAAAAACAAAAATAAAAACATTTAAATATGTTCACAAATAATTAAAGTGAACCCATTGGGGCTCATTGAAAATCTATTCCTTAAAATTGTAAATTTTTGAAATCAAATGTAAAATAAATTAACTATTTACGAATTGTATTTCCTGATGATATCCAACATGGCATTCATGGGTATATTATCCAATGTGTGGCTTTTCATCAATTCAATAAAATCACGTGTCATATTTTCAGAAAACCCAAGTTTAAATGCTAGAATATATACCTTTTGTTCTTCAGCAATGTCCACAACATGATCCGCCTTCATAGCAAATAAAGCGTGGTACAAAATATTCATTCTATCTTGCTCATTAGATGGCAATATTTCATTTAATTCCTGAGTATCATTGACCATGGTACTGATGATGTTTGGGTCAAGACCTGCATTTTTACAAAAATACACCAAATAAGAAAATTCATTCTCGTGGATATGCCCATCCAACTTGGATATAGCTACTAGTATTTTCAAAACTATCTTATTTTTTTCATCATTAGTCAAAATATCCCACATCATAATTCATTACTTATTTTTCATAAAGGTAGCAAGAGTTTTATAATTTACAAAAAATAAATTACTTTTATGCGATAATTTGTCCTAGCGATATTGAGTTGTCCTAGCCTATTAGTATTAAAGCCAACATAATTTTATATTTTTTTATCATGAGAACAAAAATAGCTGGTATAGGTCATTATGTACCTGAACAAATAGTAACCAATGATCAATTGGCACAATATATGGACACTACTGACGAATGGATCCGAGAGCGAACAGGTATAGAAGAGCGGAGATATGCAATAAAACATAAGGAATCTACATCGTCATTAGGAGTTAAAGCTGCGAAAATAGCGATAGAACGAGCAGGGATAACACCTGACGATATTGACTTCATTATATTTGCAACCCTGAGTCCTGATTACTATTTCCCTGGTTGTGGTGTACTTTTACAACGGGAGTTAGGCATTACCAAAAGAGAAGCCGGTGCATTAGATATCAGGAATCAATGCTCAGGGTTTGTATATGGCTTGTCTATAGCGGATCAATTTATCAAGTCGGGAATGTACAAAAATATCTTACTTGTAGGGGCTGAGATGCACTCTATGGGTTTAGACTTTTCAGACGAAGGAAGAGCCGTAACCGTTATTTTTGGAGATGGTGCAGGAGCCGTAGTTTTACAACCCACTAAGGACGAAAACCAAGGAATACTCACTACCTGTTTACATTCCGATGGTACTCACGCAGAAGAATTAGCCATGATAAATCCGGGTTCACATGGTGGATATCATCTTGGAACCGAAAAATTTGGGTATCCAGATGTGGATGTCCCTGGAGGTGTATTTGTTACCCAAAAGATGGTGGATGACAATTTACTGGCACCCAATATGACCGGACAATTAGTTTTTAAAACTGCGGTGGTAAAATTTCCGGAAGTTATCAAAGAAGCACTAGAAAAAACTGGACTATCAACGGATGATATTGACATTTTGGTACCTCATCAGGCCAATCTCAGGATCAGTCAGTTTGTTCAAAAAATATTAAGATTACCTGACGAAAAAGTAGTCAACAATATTCAAAAATACGGAAACACTACAGCTGCATCCATTCCTATAGCATTGAGTGAAGCATGGGAGGCTGGTCGTGTAAAGTCGGGTGACTTGGTTTGTTTAGCCGCCTTTGGAAGTGGTTTTACTTGGGGCAGTGCTTTGATCAGATGGTAATGATAATATTAATTATTACCAAATACCCACTAACTTAGAGATTTCATCATTAAAATAAAGGCTTTGGAGCAAGAGTTTAAAGTAGATATATTGGCTATCGGGGTACATCCTGATGATATAGAATTGTGTGCTGCAGGGACCATACTCATGCATCTAGGTCTTGGATACCGTGTGGCTTTGTGTGACCTAACTCAAGGCGAACTGGGAACAAGAGGTAGTGGACCTTTGCGACTATTAGAAGCAGAACATGCTAAAAGTATTTTAGGTATTGAATATCGCGATAATTTAGGTATGGCTGATGGTTTTTTTCAGCAAAATGAAGAAAATACCCGAAAAATCATAGAAGTCATCAGAAAATACCAACCGGAAATTGTCTTGGCCAATGCTATCACTGACCGACACCCAGATCATGGAAGAGCTTCAAAACTCATCAGTGATGCTTGCTTTTACAGCGGTCTTCCAAAAATACAAACACAAAACGCTGATGGGGAGCTCCAAGATGCATGGAGACCCAAAGTAGTGTATCATTATATTCAGGACAGAAATATCAAAGCAGATTTTGTGGTGGACATCACACCTTATATCGAGCAAAAATTAGAGTGTATTCTTGCTTACAGTTCTCAATTTTACATTTCTGATAAAGGTGAACCCGAAACACCCATATCATCCAAATCGTTTATCGAATTTATCAAAGCTAAAAACAGGGCTTATGGCAGAGATATAGGGGTTGACTTTGCTGAAGGTTTTACTGTAGAAAGAACCATAGGTGTGAAAAATATGTTTGATTTAATATAAACACTACAAAACCCATTCAAACCCATGATAAATTGGGAAAAAGAAATAACAGGAGACCATAAAATACGAATCCAAAGACTCATCTTTTTCGGTGGGATAGTATTGTTTTTTATAAAGATATTCTCCTTCTACATTACCAATTCTGTAGGTATTTTATCGGATGCTTTAGAAAGCACCATAAACATCATCACTGGTTTTATCACTTTAAAAGCATTGCAATATGCTATGAAACCAAGGGATTACAATCATCCTTACGGACATGGCAAAGTGGAATTGATCTCAGCATCCGTGGAGGGTATACTGATTGTTTTGGCTGGATGTATTATTATATTTGAAGCCATAAAAAGAATAGGAAACCCACCTGAAGTATTGCGTTTGGATATGGGACTCTTACTTTTGCTGTTTACTGCACTAGCCAACTATCTTATGGGAATTTATAGTGTCAAAATGGGCAAAAAACATGGATCTATCGGATTGGAAGCAGGAGGTCAACACTTGATTTCTGATACTTATACTACCATGGCCCTGATTGCAGGTCTTTTTATATTTTATCTCACATCTTTGCAGTGGATAGATAGTTTATTAGGCTTTTTTTTTGGGAGTTTTATCATTTATACAGGATTTCAAGTCATCAGAAAAACGATAAATGGTCTCATGGACGAAGCGGATATGGGTGCTTTGGAATCTCTTTCCAAATTATTGGCCAACCAAAAGTCTGAAAACTGGATCAACATTCACAAGCTGACCTATCTTAAATTTGGTAATACTGCGCATGTAGATATGCACCTTACGTTACCCTGGTATTTTGACGTAAGGCAGGCTACTCATGAAATCACCTATTTAAAACAACTGATTCGGAAGGAGCTGCCTGAAAAAGACATTGATATTTCTATCCAAAGTGAACCGTGTGTAGAAAAACAGTGCCCACATTGTGTACTGATATGTCAGCATAGATTACATGATTTTAAAGAAGCTTTGGATTGGAATACAAAACAAATTACCGGAAAAAACATTTATAATTACTCCAAAACAGATAGCGATGCATGATATAGAACCTTGGTGGGGATGGCGCGACGACTACAAGGCTGAGCAAGACTCTAAATCTCCATTTTATGGTAGAGGCTATGATGAATTTAAACTGACACACCAAATATATAATTATTACATACATCCACAATGGGATAGCTTCGGCTCAGAAACGCTTTATGGAAAAATATTGTATGTAGATTATAAAAGGCATTTTGCTTGCATTGAGTTGATAGGCGAATGGAATGACACGCTTTACAATGACATCATGTACCTGAAAAGAGAAATTGTAGATAAGCTCAACAAGCATTATATCTATAAATTTGTAGTATTTTGTGACAACGTGCTCAACTATCATGGTGATGAAGACTGCTACTATGAGGAATGGTGGGATGATATCAAAGATGATAGAGGATGGGTTTGTCTGGTCAATACTTTTGATCATGTAACTAGTGAAATGTCTAAGTATCGATTACATTATTATATCAACTACGGTCCATTATTTAATGATATGAACTGGAGAACCCAGAAACCTGCATACCTTGTAGATATATTGGAAAGAACTATAAACACACAACAAAAACAATTATTATGAGTGTACACCAATCCGGATTTGTAAATATTATTGGTAACCCCAATGTAGGAAAATCCACCCTAATGAATGTCTTGGTAGGAGAAAAAATGTCTATCATTACCAGTAAGCCACAGACGACCAGACATAGAATTTTTGGTATCAGAAGTGAAGACGATTATCAAATTGTTTTTTCTGACACACCGGGCATCATACAAGACCCTGCATATGGTATGCAAAGTGCTATGAATAAGTTCGCTTTTTCTTCGTTTGAAGATGCTGACATCCTGCTATTTATGACAGATATTTATGAACAATACACTGGAGACGAACCCATCATAAAATCGCTGATCAATGCAGAAGTGCCGAAATATCTCATCATCAACAAAATAGATCTTGATAAAGATGGAAAAGCTGTTGAAGTGGCAAAAACATGGGAAAGCCGAGTGAAATTTGATGAACTTTTTTTTATTTCAGCAGAACATAAAACAAATACTGATACCCTTTTTGATACCATCCTTAAAGTTTTACCACAGGGCCCACCCTACTATCCCAAAGATGAATTGTCAGATAAACCGGAACGATTTTTTGTTTCTGAAATCATAAGAGAAAAAATTCTCACTCAATATAAACAAGAAATACCATACTCTTGTGAAGTCATCGTAAGTAGATTTAAAGAAGAAGAAAAAAATGGGTCGCCACTATTGATGATTTATGCAGATATCTACGTGGACAGAAAATCACAAAAACCCATCATCATAGGCAAAGGTGGTGAAGCTATCAAAAAACTGGGCATAGCATCCAGAATCAGTATCGAAGCTTTTTTTGACAAACATATTTACTTAGATCTTAATGTAAAAATTAAAGAAAACTGGAGAAATGATGAGAGAGTGCTCAAGCATTTTGGGTACGATAGTTAAGGATAAGGTAGCCAATATGATAATGAAAACACTGGATTATGAAACATATCCGTTATTCTATTTTTACAATCGCAAAATATTTTTTTATTGTATAAGGTTTGGCTTTGTGACGTGCCGTCCCGATAGGGCGGCATGTTCATCTAAGCCTGTGTTAGCGTATCGTTATTTACCATTTGACTTTTATTTATTTCCCTGCGCCAATACCCAATCTACCCAGGCATCTACTTGTTTTACGGAGTTAGGTCGGAGGAGTATTTCCCTTTTATTGTCCAGAAGAAACATGGTTGGCGTCGCAAAAACATAATAGTCCTGTACTATATCACCTTTCCACTTCTGATAATCACAAGTCGAGAAAAAAGGAAAGTCTTTTACAAATGTCTGAAACATCTTTTTATCTTCATCGAGTGAAACATAGACTATTTCTATTCCCTGTGCTTTCCATTTTGAATACAATTTTGAAATTTCAGGGACATCTTCAGTACATTTTGGACACCAGCTAGCACCAAAAACCACTACCGTGTAATTGCTATTTATTTCTGATAATTTTTTAGGTAAATTTGAAGCGGATCCCGGTGCAATAAGATCTCCTGTAAAAACCATATCGGGCGCAATGTTTCCTTTTTTCATGGCTCGATAGCTTTCCAGTTGTTTGGCCAAATTGCTATCGATGGTACAACTTGTTTCCTTGAGTACTTTTAACGCAAGGTATTCGGAAGCTCTAAAATGGCTGTGTCGCTCCAATAAATTGAACAGATAATCGGCCACTTCATTGAGTTTTCTTTCGTCTTTTGTCAGGTGGACCATCATCGCATCCATGGAGTGCTTCATTTCTATAAAAACCGAATCCAAAGATCTCCCACTGTTTTCGATCAACCAAAAATGACCTTCGATGGCATCTTTAAGTAAGCCACTTTTGTACAATCGGGGATCAGTGTAATCCATGGCTCTGAAAGCCGCAAAGGTGGCAGGGATTTCTTCAGGGCGGTATTGAGCCACAACAGACACAGAACTCACCAGTTTACGGGTGGGCAAATACCAACTGATATAGCTCTCTTTGGGTAGCTTGGCCAAAAAAGCTGCGTCTTCATTTTTAATACGTTGTTTTTCTGCTTGAATAGCCTTCAAAGGTGTTTGTTGTAGCGAAAACAGAGCATCCGTTGTGTACATCTTTTCCAGATAGAGCCATGCGTTCAGGGCTTGCTCCCGTTTAGGATGTTCTTTGGCATATTGCTCAAACCATTGATTTTCTTGTCCTTTTACAACCTGAATGCTTTCTACAACACTTAATGCTTCACCCTTCATTTCTATATCTTCTCCGCTTAGGATTACAAAAAGTGGTTTGTTGTCCACAGATTTGAGATAGCCGTTGCCATAATCTGCTTTTGTGTAGGGTATAGTAAAATTGCCCGTACTATCACATGTGGTCTCTGATATGGCATAGGTTTTCAGACCATTGAAGCCTTCGAGTTTGATGGATTGATTGGCAAGTAAAGAAAGGTGGCCACTGATCGTTTGGGCACTTACAATGGTGTAGTAAATGATGAACGTCAAGAAGAATATTGATCTGTACATGATTTAATAGGTTAGTTAAAAGTTTGTAAAGTTGAAGGTTTTAAAGTTGAAAAGTTTAGTACCTTTAGTGTTTTCCAATTACTTCTAGGATACCTGTATCACTTGATGCATGAAGTAATTTGATATCATCCAAATATTTTAACAATAATTCCTGAACAATATTACGCCTTAGATTGCCTGTTTTTAAAATTACGATCTTTGGTGGATATCCATAAATTGTAGAAAAATTTATAAAATCTTCATCGTTGGTTATAATAATAAATTGGTTGGCTTTTGCGTAATTCCAAATTTCAATGTCTTGTGCCGGAACCTTTAAATCACAATTATCGACATGAATACATTTTTCAACATAAGACTCAATGTTCTTCACAATACGCCATGAAATATTAGCATCTAGTAATAGCTTCATATGGTCAAAAGTCGCAATGAAGATTCTCTCTGGGATGCAAAGCTTAATGCAGCTAAAATATGATCTTTAGTAATTTGTGGATAATCATCAGAGATTTCATCATAAGTCATGCCAGATGCCAACCAAGATAAGATATCTTCTACCGAAATCCTTGTTTGTTTAATACACGGTTTCCCAAAT
>CAMBRK010000119.1 GCA_945870185.1 Aureispira sp. CCB-QB1 | reverse complement strand
GATGGGTCAAATCCATATCTCTCATACCGGAATAGAAGTGGAACAAGTGTCACTCACAGACATCTCTGGTCGTGAGGTACTCCGTGAGGCTGGAGCCACTGATATCACTACTATAGCAACTGATCATCTGCCGCCAGGATGGTATGTTGCTACAATCTGGACTAAAGATGGTAAAAGATATGTAGAAAAAATAGTAATACAATAGTAATATACCCTAATGTATAAGAGGACAAAGTTGCGAAAGACACTCATGGTATTGTGGGTGTCTTTTGTTGTTTATAGAGGTGTGATTATTGGGTGACTTTACCGTAGTTCGGGTTTGATTTGAGTGCAAAGTACTTGTCCAAGAGCTTCTTAGCCTTGATACCGTGATCGTAGTAGTCTTCTACAAATTTTTTGGCTGCGGCGCCTATGGCCACTTTATTGCGATCACCTTTGAGCACACTAGAGATCTGGTAGATAAACTCAGAAGGATTGTTTGCTTCTAGGATGTGGGTGAGTAGGAGGAGTATAATTCGTTATGCTAAAGTTTGAAAAAACCCTTTCACACCACCACACCTTTCAGGATCACCTGATCGATATGTTGGCTTCCGAAAGCGTAAACCATGTAATCTAAAGATGGTATCTCTTTGGTAATGATGAGATTTGCGATTTTGCCTGCGCCGATAGTGCCATGCGTATCTCCTAGCTCCATAGCATGGGCACCATTGATGGTCACGGCATTAAATGCTTCTGTGGGAAGCAGTCGCATCTTGTTGCAGGCAAAGGCCATGAGCAGTGGGATGTTGCCGGATGGACTGGAGCCTGGATTGTAATCGGTAGCTATGGCGATACCCAAGCCTTGGTCTATCATTTTTCTGGCGGGTGCATAATGGATGTTTAGGAAAAATGAACAGGAAGGCAAGACTGTAGGTATGGTATCAGAAACTTTTAAAGCATCTATTTCTTCTTGGCCTATGGCTTCCAGATGATCTACAGAGACGGCATTATTGGCTATACCTACCTGAACACCACCTGAGGTGGCTAGTTCGTTGGCGTGGATTTTAGCTTTTAATCCATGCTGAAGTGCTGCTTTTAGAATCCTGTCGGTCTCCGCTACCGTAAAAAAACCTTGATCACAGAATACATCACAGTAATCTGCTAATCCTTCAGTAGCCACTTGTGGCAACATCTCTTGGATGATCAGGTCGATATACGCTTCCCGATTATTTTTATAAGCCCAAGGTATCGCGTGAGCACCTAAAAATGTAGCTTTGATGGTAGCTAGGCTATGTTGTTTGAGTCTTTTGATAACGCGAAGCATTTTGAGTTCGCTTTCTACAGTCAGGCCATATCCACTTTTGATTTCAATAGCTCCGGTACCATAGCTGATGACTTCTTCCAGTCTTTTCTTTGCTGATTCATAAAGTTCATCTTCGGACTTCTGTTGCAATTTGTCAGCTGAATTTAGGATGCCACCACCATTAGCAGCGATCTCTTCGTATGTTTTACCTTGCAGCCGATCTACATATTCGCCTTCTCTTCCCTGAGCAAAAACGATATGGGTATGACTATCGCACCAGGCAGGCATCACACACTTGCCTTGGACATCAATGACCTGATGGGCTATCGATGGGCTATCCTTCATAGGACCTACATCAACTATCTGATCGCCTTCTATAAGGATGAAGGCATTTTCTATGGTTTCTGTAAAAGACATAGCCGCACCTTTTATGAAGGGTGACGGCCCGGTGGAAACACCATATATCTTTTTTATATTTTTAATTAAGGTTTGGGACATTTTATAAAACTAATTAGAGTCTTCTGGAATTATCCTAATTAACTGTATTTCAATATTATATAATAAATAATTTAATTGATTAATGCAAGTATTATAGGTATCCTTTTAGTAAAAGCTTTGCACTTTCATTTGACGTTGCCTTATGCAGGCGGCAGTTACTTTTTTTCTTTTTGCTTGCCCTTATTACTTTGTAATTCTTGCCCAGAAAAAAAGTAACCAAAAAACGCTAGTTCAAAAAAAGGCGATTGCTTCGCATCGTTCTCTCCCATGTCAAAATGCTTTTTCTATTGCCATGATAATCTATCTTTTAGAATAATGTTTATACTTTGGCAATAGACGCACTTTTGACATTCCGTTCACTATCGCTTGTTTTTTGAACGATATACCTGACCAACAGCACTATTGTTTTTGAAAGAATCTGACTTTTCCAACAGATCCTAATTATTACCTACAATATCAACCCTTCCATATTAAAGTCTGATTTTATGGAGTTTTTGAATACCTGAGCTTCATCCCAAGTTTCAAACTGCCCTATCCTGACTTTATATAGGGGTTTCCCTTCTTTAAATTCGTTGGAAACGGTTATAGGTTCTGTAAACAATTGTTTGAGAGATTGTACCATTTCCTGAGCTCCTTGATACCGCTCAAAAACACCAAGCTGCAATCTGTATGTTTTGCCCGAGGCTTTGTCATCAAAATGTTTTTTGAAATCATCATTCATACTTTTCATACTTTCTGATGCATCTGCCAATCGGGGGTGATGTAGGTCGGGCGCGGTGTTGATATCATGCTTCATGATGGCCTTATTTGCGGGTTCATTGTACTTATTCAATAAAGCAATCAGTTTCTTGGGTGTCAATGACTGCTCCACACGATCCAATAACCTTCCTTCTGAGTTAAAAATCAACATAGTGGGCAGGTACTTGATATCGTAAGCATTTTTGAGGTCGTATCCGGACTCGTCATCGATATTGGCCTTTAAGGAGACATAGTGTTCGCTGAGTATATGGGCGACTTCTTCATCTTTGAATGTGGTTTTGTCCATCCATTGACAAGGCATGCACCAGTCTGCATAAAAATCTATAAAAATCAATTTTCCCTCTTGACCAGCCTTTACTTTGGCTTCTTTAATATTGGCACTATTAAAGATAGGTTTAATGTCATGAGCTTTGATTTCTGCACTGGCTAGTAAAACTAAAAAAAATAAGTAAAGATTCTTAAAATTTAACATAATATAACTATTTATGGGATGAAACTAGATGGTACCGATCAATAAAAAATACATTACATTATATCCTGCATTGTATTACTCTGCTTATCTTGTGGTTATATTAATACAATTTTAATACCAAAAAATATTTCGATTTAAAAAATACAAATAATTGATATAAATAGCAATGCATATATTTCTATTTTATAGTCTTTTATATGTTATATTTTTACTTAAATTAAAAAACTCGAATACTTCAAAATATCATTTTATTTTACAGAAAATATAAAACTTCTTATCTTGCGTCGCTTTTTGCAATAAGATTATGATTTCAAAATAAAAGGATGTAATAAACCTTTATATTTTAGATCAGTAAATCACAGATCACGTAAAAAGTGACAGCCTCATTTGTTTTTTAAAGCAACATTAAAAATCGAGAACCAATGGCAAAAATCTTTGCAGCAATAACAGGAGTCGGTGGGTATGTTCCTGAAGATATTTTATCCAACACAGATTTGGAAAAAATGGTAGATACCACAGATGAGTGGATCACGACGCGTACCGGGATCAAAGAGCGGAGAATCCTTAAAGATCCCAACAAAGCTACCTCTGATATGGGCGTAGAAGTAGTCAAACAAATCCTTGAAAAAACAGGTATCTCACCTGAAGAAATAGACATGTTGATCTGCGCTACTGTGACACCTGACACTACGTTTCCGGATACTGCCAATACTATACTTGCCAAAGTAGGCTCTAAAAATGCCTTTGGTTATGATATCAATGCAGCATGTTCCGGGTTCTTGTATGCACTGACCACGGGAGCCAAATTTATAGAATCCGGAATGTATAAAAAAGTAATTGTCATCGGAGCGGATAAGATGTCTTCCATAATTGACTATACAGATCGCTCTACCTGCATCATCTTTGGTGATGGCGCCGGTGGTGTACTACTAGAACCCAATACTGAAGGAAATGGATTTATAGATGCTGTACTCCGAGGTGATGGTGCAGGAAGAGAGTTTCTACATATGAAAGCGGGTGGCTCGCTAAAACCTGCAACAGCAGAGACGGTGGCCAGTAAAGAACATTATGTATTTCAGGATGGTAAGCCCGTATTTAAAGCGGCTGTGACCGGTATGGTAAATACAGTAAACCAAGTACTAGAAAGAAATCAATTGACAGTTGAAGATATTGATTGGTTAGTACCCCATCAAGCCAATATGCGTATCATCAACTCCGTAGGTGACATGCTGGAAATACCCAAAGAAAAAGTAATGGTCAATATTCATAAATTTGGTAACACCACCGCGGGCACCCTACCTTTGTGCCTTTGGGACTATGAATCCAAGTTAAAGAAAGGAGATCATATCATGTTTACCGCATTCGGAGGTGGTTTTACATGGGGTAGTGTTTTATTAAAATGGGCTTACTAAAAACTAAATCAAAATAATTCAAAAGGTTTAAGTAATTTTGCGCTTTCTAAAAATAATCTAATTAAAATTTATGGCAAGTACGTCAGATATCAGAAATGGGCTTTGTTTAAATTACAATGGTGATATTTATTCAGTTGTAGAATTTTTACACGTTAAACCAGGTAAAGGAAATGCCTTCGTGAGAACAAAACTTAAAAGTTTAACCACAGGAAGAGTAGTAGAAAACACATTTCCAGCAGGACATAAAATAGAGGATGTAAGAGTAGAGCGAAGAAAATTCCAATACTTATACAATGATGAAACAGGTTACAATTTTATGGACAACGAAACATATGATCAGGTTTGTCTTAGCGAAGCCATGCTGGAACGACCTGATTTTTTGAAAGAAGGTAGCGAAATCGAAATCTTATTTCATGCTGAAAAAAACATACCCCTTACAGCCGACATGCCAGCTAATATAGTCCTTGAAATCACTTACACTGAGCCAGGTGTAAGAGGAGATACAGCGACCAATGTAACTAAACCAGCAACAGTAGAGACCGGTGCAGAAATTAAAGTGCCTATATTTATAAACCAAGGAGACAAAGTTAAAATAGATACAAAAACCGGTGCTTACTTAGAAAGAGTTAAATCATAAACCACTTAAAACAATTGCCTTATGAATTTCAATGAAATACAAGAGTTAATTAAGTTGATTGGAAAATCCAATTTGACAGAATTTAAATTAAAGGATAAAGATTTTGAAGTCCAAATCAGAACGGATAAGTTTCAGAAAAATGGAGTTCAAACTATAGTCTCAGCTGCACAACCTATGCAAGTCATGGCTCATCAAGCGGCACCTGCTCCCGCAGTAAATCCAGCTTCTGCTCTAAAAATAGATACTCCAGCTGATGCTCCATCAACTACTCCAGGTAAAAACCTAATTGAAATTAAGTCACCTATCGTGGGTACATTTTATAGATCATCAGGACCTGATAAACCATCATTTACCAAAGTAGGAGATCAAGTTAAAAGTGGTGATGTAGTCTGTATTATAGAAGCCATGAAATTGTTTAATGAAATAGAAAGCGACACTTCTGGTACTATCGTAAAAGTATGTGTTGAGGATGCTTCACCAGTAGAATATGACCAAGTATTATTCCTGGTAGAAGCGTAAACCTTTAGACCCTTTTATTTCAATTAACCTAATCCATATTTATGTTTAATAAGATATTAATAGCTAATAGAGGCGAGATAGCTTTGCGTGTGATCCGTACCTGTAAGGAAATGGGTATCAAGACGGTGGCTATATATTCAAAAGCTGATGCTGAAAGTCTTCACGTAAGATTTGCAGATGAAGCTGTTTGTATAGGGCCGGCAGCATCTTCAGAATCATATCTCAATATCCCAAGAATCATGGCCGCAGTTGAAATTACCAATGCTGACGCGATTCACCCTGGTTATGGTTTTTTATCCGAAAATGCCAATTTTTCTGAAATTTGTCGTCAGTCAGGAGTTAAATTCATTGGCCCAAGCCCAGAGATGATCGCAAAAATGGGGGATAAAGTTACCGCTAAAGATACTATGATCAAAGCAGGAGTACCTGTAGTACCTGGATCTGATGGACTTCTCAAGGATGTCAAACAAGGAATAAAAATTGCCAATCAAATAGGATATCCTGTCATCATCAAAGCCACTGCGGGTGGTGGTGGTAAAGGTATGCGTATTATACATAAGGACGAAGATTTTGAAGATGCTTGGGATAGTGCCCGCAAAGAAGCCAAAGCATCATTTTCAAATGATGGCATATATATAGAAAAATACGTGGAAGAACCACGACATATAGAATTTCAGATCGTAGGAGATCAGTATGGCAATGTATGTCATCTTTCGGAAAGAGATTGTTCTATCCAAAGGAGACACCAAAAATTGGTCGAAGAGAGTCCTTCTCCTTTTATGACTCCCGAATTGAGAGAAAAAATGGGAGAAGCTGCTGTTAAAGCAGGGAAATGCATCAATTATGAGGGTGTAGGCACTATAGAATTTTTGGTAGATAAATACAGAAACTTCTATTTTATGGAAATGAATACCCGTATCCAAGTAGAACACCCGGTAACAGAAGAAGTGATAGACAGAGACCTGATCAAAGAGCAAATCAAAGTGGCCGCAGGGATTGCTATTTCTGGTCAAAATTATTATCCTACCCTTCACGCCATGGAGTGCAGGATCAATGCTGAAGATGTGATGAATAATTTCAGACCGAGTCCGGGCAAAATTACTTCATTTCATAGTCCAAAAGGACACGGCGTACGTGTAGACACTCATGTGTATGCAGGCTATTCAGTACCACCTTTTTATGACTCCATGATTGCTAAGCTCATATGCAGAGCTCAAACCAGAGAAGAGTGCATCAAAAAAATGCAAAGAGCATTGGACGAGTTTATCATTGAAGGCATCAAAACCACTGTACCGTTCCACAAAGCATTGATGAAAGACGAATCGTTCAGAGAAGGGAATTTCAATACCGGATTCATGAATACTTTCGACATGGACAATTGTAAAGAATAGTTATTTTATTTAAATTATAATTTTCAATATTAAGGATTGTGTATTTTGTTATCATTTTGCACAATCCTTAATTGTTTTTAGACCTACGACATGAAGGATTTTTGGAAGCTTTTGGGCAATATTAAAAACTACAAAAGAGAATTTGTACTCAGTACACTTTGCAATGTACTCTACTCCGTCTTCACCATAGTAAGCATCCCTTTATTAGTTCCATTTTTTACCATACTTTTTGATAGGACCTCTCCTGAACCCATAGCACCTAAAGATTCTAATCTTAATGATTGGATCAAATATATCATATCGGATTTAATACAAGAATACGGCAAAGAAACCACTTTAATGTACGTATGTATGATACTAATCGTGGTATTTTTTATGAAAAACTTGTTTAGATACGGTGCTTTGTATTGTATCACACCCATGAGATATGGCATCGTATATGATCTGAGACAAAAACTATTTAGAAAGTTTCTGGACTTACCACTTAGTTTTTATTCCAATGAGCGAAAAGGCAGTTTGATGTCTTTAGTTACCATAGATGTGCAAGAAGTAGAGTGGTCGATACTCAGCGCCATAGAAGCCGTTTTTAAATCTCCCATTGTTATGACCGGCAGCTTATTATTTATGATCTATGTCAGTCCGCAGCTTACCCTATTTGTGCTGTTTCTCGTATTATTTGCAGGCTTGATCATCGGAAAAACAGTGAGTCAACTCAAGAAAGAATCTGTAGATGTCCAAGAATCAATGGCAACACTGTCAGCACATGTGGAAGAATCACTGGGAGGATTGAGAATCATTAAAGGTTTTAATGCCGAAAAATATCAGGAAGCTAAATTTGATAAAGAAAATAGTTTTTTCAGAAATGTGCTCATCCGCGTCATCAATCGGAGAGACCTTGCGTCGCCACTTTCAGAATTTTTGGGCGTTTCGGTGGTGACTGTCCTGCTTTGGTATGGAGCAACATTGGTATTTAATGCAGAACTGGAGCCTGAAACATTCTTTGCCTTTGTATTTGCCTTTTATCAAGTGATAGAACCAGCCAAATCTTTTTCAGCAGCCTATTTTAACATACAAAAAGGTATGGCTGCCTTAGAGCGAATAGATCGAGTATTACAGGTTGAGAACACAATCTCGTCACATCTAGGGTCAACCCATAAAAAAACTTTTGACCAAAGCCTTGTATTTGAAAATGTAAGTTTTAATTATGAAGGCGTGAGTAAAAATGCTCTGTCAGATATCAACATTGAAATAAAAAAAGGCGAAGTCATCGCATTAGTAGGATCATCTGGAGCTGGAAAATCTACCTTTGTAGATCTTTTACCTAGGTTTTATGATGTGGTCCAAGGTACCATAAAAATAGATGGCACCAATATCAAAGATATCAAGCTGGAGGAGCTTCGTAGTCTATTTGGTATCGTATCACAAGATGCTATCCTTTTTCATGATACTATCAAAAACAATATTACTTTTGGTCACCACCAATACACAGATGAAGACATACTGCAAGCTGCCATGATAGCCAATGCTCATGATTTCATATCTGTCCTGCCTGATGGCTTTGAAACATCCATAGGTGACAGAGGTCTTAAATTATCAGGTGGCCAAAGACAAAGGCTCACCATCGCTAGGGCTGTATTGCGCAATCCACCGATTTTAATTTTGGATGAAGCTACATCTGCTTTAGATTCAGAATCCGAAAAACTGGTGCAGCAGGCTCTCGAAAAAATCATGCAGAGTCGTACCTCAATAGTAGTGGCGCATCGGCTATCTACCATCCAAAACGCTGACAAAATCTTAGTCATGGAAGAAGGACGTATCGTACAAACGGGCAAACATCAGGATCTCATGATGGTAGATGGCCCTTACAAAAAGTTCTTAAGCTTTCAGACAATATCGTAAAACTTCATGGTATGGAAAACCCAATGTTACCAGAAAAATTTATTCAAAGATTCGGAAAAAGGCCAGATATTAGTGTTTTTGCACCCGGTAGAGCGAACATCATAGGTGAGCACACTGATTATAATCATGGTTTTGTATTGCCTTTTGCTATAGGACAAGGCATTCATTTTTTAGCATCGGCCAATGATACACATTTTATTCATATTCAAGCTGATGACTTACAGGAAAGTGTCACCTTGGATTTACATCATTCAGATGTTTCCCACGATCAAGGTTGGATAAAATTTGTCCGACAAATTATAAAGGTCTTGGCCAATAAGCCTTTGAAAGGTTTTGATATGATATTCGGGGGTAATTTACCCATAGGAGCGGGTATATCTTCGTCTTCTGCACTCACTTGTGGATTTGTAGCTGTGCTGAACAAGATAAACCATCTAGAAATGGATGCACATGATATGATGTGGACAGCGATCCATGCAGAGCGTGGTTATGGTGTTCAAGGAGGTATCATGGACCAATTTTCTATCATCAATGGAAAAAGAGGACATGCGATGCTGCTCGATTGTGCAAGCAATGCAGCCACCTATGTAGACCTGCACATGTACGGATATACTTTTTACCTATTCAATACCAATGTCAAACACAACTTACTGCATACGGATTACAATCTGAGAAGGAAGGAGTGTGAGTCAGCTGTAGCTACTTTGGTACATCATGGACTAAATATCCACAGTCTACGCGACCTGAATGTTTCGGACCTGAGTCCTATTCAACCCCTATTGGACCAAACTTTGTATCAACGCGCCTCATACGTCATAGAGGAAAATCAAAGAGTGATGGACGCAATAAAAGCGTTTGAAAATCAGGATTTCGCAACACTTGGGCAGCTGTTATACCAGTCACACGACGGGCTTGCCCAAAAGTATCAGGTCAGTTGCCCAGAACTAGATACTTTGGTAAAGATGACTCATACTATAGATGCCATCTTGGGCGCCCGTATGATGGGTGGCGGATTTGGTGGCTGCACGATCAATCTAGTCAAAGGCAAGCTCAACGCTACCACCTTATCAGAAATCAAAGCGGATTATTTTAATCTTTTTGGAATCCATGCTGACATTTTTGAAGTTTTTCCTTCAGATGGTATTATGGAATATGGGTTGACCAAAAATGGTGGGTGAAAAGTGATAATCACTGACTGAGACAAAATCTTTATAAACCCATGCTCTAAGTTTTTGAACAATTCTCTCATTACAAAAAAACATTCCTGAAATACTGAAATTCCTCAAGTGTCAGTAAAATTGTTTGAGCACATGATGAACTATGGAATGGTAGTCAAAAATCACATTATTCATACCCTTTTGGTTTAAATATTCATTACAAATATATGTATTTTACAATGAAAGATAATCAACATCTGCATACTACAATTTCATGATCAACGGGCAATACTACACAAAACATTAAACTTTATTTATTTAGGGCCTGCTAAAAAAGTCAGAATTATTCAATTTAAAGACAGCTATTGGGCTGGGATATCGTTCAAAAAACAAGCGATAGTAAATAAGAACGAAGTGAAGTGCAAAGCACCAAAGGCAAAGACTTTGACGAAGTGAACCCTGCCTTGCCGGCAGGCAGGCGTGAAACGGGTGGGCAGAAAAGTGCGTCTATCGCCTTTGCAGAATATTAAAATTAAACTAATGATAATCACGGCGATAGAAAAATGCAGGACTGAACGATCCTTTATGGTC
>CAMBRK010000118.1 GCA_945870185.1 Aureispira sp. CCB-QB1 | reverse complement strand
TCAATTCGTCTACATCTCGAATGATTGATTCAAGTTTACCATCTGAAGTGTATATTTTTACTTTGCTAAATTTGTTTTCGCTTTGGATATACACATTATCATGAGCAGGATTGGGATAGATGCTTATAGCAGTATCTTCACTAAGGTCTAATGCATTACTAAACCTACAAGGATTGTCAAAAAAATCATACCTTTTAATTCCGATTTGTTGCATATACATAGTATCCATCCTACCATCCATAGTAGGAAGAATAGTCTTCCAATGAAGAAAATCAGTGCTAGGAACAATATTCCATATAACATCTTTTTGATCTCTACCTAAACAAAAATAATCTCTACCATATAAACCATACCCTCCTACAACAGTCTCGGACCATGGATGATTAACTAAAAAAGACCCACTATGACATTCGTCTCGCCAATGCTCCAAATTCCATGATATTTTTATAGGTTTGTACTTGGCATAGATTGCAAAATTGATTCGTGGCATTATACCTCTACATAAACCGGTATTACTATTTGGCTCCAGATTTGGTGGATCTATCCCAACTTTTGATAAAATATAATCATTTTTAAAGGTATTGTTACAAAATACTTCTGAGCAAATCACTACCCTTATATCAAGTACACTATCTAAAATCTTAGGCAAGACCATCTCTCCAAACTCAGGATTTATTTGATCTAATGCCCTTGGATCATATCCAATCAATATACTGTCTTTGTTTCCTTTGGCATCTTCTACATAAATAGTTGTACTCCATTCGGGTATTAAGCTCTGAGCTAATGAAATATTTGAAATTAAAATTATCAAAAGCAAGAATACATGGAATTTTAACATTACTTAGTGTTTTATTAATGTGGTCGAATAAATCTGATCATCTGTAATAAGTTGTATAAAATTAAATCCTTCTGACCAATCAAAAGTGTTTAAGTCTATTTCGGTATTTCCAGCATTTAAATTTCCAAGATTCTGGACTAAATAGTTTCCCCTTAAAGGATGGTTGGCTACCAATAAAGCATTTGTTACACTGTGATTGAGCGAAATTTTAATTTTAGAAAAATCAGATGCAGGATTTGGAAAAACTTCTAAAACTGGCCAATCCTGATCATTAACGCAAGTTTTATTTGGCAAAGTAATTTCAACCGTTTTATTGGATACCTCCCCACAATCATTTTTTATACTGAGCGTTATTTTGTATTTGCCCCCTTTTTTAAACCCGCCATCCAAAAAATCTCCATAACCTTTCAGACTTCTTAAAGAGATACAATACTGGCCAGCTGGCCTAGACACCCATCCTGTGGATCTAAAAGGAATACCAACCCCATTGACCATTTGTTCAAAACTAATTTGGTACTCTGTTTCATTCATTGATGCTCCAAAATTAATACAAAAATCACAATCAGAGCCTTTCCCTTCCAAAGGTGGAATCACAATATTTGCGGATGGAGGAGGACAGTCCGGGTCCACAGTAACAACCTTTTTACAATCTTTGTTTAATTTCGTTAATAATATCCTTAATTGTTGAGTTGACATTGTGGCATAATCACCATTAGATGCCCACCCAGAATAAGCCATAATATTTGTAGTTTGGATATCCCAGTCACAACATGGGTGATCCGTACAAAAGATAGGATTATCACATGCATTTTTTCCATCGTGTCTCGGGTTGGCGTCCCAGCAAGTTTCCGATTCAATTTCAGGAGTATTTGGGTTACAATCATGATCCCAAGACCACCTAGGGTCAAAAGTATCTGAGCATTCAAACTGTCCAACTTCTTCCCAAGGATGTCTTACATCATACATGTGTGCAAACTCATGAATTATTGTTGATGGTGCTCCCCATGTAAGACTTGCATTAACCATGGCATTTTCTCCATAATTAGTAAATCCTCCAGGATTAGCGCCATTTATTGTCCCAGTTTGAGTGACAAAAATATTTACTGATCCGCCAGGATTTATTTGATTACTATAAAATAGATTATACGCAGTAATCAATTGACTTTTTTTATCACAATGTATATGTACTCCATCCAATAAAAATCTAATTGGCATACATTGAGGCGGACTGGATGATGACGGCTCTAAACCCAACTTTACGGTCTCATTATAAAACAAACTATTATCACTCATATTCTCCGCAAACTCATTTGAACGATTGATGAGCATTTCAGCGATATTATGGACATTCCCAGCAGAAAAATCACATCCCGGCAAATATGGTGGGTTGTTTTGAATGCACCATAATTTATCCCATGCTGCTATATCTCCTTCACAATTATCATCTAAAAAGAAATGAACATTTACTCTTACCCAAATCAAATCACAATCAGAAATTACCTTTTCCACATCAAAGCATCCTATTTGAGTTTCAGAATCACTTGACGAGGAAATTTGACTTGAAGGCATAATATCATTATGTAAGTCAATATTGATTTGAGCTACTAAATCAATATTTGAAAATAAACTAAAGAAAATATAAATTAAATAAAATTGACTTGAAAAATTAATCTTACACATAATTGAATTTTTTATTCTTAGAAAAAGTTTAATGCTTAAACATGATATCGCTTTTTGATATCAAAGTTAACTTGTAAACCTACTAATAAAAAAAATACCTATCTTTGCAACTCCGTTCACGCGGTGTGGGAGCTTACTCCATTTTTGACGAAATGGGCCAAAGTAGGCTCTTTTTTATATTGTATGGTCATTTGTTCAATTAGTAATTACAAATTAGTAATTATTAATTCATCAATACTACAAGGCGCTGTCTCCTGAGACAGGATTCCTTTGGGTTGTTTTTACGCTATGTCATGATACTGAGTTTTTATAATTACGAAATATGCTACCTTCTTGTGTCATATTTTGACAATTTTCTTTTTCGAATTTCCAATGGTGCCACATAATTTACAATTTAAAGATAAAATCATTCTCAAAAATGAAAACCAAAAAATCAGAATTCGGTACGTTTTAATCAGAGTTCGGTAAAATTTATCAAAAATATGGATTTGATAAGCAAAAAAACATTGGGAAAAGATCTTTTGAAAATGAAATAAGTAAATAAATAATACTGTCAGAGTTTTGACACGCCTTTAAGTCGAACGACCAAAACTCCAACATAGCCAGTACTACCACTTTCATGCGTGAAGGATAGTAACGAACACGACCAAAGGTAAGGTTAGGCCTTGTGCCTAGCTTCCGTAGGAAGTAAAGTGGATAGCCTGACCCATAGGGGCACGCCCAAATATGAACAGCTAATCGCCTACGTTACCTTGCTTTTTAAACATAATTGATTACTTTTGTGGTTTTAAGTTTTGTTTATCCTACTAATCTATCGCTATCATGTCTGTAACCATACGAGAAATCACTTTCGAAAAAGGAATCCATGAGTTTATTAATTTTCCTCATGATTTGTATCAGGGAGATCCCAATTATGTGCCTGAAATATTTATAGGTCAGAAAGACATGATGAATCCGGCCAAGTATCCCTTCCATCAGTATGGCAAGGTAAAGTACTTCCTGGCTGAAAAAAACGGCAACGTTGCTGGTCGAATCGCAGCTATCCAAAACAGCAATTACAATCGTCATCACCAATGCAAAGTAGGTTTTTTCGGTTTTTTTGACTTTATAGAAGATCAGGAAGTTGTCCAGGCTCTACTAGATAAAGCTAAACAATTTGCTATCGAAAATGGTAATGAATATCTCATGGGGCCTACCAATTTCACTACTAATGAAACCGCAGGCACCTTGGTGGAAGGCTTCAACGAGCCACCCAAAATCATGATGACTTACAACAAGCCTTATTATGGATCGATGATAGAATCTTATGGTCTGAAAAAAGAAATGGACTTGTATGCCTATATGATATATACAGATAAAGTGTCTGAAAAATCACTGAGACTGGCGGATGCTCTGGAAAGTCGACTCAAAACACGCGGTATTACTATCAGAAATGTAAACCTTAAAGACATCAATGCTGAAGCCAAACGTATTCAGAAAATATACAATGAAGCTTGGGAAGAAAACTGGGGATTTGTGCCTTTTACAGATGCTGAATTTGAATATCTCAAAAATGATCTCAAGATGCTTTTGGACCCGGCATTTGCTTATATTGCCGAAAAAGATGGTGAGCCGATAGGATTTGGACTGACGCTGCCCAATATCAATGAAGTCCTGATCAAAAACAGTAGGGGCAAACTGTTTCCCTTTGGTATTTTCAGGTTGTTGTTTGGTAAAAAGAAAATCAAATCAGTCCGTGTATTGGCATTGGGTGTCATAGGTGAGTATAGAAAATTGGGTATAGAAGCCGTGTTTTTTGCCAAAAACATAGCCGAAACCAAAAAAAGAAATCTAATAGGTGGTGAAGCCTCATGGGTACTGGAAAGCAACGAACCTATGAGGGCTGCAGCAGAGCATCTCAACGGCGAAAAGTATAAAACGTACAGGTTATACAAAACCAAAATTTAATAGATGTCGGAATCAAAATCTATCATCATCACTGGTGCCAATGGTTTCATAGGTCAGCATTTGGTAGCCGAATGTATAGATCAGGGTATGCAAGTGTATGCAGCAGTCCGTAAAGGAAGTCATATAGGAAAACTGGGACATATGAAATGTAACCTATTGGAAATCAAATATGATGATGTACAGTCCATAGCTGTTTTGATAGCCAAAATCAGTCCCGATTACATCATCCATAATGCTGGTCTGACCCGTACCCCGGTCTACAACGAATTTTTGAAAGTCAACCGAGATTATCTGATCCATATCGTGGAAGGTGTACGGTTATCTGGAGTTACCATTCAAAAACTACTTTTTGTGAGCAGTCTTGCGGCTTATGGACCCGCTGATTTCCAGCCTGATGGTATCGTGACACACACTTCAGTACCGCACCCGGTGACCAACTATGGGCGCAGCAAACTAGCCGCCGAGCAGTGGCTGTGGCAACAAAAAGATATTCCTTTTAACATCATCAGACCCACGGCAGTATTTGGTCCGGGCGAAAAAGACCTACTCCAAGTTTTCCAGATGATACAAAGTGGTATCAATCTCATGGCAGGGTTTGGATCTCAGAAGCTTACCTTTATTTATGCCAAAGATTTGGTGCAAATGATGGTGCGTGCAGTAACGAATGCACCAACGCATCAGGCTTACTTTGCTACTGACGGTGAGGTTTACCGTGGTGAAGATTTTCCCGAGGCCATACAATCAACCTTAGGAAAAAAAGCAATCACCTTGAAAATGCCTGTGTTTATCATCAGAATCGGTGCTCATATCAGTGCTTTGATAGGCAAAATCACAGGCAAGTTCCCTACCCTATATCCGGAAAGGGTCAACGAAATACAAGCTAGGAGTTGGGCCTGTGATACTGAAAATATCAAAAAGGAACTTGATTTTGTACCTCAATATACCTTATCACAAGCCATCAACGAAACCGTAGCTTGGTATCAAAAAGAAGGCTGGCTAAAATCGTAACAAAGAAATAGTGGAGAAGAAAAAGATTTTGTTTATTGGCAATCCATTTTCAGGCGCAAAGGCAGGAAAAAGCCTTGCGGAAGTTGTCGAAAAATACATTGATAAAGATACATTTGATTATACCGTCAAGATGACCGAATACGCAACACACGCATCTTTTTTGGCACGGGAAGCCGTGTCTCAGGATTTTTTTGCGGTAGTAGCCGCAGGCGGAGACGGGACGATCAATGAAGTAGCACAAAGCATATTGGGATCAAAAACCGCCTTGGGCATCGTACCTTTTGGGTCTGGCAATGGATTTTCATACCATCTGGGTGTGAGAAGAGATGTAGTCAAGGCTATCCAACTCATCAACAAATGTCATATAGAAGCTATCGATACAGGTATGGCCAATGATCGTTTTTTTATCAATGTAGCAGGTTTGGGACTAGATGCCACCGTAGCCTATAAAACTAAACTCAATAGCCGTCGTGGATTTTTTCCATACTTCATTCAAACGCTAAAAGAGAGTTTTGGCTTTCAGTTTATGAAGCTTAAGATCACAACACCTACAGATAGCTGGACCGGAGAGTATGCCATGGCTGTAGTGGCTAACGGCTCTGTCTATGGTTACGATTTCACAGTAGCTCCTGAAGCGATACTGAATGACGGACTTTTCGACATATTGCTTGTCAAAAAAGCGCCGATATGGAAGTATTTTATCCTGGCCTTCAGCATGCTGACCAAAACATTTCACAAAAGTAGACTGGTACATTTTTTTAAAACAGATAGTCTTACTATTACCCAAGAAAACAACAAATACTTTCAGGTAGATGGAGAAGGCATGCTGGCAGAAAGTAAGATTGAATTCTCCTTAATACCAAAAAATTTACTCATCCTTAGTCAACCATAATACTTATGTGGATACTCATTTCTTGCATCGTTCTCAATGCTTTTATCGGAGTTATTTTCAAATTATTTGACAAATATAAGATCGACAATTTGCAAGCCATAGTGGTCAATTATTTTGTGTGTGTGCTCACAGCATCTGTGGTACATGGTGGCTCCCCTATTCCGGAAGATCTGACTGCCCAAACTTGGTTTTATTACGCCGTGGGTTTGGGTTTAGTATTTATAATAGTTTTTAATCTCATGGCGCTGACGGTACAAAATTTTGGGGTAGTCGTAGCTACGATCTTTCAAAAAATGTCACTCATCGCACCTACCCTGATCGCCATCCTGGTCTTTCATGAGCCGAGTAGCTGGATCAAATGGGTAGGCATTTTGTCATCCATTCTGGCCATCATATTACTGAGCTATCAAAAAACAGATCGTGACGCCGCACCGTCAGAGCAAGGTATACTATGGTTATTTCCATTACTCACTTTTCTAGGTTCTTGCTTGATAGACAGTACCTTATACCTTATAGAAAAAAACAATATGGCTGAAAACGGAGACATTGGATTCGTGGCTTCCCTTTTCCTTTTTGCAGGTCTCAATGGATTGGTACTGATCGTTATCCAGGCAATAAGAAGTCGCTTGCACTTAAAGTGGAAAAATATCATAGCAGGTATTGCACTCGGTATACCCAACTTCTTTTCTATATATCTCCTGCTGCTTTCACTTCAACAAGGCTGGGGCGGCTCTACAGTTTTCCCTGTAAATAATGTTGGTGTACTAGTCATGGCCGGTGTCTTTGGCGTACTTATCTTTAAAGAACGTCTTACAAAATACAAGGTAGCGGGTTTTGTTTTAGCTATCGTGTCCATTCTTTTGATCACCTGCTTTTGATGATTTTGAGAGACAGTTTCCTTACCATAACTGGCCCATCTGAAGGCATCTACAAGGAAAAAGGAAGTAAGTTCTTAGCCTACGCCTACGCCATCGAAGATGAAAGTGAACTTGATTTCTACTTAGAATTGCTCCACGACGAGCATCCCAAAGCAAGGCATTATTGTTATGCCTATAAACTTGGTTTGGACCAAAATCGATATCGAGCTAATGATGATGGTGAGCCATCTGGTACAGCTGGAAAACCCATTTTAGGCCAAATTTTAAGCTATGAACTCACCAACTTACTTATTATTGTGGTCCGGTATTTTGGTGGTACCAAGCTAGGTGCGTCAGGTCTCATACAAGCCTACAAAGAAGCAGCTAAAGAAGCCCTACAAGCTGCCACTATCATTGAAAAATATATCTCAGTTTCTTACATCCTAAAATTTGATTACGAACATATGGGTCACATCATGAATGTACTCAAAGAAACTGAAGCCGAAATCACCGCCAAATCATTTGATGATACCTGTAGGGTTCATATATCCGTCCGCCAGTCACAAGAAAATCAGATGTTCCATCGTTTCAAGGCCAAACTCTTGCAAAAATCTATGGAAGAAGTCAGCGCTGATACTGTTGTGGATTTTTGTACTATAGAGATTGACTAACCGATAAATGATCTTTTTTCAATAACTTTGATGCCGTTTGCATGTTAGATTTTAATTAAGTATAATTTTATTTTGAATAAATGCTTGAAATATAAAATAAAGTTCTATTTTCGTTGTTTAAAATCTGATTGAGAATAATATGACCCGTTTTTTTGTAATAATGTTTGGTTTATTACTTGCTCATAATACCATAATAGGGCAAGCTAAAGTTTCAGAAATCGAAGGTTCTGAGAAAGTGTATTTCATAGGAGAAGACGAAAAAAAATACGAAAAATTAGTTGAAAAATATAAAGTAATGCTTTTTAGTGTTTGTAATAATGATATAGATGAAGCATTTGATCATTGGAGCACTTTAATGAAAGATTTTGAAGTTTTTGCAGAAAAAAATAATGTGGATGTCAAAGGTGTAAAATTATGGATGAACGTCTTTTGGGCAAAAACAGGAACTATCGACTATATTGTATTTTACCCCAAGCCCAATTCAAAAAACATGAACTACGAAAGCCTAAAAGTATTGATGACGAAATTTGCAAATCAATACCAATTACCCATCAAACATACTACTGGATTTTCCCATTATGGTAGTGCTGTATTTCCGATTATGAGCCGTGCTGTTATTGGACCTGAAAAGTAATAGATCAGGTATATAATGATAAGTTTGAAACGCTATTTTCATTCTCAAATAAAATGACCAAAATGCTCTCCAATCGTTTATTACTTCTAGTATTCATTGTTCTTAATATTTCGTTTTTATCTGGCCAGAAATACAGTGGTTATTTTAATTTTGAATTTGAAGAAAGTTCAGGTAAGTTGATGCTAGAAGTTTCGAAACTCAATCAAGATTTTTTAATGGTCAATGGTTACGGTACTGGAATAGGTTCCAATGATTTGGGCATGGATCGTGGCAAGTTAAATGATACCCGTGTCGTCAGATTTGAAAAACATGGGGACAAAATCTTACTGGTTCAACCTAATTTAGGTTTCAGAGCTATTTCTACTAACAGCCTGGAAGTGAAGGCAGTATCAGAAGCTTTCGCTCAGTCAGTCATCTATGGATTCAAAATAGAAAAGTCAGAAAATGGTAAATATTATATAGATCTTGCTCCCATGCTTTATGAAGATCTTAATTTTTTGGTAACACAGCTCAAAGAAACCAAGCAAGGAACTTACAAACTTGAAAAATCTAGGAGTGCGTTATATTTTGAAAATACCCATTCATTTCCCAAAAATTCAGAATTTGAATCTATATTAACTTTTATCGGCGATGCCACAGGAAGTTACATCAAAAGTGTAGTTCCCACTCCAGAATACGTCAGCTACAGGCAACATGTTTCCTTTATAGAACTTCCAGACGATCAATACCAACCTAGAGTTTTTCATCCCGAAAGCGGATACTTTTATTCCAGCTATTTTGATTATGCTAGTCCTATTCACGAACCGATAGAGAAGAAATTTATAAACAGGCACAGACTTACCAAAAAAAACCCTAACCTGGAAGTAAGCGAAGCTGTAAAACCTATAGTATATTATTTTGATCCAGGATGCCCCGAACCGATAAAATCAGCTTTGATGGAAGGCGGAAGATGGTGGTCTCAAGCATTCGAAGCAGCTGGATTCCGAAATGCATTTTTGGTGGAAGAGTTACCAGCAGGTGCGCATGCCATGGATGTAAGATACAATATGGTCCAGTGGGTGCACAGAAGTACTCGTGGCTGGTCATATGGATCATCTATCCGTGACCCACGTACAGGTGAGATCATGAAAGGCCATGTTTCTTTAGGGTCACTGAGAGTCAGACAAGATTTCATGATCGCTCAAGGCATTTTATCTCCATATCAGAAAGGCGATGAAGATCACAAGATCATGACAGAAATGGCATTGCAAAGGTTGATGCAACTTTCTGCACATGAAATAGGCCATACCATTGGGCTAGCTCATAATTTTGCAGCAAGTGTCAATGATAGGGCATCCGTAATGGATTACCCACATCCCTATATCACACTAGATGAAAAAGGTAACTTGGATTTTACAAAAGCTTATGATAATAAAATAGGGATTTGGGACAAACGTGCCATTACCTATGGTTATAAGGAGTTTGGGTCAAAAGCTGAAGAATCAGCAGGACTCAGAGCCTTGATATTGGAAAACCAAAAAATGGGATTGAAATACCTTACCGATCAGGATGGCAGAGGGATAGGCAGTGCGTCGCCTCACAATCATGTTTGGGATAATGGATCAGAACCTATCGCTGAGCTCCAAAGGATTTCTAAAGTAAGATCAGTGGCACTGAAAAATTTTGGATTAAATACCATTCCTCAGGGTACTCCTATCTCAGAATTAGAAAAAATACTTGTGCCAGTATATCTCATGCATCGGTATCAAATAGAAGCGGTGAGCAAACTCATAGGTGGTCTAGACTACACTTATGCTGTTAAAGGTTTTGGCAAAATAGAACCGCTCAAACCTATAGATCCCAAAATTCAGGATAGTGCCTTGGATGCACTTCTACAAGTCCTGACTAGAGAATATTTATTACTTCCAGAACATATAACTCAATATATGTTTCCTCCCGCTGATGGATATCCGTTGAGCCGAGAAAGTTTTTTGACCCAATCTAGTCCTGCTTTCGATGCTACAAGTGTTTATGAAAGTGCCGTATCAATGCTGCTAGATGTTTTAATGCAGCCACAGAGATTGCAAAGATTGGAAAATGGAGGTACTTTAAATGCTTATCTCTCCAAAATTTCATTGCATTTAGTCAAAGAAATAGCAACAGATAAAATCAAACAAATAGCCAATATCCAGTTCATAATCAGGCTGCATGCGCTGATGTATCAAGAAGCAGTAGGGCATATGGTCAGAGTAGAACTCCAAGAAGCTTTAAATAATCATTCATCCAATCTAAACTTAAAAAAAGGTTCAAAAAATTGGCAGTATGGAGGGTACATGAATTATTTAGGAAAATTGATTAGAATGGAT
>CAMBRK010000117.1 GCA_945870185.1 Aureispira sp. CCB-QB1 | reverse complement strand
ATTTGGGAAACCGTGTATTAAACAAACAAGGATTTCGGTAGAAGATATCTTATCTTGGTTGGCATCTGGCATGACTTATGATGAAATCTCTGATGATTATCCACAAATTACTAAAGATCATATTTTAGCTGCATTAAGCTTTGCATCCCCATGCTGGCGCAAGTTTGTAACTTGTGCTTATAAACAACCTTCCCCGCTCTGGGGTAGACAAGTCATGCCCAGTATCGGGCTGAAACTAGCGCCAGCTAGTGAATATTAGGGTAACATTAAGGAAACCTATGACTTCAATTTAACTTTTCAGTTAAAAAATATATAAAATTTATCTCATATCTAGATAATTCCTTACTTTTGTCTTTTATTACTTAATACGACACTATTATGGCCAAGGAGTCTGGATATACAAAAAAGTTTGGTAGCGAAAATTTTCAAACAACTTCATCTATTGATGCTTCAAGTCAAGAGCTACTGTTCGGGAAGAAAAACTACATGTTTATTCTGATTGGAGTTGGACTTATTTTTTTAGGTTTAGCCTTAATGTCTGGTGGTCATATGCCTTCTCCTGATGTATGGGACGAGTCTTTGATCTATAGTCACAGAAGAATTACGGTCGCTCCTATAGTCATTCTTGCGGGCTTGGCAGTAAATGTATATGCCATTTTTGTAAAGAAATAATCACCTTAATATTTTATTCTCATGAGTGAATTACTCAATGCACTTATTCTTGGTATTGTCCAAGGACTTACGGAGTTTTTACCAGTGAGTAGTAGTGGTCATTTGGAATTGGCCAAATTTATATTGGGCGATGATGCTTTGCCTGCTGATAGTCTACTGATGACCGTGGTATTGCATTTTGGTACAGCCTTGGCCACCATGTATGTATTCAGAACCGAAATCATAGAAATCATCCAAGGTCTTTTTTCAAAAGGGATGAATGATGAAAAAACATTTGCATTAAAGATTATAGTGTCTATGGTGCCTGCAGCTATTGTGGGGCTACTTTTTGAAAAACAACTGGAGCAACTATTCTCTCAAAATATAATCTTGGTATGTAGCATGCTCATTTTTACAGGGATATTACTGTTTTTTGCGGATAAAGCTACTAATACTGGAAATGATGTTACTTATGCTAATGCGCTCAAAATAGGGATAGCTCAAGCCATAGCGATTACACCAGGTATATCTAGATCAGGTGCTACCATAGCTACTTCTGTACTTCTGGGTATTGATAGGGCAAAAGCAGCAAGGTTTTCTTTTCTGATGGTAGTGCCTTTAATATTTGGGAAAATGGCAAAGGATGTATTGGATGGTAATTTTGGGTCTGGCAGTGTTTCCTTTTCAGAACTCGGAATAGGCTTTGTAGCCGCATTTCTGACTGGAGTATTTGCATGTACCTGGATGATAAAAATTGTCAAAAATAGTCAATTGAAATATTTTGCATGGTATTGTTTAGTGGTAGGAGTAATCGGAGTAGCGTATGCCTATTTTAGATAAACATATCGTCAGTAAAGCCAATACGAATTGTAAAATTGACTATTTAGAAGGTGCCGTTTTTTTAGTTGATAAACCACTCGATTGGACATCCTTTGACGTGGTCAATAAAATTAAGTATAAACTCAGACATACTTTAGGTGTCAAAAAGATAAAAGTGGGGCATGCCGGTACCTTGGATCCACTAGCTACAGGTCTCTTACTCGTGTGTACTGGTAAGCTTACCAAAGAAATCGACAGTTTGCAAGTTCAAAAAAAGACATACTCAGGCCATATCATGCTGGGTGCTACGACGGATACTTATGATCGGGAGTTCGAACCCAATGCTTATTATCCTATTGAACACATCGATGCATCACTCATAGAAACCCAAATAAAAAATTTCATGGGTGAAATAGAACAAGTACCACCTATATATTCTGCAGTAAAAGTCAATGGCCAGACTGCTTATAGCTTGGCCAGAAGAGGAAAAGATGTTGAACTCAAGTCTCGTTCAGTCACCATTTATGACCTAAAAATTAGTTCCGAAAATATACCTGAGCTTTATTTTACCTGTGAGTGTAGTAAAGGTACCTATATCAGATCATTGGCCAATGATTTTGGTAAAGCACTTCAGTCAGGGGCTTATTTATCTTCTTTGAGAAGAGATGGTATAGGAGATTTTCATGTGAATCAAGCACTCCATATTGACGAAGTGATAGCTTTTATTGAAGCTTCGACACTAAATGTAGATATCCAATCAGATAAACGTTAAGATCTGAGTGAACCAGAATTATGGGATTTATGAACTATTTTAAGCCAGATTATTTTCGATTTAAACTCTAAAGGCACCATATTAGCAATGATTTATGAAAATAAAGTACCTTTGTCCAAATTTTTGACCATGTATAGATTTTTCATTTTATTATTAGCAATAAGCTTGGTTTCTTGTGGTGGGTTAAATAAAGTCCTTAAGTATAAAAAAGAAGACGCCATCATGAGTCTTGAAAAAGGCCCTTGCCCGGGTAAATGTTCTGTTTATAATCTTCATATTTACAAAAACAGATATGCAGTTTATGAAGGTATTGCTAACGCTGATAAATATGGAATTTATGCCAAAAAACTGACTAAAGGTCAAGTAGCTGAATTTAAACAAGAATATGAGAAAGCGAAATTTATGGAATTTGATAATGAATATCCGATACCTTCTTTGGATTTTCCAACCATAATCATGACTTATAGAAATGAAAAAGCAAGTAAAACCATCAAAGGAAGCGTAAACAGACCACCCAATGTTATCGCCATACAAAAGAAGCTTGAAAACTTGACCAAATCTGAAGCATTTAAACTGGTCAAAGCATACGATAAGCAAGTAACTTTTGAAGAAGTGGCGGAAACCCGAAAAGATTCGGCACCTAATGACATTATTGATAATGAAATTATTTTGGAACTCAATTCCAATGTCTTCATGGCACAATGGCTCAAAAAATACCCGCAGTACGATGTACAATTGGTCAAAAAATTGTCACCTACTATGAATTATTGGGTAGTGACATATAGCAAAGTTAAGATATCCCCCAAAGAGTTTATGGAAATATTAAAACAAGACAAAGACTTAATTTTTGCAGAGTTCAATAAACGAATAAGCCCCAGAGAACATTAAAAATATCCTACATAATTAAATGGTGTAATGGCCAGGAGTTCATTTTTGACTGCAGTACTCACATCTAAGGTAGCTATAAAATGGTGAATATCCTCTTTAGTAATACCAGCTTTGCCACGGGTAAGCTCTTTTAAGGCTTCGTAGGGTTCAGGATACTTTTCACGTCTTAAGATGTTTTGGATTGCTTCGGCCACTACTGCCCAATTTTTATCTAAGTCATCGTGCAAGGCTTGTTCGTTGAGCAGCAACTTGTCTAGTCCTTTGATAATGGATGAATATGCGATCAAACTATGACCAAATGGTACACCCAAATTTCGGAGCACAGTAGAGTCTGTCAAATCTCGCTGCAATCTGGAGACCGGTAACTTTTCTGCCAGATATCCAAAGATAGCATTGGCCATACCTAAATTACCTTCTGCGTTTTCAAAATCGATGGGATTTACTTTGTGTGGCATGGCCGAAGAGCCAATTTCACCTGCTTTAGTTTTTTGTTTGAAGTAGTCCATAGATACATAGGTCCATATGTCTTTACATAGGTCCAATAATATAGTATTGATTCTAATCCATTGGTGTGACATGGCGGCTACATCATCATAGTGAGCTATTTGAGTGGTGAATTTTGATCTTTTTAATCCTAGGTGCGCGCTAAATTGATCAGCAAATACCGGCCAATCTATACTTGGATAACTCACCTTATGAGCATTAAAATTACCAGTCGCTCCTCCAAATTTACATTTGATTTTTTGATTTTCCAGTGAAACTATTTCATCTTCTAGTCGCTCCACGAAAACTGATATTTCCTTCCCTAAAGTAGTAGGTGAAGCGGCTTGTCCATGAGTCCTAGCCAACATGGGCACACCGTGGTATTCTTTGGCTTTTTGCTTGATACCTTCCAATACTAAGTGTAATTTCGGTATCATCACTGCATTTAACGCATCTTTCATCATCAGTGGGAAAGCCGTATTGTTGATATCCTGAGAAGTGAGCCCAAAATGAACAAACTCTCTATATTCACTTAATCCTTTTGAATCCAAAGCTTCTTTGATGAAATACTCTACTGCCTTAACATCATGATTAGTTACCTTTTCGGTATTTTTTATTTTTTCGGCATCTTGTAAAGAGAAGTTTGCCACAATATCATTTAGAAGGGAGATAGTGGTATCATTATGGATTTCCTGGAGTTCGGGAAGTGGTATTTGGATTAGAAATTTAAGGTATTCAATTTCTACTTTTACCCTATAATGAATAAGTGCATACTCGGAGAAGTATTCAGAAAGGGTAGAAGTGGTAGCTTGATATCTACCGTCCAATGGTGAAATGGCTGTAAGCATAAGGTATTTTAAATATTATTTTCGTCAATGGGGTTTTCGGTTCTTAACAAGGATTCTTCACGCCTTCGTACATAATAATAGGTTTCTATTTGACTTCTGACCGCGATGTCATCCATATTTTTCTTATATTTATTACCTAATCTGCCATCAACAATTCTTGCTTTGACATTATCATTGAGTTGGATATTCATACAAGTGATGATCATTTTTCCAAGTTCCGGATCGAGCACAGGAAATAAGGTTTCTACCCTGAAATGCAAATTTCGAACCATCCAGTCTGCGGAAGACAGAAAAACTTCAGGATTTCCATTGTTGTGAAAGACAAAAACTCTGGAGTGCTCTAAAAAACGATCAATGATGGAAATCACTTCAATGTTTTCACTAACTCCCTTGATGGCAGGTACAAGACAGCATATACCCCTGATAATAAGCTTTATTTTGACCCCAGCTCGGGATGCTTCATGGAGACAATTGATGATTTCTTCGTCTTGTAGACTATTCATTTTAATGATCATCTTAGCTTTTTTGCCTTTTTTTGCTATCTCGGTCTCTCTTTGAATAAGGGAAATAAATTTTTCTTTGAGATTGAATAAACCCACACCCAGAAATTCAAAAGGTTGTGTAGGCCTTTGTTTGGTCTCTAAAAATGTAAATATCCTGGCAACCTCTGATGTAAGTCTTTTGTCATTGGTAAATAAGCCAAAATCAGTGTAAAGCTTGGCTGTATCTTCATGAAAATTGCCAGTACCCAGATAAGCATACAGATTGGGTTTGCCATTTTCAAGTCTTCTTACCAAAGCCAGTTTGGAGTGTACTTTAAATCCTGGCATACTGTAATACACCTGCACACCTGCTTGCTCGAGTTCTTCTCCCCATTTAAGATTGGCTTCTTCGTCAAATCGTGCTTTGACTTCAATAAATGTGCTGACTTGCTTTCCATTCTTTACTGCATTTTTTATAGCCATCATGATCCTGGAAATTTTAGCCACTCGGTATTGTATGATTTTGATGTGGGTGACATCAGGGTCTTTGGCTGCATCTTCAAAGAAACGGATTACAGACTCAAACGAATGATAAGGAACATGAATGAGATGATCTTTTAATTTTATGGCATCAAAAATAGAGTCTGATTCTTCAAGACCTTCACATTTTATAGCGGTTAAGGTCGAATCTTTTAGATGATTGAGATTAAATGAAGGAAACTTAAAGAAGTCAGAATTATTGTGATACCTGCCCTCAGGTAATAAATCGAGTTCTTCTATTTCAAAAACGTTCATGAGATATTGTAAAAAATGTTTTGGCATTGTCCGGTCGTAAATCATACGCGAGGCTAAGCCTATGCTTCTTTTGTTGAGGCTCTTTTTTATTTTAGAAAGCAAATCGCCAGAGTATTCATCGTCTATATATAATTCTGCATCTCTCGTCAGCTTTATAGAATAAGAGTCTTGAATATTGTACCCTGGGAAAATGAGCCTCACACTGTGTCGAACGGCATCATCCAGCATTAATACTTGTTTTACGTTGGGTATCTTGGATGGTAATTCTAGAAACCTAGATAAATGATCAGAGGGTATTTTTACAATAGCATACTCAGATTGAGGTTTCAATACATCTTTATTGTGTAAGTGAAGCGCTAAATAAAGTGCTCCATTATTTAAGAATGGTTTTATTTTTCTACCTGCCAGGATTACTGGTTGGACGAAGGGTAGGAGGTACTCATTGAAATAAGTATCAACAAACTCCACTTGTTCTTTATTGAGTGTACGCCACGAAACGATCTGAATGCCATTTTTTTTGAGTTCAGGTAAGATGCGTTTTTCGAAAATATGGCTAAACTGTTTTTGTTGGTCGTTTGCAATTTGTAAAATCTGATTCAAAACGATTTCTGGAGAGTAATCTATATTTTTTAAGGTGGACTTGTCTGCCCGTGCCAGATTTCTATGATTGGCCACACGAATTCTAAAAAACTCATCTAAATTGGATGAATAAATGGCTAAAAACTTTAAACGTTCCAAAAGTGGCACTGAACTATCCATGGCTTCCTGAAGTACTCTATAATTGAATGACAACCAACTAACGTCTCTATGAATAAACTTTCCCATCTGAAATTTTAAATTCGTTGCAAAACTCTAATTTTTTTTTATCAAATCCTAATGGATAAGTATTATCCTTATAAATTTAATATTAAGGTACAAAAATTTAGTTAAGACAATGCTGCAATTTCTGTATTTTTAGTAAATTAAATAATTAATTGATTAAAATCATAAGCCAGATATTTGTATTTGTTACAAATACTGTTATTTTTGCACCTTAATTAAACCAAAAAAATAATTTTATGAGATATTTATCACTAACAGCAATACTTTTTGCATTGTTGACTTTGACCCCAGGTTGTGTAAGCAAGAAAAAATTAAATGATGCTTTGTCACAATTAGAGACACAAAAAAATCTTTTAAACAAGTGTGAAGATCGTAATCGTGAACTTGAAGCACAATTATTGGATTGTAACAAAAAGCTTGAAATGGCAAATAGTAATCTTAGAAAAGCTAATGATGACTTGGCAGCTATGGCTTTAAAATTAAAGTCTGCAGAAGATCAATTGATGGTTTTGAAAAGCAGCCAAAACAATTTGTTAGACCAATTGAATACTGCCAATGTTATCAACAAGGCGGGTGCTGAAAGTATCAAAAAATCATTGGATGCTATCAGTTCACAAAGTTCTTACATCAAGGAATTGACCAAGACTATGCAATACAAGGATTCTGTAAATCTTGCATTAGCTATGAATCTTAAAAAATCTTTAAGTGACTTTAATGATAAAGATGTAGCTATTGAGGTTAAAAAAGGTGTTGTCTACATTTCTTTGTCAGACGATATGCTTTTCAAAACAGCTTCAGCTAATATCAACACCAATGCTGAAAGAGTACTTGGTAAAATCGCATCTATAATCAATGACCAAAAAGATCTTGATATCCTTGTTGAAGGTCACACGGACAATGTGCCTATGGGTGGCGAGTGTGTAACGGATAACTGGGACTTGAGTTCAAAAAGAGCTCTTGCTGTAGTTAAAACATTACAAAGAAAATATAAAGTTGACCCTGCAAGAATGACTGCAGGAGGTAGAGGTGAGTTCGTACCTAAAGCTTCTAACAGCAATGCTGCTGGTAGAGCAGAAAACAGAAGAACAGAGATCATCGTATTACCTAAGTTAGACCAATTCTTCAAATTGATGGAAGCACCTGCTGCCAAATAATTTGAAAGTATCATACCAATAAAAAAAGGGAAGCAGCAATGTTTCCCTTTTTTTTTGACTTAAACAATATTAGTAGTGAAAAATCATATGGGTTAGAATGCAATATGGTTATTAGACAAATATTATTTGGGGTAGAGTTTTAAACTCTAAAAACCACACAACTCGTTCAATAAAGGTTAATTTGATGAGCCTAAATTAAAAAGAAATGTAACTAAATAGGACTTCTTAGGGGCAAAATAGCCGCTCAGCCCCGTAAATACCGAGTCCGCAACGGAGGAAATAAAAAAAATCTAAAATCCCTATTTTCTGAACGGAACCTAACATCATAATTTCATTTTTTGAGCTTCCCGATAGAAACTTAAAATTAAAATCTCTTTTTTTCTAGTTTCTGAAAGGAACCTACCGTCCAAAAACCATTTTAAGGCAATCCTGTATGGAACCTAAAATATTTAACATAATACATCTATAAACTTTGCGAAACTGACCGTCCAGCCATATTTATTACTAGCCCTTTTAGGATTTACATCTATTCCAAATATTATTTGTTGCTCCGTTTAGGGGCAGAATAAAATTAGATTAGAGTTGCATAGGCCTTTTTTTGAATGATTATTTAAAAGTTGATGTTCTGAAAATTTACTTTAACATTTAATACTGAAGGTAATTTAAAAAAATGGTTAAATAAATTCAAGCCATATTTAATTTATTTATTAGAAGCTATTATATTTGCCATTCATTTTTAAAAACTACCTTAAAAGTAAGGTTAAGGACCAAACATAATCATTATTCGGTCTTGTGTCCATCACAGTATATTCATACCCATATACTGACCACAAGTAACAAGTCGAGCAAAATTCTGTAATTCTTCCAGAAGATGTAGCAAGAGCAGACATACATCAGTAATGATGGCCTGATTATTTTTGGTCTTTTTTTATGTAGAACAATAGGGTATAAATGACTTTCAAAAAAGTAACAAAATAGCTTTTATGGACGGTCCTCTTATGTAATACTTTGTGAATTGTAAATTAAAACCGTCAAGAAAATGGATAAAGGAGATAAAACATATTTTTTAAGTGCGCAGATTAATTAGTTATGCCTCACCCAAAAAGACGACAGAGCAACCATTAAAGTAATAAACAAACAGAAATACGACAAATGCAGAAATACGCAGTAAACCAACAATTAATTGAGACACTTTTAGCTTGGGTAAACTCAGGAGAAATTGCAATACCAGAAATACAAAGACCTTTCGTTTGGGATAGTTCAAAAGTTCGTGACTTAATGGACAGCTTGTATCAAGGTTATCCAATCGGTTATGTTATCGCTTGGAGAAATCCAAACGTTCGATTAAAAGACGGTAGTTTAAGTGAAGGTAAAAAAATACTAATTGACGGACAGCAGCGTGTAACAGCTTTGACAGCGGCAATACTTGGACAATATGTTGTAAACAAAACTTATGAGCGCGTAAAAATAAAAATTGCTTTTCACCCAATTGACGAAAGATTTGAAGTTCAAAATCCAGCAATTCTTAAAGACAAAACTTGGCTTCCAGACATTTCGCAAGCAATTAATGGCGACCTTTTTGAAATAGCCGACCAATATTTTGAACTCAATCCAGACGTTGACAAAAAACAAGTTCGGAACGCATTTTCAAACTTAATGAATATCCCCAAAAAGCAAATTGGAATCATTGAGTTAGCGGCTGACTTAGATATTGAAACTGTTACCGAAATTTTCATTCGTATCAATTCAAAAGGTGTTGTGCTAAGTCAAGCCGACTTCGCAATGAGTAAAATTGCATCAAACACAGAATATAACGGAAATGAATTACGTAAAGCGATTGACTACTTCTGCCATTTGGCTATTGCTCCCGAATTTTACAAGCACATCGTTGACAACGACAAAGAATTTTCTAAGTCGGAGTTCTTTCAAAAAATGCAATGGCTCAAAACAGAAAATGAAGATTTATACGACCCTGACTACAACGACTTAATTCGAGTTGCATTTACTACACAATTCAATAGAGGTAGACTTTCTGATTTAGTAAGTTTACTTTCAGGTAGAAATTTTGAAACACGAACTTATGAAGACACAATTGCAGAAGCCTCTTTTGCAACTCTTAAAACTGGAGTAAATAATTTCATCAATGAAACAAATTTCAAACGCTTTCTGATGATTATTAAATCCGCAGGATTTATTTCGCCAAAACTTATTCGTTCACAAAATGCAATCAATTTTGCTTACATCGTTTATCTAAAATTAAAAGAGTTAGGAGTTAATTCAGTTTCTATTGAAAGTTATGTAAGGCGTTGGTTGGTTTACTCCATTTTGACAGGTCGTTATTCGGGTTCACCAGAAAGTGCATTTGATTTTGATATCAAACAAATATCGCATAAACCGTTTGGCGAATATTTGAAAGAAAAGGAAGAAGGAGAACTTTCAGACGCATTTTGGAACGCATCACTTCCTCAAAGTTTGGACACTTCCGTTGCAAGCAGTCCTTACTTCCACGTTTTTTTGGCTTCACAAGTAAAAGCAAACGACAGAGGATTTTTATCTAAGGATGTTTTAGTAAGCGACTTGATTTCACTTCGTGGCGATATTCATCATTTATTTCCAAAAGACTACCTGAAAAAAAATGGTTTGGACAGAAGACAATACAACCAAATTGCGAATTATGTTTATATGCAGTCAGAGATTAACATCAAGGTCGGCAATAAACCTCCAAAAGACTATTTTGAAGTTGTTAAAAATCAAATGTTAAACGGAAACCAACAAGTAAGCGGACTATCAAACGAACTACAACTTTTTGACAATTTGAAAATGAATTGTGTGCCGACTGAAATACAAGAAATGAGCATTGATGATTACAACGACTTTCTGACGCTAAGACGAAAACTTATGGCAACAAAAATCAAAGAATATTACCATTCACTATAAACAAAAAAAGAAGGGCGAAGGCATAACAATGTATATACAAAATAGGCGGAATAGTAGTAAATTCAAGGGTTGTAGCCCGCTTCAAAATCGTTTCTGTTTGATAGGTTTGAAGCCCGCAATCGCCTACTTTGCATATACTAAACGTTGTGCGTCATTCTATAGACGACCGTGCTAAACTTTGAACTTATCTAAAAAAGACAAGTCTTCGGTTGAAGTGATGACTTGCATAAAATATTTTAATTCTTCATTACTTTCCATTAATTCAGGATTTTCCATTAACCTTTTTACGCCCCATTCTCTTAAAGTAATTATGACAGGCAAAAGAGATTTTCCGTATTCAGTTAAAGAATATTCAACTTTTGGAGGCACTTCTGCAAAAACTTCTCTTTTTACTATTCCGTCTTTTTCTAA
>CAMBRK010000116.1 GCA_945870185.1 Aureispira sp. CCB-QB1 | reverse complement strand
TAGGTTAAAAAATGTGTTTAGGGTAAGCACCGCAAACATATAAAAAAATTGGGACTAAGGGGGGAGATTGCCCCCGCGGGGGCAATCTCCCCCCTTAGTCCCAAGCCTAACTCCCCTTGAGAGTTTACACAAAGTATTTTACACTCCCTCCACCTGTACGCCTTGCCTTTTAAATATTCATCTTTAGTAGCTATTACACTTGATGATATTCCCTTTTTATGATAATGTTCTTCATTAATATACTCTTTTAGAGGGTACAACCCTTCAAAAGTAAATAAAAGTTTATCCTCAGGTGTAAAATTATCAAATGCACCTTTGTCAAAATATATTGCAATAGCTTCAAACATTATTGGGTTTGATTGCATCATTCCAGTACTTATACTCACACAATAAGGAGTCGGTGCCTTTTTATCTACAGTATACGCCAAACTGGTAGTCTTACTTTCTTGACCACATTCATCATAAATATGCCAATAGAATTTATGTGATTTTGGCGTATAATCAAATGGAAATGGTGGTAATGTAAACGTAAAATTTCCTTTCGAATTGGGAGCTATAAAACATTTGAACTTCCCATCCAAACTATCCTTGGTCCATGTCAAATAATCGTGATCTACGTCAGATGACGCAACCATATCAATAGTTCCATCATTATGTAGATCAATCTCTATATTATAAAATATCAGATTGTTAGTGGTGCAATTGGATATGCCTTCGATCTCAGCCGTAATCCTTTGTGGAGTGTAATAATAATGAGAATAAGTAATCTGTTGATCTAAAGCCCTAATGTTAAAACTTGCTGAAGAATTTGGATTGAAAATCGTTGTTTTTACCAACATGACCGTAGGGGCGATCAAGAGCATGAATTTTGTTAGTAAATGTTTCATGTTTAGTGAAATTGAGATTGTTATGAATTATAATAAAATTACATAATAGTTGGACATGGTCCAATACTCACAATATCATCAACTTTGAAATGTATTGATAGGAAATTTTTATGACTAAAACCAAAAACACCTCAGTTTTTATTCATTTTTTGTATACCAAAATTACTGACTACGTACATACTACCATCATACATCATGATATATTTGACACCTTCTTTTTCATTTGCATCATAGATATCATAGGTATATTTTTCTTTTGTTTTTAGCGAAAAGCTACAGAGTCCTTCTTTAGTATAATAAATGATACTATTACCATCAAACTGAAAATGTACAATTTCCTTTGCAGCATAATGAAATAAATATTGCCCAAGATTGTCAAAAAAGTAAAATCCCTTAGATGGATCGCACACTACCAATACATTATTTTTTTCTTTAATGGCCGTAACTTTTATTTGATTCATACCAAAATCATTGACATTGGTTGTCTCCATCATAATTTTTCCATTTTCAGATATTTTCATAATTTTAAATTGCACAGGATCATAAACCCATAAGTTGCCATCATTGCTTGCGGCTGCAGCAGTCACATCTGCAAATGTATCACCCAGATCTAGTTCGCTAATGAGCGTCAAGGTGTTATCAAAAATTTTTAAATGGTTAAAATCATCGTAAAAGACTACCACTTTTAGCGGATTAGTCAGGTCTACTGAAGAAATCTGCCCTTTCCTATTGTTGGCATATCTGTACATTTCAGTAAAATCAGGGCGAAAATTGATGATGGTGTTTTTTTCATCGACTACATATATTCTTCCCAGATTGTCTATATCGGCCAACCTAGGTTTGACGTTGATATCGGCAGATATAGATTGTTGCTGCAATACTGCTTTGTGAGCACACGATAACATCAGCAAACAAGCATACATCAATATTCTGCTCCAAGATTTCAAATTTTTACATGCAGTTACCATAAATTTTATCATAATTGGATTCGAAAAATTCAAGTTTAAATGTTTGTCCATCCCACACGCCATACGAGTAAGCATACATCCATTCACCAAGATTAAAATATATACTCTTTTGATTACTGAGCGTGTATTGGATAGCTAAATGTCTGTGACCAAAAATATAATAATCCACATCATTTTTCACTAAATCATGCTCGCAAAACTGCACCAGCCACTCCTTGGATTCATCTGTAAATGCGTCTTCGTCACCAGTGTATTGTCTGCTTTTTGCGCTAAAAAATTTCATTAAAGCCAAGCCAAAATCAGGATGTAGCTTTCCGTAAGCCCACTGACAGATTTTATTGTTAAAGATAGATTTTATAAACTTATATCCATAATCACCAGGCCCAAGACCATCGCCGTGGCCGATATAAAACGTCTTGCCGTCTATTACTTTTCGGATAGGTTGGCGTAATATTGGTATTCCCAGTTCATCATCTAAATATCTAAACATCCATATATCGTGGTTTCCCGTAAAAAAAGTAATAGATATACCCAGTTCTTTCAATTCAGCTAACTTACTGAATAGTCTATAAAAACCCTTGGGCACTACCTTATTATATTCATACCAATAATCAAACACATCACCAACCAAATACAATTCCTTGGCATCTTCCTTGATGATATCCAACCATCGAACTATCTTTTTTTCTCTTTCGCCTGATAGAATCTCCGCATCTATGCCCAGATGAAAATCTGATACAAAATATATCTTTTTGGACATTAGCCTTTTTTAATCAACAAAACGCTTATCTACTTCCATTTCATGACCACATGAAGGACATTTTCGCAAGGTATCTGAGCCGTAAAAGAACTTGAATCTAGGGATAAAATCTTTTTCTATATTTTCAAGATGGAAATAAGTATCGTGCAATTTAGAATTACAATTTTCGCAAAACCACATCAGACCATCTCTTTCAGCACCTGTCCGTTTGAGCTCTATCACCAATCCGATTGAACCTTCTGACCGTATAGGTGAATGTGGAACTTTGGCAGGAAGCAAAAACATTTCCCCTTCTTTTATCGGAATGTCTACGGCTTTTCCATCTTCTTGGATATGCACATGGATATCTCCTTCAAGCTGATAAAAAAGCTCTTCGGTCTCATTGTAATGATAATCTTTTCTAGCGTTGGGTCCAGCTACAATCATTACTATATAGTCACCTGCATCCTTATATAAGTTTCTGTTTCCTACAGGCGGCTTGAGTTCATGTCGGTTTTCATCTATCCATTTTTGGAGATTAAAAGGTCGTGGTACAGCCATTGCAAAATATTTTAAAAATTAAAGTCAAAGATAAAGCATTTTTAAATCTAAATCTCAAAGATACTCATGTAAATAGATATTTTTTTGGACGTGCCCCTGCGGGTCAGGCTATCCACTTTACTTCCCGCCGCTTTGCTTTGGTCGTGCTCGCTCCTATCCTTCACGCTAAAAAACTTCGATAGCACTCAATTTTAAAAGCAATACTTTTTCATCCATATTCTCAAAACTACCAATTTCTTTTGCGTATTTCATCAAAATTGCATCCTGTGCCCTACCCCTTTCCATTGCAAAATGATAAGGTAAATCTTCTCTAAAAGTCACCATGCTGTATTTGCTAAAATAATTAGGATACTTTTGTTCCATGTGAAGTTCTATTTTCCTTTTGAGCAAAAACACAGGATCAGCAGTGGCTGCACGCATCTCTATTTCATTTTCTGCCGCAAGATCGGCAATAGCATCAGCATCTATTTTACGGATTTCCTGATACTTTGGCAATATTTGTGTCCAATCACCACTAAACTCATCTACAAGTTGATCCAATATCAAGACATCCTCAAAAGACGCATTCATTCCCTGACCATAAAAAGGTACTACAGCATGTGCCGCATCACCCATAAGTAAAAACTTACCATTAACCTGCCAAGGATAGCATTTTACCGTCCCCAAAGAACTTGTTGGATTGTGGTTAAAATCACTGATGATGTCATCCATTTGGTCCTTTGCTGTAGGGAAATATGTATCAAAAAACTTTATAATTTCCTGATCAAGCTTCAGATTGTCAAAACCCGGTTCACCTTCAAATGGCATAAACAAAGTCACCGTAAAACTACCATCCAAGTTAGGCAAAGCTATCATCATAAATCCTGATCTCGGCCATATATGAAGCGCATTCTTTTCCAATCTGAAAGTGCCGCTTGATCCTGCAGGTATTTCCAGTTCCTTGTATCCTGTTTTAAGATATTGTATTGAAAAATCAAAACGAAGTTTATTGGAATTTTCCAACATAGCATTTCTGATAGCAGAACCAGCACCGTCTGTACCAAAAATGACATCAGCCTGATCTACAATTTTTTGGCCAGTATCTTCATTTTTCAGGTGTATCGTACCATTATCAAAATCCACACTTTCACAGTTCGTATTGAAAAAAAACGATACTTTGCCCGTAGCTTCTGCTTCACTCATCAGCAATTTATTAAGGCCACCACGAGATATAGAGTTTATCCACTCACCTTCCCTTCCACTGTATTTTACAAAGGTACCATCGCCTTGCACAGGGTGTATCATCCTTCCATGCATAGGTATCATTAGTTGTTTTACTTTTTCTATGATGCCTGCAGCAGTCAAAGACGCAATACCACGGTCTGATAAAGCAAGATTGATAGATCTTCCAGCATTCATTTCTGTAGCACGCATATCGGAGCGCTTTTCGTATACGATGACATCGTATCCTTTTTGAGCCATTTTTAATGCCAACAGCGACCCACAGAGCCCTGCTCCCGTAATGATTATTTTTTTGGTGTTTTCCATTCTGGCTAGAATTATAGCCGTAAAGATAATGGATATCTGACTAATAACTTATATAACTCTCCTGAATTAGCCACAGCTACCAAAATATAAAATAGGTGAAATATAACTTAATTATGTTGTTTTACCATACAAACCCTGCCGATTTTATGATTATACATATGTGCTGAAGCTACCATTAATCCCCCAGTGACACTGAATACAAGCATCCAACCATGGTGATCTATCATGCCTACAAATAAAAATATAAACCCCAATGATGCTAATAATAATGGAGTATAATTTCTATGTTTTTTGATATAATCTCCTAATAATGAGTAGCTGGCTATAACTATTCCGATACCTATTACAACCCAATCAATAGCATGATTGTGCAACCAAGTACTTGAACTTAAAAGCCCCATTGAAATCATAACAGGTATGGCAGAACAATGTATCGCACACAACATAGAAGTAAAAAAGCCTGCTGTGTCTGGATTGATTTTAAATAATGTTTTCATACAATTTGTTTTACAAGGTACAAAGTTATTTAAAAACAAGCTTATATGCAATAATGTTGCAACTAATCTTTTCAATTTTAAATATTTATACTCAAAAACATAAGAAAAGCCCATAAATAAAATATTTTTGCACCAAAATAATAAATATCATGGGATTATTAAAAGGTAAAGTAGCACTCATTACTGGAGGCAGCAGAGGCATTGGTGAATCAATAGTACTAAAATATGCACAAGAAGGTGCAGATATTGCTTTCACCTATGTTTCATCAGAAGAAAAAGCACAAGCTGTTGTTAAAAAAGCGGAAGCTTTTGGAGTTAAAGTAGTTGCTTATAAATCTAATGCTGCCAATTATACGGAATCAGAGGCTTTAATCAATACTGTAGTTAATGATTTTGGGAAAATAGATATACTGATCAATAATGCGGGAATAACAAAAGATACACTCATGCTTAGGATGTCTGAGGAGCAGTGGGACCAAGTTATCGAAATTAACTTAAAATCTGTTTTTAACCTCACTAAGCATGTATTGAAACCGATGATGAAACAAAAGTCGGGTTCAATTATAAATATGAGCTCCGTAGTCGGTGTCTTCGGTAACGCAGGACAAGCTAACTATGCAGCATCGAAAGCAGGTATAATAGGATTCTCAAAATCTATAGCTAAAGAGGTAGGTTCTCGAAATATACGTTGTAATGCCATAGCACCTGGATTTATTGAAACAGATATGACACACGTCCTTACAGATGAACAGAAAAAGGCCTATACTGACAATATTCCACTCAAAAGATTAGGTGCCGGAGATGATGTAGCCAATGCTTGCGTTTATTTGGGCTCAGATATGTCAGTTTATATAACAGGACAAGTACTAAGTGTTTGTGGAGGATTAAATATTTGAGTAAATTGATTTTTAATTTAACATTTTGGTTCTAATGATATTTTAACAAATTTTCTTTTACATTTTCATAATAAATAACGAATTTTACACCGAAATTTTTTTTAATAAAATATAACTTATAAACCAATGGAAACTTTTTTATACGTTCTAAAAAACAAGTACGCAGATTTCGATGGTAGGGCCAGAAGAAATGAATATTGGATGTTTGTGCTTTTTAATGTCATTATCACCATAATTGGCTATGCTATATCCCTATTTGGAATATTTTTAGAAAGTGCTGCTTTGGGTATTCTAGGTACTGCCTTCCTCTTTATTACAGGTTTGGGGCTCTTAATCCCAAGCTTAGCGGTAGGTGTAAGAAGATTACATGATACTAATAGAAGTGGTTGGCTATTGCTGATCGGTCTTATTCCATTCATAGGATTTATAATATTACTTGTATTTCTAGTTTCAGAAGGAACCCAAGGACCAAATAATTATGGTCCTGACCCCAAAAACCCCATAAATGAGCTAGATGGTTTGGGCAAAAATGAATTGGTTTAGATCTAAATAATAGTTTAACCAAAAAATATTTAATATTTAGTACAAAAAATACTCAAATATTTTTCTATAATATAATTTTAACTTACTTTTGTGTGCCTTTTTAAAAGGATATTACTAATATTAAGTTTTTTTAAAAATAAATTCACGTCAAAATGAAAAAGGAAATCCACCCAGCTGATTATAGATTTGTAGTGTTCAAAGATATATCTAATGATGAAATGTTTTTAACTAGATCTTGCACAAAATCTAGGGATACAATAGTGTACAAGGATGGTAATGAATATCCATTAGTTAAAATGGAAGTTTCGTCTTTCTCTCATCCATTCTACACCGGTAAAGTCAAATTTGTGGATACTGCGGGTAGAATTGATAAATTCAATAAGAAATTTGCAAAATTCACAGCAAAATAATGCAAATTCAATTATATTAAAATTTAGAGCCCTTATCAAAAATAAGGGCTTTTTTTGTTTTATGTGATGATATAAATAACTTTGATAATGCTCCCTTCCAATTTAAACATTATCCTTTTTGGAGATGATCATTGGTCACATCTTCTTCCTTTGACATTTACTAAACCTATTTGTGAACTCAGAATTGGTATTCTCACCATAAAAGAAAAATGGGAAAAACGCCTTCAAGGAAATGCAAGTTATATTACGCAAGACTATCTGGCAGAGAAGTTCCCCCTAGTAATTGAACAAGATAATCTTCTAATTAACAGCACTTTTCTTCCCACAAGTCAATTAGTTGAACATATTTTGAGTTTATCCTTGGGTGAAACTCTGATGTTCCAGGACGAAATGATTGCAGCACGACTTAGCGATAAACATTTTGACAATTTATCCATAGAATCCAATGCCCTGAGTTCTCTAAAAGGAAAAGAAATCAATTCTGAAACCACAGAAATCAACAGAATTACAAGACCTTATCATATTTTTTCACAAAATGGAAGAGAATTATTATACGACTTCGATTTAATTACAGCGGGAAGAAAATCACAAAAAATATCAGAAACCAATAAAGTACATGGTAAATATCCGATTTTTCTAGAAGAAGGGGCGGTTATGGAATATTGTATTATTAATACCAATAACGGGCCAGTTTACATTGGTAAAGATTCATTAATCATGGAGGGAACCATGATCAGGGGTGGGTTTGCAGCATGTGATGGTTCAGTTGTAAAAATGGGTGCCAAAATCTATGGCCCTACGACTTTAGGGCCTTATTGCAAGCTGGGAGGTGAAGTTAATAATTGCGTATTGCAAGCGAACTCCAGTAAAGGACACGATGGATATTTAGGCAATAGTGTCATAGGCGAATGGTGTAACTTAGGTGCTGATACAAATACATCAAATCTTAAAAATAACTATCTCCCTATCAAAATTTGGTCCTATGTATCAGAAAGTTTTCAAGATACTGGACTTCAATTTTGTGGTCTCATCATGGGTGACCACAGTAAAACTGGTATAAATACCATGCTAAATACTGGTACCGTGATTGGGGTAGGATCAAATATCTTTGGAGATGGCTTTCCTAGAACTTTCATCCCATCCTTTTCTTGGGGCGGAGCATCAGGATTTACCAATCATATGATTAAAAAAGCTCTAGAAACTGCCGAAATTGTTATGCAACGCCGCAATACCTCAATGTCTGAAATAGACCAAAAAATATTGGAGCATATCTATTTGAATACAGCAAATAACAGAATATAAAATATGTTTATCCCAATTGGAGACACTCAAGTTCAAGGCGGTCACAAACCTTATGTCAGTTACACCTTTATTGCCATAAATGTTTTAATATTTTTACTGCAAGTAGCTATACCAGGTAATCTAGTATGTGAGTATGCGGCTATCCCTTTGGACATCATTATGGGAAAATCTTATCACACATTAGTATCGAGTATCTTTATGCACGGGAGTTGGATGCATTTGATAGGAAATATGCTTTTTCTTTGGGTGTTCGCTGATAACATTGAAGCCAAAATTGGGAGTTTAAAGTTCTTGTTATTTTATATTTCAGGAGGGCTTTTTGCAAGCTTTGCACACATATATTTCAGTACATTTAGTGAAGAGCTATCGATGATCACTTGTTTTCCGTGTGCTATTGATAATCCATGCTCATCAGATAATATAAACATTTCATCCGCAGTTATCCCGTCGTTAGGAGCTAGTGGTGCTATTTCCGCTGTTATGGGTGCCTATTTACTGATGTTTCCCAAATCACAAATCAAAGTAATTGTGCTAATACTTTTCAGGTCATTCTATGTTCCAGCTTTAGTATTTTTAGGTTTATGGTTCGTTCAGCAATTATTTTCCGGTTTTGGTTCACTAGGACCCACATCTAGTGCAAGTGAAGGTGTTGCTTGGTGGGCTCATATTGGTGGTTTTGTATTTGGCCTTTTGTCAGGAGTCTATCTCAAAACTTTGGTAAATAAAACCATCTAGCTAAGGGGTGATTATTCTCTTGGATTTTAAAACTTCTTCGGGTGTTGGAAAACTTATATCTATAATTCTTAGATTAGCATTTTTTCCAATGGTATATTTCCGCTTAGAAGCTATTTTTGTGAATAAATAACCTATACCCACCGCAACAGCTCCAATTGCAAATGTAGACCAAGTAAATTCATCGCCCCTTGCTAAATATGCAACTCCACCAAATAACAACCAACCACTTCCAAAAGCTGTAAAAGCCTTTCCCGCAATGTTTGCCATTTGATTAGACAGTTTTACGTGAGTAATTTCATCTAACACTACAACTCCATCATCAAATACCACTAAATTTGTTTCAGGTATAAACCTAAAAATAGTTCTCTTTTGCCACTCATCAATATCTTTAGTCTTTATAACTAAGTCTTGACCCGGGAAAAACTTAATAGCTTCAACTTCGTTCTTCACTTCTAGTTGTAACAGTACTTGTCCTTCCACAGTGTAAATATTTACAACAATCCATAAAACTAAACTAGACCAAAACCTAAAATTATACATTTCCTCAACATTTAGATAAATAAATTGAATATAACCAAACCCTACTTTTTTAAAGACTAAACTAAAAAATCGTCAAGCTAAAAAGTGCATTCTATTAAAGCACTACCTGAATATATTTATATAACGATCAAAAAATGAAAATGTTAAACCTTTTCGATAATTACTGCATAACCTTGCCCTACTCCCACACACATAGTCACCAATGCATATTTTTTATTTGTCAATATTAATTCATGAGCAGCGGTTAGAATGATTCTTGCGCCTGACATTCCTAATGGATGTCCTAATGCGATAGCACCACCATTAGGATTTATTCTTGGGTCAACACTCGATAAATTGAGTTCTTTCATACAAGATAAAACCTGTACTGCAAAAGCTTCATTGATTTCTATGATATCCATTTGATCTAAACTTAATCCAGCTCGTTTCAGTGCTAATCTCGAAGCATCTACTGGTCCAATGCCCATAACTCTTGGCTCCACTCCCGTAACAGCAGATGACACTATACGACATAATGGAGTTAATGAATACGCCGTCATGGCAGCTTGTGAAGCTAATAGTAAAGCTGCAGCGCCATCATTTAATCCTGAAGCATTGCCCGCTGTCACACTTCCTCCACTCCTAAAAGCTGGTTTGAGCTGTGACAAAACTTGCATTGATGTATTTGGCTTTATGAATTCATCTTTGTCAAACATTATAGTTTCTGATTTACTTTTTTGCAAAGAAAGTTGCACTATTTCTCGCTCAAATCTTCCTGATGCTGAAGCACTCGCCGCTTTCATTTGCGAGTTAAAAGCAAACATGTCTTGGTCTTCTTTGGGTATTAAATATCTATCAGCTAAGTTTTCAGCAGTCTCACCCATAGCATCTGTCCCATACATTTCCTTGAGCCTAGCGTTAATAAAACGCCACCCAAAACTTGTGTCAAACATCTGGCTATCTGTACCAAAGGGAGCACTACTTTTGGAAATAACGTAAGGTGCTCTAGTCATATGCTCAACTCCTCCTGCAATGATGACTTCAGCTTCGCCTGCCAAAATAGCTCTTCTCCCGTGTACCACTGCAGACATGCCTGAAGCACAAAGGCGATTGATAGTTTCTCCTGGTACTTTATGATCAAAGCCTGCTAAAAGTAAAGCCATTCGAGACACATTTCTATTATCTTCTCCTGCCTGATTTGCACAACCCATGAAGACATCATCTACCTTATCGTGTAGGTGCTCATACTTATCTTTTAAATATTTTAAAGGTATCGCAGCTAAATCATCAGTTCTTACATTAGAAAGACTTCCTCTGAAATTCCCAATGGGTGTTCGTATACCGTCAATTATAAAAACATCTCTCATCATCTAATATTAAAACTTTTGCCAAAGATACAAAAAATTGAAATAGAATTATAAAAAAAGCCCCCCTTCAATTGCTTGAAGAGAGGCCATCCCAAAAACCGATTTAAGTTCTAACTCAGTTTCGAGTTATATCATGCTATTGATTACTCAACGATGATCATTTTCTTAGTAGCTGTGAAGTCACCGCTTTCTAATGTGTAGTACATTACACCACTTGCTCCTAATTGCTCTTTAGTGAATACTTCACTGTTTAAGCCTTTTGTTGCTGCGATGTTTCTTACTACTACTATTTTACCTGTCATGTCATATACACTTAATGTTGCTGCTCCTGCCTCAGGCATTTCGAAGCTCACTGTGGTCTGACCT
>CAMBRK010000115.1 GCA_945870185.1 Aureispira sp. CCB-QB1 | reverse complement strand
ATTTTCAAAAAATGCTACATCTGATTATCAATCACTTACAAAATTGAAGACATCAAAATATCGCAAAATAGCCCCAAATTAAACGAATTTTGTGGATAACTTTTTTCAAATTACTAATTTATATGCTTTCCTGAGCAATGTGGGTTAAGTACCTAGCCAGATATACGTACAAAGTGGCCATCACCAATCATCGTATTCTAGATGTAACGGAGTTCAGCGTAACTGTCTCTTACAAAGATTACAAGGATAGCGCCAAAAATAAACTAATGACTCTCAAGGGAGTACAGTTCGTACGTCGATTTACAATGCATAACTTGTCCCGTCTTTAGCGGGATCGTACCATTGGGCTTCCGCAAAGTAAGACAGTATGGTTTTATGTTTAATGCTTGTAGATAAAAATAGATCGCAAAAGCTAGGAAAGCACTTGGAGTAGCCCATAATACCTTACTTACTAAAGCCCAACGCAAAGCTGCAGCATTAGAAAGACTCTTCGGCATATCCGACGCTTGCCACTGTCACAAATGCAAAAATGGTTCTATGGTAACCATTGACATCATATTGCCCAACAAAGATCCTCCTCTATCACAAAAACCTATCGCGATTCCGTATTTATAATCCATTTTTTAAGCATCCACAAGATGCCTTGGCCATGCCTTGACAATTAATAAACATTATAAGCGCTAAATGTGTCACAACTAAATACTCCATGCAAAATATCTTCTTCATTTCATCCAATCTCAAAGCCACTCTTGCAACAACCAAGCAAAATGTCAACTTAAAATCATCAAATAAAAACTTAAATAACTAAACCATTCGTTCCAATCCCCACAGGAAATATTTCTGCTTTGACTCCAGCACCGCTTCGTTCAACATAGTCCGAAAGTCGGTTTTCAACACAACTTCCAGCCTTAAGGTTTGGTAGTAGTCATTTTTTTAGTTCAATAGATTGACTTAACTTGGAACTTTTGATTGCAGCATCTAAAATTTCCATTACTATAATGTTGTTTTCTAAAGAAGATAAATCATATGGTTTTGTTTTAATATTTCCATTTATTATGGATGCAAAATAAACAAAAGGATCATTGTAAGGAGCTTCTCTTTCTGGTAACTTTATTTTTTCCTCTTTAAATTCATCATAACCAGTTGCAATTCGTATTCTCAAATCATGGCGATTATCTGAGTAAATTGCTCCTTTCAATCCATAGATTTCCATATCCTTCCTGCCAATTGGCCAGTTCCATGATGCTTGTATAATTGCTACTAAACTGTCATAAGTCAAAATTATAATGGCTTCGTCATCGACCTTTGGATTGTTTTCGGGTTGTTGTTGAGCTGTTATTGCCGTCACACTATTTGGTTTTTGACCTTCCAAAATCCAGGTTAGTAAATTAGCTCCATAACAACCAAAATCAGTAATAGCACCCCCACCATTAAGAACTGGATCTGTCAACCATTCTAAAAACTCTTTATCTACTCCTATTTTCTTAGGACCTTTATGACCATCTCTGATTACTATTTTTCGGATACCACCAATAATTGTATCTTGCTTAATTAATTCAATTGCTTTGTGGTTAGTTGGATACCAAGTCGTTTCATAATTCGTCAATAAATGAACTCCATACCTATCAGCAAGTTGTTTCATTTTTTTTGCATGTTCTAAATTTACCGCTAAAGGCTTTTCAACCATTACATGAATTCCCGCTGGAGCACAAATTTCAACAATCTTTAGATGATCATATATGGTTCCAAATGCTGTTACTGCTTTTGGTTGCTTCTTTACTATCAATTCCTCAATAGTATTGTAAACCATGTCCATTGAAAATTTATACTGATTCGCATATCTCTTTGCCAAATCTTTATTAGGTTCAACAATTCCGACTATTTCAAATTCTTCATTTGAATTACTATTAAAAATCCAATGCACATGGGTATGTGTTAACCCCACTACGCCTATTCTTAATGGCTCATTTTGACAATACAGGTTTATGTAAAATAATTGAATTAGGGCAAGAGAAAGAATTTTATTTTTTACCATACTTTTGTTTTATTTTTTTGTCTTGATTATTGCTAACGGCAGACTGTTCAAAAACCTCATGCAAAATTACTGTTTTTAAATTTAAGATTGAAAGCAATTTGTGTAAAATACAAAAATATCATTTTACTCTTCTCAAGAGCCATATATGGCCATATCAACAAAAACGACAAAATATCGTTTATTTGCTTGATATTCAGATTTTTATTTCCGAGCATTGTTAAAATCCTACTAAAATTGTAGCACAGGAAGATAAGTGCAAACTCACCATTTACTTTCTCTTTTCCTTTTCATATTGTATGTGTCATATTTCGTTGTCGTTTTATGGTCCCAAATGGATGTTCGACGATGGATTGTCGCTTTTTATACAATGGTATTTTCGCTTGTAAGGACGCCTTGTTACTTTCCATGTGTGGTTCATACTCTGTCCGCTCGATCGTCAATACTTTTTTCTCAGGACATGTATAGGTGTCTGTTTCTGCGTTGTAGGCAAAGTTTTTCTTTTGAAATCTTTCATCTTTCTTGTCGTGTGCATGTTTCTTTTCTGATACTAGTGTTTCTATTTCTGCTTCGTGACACTTTTGTAATTCTTTGCCTGTATGATATCCTTTATCCGCTAATACTATTAATTGTTCTTCAGCCTGGATGCCTAATGCTTCTTTGGCTTTGATGGCCATGTGACTTAGTGCCTGGATGTCCGATTCATGGGTGACTTCAAAGTCAACTTTGAGTTTGTGTTTTTCATCTACTGCTGTTTGTGCATTTTAGCCTAATTCTACTATGTTCATATGCAAGGGTAGTGCTCTGGCATCACTATCGATTGTGCTTATTTGACGTTGGTCGCTTTTTGATATTTGTTCTTTGAGATTTTCATATTTTGCTTTTCTTACTTTTAGTGATGATAAGGTTTCTTCTACTTTTTTGCCCGTTAGTTTTTCTTTTTTCTCTCTCTTATCATTGTCTTCGAGTGCCTGGATGTACTGCTCTGTCTGCTTATCGATATAATCTAGGTGTTGTTCTATTTTATTTTCATTATAGTTGTTCTATCTTGCTATTGACGGCTTTAAATTTTGATCCATCGATGGCTACTATTTTTCTACCAAATAGAACCGCATTCATGCATATGATATTGAATGCTCTGAATAATTCTTTGAAGGCTGATTTATTTTCTTTGCGGAAATTAGCTATAGTCACATGCTTCGGTCTCAGCTCTTGCATCAGCCACCATAATTCAAAATTTCGATTGCATTCTTTTGAAAGTTTTCTTGATGAGCGTATGCCGTTTATATACCCATACATGTAGAGTTTGATCATGGATTTGATTTCGTACGCTGGTCTTCCTTCTGTCTTTTGACCTTTCATAACAAATCCTAGCTTTTCATCATCCCCTGCTTCTACAAACTGATCTATGACTCTGATGGGATGATCTGATGGTACCATACTATCGATGGATAGCATTTGTACTTGTAGACGGTCTTGCTTTATGATTAGACTCATTTTCTTTTATATTTCTGACAACATAAAGATATTGAAATCCTATAACATGTTATAGCTTTATGTAATATATTTTTATAGTTTTTGAACAGTCTGACGGTTTGGTGGCTTGGCGAAGGTTTTTGGCGATAGCCAAAACTGGCGTCAAAACACTTGTTATGGTTTTGTGATTCTCTCTTTGTCGATTTTATCTATAAGTTCAAGCAGATTTGTATTTTTAATAGCATTTTCAACATTGTCAATCTTAAACTGTGGAAGTTCCATATTTCTGGCACTGTTTAATTTTTTATTGATGGCAATTATTGGTTTCCTTCTAATATCTAATGTTTCTATTTGATTTGGTTTCATAATTTACTTTTTAATGACTATAAATGAATGATAATTTGTATCTCTTGTGAAACGTTCAAACTCACCATCAAGTTCCCCGAATATTTCAAAATCTTGTTCTATACTTTCATACATAAAGTTTATTCCTATTTGATACAATCTTGTCCTTGCTTGTGTGCTACCCCTTGCATATATCATTACAGTGGGTTTCTTACTGAAAAATGAGTAAAGAGTTGACCCGACTGTTGCTAATACTTTATCTCTATCGTTGTTATTCGTTACATTTAAAAAATCTATTTCGTCAGTTTTAATATTATAATCTCCCATTACAAGTTGCCATAAATTAGGTATTGTTGTTGGTGTGTAAGCTATTCTTTTATGAATATTTCCTTTAGGTCCCTGACTGTAAAAATCAAAAACTTCTTGTTGCTCATCTGTTTGTAATAAATACTTTTCTAACTCCATTTTTACTCCTTCAAAACCTTAAACCTGCAGTCTCCGACCACAAAGATAAGGATTCCCGATGGAAGTTCAGATATTTCTACGGTGTTTTGTCCTTCAGATAAGTTCTGTCTTTTCAGTACTCTGCCATAAATATCCATGATTTGCAAAGATGTTGGTTCTGAAGTTGAGATATTCACTTCTGATGTGGTAGGATTTGGATATATGTTGGTTTCTCTGGTGCCATCGTATCTTACACTTGCTATGTCACTATAGCTGTACTTACCATCATAGTCCACTTGTTTGATGCGATAGTAGTTCATCCCGATGGAAGGTGATGTGTGGATGTATTCGTAGTGTTTTGTTACATTACTGTTGCCGTCACCTGCTATCTCTCCGATTTGTGATAAGGTCCTGCCATCTTTGCTGTACTCGATGATGTATTTTTCGTTGTTGATTTGGGTGGCAACTGACCATGTGATGTGGGTTTTGGTTTTGATAACTTTGCCTGTAAGTTGATACATCCACCTTACTGGTAATGGTCCATTAACAATTGTAAAACTCTCGGTAACAGAACCACAAACCGTTGAGATAATACTAATATCTTCAAAACCTGATGAAAATGGAATTATTTTGACTGAATCACCAGCGTTATAAGCTGTCCCGAATCCATTAACTTGTAATATATTATTAATATATAGGTGAAAATTTGTTCCCCCATTGCTTAATTCGAAACTTGCATTAGCTGTTGTAACAAATTTAGCCATTTGTTGTCCTATAATTGCAGTATTAGATGGAAAAGATTGGGTTATAATACTCATATAACATTGTGTGTACACATAGGTATTCTAAGAAATTAATAACAAAATCAAAAAAGATAAAATCCGCTTACCGCTAAAAACTTTTGATGGTTAAAAAATCGTAAAAAGTTATCGCTCGTTATTGGATTGCAAGACCACAAATTCACCAACGCTACAAAAATCTTTACCTGTAAGGCGATTTTCTTTGTGTATGGGTTTTGGTTCTTCCTTTATGAGCCATAACGGCTGTGCTTTGCGAAGGTTTTTGGCGATAGACAAAACTGGCGTCAAAGCTTCTGTTATGGCTTCGTGATTTTTTCTCTATTCAAGGCATCAAGAATTTCCTTTTCTATATCACGACCTTTGACATGATTTACTGCCCAATCGTATTTTTCTTTAAACAAAATTTTTCCTTTGTACTTTTCGGTTAGATTTGGATCAACTTTTGTTTTTGTTTTATTTCTCAATTCTTTTAACATGTTTATAATTTTGTGATTAAGAATGAAGTATATTCTTTGTTCTTTTGAAAACGCTCTATCTCTCCATTAAGTTCGCCTAACAATAGGAAATTTTGCTCTATATGTTCTAACAATATGTTCAGATGTCTTCTATAAAGTCTTGTTCTACTGTGAGTACTCCCTTTTGCAAAGACAATAGTGCCATCATAGTTTTCAAAAAAGTCAAATAAGGTTGATGCAACCGTTGCAAGCACAATTTCGGTATCTTGGTTATCAGAAACAACTAAATCATCGATATTTCCAGATTCGGAATCTTTATCACCGAAAGCTAGATTGTATAAATTTCCTTCAATATGTTGGTATATCACCATTTTAGGTATACGACCTTTCGGACCAATACTCTCAAACTCGTAAATAAGCCAATTATCACTTGCTAATACATCATACTTTCTATCTATCATTCCTTCAAAACCTGATATCTTCGATCTCCGACCACAAAGATAAGAATTCCTGTTGGAAGTTCTGATAGATTTACAGTGTTTTGTCCGTCAGAAATATCCTGTTTTGAGAGTACTCTGCCATAAACATCAAAGATTTGCATTGATGATGGTTCTGTTGCTGTGATGGTCACTTCTGATGTAGCAGGATTTGGATATATGTTGGTCTCTACGTTGCCATCGTATATCACACTCGCTATATGGCTATAACTGTATTTTCTGTCAAAGTCCACTTGCTTGATGCGGTAGTAGTTGATGCCGATGGATGGTGATGTGTGGATGTATTCGTAGTGTTTTATTACACTGCTTGTGCCGTCACCTACTATCTCTCCGATGGCTGAGAAGGTTTTGACATCTAGGCAATGCTCGATGATGTATTTTTCGTTGTTGATTTGGGTGGCGACTGACCAGGTGATATGGGTTTGGTTGTTTTGGAGTTTGACGGAGGGTTGATTTTGGTATGTTATAGGCATGGGAGCCAATTTTACACAGTGATCCATGTTACTATATGAATTATTATTGTTATCATTAATGAAAAACCAATCTTTGCCACCATCCATGCAACTTGACCCCTGACCCGAAAGTGCCACATATTCTGCTTTCCACCCGGTAAAAACAGCACCATCCGGATTGGATGGCCAAATAGCAGTCTCTTGTAAAACATTAGTATTGTCAAATATAAAAACTTGAATATGGCTTACACCATCATTTCCATCACCAACAATTCCAACAGAAGCGGGTACTCCCAGATTTATATGAATCATACTTTGACCTTCTGTTAAATTATTTGTAGATGGCGCCCAAGCTACAAGATCCTGACCGTAAAGACCCAAAATAGTGAAGATAATAAAAACTAATGTAGGTAATATCCGCATACCGCTAAAAACTTTTGATGGTTAAAAAATCGTCAAAAGTTATCGCTCATTATTGGATTGCAAGACCACAAAATCACCTACACTACAAAAATCTTAACCTATTAGGAGATTTTCTTTGTGAATGGGTTTTTATCTTCCTTCATGAGCCAAACGCCTGTTACTACCAGTACTTACTTGTCCGCCGTGGTTTGTAGGTCTATTTTTTGTTACTCGTTTCATTATCTTACGTCGTACGGTGGGGTATTTTTAGAAAATTTCTTTTTACTCACTTCTTGTTTTTTTTAAAGGTGTTCGTGAATACTTCAAATTTCTCTTGGGTTGGCTTTGCAAGCTTTTTAAGCTTTGCTTTAGCGTTGGCTAGTAGCTATTTTAAATGTGCTTGCAAAATGCGTAGGCTAAACAAAAAATATATTTACCACTTCTTTTTTTCATAATATACTTCTCGTTTTTAAGACCCATTTCTTTACTGTATTGCTTGTCGATAATTTCGGCATTGTCTGGTGCTAGAGGATGGATTATCTCAACCTTGCTAAAACTAAATTCAGTATTTTTAGTTAAAATATTCCTATGGTCTTACTTCCTTTTAGTTTAACTATTGTCTCCTGCTGCTCTTAATTCAGTACTTTGTTTGTTCCCGACCAGATAGTTCTTCCTCAATTTTGTTCCCATTACTAAAACCGGTTAATTCCAAATGAGCTAATGCGTTGTATTATCTCAAATCGCAACTTTTAATTCGCAAGTTAGTCCTATCACAGGTTGAGTATCTATAATAGGCTTCCAATAGTCGGCATCTAATTCATTAACTAATTCGGAAAATAATTCCATTGGATGCCATTTTATATTTGATAAACCAGCAAATTGAAAGGCCATCTCATGGGTAGCTTTTTCATGATGATAATTAATTACTTCGATATGACTTCCATCTTCTTGATAAAAGCGGTAGACGATTTTACCACCTTCCAAGCGACTTTCATTTTCACGTGTAAATCCATACTTACGCAAAGTATTCACCGGAGCTTGATAATCAGGATTGCTATTGATTGTAATAAATTGTCCGCCGGGGTTCAAGTGTTCCGAAATAACCTTCGCAAATTGAGTTATTTCTTCCATGTTTTTAGCATAATTGAGTAAGTAAGATGCGGTTATTAGATCAAATTTTTTATTTAATTTTAAATTAAGTACATCTTGAATGTGATAAGTTATGCCTAATGGGTTTTTCTCTTCTGACCCCCTGGCAAGTTGAATCATTTCTTTTGAAATATCTACGCCTTCAACATTGGCTGCCCCTCTCAATTTTAATTGCCTGCTATAAAAACCATCACCACAAGCAAGATCCAAAATGTACTTGTTTGTTAAATCTCCCGCAAGCTTAAAAAATGTATGGGCTTCTACAAATTTACGCCAAGGCTGAAGTTTCGATAATTGGTATTCTTTTGAAATACGGTCATAGTCTGTTTTCATATTATTAAAGTATTTATTATTTGTTTATGTAAAGATACTAATTATTTTATCTGATTAGTTTATACTTTCAGCTAAAGTTTCGCAGCTATAAGAAGTTGGCGATTTCGAAGCACAAAACTTTTATCCTGCACGAAAGTTTGATTGAAAAACTTAACTTTATTTTAACGAATGAATTGCCAATTTATTATATTTGCTGTTACTACTGGTGCTTCCTTCTATGTTTTGATTTCTATAGCTTTTTACTTTCTCCTTGCATTTGATTTCATGAATTGAATATATATTGAATTCTATTTTACACCCATCAGTTTCGCAACAATCGAAGCCACTTCTACTGCTGCTTCTTTTGGTAAATATGCCGTATCGCTGATACCTGAAATCACTCGTGTAATATCGTGATCGACTTTGCCACGGCTATTCCAATTTGATGCTGATGCTGCAGTAATATAGACCGAGAAATTGCGGTGCATAGTACCGGGCCGCTCGCCAATGATATGTACAACACAATGTTTACTCAAACCCTCTTTCCCAAAAAGTAGCTCTCCTACCTCGTAGCCTGCACGCACACGTCCGTTCCGAATCACAATGGGGGCTTCAGCGATAGTTAAATTGAGAGAACCCAAATTTTTGTAAATGGAAGGAAGAAATGTTTCAAGGTGATCTTCATCCATAATTGATCGGGTATTCAAGCCGTCGGAAATGATAATCTGCACATCAGGTGTATTCTTTTTGAGCCTTTTACGCAGGCGTTGAATTACCAATAAACTTTCGGGTGCTATTCGCTCACCGCTGGCAGGGTGATACACATAGTCAATTCTGTTAGTCGACATTGATGATAACACAATAGCATTTTTTACGGACTGCAGATAGGTGGGCTCCCATTCAGTCCACAAACAATATTTAGCGTCTTTATACAGCTCTCGAATTTCGTGATCCAGCGAAGGTTCCATTTGCCAGAAATTTTCTCCAAATCCTTCGGCAATAGGCACGCCTCGTTTGCGAACGCGGTCAATGGCGGATTTACCCTCAATCAATATTGTTTCATCACTGCGCATATCGCCTTTTGCTCTGCAATAGCGCAAGTAAACTTGGTTGGGCTGACCAAAAAGGGCGGTTGGTTTATTATCATTTCCGATTATTTCGATACGCTTAAAAAAATCCCACATGGCATCATTTACCTTGTAGCCAAATTGCTCACGCACCCGAACATGGTCGGCAAAAGATGTGGTTAGGTAGCTGAGCATGGGGTCATTTTTCGTTGGCAAAGCCATTAAATAGGCAGGATTGGCGGGCATAATCTTATCAATGCACCAATCAAGATCATCTAGTGTGACATCCATGTGCAGCGTTGTGCAGATGTCTAGCCCAATCGTAAGCCCATGCAGCTTGCCCATTACCAGGTCTTCCAGGCAGCAACGAACAAGTTGCTCTTTGGTGCGGAATACCTCCGGGCCAATGAAGCCAGCTACATCATTAAGAAAAACCCAAGGAACAGAATTGTTATTATTGGGTTTTCCCAGACGTTGCTTTAGTGCACGCAGAAAGCCGTATTTGCGGGATTCATGTACAACCATATCAAACCCTTCACCGTGGCCGTTGGTACCGTCGGCACCCTGACCGGTTTCTGCGTAGAGTCCATAGCGGTTTGTTTGCCGTGCATCTGCATGTGCCTGCATTTTTTCAATGGTAACATCGAAGGTTTGATTAGCCTTAACTGTGCCTGCCAGACTCTGAAACCAGATGCCTGTAGTTCCTGGCTGAGTATGTTCAACTAGAGATTGAATATCAATGTGAGAAAGGACGCAATGGGGCATGGTATTCTCCAATCGGAAGGTAACTAGTAAGTCATACTGCGCCGCTTCGATTTGCGCCACCTTGAGCGGATCACTCGAAACCGGATTGGTTCCAAGCACCAGATCTCCCACACCATAAGACCAGGCATCAAATACCTGCCAAACAATATCCTCGATATTATCGGTAGGTGAGTTAGGCTGTACGCGCGCACTAACATAACCTTTTGCGCCAATGTTGCTATTTGGGAGTGGATTAAAGACTTTGCTGCTGATGCTGACTAACTCGTTATTGGTCAGTAGCTTTACAACGAAAGCAATAACATCACTTGACAAAGAAGGCATGATGCGCTTGATGTCAGCTTCATCCGATTCAAGGAGGAACTCTTTTAACTGGCCGAAGGTCATGCTAATAACATCTTTGTCAAATGCGGTAGTATTGTGAATAAGTTCATATTGTTCATCTCTGAAAAGAGGCTGCCCGATAACGTCTGATAGTAGTGTCTTTGCGATAAGGTTACGCGCCATCTTTCTGGCGGTTTCATCAGGAGCTGCAATTCCTGCAATTTCGTCACCTTCTTTGAATTCATTGGCAGCACCAACCAGCTTTTTGTAAAACTCTAAGTCAAATCCTCCTGAAATCCGGTTGATGTACGTAAAAATATCCTCATCATTTAGCGATGGCTTAAAGTCAATGAGAGGATTTGTTGAAGAGACTGGTAAACCGAAAACTTTGGATTTGGTAAACATCATCGAAATTCCTACCACTCCTAGTTGAATCAGGAAATCTCGGCGAGGAGTGGTGTTAGCTATGGTATTATGTTTCATTATTGTTTACTTTATTCTAATTTGTGGGAAGTTAAATCTATTTTTATTCATTATCGTTGAGTGTCTTTTATCTTTTATCAGCATTGCCATTTACTGTTTCGGGCTTGGTGAAGGTGGCGATTTTCACCATCCCGCATTTCTGCGGGATTGATGCGGAGAACCAAATTTTGATTAACCATCCCGCAATACTGCGGGATGTTTGCGGAGTACTGAACCGCCACTTTTGCCAAACCCATGTTCAAGCGACACCTCTGGTGAAGGCTATCTCGTTCGTTGGTGTTTGGCCCAGTTGCTAGCATTTTTATTGTTTTACTTATTTAACCACACAAAAATAAGTAAAAATCATGAAAGGCAATGAAATTTCAGCCAACAAATTGACGACCA
>CAMBRK010000114.1 GCA_945870185.1 Aureispira sp. CCB-QB1 | reverse complement strand
GGAAAAGGGTAGGGCGGCAGATAAGCCAAAGGTTTTGATGATATCCCGTCTACTCCAGTTGGCCATATTTTATCTAATTTAAGTGACTTAATGAGAGGTAAATATACACCACAAGATATATATCTTGGTCAAAAAGGTTTAATTTATTTTTTAAACCATAACTACAAGGTATAAGATGCTAAAAACTAAGCTTCTTTTTTGGATTTTGATGAAAATCATCAATGGAGCCCATGTCAACAATGGAGCATCTTAATTTGTAAATAATATTTGTCGGCCCATTTTGACTTAGAATATAATTCTGTAACTATACTATCCTTTTCCAGTGCAGTTAAATGTTATTACCATCGAAGTCGTGAGATCATCAATGTTATCAGAAAGTCTTTTATTATCTAAAGAAAAAATTCAAACACTAAAAGAAAATTACCGAGTAATTGAGGAAGCATCAAGTACTTAAAGACGGTTATCAAGTACCCGAAGAAGTTTGTAGAGTACTTGAAGAACTCCCTTTAGAGTTCAGAGTTTACGCATTATTTTTTACACCCCCAAAAAATCAAATCCTGATTTTATTTTGTGTATCCATCAATAAACCGAACAGAAGGAATAATATTATTCGTTCTATCCAAGCAGCCAAATTTTTATATGGATATGGTCATAATTAGCTATTTTTTTACCTACCCCAAAAAGGGTATATTTCGATTTATGAATAAAAGTATATGAAAAAAGGGACAAAGATGTTGCCAAATTTAAAATATATTTTTCTTATCTTTGAAGCAACATATTTTTTATTGAACTAAATTTTTAATGTAGAACCACTAAATGTAAGTATTGGATAGATGTATAGGTAGCTCAAAAATACCTTTCTACCGTAAAATTATCAAAATTAAATAAAACTTTAAGTGGGATGAGCATTACCTTATTCTCGTCCCACTTTTTCAAAATTTATGGATATGCGCATTCTCATAGTTTGTATCATTATATTTAAGTGTTTGGTGGTCAAGGCTCAAAAAGAAGATTATGTTTGGCCACTTGGATCAGCAAAGGGAAGTTCTTTGGAACAAATGAAAGCTGATAGCATTTTAAAACGTTTTTGGCCGTTCGATTTAAATTTTAATGAAGACCCGATGAAGTTAGAGTATAAGCTAGGTCGCATATCAGACCCTAATGGTACATTATCATCGGTATGTAAGCCTGATGGCCAATTGTTTTGTTACACCCACGGTAGATCTGTATTTGACGCAAATAGTCAATTTGCGATAAATGGAGATACTGTTGGATATGATATATATTGGAGCTTATGGTCAAGTTCCAAGTATAATTTTGGTTATAGAATTCCACAAGGGGTGATCTTGTTGCCTTACCCAAGCAAAAGTGATTCAATATTTTTTATGGCCATGAAACAAGATCACATACAGGATGTACAGACAGGTGTGTATTGGGGCATCATCACAGGATACAAAAATGGGAGTAGAGCAAATGTCGTAAATAAAGATAATGTAATTGACCATAAATTTCTGGGTAGCGGTATGACCAAGGCAGTGCGCCATGCTAATGGGCGCGATTGGTGGATCATCCTGATCAGTGGGGACAACACCACGTATTACACTTATTTGCTCGATGCATCTGGTCTAATGCTGCAACATACCCAAAGTATCGGCAAGGCACAAAGTGGATTTAACTCAGGTAATGCTGCTTTCTCCTATGATGGCAGCAGATATGTTGTCATAGACGGGAGATATATACCGCAGCAGGCTGTGATATCTATATATGATTTTGATAGATGCAGTGGCAGGCTTAGCAATCCACATCATAAGGAGATCTATATTCCAAAATTTGCTTTAGGCCAAAGTGTTGTTTTTTCACCCAATGGAAAATATTTATATGCCAACCACGATACCTTATTATATCAAATAGATCTTACTAAGTCAGGATTCCCGATGAAAGAAATAGCCGTTTAGGATGGATTTGAGAGTTTTCCCGATCCTAGTTTTTACAAGACTGTATTTGGTTTTTGGGCGGAAGGTCCTGATGGGCGACATTACAATGTATCTGGCGCGGGTACCGCATATCACATGCATGTCATGGACTATCCCAATGAAGAAGGAGAATCCTGCACCTTTCGTCAGCATGCTATCCGCATCCCCAATAATCCATGGACCATCCCCAACTTCCCCCATTACCGCCTCGGTCCACTTGATGGCTCACCTTGCGACACCCTCGGCCTTGACAATCATCCCATAGCCAAGTACCGCTACGAAGCGGATAGTCTAGATCATCTTCGCCTTCGCTTTACAGACTTGAGTTACTTCCGGCCGGAGACGTGGTCTTGGGACTTCGGGGATGGCAGTACACGAGTGAGTACGCAGAGTCCGTACCATACCTTCGCCCAAAATGGTACTTACCGCGTCTGTCTCACCGTCAGCAACGAAAACAGTATTAACACCAGCTGCCGTACCATCACACTAGGTACGAGCAGTAGTGACGATGAGGCTATAAGCAGAGCAGATGTATCTCTCTTTCCCCAATCCTGTACAAGATTATCTACTCATCACGCTCGGTGAGTACGTACCTGCTTTTGGTCAGGTGATGATCTATGATGTCACGGGCAGACCTGTGATCACACAGCGCATCTACTATGGGCAGAATAGTGTGGATATGAGTACATTGCCGGCAGGGATGTATGTATGGAAGGTGATGGATATGGTAAACCCATCCTCGGCCCTTCTCACGCAAAGCGTGACAGGCTCTTACCAAAGGAAGGGTGAAGCAGTAGTAGTTAAAGAAGGGAAGGTGGTGAAAATGTAGTGGCTTTGGATAAGCTAAGCGTCCTCGCTTAGCTTACATTAGTAAAAGCGTCCCGCTTTAATAATCATCTTCTAAAGCCAAAATAGATATAAAGTAATATTGTACATGTTCAGAATAAAAAGTAACTTTGTCAAAGCTAAATATAAAAGGGCATGGAAATGATTGAAATTAGGATTCAGTGCATCTCCAAAAATTAATCATTCAAAAATAGCAAATGAATATCATTTTCAAGATATGTATGATATGTATAGCAGGCACCATAGCGGTGCCTGCTACCTTTGGGCAGTACTATTACAAGGTGTTTTTCGAGGATAAGCTCAGATTTGGGCGTGGATTTAGTGTTTTGGAAGAGTCTCCTGATCGATATATGTTTAATGGTGGAATCATCCATGATTCATCAAAATTTGAGTCCAATCTTTTTTTTAGTAATTGGGAACAAAATAAAATTGAAGTATTAAAAGATTTTGATCATATTGAAGAGTGGACATCACCAATAAGCAGATCAATAAAATTTGACGGTAAATATTATTATTACTTAACCTTTGATATTTATACACAAAACAAACATCCGGATAGTGTAGGCTGGAATTATGGAGTTTTGGACACAAAGGGAAACCAAATAGTAAGTAAAAAAATATATATTAAACCAAGTCAAACTTTTAATAACCAAACACAAAGTCTAGAATTTGTTAAAAACAATGAGATTATACTTTGGGGGGCAGGTATACCACCTTACAACGACCCCAAAGTCTGGGACCCATATTTATTGTGGGTACGACTCAAAAAAGACGGAACCCAAGTAAGTGGGTTGAATTATTATAAACTGCCGAATGTAGCAGCACCAAACTATGCAACTGAGTCAAAATTGGATTTAGATAGCAATATGGTGGTGGTCTATGATGCCTATGATATACCTAAAGAAAAATACATCTTAAAAATTAAAGAAAATGATAGTATAGAGACGGTAGTCCGCATTCCCTATGTAAGTAAATTGGAAAGGTTTGACCCAAAGATTTGTGTGACGCATGATGGACATTATATAGTTTCCAATCATTTACCTGATAACAAACAGGGTGTAGAACTGATGAAGGTAAGTAAAGAGAGCAAGATCATATGGAGGCAGACTTTTGATCTATTATCAGGTGACTACCTGACCTTGAAGAATGCATTAAATACCAGAGACTTGTTTGTATCAAGAATCATAGAAACTAAAAATGGCGATATCGTAATATGTGGAGGAAATTCTGTAGTAGATGATTTTTATATTCCATCCCTAGGAGAAAAGATATTTACTGGAACCAATTTGGGGTCTTTTATGGCTAGGTTTACCAAATCTGGTCAACTACTGTGGCGTCACTTTTTAGTAAATATGGATACTTCAGTCAATAAGCTAACATGGACAGGCTTACGGGATGTCATAGAGGCCTCCGATGGTAGTTTAGTGTTCACCGGGGATTATGGAGTAAAAGCACAACCGACAAAATACCTTCCCTTCATGATGAAAGTTGGCCCTAATGGCTGCTTTGATGATCGATGTAGTCATGTGGATAAGTATTGGTACTTTCCTAAAAATTTCTTATCATCAGCTACTGCCATCGAGCAAGATGAGCCGCTACTGATCTATCCGAATCCGGGCAGAGATGTAGTCAAGCTCAAAATACCCGCATCGCACCAAAGCCATGATATATTGCAATATATGGTCAGAGACATCAAAGGACAAATACTCATACAAGGGGTCATTGAGTCTGGTCAGCCTGAGATTTCTACTCAGTTTTTACCATCGGGGATGTATATCATATCTCTCATGGATGAACAAGGAAAACTTTGGCATGGGAAATGGATCAGGGATTAGATTTATTGGCCTTGCAAACTTGTTTGCAAGAGTAATCTGGGCATCAGACTCTTACATCCGATAAGCTTAGCGTCCTCGCTGAGCTTACCTTAGTAAAGGCGTCCCGCTTTTGAAAAATAAGTCATTCTCTATAGTCAAAAAGGATAGAATCTAGTTTTGTAAAAGTTCAAATTAAGATGTTACTTTGTAAAAGCGAAACATAAAAGAGTATGGAAATAATTGGAATTAAAAGTACCAAAAATAGGCCTGGTGGAATCGGTCAGACTTGTTAGGCTTGGAACAGACTGAGACTTCAACGATCGGACATATATCTAGTCCGCAATGACTTAGATTGATTAATTTTTACCCATATGGAATCCATAACCACAATGTCTACAGCCACTTTGGCAACAATAGCCTCTCAAAATGTGATAATATTCAGTGAAGACCCATCTGCCATTTTCTATGTAATAATGAAGCCCTTCTTCATGTGTCGTGGTGTGAATATTTTCGCTTTTGGAGACTTTATCCACTAGAAGATCAAGTTCTTTTAAACAGGAAGCACAGAGACAATCATATTTTGTCTTTTGCAGAAATGTTAAGGTTTCAGGTTGTAAAGGGATATGGCATTGACATGAAAGGATGTTTTCGGGATTACATGTAAAGGTTGATCTACAACGTGGGCAGAAATTACTGGATGGACTCAATGTATGGTTTTCTTTTTTATTAAAACAGTTTGATGCCTTATAGGTTTTATAAAGAGTGATTGGACTTTCTGGTGTAAAGAGAGCAAAAGAATGGTAGCATGTTTGATAGCTATACCGAAGCAACAAAAGATTAGACAAGCAGCCATAACAAACATGTTGATCATGGTGGAAACTATTGATGTGTCAGTAACATTTTTTTCAAAATTTGTTTTTTCAATTTGACCACTACTGGATTTTAAGCATTGGTGACATAATTTTGCTTATTTTTCTTTTGTCTTGACACAAAAGAAACAAAAAGTCAAGGCTTTTTCCTTTTCTTAACGCCAAAACTTAAAAAAATGACTAAACATAAAAAACTCGCCTTTTGGTTTGGTGAACCGTTTATACATTTGTGGAACTGCGTTAATTTCAACTCGATTTAGGCTTTCGTTTTGGCTCATACAGTTTTCTGTTTTTAACGCCATTTTTTTAATTTTTGACTAAAAATGAAAAGGCCGGATAGTCCATTGTCCGAAGATTCTTTTTATCCCGGTACCAACATTTTCTCCCCCAATGTAGCAAGAGCAAAAGAATGGTGGAATTCAGAGAGTTATACCGAAGCCAAAAAGATCAGATAAGCAGCTATAACAAACATGTTGATCATGGTGGAAGGCATTTGATAAAATTAATTTAAATTCAATATCATTTTTCAAAAACTAGCTTCTCCAGCAGCAAATCTTTTTGTGGGTTTCCTGTAGCGCGTACCACCAGAGTATAATTTTGAATACCCTTTTGTGGGATAAAGATTTCTATTGGGTTTTTGCCCAACGAACTTATTTTACCTTTACCAATAACTGCTTTTGTCAATGCATTGATTAACTGGATATCATAGTTTAGTTTAGGTTCAGTGCTGTTGCCGCTTACCACCAAAACTACTTTTTTGATCATAAATAAATCGATATCATCCAAGTCCATCTTACCTTCATAAGCAGGAATCTTTCTATATTCATTGTTTTCGCCTGATATTTTATCAAATCCACCTTCCATGGGTAGTCGGTTGGCTTCGATTTCAGGGTATTGCAATTTTACTAATTGATGACTAGATATTGGCTTTGATTGATTATCAGGAGCGTCAGTATAGGATGCTTGAAGAAATAGCATATTATCGCCTTGGTTTTTAGGATCAGGTTTCGCTACTATACTTCCTTTCAATGGCAAGCTTTTTTCTTTTTGGGTTGATTTTACTAAACTGAGTATCCAATCTACTATCAAATGGGCATCATCTTCTGTGATGGTAGGATGAGCTGCCATAGCTCCTTCTCCCCAGTTTCCCGATCCGCCCAACCTGATCTTCTCCGAAAGAAAAGCATGGGCAATTTTACTGTCTTTGTATCTTTTGGCAATATCAGTGTAAGATGGGCCTATCGAGATGGTGTCTTTTTTGTGGCAGGACTGACAGTCAGAGGCAGCGATTAGATTTTCGCCAATAGAACCATTGACCCATATTAAGTGACCTGCATTATTCCATGGACTTTTCATTTCTTTAGTAACCATACTATTTTCAAGAATGATTTTTTTATCGTCTTTGATATTAACAACGTATCGAATCGGCTCATTAAAGTAAAATGTTTGGTTGCCTTCTATCGTGATATCAATTTGCGGAGCGTCATTTCCAGAGTTAAGGATGATAACATCAGAAGTTGCCTTATTGCCTTTGTGGTCGGTTACTTCGCATTTTAAGGTAGATTGTGACACTTCATCGATGGTTTTTGTAAATATAGAATCTTGTGTTTCAAATTTTTCTCCATTGAGATACCAGGTGTATGTCAGTTTGTCATGATCATAATCCCACGCAGTGGCCGTGGCTACAAAAGTGTGGGGAAGTATGTTGGATTCTTTATCGACTTTTAGGCTTTTAATCCTAGGTACTCTATTGTCAGGTGCATAATTGACTCTTGATAAACCAGCATCACTATTCTTTGAAAACCAACCTTTTCCATATTCCAATATATAAATCTGTCCATCATCACTGATTTCCATGTCTATGATATTGCTAAACTCATACTCTTCTAAAAAAGGCTCTATGTAAAGGTCATTATCCAGATGTACCCATTTGATCCAGTTTCTTATCCAGTCATAGATCAGTAGCTTTCCGTTATAGTATGCAGGGATCTTCGTTTCACTTGAATACATATCTTCATAATATACAGGTCCTGCCATGGCATTGCGCCCGCCACTTTCTAATATCGGGAATTCATCAGATTTATCGTAAGGATAATAGATCATAGCAGCCATTGCAGGTGGGAGTTCTGTCAAGCCTGTGTTGTTTTTAGAATCATTAATGGGCTTTGCAGCATCATATTGTTCACCTGATTGACCAGTGGTGTAATTGTAGCGATGGTAGGCAAAATTATTACCTACAAAAAGTGGCCATCCAAAATTGCCAGGTGCTTTGGCTTGATTGACTTCATCATATCCTCTCGGACCACGAGTCTCATTATTGGCCCCAGCATCAGGACCCACTTCGCCCCAGTAAAGAAAACCTGTTTTTTTGTCTACGGATATTCTGTATGGATTTCTATTGCCCATGACATAGATTTCTGGCCTTGTTTTAGGCGTTCCAGGTTTAAATAGATTATCATCAGGGATAGAAAACGTAGCGTCTTCATTCCTTTTAAGTCTCAAAATCTTTCCCCGTAGGTCATTGGTATTTGCTGAAGATCTCTTAGCGTCATATTGCTCGTATCCTGGTCTTTCGTCTTGGGGTGCGTATCCTTTATTGACATATTTTTCATCGGGTACATCAAAAGGCGTCGTATTATCTCCCGTACTTAAAAATAAATATTTGCCATCACCTGAGAATGCTATAGATCCGCCGGTATGGCAGCATATCTCTCTTTGAGATGCTACTTCGATAACTATCATTTCTGACTTTTTATCCCATGTATCATGCTTAAATGTAAATCTTGAAAGCCTGTTTACGGGTTTATCCATAGCGGCATAAAATAGATAAATATAATTATTTTTGGCGTAATCAGGATCTTTTTGAAGCCCCATAAGGCCTTCTTCAGCATTGACATCTTTATCCTTGGTGGTTTGGTGATAAACATCCAGTTTGGCAACTTCTCGTATTGTTTTTTTGGACTCACTGTATAACATGAGTTCACCTCTGCGTTGAGCGATGATAACGTCTTTGTTGGGTAAGATGGTCATCTCAGTAGGCTCGAACAATTGTCCTTTGACCAGTCGTTCTAAAGTAAACCTATGATCATCGGGTCTTAAGGGTGTTTTGGCCTTTTTATAGTCTCTTTTGTTATTGCCTATGCTCCATCGGATGCCTCCCCAAATGTGTTTTATAACGGCTTCTTCTTGAAAGGATTCTTCGGTGTGTCCCAATCCTGTGTACCATGCTTTGCCGCCATCATACTCGTGGTACCAGGCCATAGGATGTTTTGTGCCATTTTTTCCGCCTTCATAACTGGTTTCGTCTATCTCCACAAGGACATTGACATCCGGATTCATAGATTTAAAATCATACCATTCATCATAACGTACCCATTCTTTTTCCAGATGTTGAGTACTTTCATGTTTTTGATTCAAAACGATAAGTTTCGCTTTTTGCGGATTGGGGTGGCTCATAAAGGATGCACCAGCTAACTTATTGTACCAAGACCACTTATATTCAGCATCACAAGCTGCATGTATCCCAACCCAACCACCACCGGCTTGGATATATCGTTGTAAGGCATTTTTCTGGGCAGCATCAAATAAGTCGCCTGTAGTGTGCAGAAAGACTAAAGTGCTGTATTGTTTTAGATTTTCTTCTGTAAATTTGCGGGCATCTGAGGTCGTATCTACGATCATTCCGTTTTCTTGTCCCATTTTATATATGGCTTGTACTCCTGCAGGTATAGAAGCATGTCTGAAGCCTTGGGTTTTGGTAAATAATAAAATTTTATTTTCCTTTTGGGTACAGGAAAGTTGGAATAGGATCAGGAGATAGAGCAATATGTACTTTTGCATGATGAGGTTGATTAATCTGTGATGCAAATGTATTGAATTATCAACATAATTTTAAAATTATTCTTTGGCTCCTGACTTGTACCTTTTAGTGCGGTGGAGATAATGTTATTATCCATTTGTCTAATGGTGAAGTATTCTTTGAGCTTATGGGGATGGTTTTTGATGGTGGAGGATTGGGCTAGCTATTGTTTTTAGATGTAAATAACACATTGTTGGTTTGAAGTTTTTTCAATGGATTCTACGCTGTCCAATTACATAAAAATAAGATTTCTCACCACTTCATGGATCGAAATGACGCCTAAAAATAGAGAAATGGAGGGAGAGAAAGTGGGTTCGACAGTGTCGAACCCACTTTCTCTCCCTCCAAAAACTTATATAGATCGTCATTTCGAAGGAGATTTATCGACTGAGAAACCCATTTTATAAAATCATAGTAGCCCATTTTAAATTTGACAAAGTAGAATTAATCATTTCTTATAAAGTAAAAATCTCAACTCTGATTTTACATTTGCCTCGAGCCAGCCTTCTCATCCTTGTCAGGTGCCTTCACTTCTCGCATTGTTTGAGCTACCCACCCGTTTCACGCCTGCCTGCCGGCAAGGCAGGGTTCACCTTGTCAAAGGCTTTGCCTTTGGTGCTTTGCACTTCACTACGTTCACCTTGCAGGATCGTTCAGTCATGCATTTTTATATCGCCTTGATCATTGTTCATTTATAGCAGCCTTTAAACTAAATGATTTCAACTTTTTCAGCAAGCTCTAGATAGCTGAATTTTGGTCATTGATTATTTCTTTTTCTGAAAAGCTAGCACGGTATGGGATTGCTTTTTATATTTGTGGGTGAAAGGTGGAAAGATAGATATGAATAGTGGGATTATAAGTTTATGGGAATGAATTTGATTAACAGGCTTTCTTGTTTTGATTAAATTTGATATGAGTTTTAAATCAATAAGTTTTAAATCAATTTTAAAAAATGGGGTGGTGGATAGCATGAAGTTGTCTGCAAGCCTAAAAGACGACACAATAACGCCCAAACGCAGGACTTTAAACATAAAATGAAACGCTAATTTTGACAGGTGACCAACATAAAGACCATATTTCAAACGGAAAGCAACTGAGCCGACATTCATTGCTGACCGAACGCAAAACCATAAGAGCCACTTTTTGCCTCCGATAGCTATCGGGACACCAACTATGATATTGAACATATAATACGTAACTTTGCACACAGAAATAAAATAAAATAGTAACAGCAGAAAATGGCGAAACAAAAAAAAGTAGAGAAAGAGAAAGCAATTGAAGTTACCCTTTGGGAAGCTGCGAATAAATTGAGAGGTAGTGTAGAGCCTGCGGAGTACAAACACGTTGTATTAGGATTAATTTTCTTAAAGTTTGCCAGCGACAAGTTTGAAGAACACCGAGCCAAACTCATTGCCGAAGGCAAAGACAAATACATTGAAATGGCTGAGTTCTACAATATGAACAATGTGTTCTTTTTGGAAGAAACCAGCCGTTGGAGTTTCCTGATAAAGAAATCAAAGCAAAACGACATTGCATTGCTCATTGACACTGCCCTGCACACCATCGAGAAAAACAACAAAGCCCTGAAAGGTGCTTTGCCCGACAATTACTTTTCTCGTTTGGGATTGGATGTTACCAAACTGGCTTCATTGCTTGATACCATTAACGATATTGACACCACCAAAGACCCAAAGCAAGATGTAGTGGGAAAAGTCTATGAATACTTTCTTTCAAAATTTGCATTAGCAGAAGGAAAAGGCAAAGGAGAATTTTACACGCCTAAAAGCATTGTAAATCTGATTGCCGAAATGATAGAACCTTACAAGGGAATTATCTATGACCCTGCTTGCGGTTCGGGTGGTATGTTTGTTCAATCTATCAAATTTATTGAAGCACATAATGGCAACAATAAAGAAATTTCTATTTACGGACAGGAATACACCAACACTACATACAAACTGGCAAAGATGAACCTTGCTATACGTGGCATAAGTGGAAACCTTGGCGAAAAAGCTGCCGACACTTTTGCAGACGACCAACACAAAGACCTGAAAGCCGATTACATAATGGCAAACCCGCCTTTTAACCAGAAAGACTGGCGGGGCGAAAACGAACTGACCGATGACCCCCGCTGGCGTGGTTACGATGTGCCGCCCAAAAGCAACGCCAATTATGGTTGGATACTCAACATGGTTTCTAAACTCTCCGACAATGGCGTAGCAGGTTTCATATTGGCAAATGGCGCACTCAGTGGCGGTGGCGAAGAATATAAAATTCGCAAAACATTGATAGAAAACAAGATGGTGGAAGCCATTTTGGTATTGCCACAAGATATGTTTTATACCACCAATATTAGCGTTACGATATGGATTCTGAATAAAAACAAAAAGGTACAAACCCGAAGCATTGGTGATGAAACTCGCCACTATCGTAACCGTGAAAATGAAATTCTTTTTATGGATTTACGCCAAATAGGCGAACCATTTGAGAAGAAATTTATTCAGTTTAGCGAGCAACACGTTAAAAACGTTGCCACAACTTACCATATTTGGCAACAAGAAAACGTTGACTACAAAGATATTCCTGAATATTGTTATTCCGCTT
>CAMBRK010000113.1 GCA_945870185.1 Aureispira sp. CCB-QB1 | reverse complement strand
ATATTATAGGTGAAGAGACTATTGCCGACGCAGTTTTAGATCGCTTAGCCCACACATCATATAAAATCGAATTAAGAGGAGATAGTTTAAGAAAAAATCGGTAATTTTGTCACTCCTAAGCGGCATAAACCACCAAATCATCTGGGGGGGTCAATATGTCCAGAATAGGGGGTCAGTTTAAACAGAATATCCATAGTGTTGTTTTTTTTTCAGGAAGTTCTTCAAATTCCAAATTAACTGTATAAATAGTATCACAACCAATAACTGAGGGAACGTTAATAATTCCAGATGGATTATTTTCATCAAAAATTACATTATTTAGAATAAGTTGCTTGCCATCACCTTTACAACCGACATAGTTTACTGATTTAAGATTAAGGGGTCGAAATACCATATTTATATTAAATATTGTATCACATAAATCTTTGCCATTAACTCTTACGGTGCCAGATGGATTTGATTGATCGAATTTAATTCCTCCTTTTTCTATAGCGTAATTTTCATCGATGCATCCTTCATATTTTATTTCTTGAGTGAATAATTTAATATAATCAATTTTTACGAATAAAAGAGTGTCACAGCCAGAATTTGATTTAAGATAAACATTGCCACTTGGATTATCTTTATTAAAAGTTTTCCCATTAATCGTATAACTAAAAATATCTCCTTCACATTTTGTGAATTGAAGAAACTTAGTCGGATTAGATTTAATAGAGATATTTACAATTTCTATTTTGTCACAGCCATTCGCTGAACTTAATAAGACTACGCCTTTAGGAGTATTTTCATTGAAAATTTTATTACCAACTTTGTATTCAAATTTTTCCCCAGAACAAATGGAAAAATTACTTTCTTTAATGATATTAGTAAACGAAAAAGTCAATCGTAAAAATTTTGAAGTATTTTGGCTTATATTACCTAAGGTTGACCAAGTATTGCGCTTGCAATCCACAGCTAGTAGTTCTGAATTTGTTAAATAGTTATTTCCTGCGGAAAAAAAACTTGCCAATTTAGACGATGGTATAGAAATGCCGTCATTGAATTTAAGTTCAACTTGAGCAATATTACTACCGCCTCCTCCACTAGTACCTCTATACCAACACTCAATGGTAATATATTTCCCATCCAAATTTAAGTTTCCAATTGAATCTGAAACAAAGATATCATAGTTTTCTTCCCCTGGAACTCCACCAAAATCATTAGTATTTGATAGATTAGTTCCTAGCCGTTCTCTTACTTCCTTTCCATTAATTGGAAATGTATACTCATTAATTTGACCAGTAACTTCGTAAGCCACTATTTCTTTTAGTTCAGCTATTTTCAATATACCCAACGATTGAGCTAGTGTAATCAATTGGTTTAAATGTAAAATAGCAAAAAGTAGTAATAACTTTTTCATTTACATCTATTTTTTATTTTAGTAATGTTATGTCACCATATTTTATATAACTTTTGTCCTGAATATCATATGTTAGTAAATACATGTAGACATCTGACTCACATTGTATTCCATTTAACATACCATCCCATTTGGGTTCGTAGCTTTGATACACTAAGTTCCCCCATCTATTGTAAATTCTAAATCTAATATTTGAAGCTTCACAATTATTAGTAAAGGTTATGGTAAAAACACCATTAACTGAAGAAGATAATGATATTACATTTGGTGCATAAATTTTGCAATCTAAACATTCTTGAAAAAATAAATTTACATTATACAGCGTATCACAACCAACGATTCCAGGAACGAGCGCCTGCCCCGTAGGATTTTGTTCATTGAAAGTTACATTTCCAAGCGAGATGGAGAAATTATCACCAATACAACCAGTGTAGGAGAAGTTTTCACTGACAAGTGGAACGAAAGATAAATTTACAGTGTAGAGTGTGTCACACCCTACGATTCCAGGTACGAGCGCCTGACCTGTTGGGTTTTGTTCATTGAAAGTGACATTTCCTAGAGTGATAGAGAAATTATCACCAATGCAACCAGTGTAAGAGAAGTTTTCATTGACAAGTGGAACGAAAGATAAATTTACAGTGTAGAGTGTGTCACACCCTACGATTCCAGTCACGAGTGCTTGCCCCGTAGGATTTTGTTCATTGAAAGTTACATTTCCAAGCGAGATGGAGAAATTATCACCAATGCAACCAGTGTAAGAGAAGTTTTCATTGACGAGTGGAACGAAAGACAAATTTACATTGTAAAGCGTATCACAACCAACGATTCCAGGCACGAGCGCCTGCCCCGTAGGATTTTGTTCATTGAAAGTTACATTTCCAAGCGTGATAGAGAAATTATCACCAATGCAACCAGTGTAAGAGAAGTTTTCATTGACGAGTGGAACGAAAGACAAACTTACATTGTAAAGAGTATCACAACCAACGATTCCAGTCACGAGCGCTTGCCCTGTTGGATTTTGTTCATTGAAAGTGACATTTCCCAGAGTAATGGAGAAGTTATCACCAATACAACCAGTGTAAGAGAAGTTTTCATTGACAAGTGGAACGAAAGATAAATTTACAGTGTAGAGTGTGTCACACCCTACGATTCCAGGTACGAGCGCTTGCCCCGCAGGATTTTGTTCATTGAAAGTTACATTTCCAAGCGTGATGGAGAAATTATCACCAATGCAACCAGTGTAAGAGAAGTTTTCATTGACAAGTGGAACGAAAGATAAATTTACAGTGTAGAGTGTGTCACACCCTACGATTCCAGGTACGAGCGCCTGACCTGTTGGGTTTTGTTCATTGAAAGTGACATTTCCTAGTGTAATGGAGAAATTATCACCAATGCAACCAGTGTAAGAGAAGTTTTCATTGACAAGTGGAACGAAAGATAAATTTACATTATACAGCGTATCACAACCTACGATTCCAGGTACGAGTACTTGCCCCGTAGGATTTTGTTCATTGAAAGTTACATTTCCAAGCGTGATGGAGAAATTATCACTAATGCAACCAGTGTAAGAGAAGTTTTCATTGACAAGTGGAACGAAAGATAAATTTACAGTGTAGAGTGTGTCACACCCTACGATTCCAGGTACGAGCGCCTGACCTGTTGGGTTTTGTTCATTGAAAGTGACATTTCCTAGTGTGATGGAGAAATTATCACCATTACAACCGGTGTAGGAGAAGTTTTCATTGACGAGTGGAACGAAAGACAAATTTACATTGTAAAGCGTATCACACCCTACGATTCCAGGCACGAGCGCCTGACCAGTTGGATTTTGTTCATTGAAAGTGATATTTCCAAGGTTGATAGAGAAATTATCTCCAATACAACCTGTATAGGAGAAGTTTTCATTGACAAGAGGAACGAAAAATAAATTTACATCGTAAAGTGTGTCACACCCAACGATTCCTGGCACTAGTACCTGTCCTGAAGGATTTTGCTCACTGAACGTGACATTACCCAGAGTGATGGAGAAATTATCACCAATACAACCAGTGTAGGAGAAGTTTTCGTTGACTAGAGGAGCGAATGCCAAATTTACAGTGTAGAGTGTGTCACACCCTACGATTCCAGGCACGAGTGCTTGACCTGTTGGGTTTTGTTCATTGAAAGTGACATTTCCAAGCGTGACAGAGAAATTATCACCAATGCAACCAGTGTAAGAGAAGTTTTCATTGACAAGTGGAACGAAAGATAAATTTACATTATACAGCGTATCACAACCAACGATTCCAGTCACGAGTGCCTGACCTGTTGGGTTTTGTTCATTAAAAGTGACATTTCCAAGCGTGATAGAGAAATTATCACCAGTACAACCAGTGTAGGAGAAGTTTTCGTTGACTAGAGGAGCGAATGCCAAATTTACAGTGTAGAGTGTGTCACACCCTACGATTCCAGGAACCAACGCCTGCCCCATTGGATTTTGTTCATTGAAAGTGACATTTCCCAGAGTGATAGAGAAATTATCACCCATACATCCATTATATGAAAAGTTTTCATTTACTAGAGGAGCGAAAGACAAATTTACATTATACAATGTATCACAGCCCACTAAGGCGGGAACTAAAACCTGTCCAGTTGGATTTTGTTGATTAAAGGTTGTATTACCAAGAGTTATTGAAAAATTGTCTCCTTCGCATCCAGTGTAGGAAAAATTCTCATTTATTAATGGTTCGAAAACCATATTAACTAATTCTACTCTATTATAACAATTTGAATTGTTTATATATGCATTTCCTGTTGGGTTTTGTTCGTTAAATGTAGTACCTCCTGCAGTATATGTGGTACCATCCCCTTGACATGCAGTAATATCTACTTCAGTAATTAGGTTTGAGAAATCAAATGTTAAACTTAGAAACATAGTGTTTGGGGTGGCACTATTATTTCCCATAGTAGTAAAAGTATTAGGATTGCAATCTACAGCATTTAATTCAGAACCTGCGATATAGTTTACTCCAGCTCCGTAAAAATTTGTTAAAGCATCTGAAGAGATTCTAAAGCCATTAGAGAATACTAATTCTAAATGAGCTATATTGCATCCACCACCTCCAGATGTACCAAGAAATCTACACTCTATAGTAATACATGTACCATTTGCGTCTATACTACCGTTAGAATCTGAATAATAAATATCATAGTTTTCTGCTCCAGGAACACCCCCAAAATCATTGGTAGAACTTAGACCTGAACCTAGTCGAGTAAATAGCCTTGGATCATTGGCTGCGAATGTACGATTAGTAATTGGACCCGTAACTTCTCTCGCAACTACCGAAGTTAAATTTGGTAAAGTAGCCAACGGCTGTTGAGCTAAAGCCATTTTGTAGTTGAAAAAGAATGTGATAATGATTATTAAAGATTTAAAATTTTTATTCATAATTATGGATTTTTAACATTACTAAGAATAGCTATTTAATTGAAATATAGGTTTAACAAATAAGTTAATCTTAGCTTGAGTTTTTTTAAAATAATTTTTGTTTTGCTTATTGATAAAGGACTTTGTAAATATTTTTTTTCAAATTCTATATAAACATAATCGGGTTGATCGTTAAATAATTTGTATGCCATATATTTGTTAAGCACAAAGTTTGCTTGGTACGCAGATTTTAACAAAGAATCAGCTTCAATAGATTGATCTATTATTTGCAAAAGCTGAGGTTGATGTTCTCTGTAAAAGTCTAATGCTCTTGGATGAGGAATATGGATGATTACCTTACTTTTCTCGTGTGTAATGTTATTTAAAGTTTTAAATAATTCAGGATGATCACTTTCTGGTATATGTTCAAGTACATCTGGTAACACCACAAAGTCAAATTTTTCTTTATGTTCGAAATTTTTCATATCAGAAACTATTAATTCCATCCTTGTAGAATTACCTAGTCTTTCATTTGCAATTTTGATGGATTTATCGCTAATGTCAACACCAACTAAAAAGCCCTTAGAAATATATTTTAAGATTAAACCGGTTAGTGTTCCAATTCCACACCCAATTTCGATAACCTTAGAGTTCTTTTTAAGTCCAGATTGGATTAGTTTTGAAATAATACTGTAATGACGTAAATTTACAGAAGTTTTTATTTGTGAGACGGTAAAGTCATTATACCATTCTTTTACATCAGAATTTTGCATTTGATTTTTTTTGCAAATATAAAATTTATTAGTAAAAATTAATTTACTTTTGTCAAGGAAATAAAAAATATGGTATTTAAAAGAGTATTAATTCTAGTTTTATTGTTTTACCAGAATGTTATTCTTAGTCAAAGTATTACTTTTACTATAAAAAATGGACTACCATCCAACAACGTTTATGCCGTAAAACAGGATAAACGTGGATTTATATGGGCCACAACAGATAAAGGAGTAGTAAGATATGACGGCAGGACATTTAAATTATATACGGTAGATCAAGGGCTTGCTTCTAATGACAATTTTGCCATGCTCATAGACAGTAAGGATAATGTTTGGTTGTATTCATTTAAGGCTATTACGAAATTGGAACCTTCAGGTAAATTATTGAATTTTGAATATACCAAAGATTATTATGGGCAATTTTTAATAAACTCAAAAGATGAAATTTTTTTTACTGTTTTGGAATCTACCGACCCAATAACAAGAGAAGGGCATTTTGCAAATTATATTATAAAAGATGATAGTCTTTTCAAAATGGATCTTGAATTAATGTCCAGAAGTGGATCGTTTACCAGTTACTATTATTATTTAAAGGATGTATTAATGTACATTCAATATGACTTTAGGATAAATGAAACAAAATTATTAAAACCAGAAATAGTATATGGGCACAAAAACATCACAAACGATTTGAAAAAAGACTTAGGTTTATTTATTCCTGTTAATACTTATTCAACTTTTGTTCCAGAATTTCATTATTTATCTCCCAGCAACGCCATAGCATTTAGTAGCCTTGGATATCGGATTTACAAAAACGGAAGATTACAAAATACCCAAAAGTTTCCATTTTCTATGGAAAAGAAAGCTAATGGAACAGATATTAGAATAGGTAACCTGTTTTATGTTATATTTAATAAAGGTATATATACGTTCAATCATCAAACAGAAGTGTGGTCGCCTTTTCTAAATACGCCCAAAGCTACATCCATTATTATTGACCATGAAAAAAACGTATGGATATCTACTATGGGCGATGGTTTAACTAAATATGTTAATCTAGATATTAAAACTGGAAAGGAAAACATTTTAAAAATTTCATCTGATGCTATAAAAAAAGTGATGGGCTATAAAGATCAATCTTTGTGGATAGCCAACTCCCGCAATGAAATTTTGGAATTAAATAATAGGAGAAAAAAGTATTTTCCAGATCTGATCGACTTACGGTTTTTAGAAACTGACCTGTACGGAGATGTGTATTTTGGAGGTAGCAATGCGGTACATAAAAATGGCAAGGTATTTTCTACATTCAGTTTTAAAGCGATGGATATAGATCGGGATTCTATTGCTTTGACTACTGCTTTTGGTGTCAACTTCTTGAATAAAAAAGATCTCAAGTCTTTCAGGGGCTCGGATAACAAACAATTGACTGACGTTAGAGGCCGGATGTATGCCATAAAACTATTGAATGGAAAGTTTTACTCAGGAAATCAGCAGGGATTTTATTGGGGAACTCCTAATATAGACAAATTAAATCCGATTTGCCTTGACGATGAACATGAATCTGTTAGTGTAAATGCGATAGAGCAGACCAATGACGGGTTGATTTGGGTAGCAACTGAGGGAAATGGTCTCTATGTTTTACAAAATGATCGTGTTATTGGACATTTTGGTGTGGAATTGTTGGATGCCAATATCCATGCTTTAAAGACCGATGAAAAAAACAGAGTTTGGCTAGCTACCCGAAAAGGCGTGAATTTAGTTCAGAAAATAGGGCAGTCCTTTCAGATTCGGCAATTTACTAGTTTTCATGGCCTGCCGAATGACTTTGTAAATGATGTCTATTGCTATGCAGACCAATTGTATGTAGCCACAGACGAAGGGTTGGTGAAAGTGGACTTGAATAAAGTAAAACCATCAGATTTTAAATTAAAACCACCGGTATATATCAATACTTTCAAAGTAATGGGAGATTCTTGGCAATATGCGTCCCCAGACTCTTTATCAACTTTTAATTATAATCAAAATACAGTCAATTTTGAGTTCTCAGGCATTTCTTACAAAAGCAATGGCAATGTCATATTTGAGTATAAACTCTTGCCTTTAGTGACCAATTGGATACAGACCACCAATGACAATATCACTTTCAACCAATTGAAGCCGGGGAATTACACTTTTGAAGTCAGGGCTATTGACGTGATAGGTAATGTGAGTGAAAAATCAGCGGTGTGTAGGTTTGTGATACAGAAACACTTTACAGGTACGCTTTGGTTTAAAACACTAGTGGTAATTTTTACTTTATGGATGGTCATCTTTGTAGTGATGAAATATATGCAATACAAAAGGTCAAAAGTTGAAGAATCTTCTAGAATAGAAAAGATCATCTCCGAACTGCGTTTAAAATCACTGCAGGCACAACTCAACCCACATTTTATTTTTAATTCTCTCAATGCTATCCAACAATTTATCAATACCGAAAATAAAAAATCGGCCAATGACTACCTCTCAAAGTTTGCACGCCTGATGCGATTATACCTGAATGGCTCGGATGCGATGTTTATTTCCCTGGAGCAGGAAATAGAAGTATTAAAGCTGTACTGCAATTTGGAGCATCTAAGATTTGCTGATAAGTTTCAGTATTCGATTCAGGTAGAAGAAGGGTTACCATTGTCACAGTACAAAGTCCCTGCCATGTTGCTACAGCCATATGTGGAAAATTCAATCAGGCATGGGTTGATACCCGCAGTCAAAGAAAATAAATGGCTCACCATTGTCGTTAAATCTATTGAAGATGGTATTGTTTGTACTATCGAAGATAATGGTATCGGAAGGTCAAAGTCGATGGAAATGAAAAAAGGTCGATCTACAGACCACAAGTCTATGGGCAATAAAATATCCAGAGAGCGTCTTGAAATGATCAGATCACTAAAATTGGGCAATATTTCAGAAATAATTACAGATATTGTAGATCCAAGTGGACAAATTTCAGGTACAAACGTTCAAATTATAATAACGAACCATCCGAAAAGTAAAGTAATAAGTTAAATTTTATGGAAAAGTTGAAAACAATAATTGTAGATGATGAAAGTCCAGGAAGAGAGAATCTGGCATCTATTGTTAGTGTTTACTTACCAGAATTAAGAGTTATAGGTATGGCCGGAGATGTGGAAAGTGCGTATAATATGATTTGCGAAAATCAACCTGAGCTTGTTTTTTTGGATATGGAGTTAGGAGATGGTACTGGCTTGGATTTGCTCAACAGATTTGATGTATCCGAGTTTTATACTATATTTGTTACGGCCTATGATCAGTATGCTGTCAAGGCTTTCAGGGCTCAAGCTATAGATTATATATTAAAACCTATCGATATTGATGAATTAAAAGACGCTGTCCAAAAAGTGAAAATGCAAATTCACCTAAAAAATGGAATAAACGAAAATAAAGTATTATTACCAGAACAAAATGGAGAAATAGCCTTTGATGCCGGATTTTTGAAAGTAAGTACTGTAGATGGATTGGAGATGGTTTCAATACAAGATATTGTGTTTCTAAAATCAATAAATTATTACACCAAAATCGTTTTGAACAATAACAAAAGTTATATCATCACAAAAACACTAAAAGAACATGAAAAATTGTTGCAAAACTATTCGTTTTTCAGGATACACCATTCATTTATTATCAATATAAATTATTTAAAAAGCGTCGAAATTAAAGAAAAGAATATTGCAATTATGCAAAATGGTATGGAAATTTCAGTGTCCAGAAGGAGAAAAGATAAGTTTTTGGAAATTGTTTCAGTCTACAAAACAAACATCTAAAAAAGTTATAGGGCTTCCTTTTTAGTTTTGTATGGAAGTTAAAATAAAATTTTCATAATAAAGGCGTAGCTCTTGAGACTAAATAGTACTTTTGTCTCTCTATTATAAATCAAATGCAAAAATGAAGCAATTGACCAATCAAATTATGATGATTAGGCCCGCAAATTTTGGGTTTAATGATCAGACAGCAACCAATAATGCTTTCCAATCAACAGATGTAATCAAAGATCCCGAACAATTGAAAGAAGTTGCGAGGGACGAATTCGATCAAATGGTAAAGCTTTTAAAGTCTAAAGGTATCGAGGTGCTGGTTATTGAAGACTCTCCAAAGCCCGTAAAACCAGATGCTGTATTCCCCAATAATTGGATTAGTTTTCATGAAAATGGTACATTGATCACTTATCCGATGTATGCTGCTAATAGGCGAATAGAAAGAAGAGAAGATATTATCAAGACTATTGAGACTAAGTTTGAAATTAAGAGCCGATATTCTTTTGAATTTTATGAGGATGAAACCGAACCCTTATTTTTAGAAGGAACGGGTAGTATGATTTTTGACAGACCCAATGGGATCTTATATGCTTGCTTGAGTGAAAGGACCGATGCCACACTCATCGATAAATTTAATGTTTTGATGGGTACGCAAAGTGTAGTTTTCCGATCTTTGGACAGAAAGGGTGGGGAAGTGTATCATACCAATGTAATGATGGCCTTGGGAGAAGATTTTGTGGTGATATGTATGGAGAGTGTGCCCAATGAAAAGAGCAGACAAGTTTTAGTGGATACTTTTGAAAAAACAGGAAAAGAAATTATTGAAATATCAATGCAACAGATGGAGTCTTTCGCTGGAAATATGCTGGAAGTGAGGGGCAAAGATAATCAAAGGTTTTTATGTATGTCTCAAACCGCTTATGATAGCCTTACGGAATTACAAAAAAGTAAATTAGCAAAGCATACAAATTTATTGCCGGTTGCTATACCCAACATTGAAAAAATTGGCGGTGGAAGTGTAAGGTGTATGATGGCTGAGATCTTTTTACCGTTAAAGAAATAATCAGAAATTTTTAGAATTTTAAAACCTTATACCAATGAGTGAACCAAACCACGAAGTATTGCTTCAAGAATGGGAATCATCCATAGTGATGCTGACCATAAACAGGCCTGAAGCTATGAATGCATTAAATAAGTCTGTTTTCGATGCATTAGAAACCTTTTTTAAGGCTCAAAAGGGCAATTATGATATCAAAGGTGTGATCATCACAGGTGCAGGAAGCAAAGCTTTTGTTGCAGGTGCCGATATTAAAGAGTTTGCATCTTTGGACGCTGCCATGGGATCTGCACTGTCCAAAAGAGGACAGGATGTGTTTTTTATGATAGAACGTTTTCACGCACCGGTCATTGCAGCAGTCAACGGCTTTGCGCTTGGCGGTGGATGCGAATTGGCTATGTCATGCCATATCAGAGTTGCAGGCCAAAATGCCAAATTTGGTCAACCCGAAGTCAATTTGGGTTTAGTGCCAGGTTATGGAGGTTCTCAGCGATTGATACAACTCATTGGCAAAGGCAAAGCCACCGAAATGTTGCTCACCGCAGATATGATGAATGCAGACGAAGCGTTAAGTTTAGGATTGGTAACCCACGTGGTAGCGTCTGGAACAGAAGTGGAAAAAGCTAAGGAAATCATCCAAAAAATTGCCACCAAAGGTCCTTTGGCAGTAGAACAATCCATACAACTGGTCAATGCTTATTTTGACAAAACGGTAGATGGTTTTGTTAAGGAATATGAAGATTTTGGTTTGACCATAGGTAGTGAAGATTCCACAGAAGGTGCTTTAGCTTTTGTAGAGAAAAGAAAACCATTATTTAAAGCTAAATGATGCTGAATGTTTGATTTCCACCAGGATAAAAAAAGGTATTTTGAAATTCAAAAGTTGGTTACTCAAGAAGATGTAATACCATTTATTGAGGCAGCTATTGGTCCTGTCAAAAGTAAAAATGTTTTGGAGATAGGCTGTGCAGAAGCAGGAGTGCTCAAAGCCTTCATTGATCATGGAAACTATGGGGTAGGAGTGGAGCTTTCAGCAAATAGATTTGATATGGCAAGTTTATTTTTAACAGAAGACATCAAGTCGGGAAGAGCCAAAATGTTCAATAAGAATATTTATGATGTAGTTGACCCTGCACAGGAATTCGGATGCTTATTTGATATCATCATTCTCAAAGATGTGATAGAGCATATACCCAACCAAGAAAATTTTATCCCCTTACTGAAGTCATTTTTGAGCCCCAATGGTTGTGTATTTTTTGCATATCCACCTTGGATGATGCCTTTTGGCGGTCATCAGCAGATTTGTACCCATAAGTTATTGAGAACTCTGCCTTGGTTTCATTTATTGCCATCATCTTTATATAAGTTGGTTTTAAAATCCTTTGGTGAAAAAGAAGGTACTATCAAAGAACTCTTGGAAGTCAAATCGACGGGCATCAATATAGAACGAATGTATAGGATCCTAAAGGATTCAGGATATAACATTCTAAATGAATCCTTTTGGTTTACCAATCCGATCTATAAATTTAAATTTGGATTCAAAAAGTCTCATGTCTTTGCTCTTTTGACCAAAATCCCGGTATTCAGAAATTTTGTCACTACTGCACATTATGTGCTTTTTAAGGTCAAGTAAGCAGATATCAACCAATCACTCTGTCATCATACCTAATACCTTCATTGCATTTTGGAAGTCAGGCTTGATCACAATATCACCGATCACAATATCACCGATCATCTGCCTTCATTTCATTACAGCAGACAGGCAAGCTCACACGATAACTAGATCACCTAATAATAATCTGCTGCCTACTCCCGATCATCTTCCCACCTTGCAACATCGTAAGTACATAAGTGCCTGATGCCACATCACTGATATCCCACACTACATGATGGTGAGCATGTGGAAGTGGTATGGTCTTTACT
>CAMBRK010000112.1 GCA_945870185.1 Aureispira sp. CCB-QB1 | reverse complement strand
AAAGACAAAAAATAAATCACCCTGTCCTCAATTATCGATCTTTTAAAATATGGGGGTACTAAAGGAAATCTTAAATAATGGTCATTGATAGTCAGTTGTTTATAGGTGAAATTTGATGAATTATAATTTAAGTCGGTTAATAGTGTTTTATTATATATACTTTAAATAGAAGAGTTCAACAAAGCAGTTGAATACCTATAATAAAAAAGGACAACAAAAACCAAACTGAATTTTTGTCATCCTTTTTTATTTAAAAATTGATCTGTAAGTTAAACAAACAGAACAAAGGTATTTCTTACAATAAAACTATCTTCTTAGATGTCTTTTGCGTACCTGATGTCAAGGTAACTACGTGCATTCCTTGCTGATAGTCAGCTTCTATAGAAATACTTTTGGTATTAAGTCCATTGATATTTACTACTTTGATTACCTTTCCAGATATATCAGTAACTGAAATCACAGCATCTTTGATTAGATTGGTTTGATCTTCAAAGTTGACTACAAGATTTCCACTTTCTGCTTGATATACGTTGAATTCAGTGGTGACAATAGCTGTGTTTTCAGTAGAAGATGTAGATTTTACATCAGTAACGAAGGCGTTGAAAAATATGAATTTGCCATTGACTTTGGTCCAGATAACTCCCAATACTTTATAATTTTCTTTGGCCGCATTGACATTGTCCACTGTGCCAGAAAGGTTGAAAACAGTACCGCTTTTTATTTCACCAAATTTTAATGAGTTTTCAAAAGTCTTGGGTAAAAAGCTTTTACGAAGTACATTTTTGTGAAGTTGCTGACCGGTACGGCTTGCCTGAACATTTAGCACATCTTCGAGCAAATATAGACCTAAATAATAATCACCGCTTTCTACATCACTTACAAATTCTACTTTAGCATCTGCCTTTATCGTTTTAGTGGCTTCATTTAGATTGGCATTGATACCTATACCTGCTATTACGGATGCATCTTTCTTGAATTGGACTTCCAGCTTAGTTTCTTCAATTTTAGTATTGACACTGGATGAGCTTGCATTGATATTAAAACCATCAACATAGAATATAGGCTGACCACCACCTGCAAAGTTGTTTCCAAATTCAGTTGATGTACTGTTTACCAAATCACCACTGTGGTGTGCTGCCACAAATACTACATTTTCACTTTTGAACTCATCGATAAACCGATCTTTTAAAGTCCAACCCCAAGTGCCACAATTGGGACACCATGAAGCGGTACGCTCGTGTATAAGGGTCCAGTTTTTCTTGTTTACTTCCTGGCCGTTTACCATTTGAGCAGCTACTAATACAATGAATAAGAATAAATTTTTCATCACTTTTAAATTATTTATAATATGTTTAATAAAATTTTACTTTATTTGTTTAGGCAAATGAAATTATTTATAACTCCAATTAGTACCTTCTTTTCCATCCTTAATTTGGATGTTGATCTCATTTAGGGAATCTCTGATTTTGTCTGAAGTGGGCCAATCTTTGTTTTCTCTGGCTTGTTGTCGGAGATCGATGATCAGTTGCATTAAACCATCCACAGGGCCTGCATTGGATTCAGATTCATCTTTTAACCCAAAAATATCAAATATTATTGCCTTGAAGGTCAATTTTATTTTTTCTAGTGTTTGGTTTGTTATTTCTTGTATGGATATTTGTCCATCTTTTTGGCTATTGATGATAGTAACTAAGTCAAAAATTTTGGCCAAAGCCCTAGGAGTATTAAAGTCATCATCCATATCAGCAAAGATTCCGCTGATATTTTCGTCCACTTTTAGGTCTAAATCACCTGTCGAAACGGATGTTGATGTCAGACTTTGCAAGGATTTATGGGCTTCCATGAGTCTTTTAAAACCTTTTTCTGCGGCTTGGAGTGCTTCGTCTGTGAGATCGTTTGTAGATCTGTAATGTGATTGTAGTGAGAAAAATCTCACCACCATAGGACTATATCCTTTACTTACGTGAACACTATCGCCAGTAAACAATTCTACTGGAGAAATGGTGTTTCCGTCACTTTTGGACATCTTTTTACCATTCATGAGTAGCATATTAGTGTGCAACCAATATTTTGCAGGTTGGCATCCACAAGCGCCTACGTTTTGAGCTATTTCATTTTCATGATGTGGAAATTTTAAATCATTACCACCACCATGAATGTCAAACTCTTTACCTAAATATTTTGTGCTCATGGCACTACACTCCAAATGCCATCCTGGAAAACCCACTGACCAAGGAGAGTTCCACTTCATGATATGTTCATCAGAAGCTTTCATCCAGATAGCAAAGTCGGATGGATGGTTTTTTTCATCTTGATTTTTAAGGTTATCTCTGGATTCAGCCCAAAGTTCATCAATAACTCTTCCTGAAAGTTTTCCGTATTCACCAGTTTTTTCTGCAAACTTTACGGTATCAAAATAAACCGAACCATTTTTTTCGTATCCGTACCCATTTTTTATGATTTCTTGTACCATCTCTATCTGTTCTAAGATATGGCCTGTGGCTCTGGGTTCTATACTTGGGGACAATACATTAAAGATCTGCATCATATCATGAAAGCCGACGGTATATTTATGTGCTACTTCCATAGGCTCGAGATTGTCGAGTCTCGCGCCTTTTGACATTCTGTCCTCTCCATCATCCAACAAATGTCCTACATCAGTGATATTGCGGACATATCTGACTTTATACCCTAAATATCTCAAATACCTGAATATCATGTCAAAACTCATAAAAGTACGACAATTGCCCAAGTGAACATCATTATAAACAGTAGGGCCACAGACATACATTCCTACATGGCCTTCATGTCTGGGTATAAAAATTTCTTTTTGCCTTGTAAGGCTATTGTAAACGGTCAGATTATGATTTGCAATCATGCTTTTGTGCCTATTTTAGGGTGCTCTTTAAAGTAAGGAAATGACCGCAAAGATAGTGTTTATTCGTAATATGTAATGTTAATATCTTGTTATAAAATTACGTTAGACGGATTTATTTAGTAGAATATTTGGAAAAACGGTCACTTATAGCCTTCCAATAGAATGGAATTAGCATCAGACCAAATACTGACCATACTATTATTTCTAAAGAAATGATATATTCTGGCCATGGAGCAAGTAAGTCATAAAAAGTTTTTCCCGGAGGTTTACCATTGAGATACATGTAATTGGCACCTAAAAAAACATTAATAGGATATAGGATAGCAGCTAAAATATTGAGTCCTATGGCTGAACTTACAGCATCTTTCCAAGTTATGGTCCAACCTATGGCGTACCATCCATACAAAGCTCCTAAGATAATGACACCATGTACAGCCCAATATCTTACCGCTTCATAATGAGGCAGGGACTCACTTAGTGTAGGAGTAAAAATGGATTGTGCACATCCAGCCATTATCCAAAAAAAGATAATTCCCCAAGCTTTTTGCCATCTAAAATACATGACGAATGGCATGAAGAGTGTCATCAAATTACATAAATGTAGCGGAAAATCATTAGTCGGATCAAATATTCCTGTAGCCCACTTATAAAATACTTTAAATAATTGTGTTGCTGCTCCAAAAATACAGATATAAACCAAATATTTAATTTTTTGATCTTCAGTCCATTGGTTTTTCCCTTTTTGAAGTATATAAAAAATAAACGCTAGTGTCAAAATGAAACACATAGCATGCTCCAAACCATAATTGGTAAATGCACCATTATCCACCAGAAAAATGTCAAACATGGCTCTAAATTTGGTGCAAAAATAGATAAATGGATTGAAATTTAAAAATAAATCTTCACCTAAACAATCCTATTTTCCAAGGCTTGTACTTATAAGAAATGTATCGAATATATTCTTTGCTTAAATCGGGGTTTAAAAACAAAATACCAATATCGTACAGGTCTATAGTCAGACTTACTTTAGGATGCTTAATCACTTCTTCCCAGGCTCGGGTCATACCTTCTGACCAGTATATGTCATCCAATATTATGATACTACCAGCATGGCACTTTTCTATAATTTGATCAAAATACTTTTTGGTAGCCTCATACTGATGATGACCATCTATGAAGGCAAGATCTATGCCTGGTAAGTCCATCAGGGTAGGAGCGAGGGTTTCTGCAAATGGTCCTGTGATGATTTTAATATTTTTCAAGCCTGCCTTTTGATGCATCGTTTGCGCTACTTTGGCTATGTTGGGGTCACCTTCCAGCGTTATCACATTTTTGTTTCGGGCAGTGGATGCGGTGTATGCTGACGATATGCCCAATGAAGTACCAAGTTCCAAAATATGCTGACATTGATAACGTTCAGTGATTTGGAATAGTATCCTGCATTTGGTTTTATGGGACAATGAAGTTGAGGCTATATTACTAATTTGTCTGGAGTCCCCTTTGATAGAGCGGCTACCTGCACCAAAATCCTTTACTTGTATCACTTCTTGGTTTAGAAGCAGCGATGTTCTGAGATTTTCAAGTTTTTGAAATACATAATATTCTTTTCCTGTATCTAAAACATTGAATACAAAATCATACAAAAATGAAGAGTGGACATTGAACTTTGTTCCTGCTAAAAGATAAAATTTTATAAATGATTTGATTCGATACCACATGGGATACTACACTTATTTTTGCTTCAAAAAAGCTTTTAATGTTTCCGAATTTTGGGTACCGATCAGCAACTTATGTCCATTTTTAAATATGAGTTGTAAGCCTTGATTACCTTTGATGGTTAATGCAGCACCTGATTTGCCATGTCTCTTTCCCCAACCACCGTATTCTTTGATTGGAGAAAAAGTCCTGACTTCCCATTTTTCCATTTCAGCAAAGGTGGCTGTTTGCCAATTCAAATGAAAAGGTCGCATTTTGTAATGGATGATATTTTTTTCTATTTTGATTGAAAGCCTTTGCAATCCAATAAAGGCACTCAATATGGACGAAGAAACAAAACTGACATAAAAAAACATCAGGTCTTCATATCTGAAATAAAAGTACAATACCCAATTGCCTACTAAGGTAATCGCCAAAATTAACAATGGCCAAAGTGTGTCTGCGTGCTGGTCTTCTTTGTATACTGCCATTAAAAAGTGATCTTTTTGGTGATTTCTTTGCCTTGCCTTAGTATGATAGCATCTACCGTTTGACCTGGCTTGAAGATGGATAAGCATTTCATATACGCCTGTATATCAATGATTTCGTATTCATTCATTTTGATGAGGATGTCACCTTTTTCTAGTCCTGCTAAAGCTGCAGGTTTTCCATCTTTAGTGCCATCTATTTTCATACCTTTACCATCATAAAGGTAGTCGGGCATGACACCCATAGTTACTGAAAAACTCATCCTAGTTTGAGTCTCGTCTTTAGTTTTGATAAATGTTAGTTTTTCTTTTTTATCCAAAGCAGTGACTAAACTATGAATATAATTGACTACATCTTTCAATCCATTGTAATTGATCAGCTGATGATCATCAGACGGTTTATGATAGTCCTGATGTTGACCTGTAAAAAATCCTAAGACAGGAATACCGGCATTATAAAACGATGCATGATCAGATGGTGCCATACCTGAGTAATCTTTTTTGATATCAAATTCAGGTTTTTTGATAGCATCTATTTCCTTTTCGAATATAGGTGAAGTACCTATACCACCAATAGATAATTTTCTTTCAGCATTTAATCTTCCGATCATATCCATATTGATCATATAGTTGAAAGTATAGTTTTTTGCTAGGGTGGAATTGACAAAGTAATTGGAGCCCCAAAGTCCTTTTTCTTCACCTGAAAAACAAATAAATAAATAATTATAGGAACTAAGATTAGACTTTTTAATAGCTTCTGCTAAAAATAAAACACCAGAAACTCCACTTGCATTGTCATCAGCACCGTTGTGTATTTCTTTGGTGCCAGTATGTAAAGAACCAAAATCACCATACCCAAGGTGGTCATAATGTGCACCAATGACGACCGTTTCTTTGGCATTATTATTTATGATACCTATAATATTATTTCCTGTGATTTCCTGTCCTGCACCATTATCCTCTCCATGTGGATTATTGCTCAGTTTTCTTTTGAAGGCTTGAATGAAGCTATTGCCTTCTCCTCCAGGTGTAAGACCTATATTTTTAAATCTGCTTAATATATAATCTGCTGCTTTCTTTTCTCCTTTGGTACCGATTTCTCTGCCTTCCATTTCATCAGAAGCCAGAGTCATAATGTCGATTTTGATTGCTTGTAAGGAAGTATAATCCCCAATTTTAGCCTTTGGACTACATCCAATCAAAAATAATATTAAAGCAAAGTAAGTAAGTGATTTATTTTTAAACATTTGATGCGAAATTTATTAAAACACAAAGGTACAACTATAAAAATAACGACAGACGCTTTTGTATAAAAATTGATATACTTTTTAAATTTTACAATTTTCTGATAATGGCTTGTATTCAATACATTATTTTTGCAACCAAAAATATAATCAATGTATAAATTCGTTTCTTATTTATTTGTGATTTTGGTATTCTCATCATGCAGAACGCCTAAGAATACTATTCTAAATCTAAATCTGACTACAGCTCAAGACACTTTGCGTTTTCCACAAGAGGTACATTTAAAGAATGTAAAACAACTCACTTTTGGTGGTGATAATGCAGAAGCATACTGGAGTTTTGATGATAAAAAAGTAGTTTTTCAGGCTACCAATAAAATGTGGGGAGCTGATTGTGATCAAATTTATTATTTTGATTTGAAAAATTGGCAAAGATCTCAAGTAGCACCGCCCATCTTAAGCACTGGAAAAGGAAGGACGACTTGCAGCTTTTTTATGAAGGGAAATAAGACCATTGTTTACGCTTCTACCCATGAAGGCGGTGCAGCTTGCCCACATGTACCTGAGAGAAGAACAGATGGTAAATACATATGGCCTGTCTACGAGACTTTTGATATTTACCATGGCGATTTGAAAGGCAATATTATAAAAAAGTTGACTGACACACCAGGGTATGATGCGGAAGCTACAGTTTCGCCCGATGGAAATACAATTGTTTTTACATCTACTAGAAGCGGGGATTTGGAACTTTATACTATGAATGCAGATGGAACCAACGTCAAACAAATAACCCATGAACTTGGGTATGACGGTGGGGCATTTTTTTCTCCGGATGGTAAGAAGTTGATTTTCAGAGCTTCAAGACCAAAATCAGAAGAAGATGTTAAAGTTTACAAGGAGTTGCTAGCTGTAGGTCAGGTGATGCCTACCAATATGGAACTTTATGTCTGTAATGTAGATGGTACTGCATTACGTCAACTTACCCAACTCGGCAAAGCAAATTGGGCGCCCTATTTTCATCCCCAAGGTGATAAAATTATCTTTTCTTCCAATCACGCTGCACCTAGAGGGTATCAGTTCAATTTGTATATGATCAATCTGGACGGAACCGGATTAAAACAGATTACTTTTGATAAGACTTTTGACTCTTTCCCCATGTTTTCTTACGACGGGAAAAAGATTATTTTTGCATCCAATCGGAATAACGGAGGTACCAGAGATACCAATTTATTCATAGCTGATTGGGTTGATTGATTGAAATTTTATAACAGTTTAAAATACATTTTGATGATAAAATACAGCAAGTCGGATATAGAAGCTATGGACAGGCTTACCAGACTTACATTGGTTAATAGTTTAACTGGGTATAAACCTGCAAATTTGGTAGGTACCATCAGCAACTCAGGCCATACCAATTTAGCTATTATAAGTTCGGTTGTTCATCTAGGATCTGATCCAGCATTATTGGCATTCATTATGCGTCCACTTGTCGGAGAACGACATACGATGGAAAATATTTTGGAAACAAGCTATTTTACTATCAATCACATAAATCGTGATATGGCTGAGAAAGCTCATTACACTTCAGCAGATTTTCCAAGAGAAGTTTCAGAATTCGAAAAGTGTAAATTGAGTCCAAGTTTTTTGGATGGTTTTAAAGCCCCATTTGTGGCTGAGAGTCATATCAAGATCGGTTTGTCTTTTGTAGAAACCTTAGAAATTAAACGCAATGGTACGATAATGGTAATTGGTCAGGTAGAATATGTCTACATGGATGAAGCATATTTTGACCAAAAGAGTGGCTTAGATTTAAATAAAGCGGGTACTATTTGCATTTCCGGATTAGATTCTTATCATGAAGTGGAAAAATGGGCTACCTTTCCCTATGCAAGAGTAAGTGAGCTCCCGGAGTTTTAGGCAAAAAAAAAAAGACCGATTCTCCCTAAAGAACCGGTCTCGAGTAAACAATTTGCTTAATTAATTACTCATTAACTCAATCTCAATTGTATGAAATCTAAAATCGTGCCAAAATTTCATTTCTATTGGAAATTGGTTATTTTTTCCCTTGGTCTTGAATTAGTTTTATAAACTTAGCTTATCATCTTAGAAATCAGATTTTCAAAAAAAAACAAAAAATTGAGATTAATTTATTGTTAAGTTATGATTTATTTTTTGCCTTATATATTTGATAATGAACTAATTATACTAAATATAAAATTATATACTGTTTTTTGAGTTTTAAAGTTTGGCGTATGAAAGACTTTTTGTAGCTTTGTGCCGTAAAAGTGTGTGGAATACACTGATACAACATTTTAGAACCATAAACATATACCTGAGATGAAGAATCTTTTTATTCAGAAGATTTTAGTTTTCTTGACAATTGTAATTGTTGGAACCAACTATGCTAAGGCATCAATGTTACTTCAAGACTCCCTAGTCTTTGAAATTGATGATAACAATATCAAACTTTTAGAATCTGCACCTTCATTTTCAGGCATGAAAAATTTAGATAGCGGTGTAGAATTGGCTTTGCCTGATCCAAGTGGTGTGTTTGTAAATTACTCGTTTTTTAAAAATAACATCCTGTCAGAAAAGACAGCAAATGAGTACCCAGGTATTTTCACACTTACCGGCTATTCGCTGATTCACAAAGATCATTTTGTAAATATAGTGGTTCATGATAACAAAATAAGTGGTATCATCCTGAAGAACTTCTCACCAGCGATACTGATTAGGTACACTGAAAGCGGGAATTATTTATCTTTATATGGACAAGGAAATCAATTTGAATGTACCACATCACAAGGTAACTTTAGACCCCCAGTTTCATCAGGCTCAAGGTCAGCATCCAATGGTGCAACACTGAAAAATTACACTATTGCAGTTGTAATCACAGATGAATATGAAGCTGCAAATGGAAATGGTGTTGCTGCTATCGCTGCCGCTGTTGCTACCGTGAGTCAAATGTCTGCATTATATAAAAGAGATATGGCCATTGAGTTTACTGCAATTATAGCTGCAGAAGATCCTATGATATTTAATGTGGTTCCGCCCGGGGGTTCAAGTGCATCCTATGGTGCTACTGTTGTATCAGCATATTTTATCTCTGCAGATTACGACCTTGGACACGTTTTTCATAATCCAGGTGGTTCAGGTGGTAGTGGACAAGCAGGATTGGGTGTTGTGTGCAATAACTTGGGTTCACCAATTAATAAAGCTAGAGCATGGAGTCAGGCTAACCCTAACAATGATTATGGATTCTTGAGTATTGTTGTCCATGAAGTAGGACATATGTTTAACGCAACCCATACCTTCAATAGTAATGACGCTACATTTTGTAACGCAGCAAGAAATAATGCTACATCATATGAGCCAGGATCTGGAACAACTTTGATGGCTTATCCTGGGGTTTGTGGTTCTCAAAATTTAACCACACCATCGGGTGGTACCATTTTTTCAAGTATTCCATTTTTCCATGTAGCCAACCTAGAGCAAATGGTTGCTTTTGCCAATGGTTCTGGAAATAGTTGTGCTGCAGGAACAGCTTCTGGAAATTCAGCACCTGTAGCAAACGCAAATCCTTGTAATGCTGGAGCTCCGATTACCATTCCTGCTAATACACCTTTTGAATTGACAGGCTCGGTTACAGATGCAAATAATGACAACTTAACTTACAGTTGGGAACAATTTGATGCAGGTCCTCCACATGGTGGAGCAGGAGCAGCTTGTGGTAGCACAACAGGGCCAATCTTTAGAGTATACGAACCATCTGCTTCACCAACAAGATCATTCCCGAGCTTATCTTTTATTTTAAACAATGCCAATGTAGCTCCTGCAAATGTTGGGGAATGTTTACCCACGGCGGCAAGGAATCTTAACTTTAAGTTATCAGTAAGAGATAATAATGCCGGTGGTGGAGGCATCCATTGTAGTCAAATCACCTTAGTGGTTAATGCTTCTGTAGGGCCTTTGGCAGTTACAGCGCCCAACACAGCAGTTACTTGGGCAGCAGGAAGTAGTCAAACGATTACTTGGTCGGGTAGTAATACTTCATCTATTTGTGCTACCGTAAACATTAGGCTATCCATTGATGGTGGAAATTCTTATCCATTTACTTTGGCTTCGGCCACATCAAATGACGGTACAGAAACGCTTACCATACCTTCTAATGTACCAAATAGTACCACAGCAAGGATAAGAGTTGAAAGTAGTTGTTTTTCATGTGTCAAATTTTTTGATGTTGGAAATGTGAATTTTACAGTTACTTCTACTTGTTTGGCCGCTCCAAGCAATGTTTGCCAATCTTCAGCATTAACTCTTCCATCAGGAGATCCAGGTTTGAATTTAGGCCTTACAAATGTAGGAACTACTTTTAGCAGTAGAACTTTTAATATCACAGCAGCTAGCCCTACAGGTCCTTTAGCTAATGCAACTACATCAGGCGGTACTACTTGTCAGACTCCTTGGGGAACTGAAAAGTTTGATAGCTTTGATTTTGTGGTCAATCAAACAGGTGCATACACCATTAATAATACATCAGGAGGACAAATAATTTTTTCAGTTTTTAATGCAACAGGATACAACCCTGCCGCACCATGTACTTCAACATTTTTAGGTTCAAATGCAACAGGTGCGATATCTTGGTTTAATTCTGCCACTGTAACATTAAATGCTTGTACAACTTACAAAATTGTTGTTTGGACTTTAAATAGTGGGAATGGAACACCAAACTTAACCTTTAGCGGTGCGGGGACATTTTATGCAACTTTTCAAAATCCAAGCCCCTCATATAATTACACTTATATTGCTGTAAATAATTCAAACAACCAAATTGCAGCTCAGAGTTCAACATCTAACTTTACCAGTTTAGCTGGAGGAAGTTTTTGTGTATATGGTGTAAGTTACATTAATACTTTGAATCCAACAACTTGGATTGGTCAAACCGTAAATACTTTATTGGCAAACGGAGATTGTTTATTAACAAGTTCAAATTGTAAGCCACTTACTATTACCAGTTCTTGTCCATCATTAACCACTGCACCAGCTAACGTTACGATAGTAAACAGTACATGTAACAGTTCATGTACGGTAGCAGGCGGTACCATCACAGCACCTACAGGCACACCATGTCCTACGGGCTCAACGTTACAATACAGAGTCAATGGAGGAACATGGACAGCAACATTACCAACATATGCTCAGACAGGCCCAGCGCAAAGCATAGAGACCAGATGTAATTGTGATATAGACAATACAATATCTAGTCCAGTGTCTGTGGCGATAGCTACAGCACCAGGAACATGTACTACTCCAACCCAACCCACCATAACCATCACAGACAACGTATGTCCGTCCACCACAGGAACGATATCTGCAACAGGATGTGGTTCAGGTACTACCTTAGAATGGGCCACCAATGCGGGTGGACCATGGAGTACCACAGCACCTACTTATACAACAACTGCATTTACAGTATTTGCAAGATGTATTGATAATTTGACTGGTTGTTTTAGTTCAAGTGCCACGACTACTACAGCACCAACGGTATGTTCATCTACTTGTTCCGATTTATTTATTTCAGAATATATAGAAGGAAGCTCAAATAATAAGTGTATTGAAATTTATAATCCAACTTGTAGCCCCATTTTATTAACAGGGAATTACACATTGAGAGTCTACAGTAATGGAAGTTCTACACCAACAACAATCAATTTAACTGGAACAATCGCTGGGAACGATGTATTTGTAGTATGTAACCCATCAGCAGCAACAGGTTTTCTAGCTGTGGCTGACCAAACTAGTGGTTCACTTACATTTAATGGAGATGATGCAGTAGCTTTAGCAAAAGCAGGATCAAATATTGATATCTTCGGTCAGATAGGTTGTGACCCAGGAACTCAATGGATTTCTGGGAGTCACGCTACTCTTGACAGAACCCTTGTTAGAAATGCAGCTGTTAATATTGGAATTTCTGTAAATCCAACTGGAACGTGTTCCACAACATCCTTTTCAACATTAACTACAGAATGGGCTGTCTTCGCCGTTGATAATTTGGCTAACTTGGGAACTCATACGGGGTCTTGTCCATCATGTTGTCCAACATTAACCACAGCACCAGCCAACGTTACGATAGTAAACAGTACCTGTAATAGTTCATGTACGGTAGCAGGCGGTATCATCACAGCGCCAACAGGTACACCATGTTCTACGGGCTCAACGTTACAGTACAGAGTCAATGCAGGTACATGGACAGCAACATTGCCAATATATGCACAAACAGGTCCAGTGCAAATCATAGAGACTAGATGTAATTGTGACATAGACAATACAATATCTAGTCCAGCTTCAGCGGTAATAGCAACAGCACCAGGAACATGTACGAATCCGACCCAACCTACTATTACGATAACAAACAACGTCTGTCCATCTACCACAGGAACCATATCTGCAACAGGATGTGGTTCAGGTACTACCTTAGAATGGGC
>CAMBRK010000111.1 GCA_945870185.1 Aureispira sp. CCB-QB1 | reverse complement strand
TGCCATGGGAGAAAAGATGGAGTTTAGAAAATATAGACTAGCATTGGCTTGTACTGGCGAATGGGGTGCAGTCAGAGGAACTAAAGAGAAAGCTTTGTCTGATATGGTTACCTTCATAGATAGGGCAAATGTGTATTTTGAAGCAGAGGTTGGATTAAGACTTATATTGGTTAATGATAATGACAAACTCATCCATTTAGATGGTATGACCGATCCATACAATAATCCAGAACAAGGACTATCGATCTTAGGGCAAAATACAGGAATCATTAATCAGAGAATAGGTTCGAGCAATTATGAAATAGGCCATGTATTTTCAATTTGTTTTGATGTAGGAGGAGTAGCTGGTGGCAATATATGTACTCAGGCGAGAGGTGCAGGTGTTACTTGTCACAATAGTGCCGGAATAAGTACGGGTATTGTCTTGGTTTTTGTTCATGAAGTAGGTCATCAGATGACGGCAAGCCACACCTTTAATAATTGTCCAGGACAAGAAGGTCAAGCAACCAATACGGGATATGAGCCCGGTAGTGGCTCTACCATCATGGCATATCCCGGTGCTTGTGGTGCAAGTAATCTAGGTGTGCCTAGAGAAGGATATTACCATGTAAGTTCACTCAATCAAATCTTGGACTACACGAACAGAGTTGGTGTAGAAGGTTATGATTGTGCTCAAAAAGAAGATATTGGTAATTTTATACCTGTGATAGAACTGCCCTACAAAGATGGATTTTTTATCCCTAAAGGTACTCCTTTTTTCCTTACAGCTAAGGCAACTGACGAAAATAATGACCCGATGACTTACAATTGGGAGCAATTTGATTCACAAGGTTCGAGTCCTTTAGGGTCTCCTGTTGGTAATGCACCTATCTTTAGATCTATAAAGCCCGGAAGTTCTACAACCAGATTATTTCCGAGTTTGACCAGAACGCTCAACTGGGATTTTACTAATGTACAAGAGTTGCTACCTACATATGGGCGAGACTTGACATTTAGATTTATAGTACGAGACAATAACCCATTAGGCTCGGCAACGGTGTGGGAAGAGTTAAAGTTTAAAGTGGCTCCAAATAATGTGGGACCATTCCAACTTACTTATCCTAATAGAGAACTTCCACTTTTTACAGGTGACAAATTGTTAGTGACGTGGGATGTAAATGAAACCAATAGGGCACCAGTAAATGCTAAGTTTGTTGACATATTTTTTGCTTTAAACAATGACCTAAATTTTAATGGTCCTAATATGATTCCTGTAGCAAAGCAAGTGCCTAATGATGGAGAAGAATTCATCATCATACCTAATGTGGTTTCTACTAGGGCTAGGGTAGTGGTCAAGGCATCAGATAATATTTTTTATACTGTAGCCAAATTTAATTCCAGAATAGACAAGCCTACAGCACCTTCTTTTTTTATGGACGTAGTGGAACCTGTTAGGACATTGTGCTTACCAGCTCAGCCGACCTATGATATCAATACGGTTGCATTTGCCGGATTGACTGAAAAAATCATTTACGAAGCCGTAACTCCGGATGGTATAGAAGCAAAGTTTAGTCAATCGAGTACTGACCCTGGTTCAGGTAATCAACTTCTTTTGAACCTTGATGGTATCAAAGCTAGTGGCGAATATGAAGTTACTCTACGAACATTTGTACCTGGTGTCGATACACTGGAGCGAGTATTGAGATTGTATCTTACTGCAACTGATGTGGATTTTGTAGATTTGACATTACCAGAGAATGGTGCAAGTGGACTAGGGCCGACCCAAAGGTATAGTTGGGATAGAAAACAAGATGCCAATGTTTATCTTTTACAAGTTGCTACCAATCCGGCGTTTAAGACTCAGGAGATTGTTTTCCAATCCGAGCGTCTAGATACTTTTTTCAATTCAAACACATTTTTGAAAACAGCAAGTGTATATTATTGGAGAGTAAAATCTTCCAATGATTGTAAAGAAGGAGAGTGGTCAAATATTTTTGCTTTCAATACTGAAGCCAAGACTTGTGCAGTGATCCCTTCAGGAAGCCTATCACTGAATATTTCACAGTCAGGAACTCCTACAGTTACTTCTGAAATATTTGTGTCAGCTAATGGTATCATTAGTGATGTAAATGTAAAGAATATCAGAGCGTCACATCAGAGATCATCTGATCTTGTGTTTACTATAGAGTCTCCGAAGGGCACAAAATCTCTGCTATGGGACAACAGATGTCCAGTTGGAAGTGGAGTATTTGTGAATGTGGATGATCAAAGTAATGAATTTTTTCAATGTCCCATCAGTACAGGACGCACATACAGACCAGTTTCGCCACTTAATAAGTTGAATGGTGAGAATATGAGTGGTACATGGAAAATGATTGTTCAGGACACAAAAACTGGAGATAGTGGCAGGTTCCTTAATTGGGATTTAGAGCTCTGCTCCAATCTTTCATTAAATCCACCTGTTTTGACCAATAATAAAGTACTAGAGATACATCCTGGTAATACAAAAATCATAAACACCGACTTACTGCTTGCGAATGATATGGACAACACACCATCTGAGCTGAGTTACACCCTAGTATCTATACCTAAATATGGTGTTTTGGTTCTCAATGGTACACCGGTAGAAGCTGGTACGATATTGAGTCAAAAAAGTATAAATGATGGCGCTCTTTCTTATGTCCACGAAGGAAAAAACGAATTGGAAGATAATTTCAGTTTTACGGTAACGGACGGGAAAGGAGGATGGATCAGTATCACCAACTTTTTAATTGATGTAGACAGTGCGTTCCCTTCAGCAGTTAATGATGCAGTATTCAGTGCTAATATTTTGGTATACCCTAATCCAGCTAAAGATATGGTCAATATCAGAAATCTTAGTGAATGGAGCATAAACCAATATACTATAGCTGATATGACTGGTAAAGTGGTCAAAAATGGAGTGGGCACTAAAGAAGTGTTCAGCGTAGATATCTCCGATTTAAATAGCGGTATATACACCATACAACTATCTACTGCAAATGGATATGTAGTCAAAAAAGTTGTGATCCATTAATACTTCAACTCCGTGAGTGAATCAAGATGAGTTAAAGAAGGGCATTATTTTTATGCTCATGGCTTCGTTTGCCTTTGCGCTTACAGGAGCATGCGCAAGGTATCTTAGAGATGATATTAATCCTATACAGTTAGTCCTTTTTAGAAATCTAATAGGTGTGGGCTTTATTATTATCAGTCTCTGGTCCAGACCTGCTCAGCAACAAGGTGGTAAATTAGGTCTCCTTCTTTTTAGAGGGATTATCGGTACTTTGGCTCTTTACAGTTTTTTTTATGGTATATCTCGAATTGGTCTCGCAGTTTCTATCACCTATCAGCAATCCTACCCCATTTTTCTTTCTATCTTGGTGGCATGGTTGTATAAAGAAAAACTAAAAAGCTTAGAGTGGATGGCAATATTCATTGGTTTTGCAGGAATATGTCTTGTCTTTTTGCCGTCAATAGATGCATCAGCTTTATCTGTTCAGAATCATATCATAGGCATATCTAATGCCGTCATGACTGGTCTGGCTTACCTAAGCATCAGGGGCTTGAGTAGTTATTATGATCATAGAGTGATTGTATTGTCTTTTATGTTGTCAGGCATCGTTTTACCTTTGATTTCCTTAAGTTTAGGATATTTCATTGATATCGATTCGCTTAAGTTTGTCATTGATACCTTTGACACGATGCGATGGTCACATTTGAATCCTATATTGATTTTAGGTTTTGCTGCTTTGGCGGGTCAGATTTTTTTGACCAAAGCATTTTCATATCAAAAAACAGGTATTATTGCTGCCGTCGGATATAGCAATATCGTATTTTCAATTATTTTTGGGATCATGCTTGGTGATGGGTTACCGGATGTCATCAGTTTGTTAGGTATCGTTTTAATTATATGGTGTGGAGTAATGGTAAGTTATAGTAAAAAAGGGTAGGACGGATTTTTAATGTTTTTCAGTAAAAAACATTTCATTCTTTTTGTGGTTAATTTATGCGAAATACTTTTTTATGAAAACAAAATATATATTGTTCTCCATCTTTTTGGCATTTCTTTTTAGTTTTTATAAAAAAAATATATATATTTACTACAATAACTGATCCTTGTACAAATCAAAGTGCTAGAGTGACAAAAACAGTTTTCGTTCAATAACATTGATACAAATTGCTCTGGAATTTTGTTAATTTATAATGTTTCTTTTTAAATTTAATAATTAGAAAATTCAGAGCAGTTTGTAAATTTTAAGTTTTAAAATTTAATACCAATGAATAGAATCATAATTGTTTTACTCTGCCTTTTTTTGGGTTGTCGTAAAGACGAAAATTATAATGAGTATTTTATTGAAACATATAAAGATATATTACAAAATAGTCTTAATTTTACTTGTGAAGACTTAGAATCAGGTAACTTTTTAAAAGCAGAAATAAACAATCAAAAAGCATGTTTTTTTGATGGACATAATAACAATATTTTACAATTTTATTTTTTTGAAAGATATATTACATCTAGTCCATCCACATCCGGTTCAAAAGAAAAAGATTTCAAAGGCTGTATCATTTCGATTAAACCTATAGAGTCAATTAAAAGACAGCCATATTTATTAATTGAATTTCCAAGTTTGCATAAAAGCACTAATAATGTTTCGTATTTAGATTCACTATTTAATATTAAAGATCATATGGTTATCTCAAATAAAGATGTGATTCATAGTAATGATAGTGATTTTGTAGACATTGCTTTAGAAAATTATACTGGTGGTTTTTTGAAAAAGTTTAAAATTGATCTTGTAATACCAAATGATTCCGTAGGAAATGTGTTTGTTATTTCTTCAATTTTTGGAGATCAAAGTGGTAGCTATGTGAAAATTCTAAATTATAAAAAAACAACAGAAAGAGATGGAATTTATTATAACTTAGAATTAGCGTTTAAATGTAATTTATATCACTTCCCTCAATATGGTAAGAGTGGTTTATGGTCTAAATTAAATAATGGAGTCTTTGTAGCAAAGATTAAGGCTGATTAATACTTTATATATTAAACTAAATTAATTTTTACCACCTTTGCCTTTCCAGCTGTTATTACCATTATTACCTTTGGTTTTAGAACTTTGAAAACCTGACTTAAATTCATCTTTTTGATTTTCTTTTGTCATCGCTTCTTTGCCTTTTTTACGCCAGGTGTTGGCAGGCATAGGCTTATCTTCTCCCAAAAGCTGTTTGGCCAAGTCAGGACGATTAAGTTTGGTCAGCCTAGTTCTGATCCAGTTTCTAAACTCTGGTTTGTACCAAAAGAAATAGTTGTTTTGAGTGATTTTGTCCTCTTTGGATTTAGGTGTTTCTACAGGTTGTAGCGTATAAGGATGTACCCCAGAATAATAAATCTCTGTCGCTACCGTCATAGGTGTAGGCGTGAAGTCTTGTACTTGTTCTAACCTGAATCCAAGCTCTTTGGTTTCCGCAGCAAGATTGGCCATATCTTCTTCGGTGGTACCCGGGTGAGAACTGATGAAATATGGTATCAAAGGTTGCTTGAGTCCATGTTTATCCTGGATTTTGTCGTACTTCTCTTTAAACTTCTTGAAATATTTAAATGACGGCTTGCGCATGATTTTGAGTGTAGCATCACCTGTATGTTCGGGAGCAACCTTGAGCCTGCCACATACGTGCTTGGTGACGAGTTGCTCCATGTACTCATCATGGTTGCCATCCTGATTGTTTTTATTAAAATCATCGACCAACAAATCATATCTGATACCTGAACTTACATAAGCTTTTTTGACGCCGGGATGTGCATCTACTTTTTTGTAAATTTCAGTGAGTGGCTTATGTGATACATCTAGATTGGAGCAGATCACCGGATGGATACAACTGGGTGCTTGACATCTTGCGCAGATACTTTCATCTTTGCCCTTCATCTTGTACATATTGGCAGATGGTCCGCCTATGTCCGATATATACCCTTTAAATTCCGGATGTTTGGTGAGCTGTTCTACTTCCTTCATAATACTCGCCTCTGACCGAGACGCTATGAATTTGCCTTGATGGGCAGATATGGTACAGAAACTGCATCCACCAAAACAACCTCGATGCATATTGATCGAAAATTTGATCATTTCGTAGGATGGTATGGCTCCACGTTTATTGTACTTAGGATGTGGCAATCTAGTGTATGGTAAATCGAAGGAGTAATCCATCTCAGCTTCTGTCATCGTGATAAAAGGAGGATTGATGACCAGCACTTTACCCATAACGTCTTGGGTAATTCGGTTGGCTTGCCACTTATTGGACTCTACTTCTACGATTTTGAAATTGGAAGCATATTTAATTTTGTCTTGTAAGCACACTTCATGGCTGACTAAGGCTACATCATCCCATTTTTTGGATGGTGGTACTACGTCTGTGAGATAGGCAATCTGGTTTACATCTTTGATGGAAGTGAGTGGTACTCCTTTTTTAACTAGTTTCAAGATTTGTCTCAATGGCTGTTCGCCCATGCCATAGACGAGCATATCGGCTTTGGAATCCACAAGGATAGAAGGCATCAACTTATCTGACCAGTAATCATAATGCGTCACCCTTCTCAGAGATGCTTCGATACCACCGATGAGTACGGGTACATCAGGGTACAAATTCTTAAGGATATTGGTGTAAACGATCGTAGCATAGTCAGGTCTAAATCCTGCATCACCACCAGGTGTATATCCATCGGTAGATCTTAAACGTTTATTTGCAGTGTAGTGGTTGACCATAGAGTCCATACATCCTGCAGTCACTCCAAAGAAATACTTAGGTTTTCCAAATTTTTTAAAATCACGCAAATCGTCTTTCCAGTTGGGTTGTGGTATGATACCTATCCTAAATCCTTCACTCTCGATGATACGACCTATGACAGCAGTACCAAAGGTAGGGTGATCCACATAGGCATCACCGGAAATCAGGATGACATCGAGTTCGTCCCAACCACGGGCTTCTACTTCTTTTTTGGTGATGGGTAGCCAATCACTCAGCGGTCTTTGTTGATCATTGTTCATGGCACAAAATTAAGGGTAAAAAAGCAATTTGACAGTGGGGAAATGAAAAAATAATGGGATTGTTGTGAAAATAGTTAGAATTTGTTAGAGTTCCTTTTATTAAATTGTAATTGCTGTCAAGTTTTTCTGAAATACTTACCAACAAAAAAGGGCACACATCCTAAAATGCGCGCCCTTCATCTCATAATACAAATAATATATCTTAGTAGTCTGTAAAAATATCCAAGACTTACCTTTTCATGTCATAATAAGGTTCGAGAGGATCTTCCAGATCAGAAACCCACTGCTTTTTGGCAGGATCAAACCTTACATGTTCATTTGGAAATTCTATATATTCTACGCCTTTGCTATTTGTGGTATAATACGGTGATAAATCCTTTCCTCCAAGGTACAATCTAAATAAGAGGTCAGATTTCTCTTTTAATTCAGGAACTAGCATCTTCCATGTCCTAAAGACTTCTTCGTAATAGATAATATTACCTGTTATATCGAAAGTCACCTTTCCAGCTATAGCTACTTTTTTTTCATGTAGACTCGGCGCAATGCGTGTAAGTAAAAATTGAATGGAATTTTTATCATTTTGAGATGGAATATAATATACCAAATCATGTTGTTGAGAAAGATTTTTGTAGTGTTCGTCAAAAATAGTATCAAACTTAGTTGTATGGTCAGCTTTGCCAGGTAACTTTCCTGTGAGCCGAATGATTTTATATTTGAAAAGTTCTACACTATCCGCGCTTAAAATTTGATTGGCATCCTGTAGTAAAATATTTTTATTCTCTTGGCAGGCAATCATACTAATGACTAAAAGAGAAAATAAACCTAAGATTTTAAACATAAATAATCTACTTTTTGCAAAATTAAATAAAAAATGGTGACTACCAAGGTAATCACCATTCAAAAAAAAAATTCTAAATGAATCTTAATATACTTTTAGTATCGGATTAAATTCTGCCCATGTATCTGTCCAGTCATCAGATTGGCCAAATGCTCCGATAAAGGAAGCTGCTTGAAAATATCCTTTTCTATTTGGTGCATCAAATCTTGCTTTGTCAAATTTAGAAGCAGCGTTTAAAGTTCCAGCAACCAATTTGAAATCAGGGGTAGCGCCATAATTTCTATTGTCTTTTTTATCAAAGAATAGACCAGTCTTTAATCCTAATGCTGTAAGATTATCAGCTGTTGGATTAGAAGAGACAGTAGTGTTACCATTATCATTCCAGTAAGTTGCAACATCAGCGGCAACTACTCCAGTACCACCTAAAAATTGATTAGCACCAGATGGGGTCATTAAAACATTGTTATATAACAATCCTGTACCAGATGTGTATTGTGCTGTAACTGAAGGTTGATTGAATCTTAAACCTCTATCCCAACCTACAAAAACTGAGTTAACAATACCTACAGCAGTTCTTCTTCTAAGGTCTAAAGCATGCTGATAGTTTGCATTTGGAGCGTTTGAATTGGTTCCTCTGGGACCTATGCAAGTAAAATTAGAAAAAGTTCCAGTTGTGTATGGTTTAACGTCATTATCGTTTGGACCATTGTCACATTCAAAGGCATTTGATCCTGATTGGTCTGCAAAAGTAGGATATCTCAAAGATAGACCGTATTGTACGTTACCTGAAAAACCAAAATCTACATCAAAACAATCATCCCAAGTACCATACGAAATTAAGTATTTTGCGTTTGCTGTTCCACCAAACCACTCAAAGCCATCATCACCACCGAAAGACACTTGAACGTACTCCATTACCGTACCGCTTCCCATACTACCCATAGTTATGGAGTTAGTCTCATTATTTGGTGTCAACTCGATACCTGCAAATTCTACTCTTACATACTTTAAAGTACCTGAGCTTTCTGTATTTGAAGATTCATCTGCCTTTCCGAAAGTTACAGCAGGAGTGATACCTTCTATAGCTGGGTCTACTTGATTTACTTGAGCATTTCCAAGTATAACCAATCCTCCCCAGTCTCCTCTATCTCTTATTCCTGCATCCAAAGCTGATGTAAATACGATGGGCTTTTCTTTGGTTCCGATAGCATTAATCTTTCCACCTTTGTTGATAACTAAAGTACCTTTTGTAGCTTTATCACCAGCGATTACTGTACCTGGCTCAATCGTCAAAGTCTGACCAGCGTTTACAAACACTTGACCTTTAAGCAAATATTTTTTGCTTGCAACCAAAGTTTGTGTTGTAAGACTGCCTGTCAACTCAGTGAATTTTGGTTCTTCAACTGTGTTAAAACAAGTACAATCGATAGTTAAAATTTGACCTGCCGGACAAGTCAATGTACATTCTTCGTCTTTATCGCAAGAAATCAAAAACATAGCTGTCATAGCTGCTAGAAAAAATAGAAACAATTTTTGCATGATTAAAAATTTTTAATTAGATAATTTGTATGAAATATTAAATGTTACTAAAGTGCCTCGTCTGAATGAGAATATTACATCATCATTATTGTTGATTTTTTCGTTTCTATCGGTATCTTGGTAAAATCTATATCTAGCATTGAGTACATCGGATACTCCGAGCTTGTAAGTAATTTTGTTATTAAAAGTTTTAGATATATTGATATCAAGACTGTTACGAGATCTTTCATATATAGTTGGAAATAGTACGTCACCAACGGAAAATATTCTATTCCCAAAAACATTGTAGATCAAATTGATATTCGTGTTGTTTTGTGTAGCATAATATATAGCTGCGTTAAGGATATATGGTGATTGACCTTGAAGCGCCCTAGTTCTTGCTTGAGCTAAAGGAATATCTCCTAAATCCACTTCAGAAAAGATTAATGATGCATTGATATTGAAAGAAAAATCATCAATGAACGCACTATTTGTGACTCCTTTCATGGATTTTCTAAACTCCAACTCTGTACCGAAATTTCTAGCAAAGTTTGCATTAATGAATGTAAACTGTGGTTGCTCAGTAGTGATAATGGTCTTGTTTTCTATAGGATCATTGAAATACTTGTAGAATGCAGCTATAGAAATCACTTCACCATTTCTAGGATAGTATTCATACCTTAAATCTAAATTGTCGATAATAGCATTTTTTAGGTCAGGGTTGCCCACTCTTCCTGCTTCAAGATTGTAATCATAAAATAAAAACGGTGCCAATTCTCTAAATTCTGGTCGGTTAATAGTCCTACCATACCCTAATCTGATTTGTGATTTATCATTCAAACTGTACCCCATGTTTACAAATGGTAATAAACTAAGTATGGGCTTATCTACAGTAATCACTTCAAAATCATTACGAGAATTTAATGTTTGAGTATTGTACTCAACTCTTAAACCCGCAGTTGTTTTAAAATCACCTAATGGAATTTCTGCTTGTGTATATCCTGAGAACAATAGATTTGAAGCATCATAAGAATCTATAGGTCTAGTACCTTCTTCGATTACAAAACCATCAAGAGTTTTTATGTTTTCTGGTGCAAAAACTTTGTCCAATGGTAAATTTACCAATTCTTGGCCAATCTGACCATCGAAGAATCCAGGATATAAATATGAAATATATCTTGAACTAAAATCTCTCTGTCTATAGTCAGTATAAATTCCTGCCTTATAAGTCGTACCTTGTTTATCATCTCCTTTTGTTTTAAAAGTAAGATTAACTCCATTATTTACGCCATATTCAAAAAGATTTCCATAATATCTTCCCGTTTCAAAAAGATTTGAACTTGGTGGCAGTTGCATTGTATAAGGAATATCACCTTGTCCGGTTTTTCTGAACGTCCTGAATCTTCTTAAATCAGGTTCGTCTTCATTTAAAAAACTCCCTCCTAATACCCAATTGAGATGTAACTTCTCATTCAAATCATGATCTCCTTCTAATTGACCTGAGTAGATGGTTCTCGATCTATATCCAAGTAAGTAATTCTGCAATTCTTCTCCAACGCGTTGGATATAATCAGTACCTCTTCTGATAATGGTTTCATTTTCTCCGATCTGATTGAATAGATTTTTAAATCTAATCTTGTTTTTACCATTAATCTGAAGAACCCAGTTAGAAAGAAGGGATATTTTATTCTCTTTTTCATAACTGTCATCTAAATATTCAAATCTTCTTAAAACAGGTTGTGATCTATCTTCCCACTCAAGGTATCTAAAAAAGTCTCTATTAAAGTAAGAGTAGCTAGTAGAATAATTAAAGTTATTTATCGTTGTTAATTTCATTTTGTTGCCCAAGTCCATTTTTCTACCGAAACTAAAGCCTATAGAATAGTCTGGATTTGCCATAAACTCTGTAGGAGAAAAGTTATTAGGTAAACTTACGGCAGCATCTCTTCTTAGTTGAGCATTTCTATTACTATTTTGTAAAGCATTCGAACTTGGAAATGTGGAAGGTAATTTTCTAAAATCATTATCAAAGCCTAAAAAATCAGTGGATGATCCTTGACTTTGAAAAAATTTAGAAAATGTTGTATTTTGTCTGTAACCCAAACCCAGATTTACTTTGAAATAATTTTGCTCAACATCCTCGACAGTGAAAATCTTAATGACAGCTCCTGAAAAATCACCTGGAAGTTCTGCAGAACCGGATTTAAATATTAGCATTCTATCTAAAGCACTACTTGAGATTAAATCAAATGAAAATGTTCTTTTGTCCACTTCTGTACTTGGTGCAATGACATTGTTAATCATGACATTATTATATCTCTCAGCAAGACCTCTCACCATGACAAATCTATTCTCCACGATAGTCACACCAGGAATACGCTGCATTACTTGAGCCGCGTTGTTGTCTTGAGATTTTTGAATTTGCTGACTAGAAATGGCGCTAACTATTTGTTTGGCTTGTTTAACTTCTAGCACAACAGCTGCATCTGTGTTAGTTCTTTTAACATCTGTGATCATGATTTCAGACAAAAGAAGAGATTCTGTCTTTAAAGCAGCATTGAGTTCGATTTTTTTATCGGCCTCAATGATAATATTTTCTACTTTTATACTTTCATACCCTATACTTGATATCGTTACATTGTAACTTCCTGGCGGCAGTCTAAGTACAAAAAAGCCGTCCATGTCAGTAGAAGTCCCATCAGAATTGTCTTCTAAGGTAACATAAGCGCCAATAACAGTTTCCTTTGTTTCTGCATCAAGTATTATACCTTCAAGAGTACCATTTTGGGAGTACAACTGTTGTATCCCGAATAAAAAAAGGATTAATATTAAATTAAAAGATTTCATTAAAAGATTTTTTTTGCAAAGGTCTAAATGCAATGTTAAGTCAATGTTAAACCAAAATTAAATCTATGAGAATAACATGCCTTATGCCTTTTTGCGAAATAAAATTTTGCTAAACAGCGTGTATTAATGCAGTTTTAGGAAGATATATACGTTAAGAATAGACATCTTTTTAATAAAATAAATTTTTAATCTAAATCAATTTTCTTAATTGTAGTTTAAAGTGAGTAATTCCCGCCCATTTGGAAGGCAACAGATATCATTTTGATTTTTCCATAAGTACTTTTTCAGGTAGTATAAGCCTATGTATCCTATCAACAGATGGAAGAGTTGAGCCGCTCTTTAGTTTTTCAATAAGAGTCGGTAGGTCAAAATAAATAAATCTATCTTTATTTATCTAACTAAATTATTAATTAAAGTTTCAGAGTTGTTGTTTAAAATTGTCCTTATCAAATTTACAAACTACAGAAATTTAATTATCGGTGGTAAAATTTTACTTACTGTTCTTTTGTCCACGCTAAAGCCGTGGCAGGTTTTGACACAAAAGAACCAAACCTGTCACGTCTTTAGCGTGAAAGTCAAGCCTGCCTGCCCTGACGGTACGGCGAGGCAGGGCTTTTTCCTTTTCTTAACGCCAAAACTTCAAAAAATAGCTAAACATACCTGTCACGTCTTCAGCGTGA
>CAMBRK010000110.1 GCA_945870185.1 Aureispira sp. CCB-QB1 | reverse complement strand
TTAGCCCACACATCATATAAAATCGAATTAAGAGGAGATAGTTTAAGAAAAAATCGGTAATTTTGTCACTCCTAAGCGGCATAAACCACCAAATCATCTGGGGGGTCAATATGTCCAGAATAGGGGGTCAGTTTAAACAGAATATCCAGTTAATCATGAATTTCATAGGTTTCAAATCATTTATGGTTTAAGATATCATTTAAATCAGATTCCCCAATGGGACCAAGGTCAAGATTTTGTGCGCACTATGTATGCTAAAAACTTTTCTCAACATCTTGGTCCTGTCTTAAATTTCAATTATTTAATTAAGATAAGAAATTGGGTGGCTATTCCATATGTAGGCTATCACACTCAGTTAGGCATCATGGGAAGAAGAGTACAGTATTTTAATCAAATTAGTACAGGTGGTTGGACTTCTTTTGAAGAAGATTCTCCATTGTATAGATGGGAAAATCAGATTATAGTTGGATCTTATTTACCCATAAAAGAAAACTTAAGATTAAAAATATATGGTGGTATAGGAATGGCTGGTTTATTTAATATTGATCCTAGGGCTTTTGTATTAGATTACGATCCTTTAAATAATAAAACCAGAGAGTTTGGTAGTCAATTTGGATTAGGTTTATCGTATCAATTTAAGTAATTTCCCTTATCAAACCTTCTCAAAAAAACGATCCAATAACTTTTTCAGCTGATCTCCTGATTTATTGACAACGCTGATGACCTGCTCTACAGTAGTAGGTGTGAGTACTGATGTCGGAAAGCAGACATTGGAAATAATGGAAAAAGCAGATACTTTCATCTCACTATGTCTCGCAACGATGACTTCTGGAATGGTAGACATACCGACCATATCTGCGCCCAAAATATGTGCCATCTTGTATTCTGCTGGAGTTTCCAGGCTTGGACCTTGTAATCCTAAGTAAACACCCGTTTTCAAATCTAAACGAAGTTCCGTAGCATATTTATTAAAACTTAAAATAGATGATTTATCATATGCTTCCATCATATCTGGAAATCTTGGTCCTAGCCTATCGTCGTTTTGACCACGAAGCGGATGATCAGGCATCATGTTGATATGATCAGTTACAGATACTATATCGCCTTCTTTAAAGTGTGGGTTGATACCACCTGCAGCATTGGTAATGATCAGATGTTTTATACCCAAAGCTTTGAGCACTCTGATGGGAAAAGTGATTTCGGCAGCTGTGTAACCTTCATAATAATGAAATCTTCCTGAAAGAATGATTACAGGAATTCCTGATTTATATCCAAAAATCATTTCACCACTGTGGCTTTGCACTGTAGAAACTGGAAAATATGGAATTTCATGATATGGAATAGCTATCTGATCTGTAACTGATTTGGCAAAAGAACCCAAGCCGGTACCTAAAATAACAGCATAGTCAGCCCCAGTTTTAACCCTGGATTGAATAAATTTTACACTTTCCTGAATTTTATCGTGAAGCGTGATCATAAGATTTTTATTTTTGCGATGTCAAATTTAAAACAATCATTCGAAATAATAGTTATTCTTTTTTCAATTATATTACTTTTTGTTTGGAAATTCGCGTCTTCTAAATTTCTGTTTTCTCATAATTTTTAATGATCGGTAAAATTAAAACAAACCATCCTATGACATCTAAGCAATCATATCATGTTTCGCCATCAGGTCATTACGGAGATTTTGGGGGAGCATACATACCAGAAATGCTTTACGCCAATGTAGAAGAAATCAAAAATAAATATATCGAAATCAGCAATGAACCTGAATTCCAAGCTGAGTTTCATCAGCTGCTCAAAGATTATGTGGGCAGACCTTCACCATTGTATAAAGCCAATACCCTATCCGAAAAATATGGCGCTAATATTTATTTAAAAAGAGAAGATCTTAATCATACCGGAGCACACAAAATAAATAATACGATTGGTCAGATATTATTGGCCAAAAGATTGGGTAAAAAAAGAATCATCGCAGAGACCGGTGCAGGACAACATGGTGTGGCTACAGCCACTGTATGTGCCTTGATGAAACTTGAGTGTATCGTATATATGGGTGCTGTGGATATAGAAAGACAAGCCCCGAATGTAGCCAGAATGAAAATGCTCGGAGCTACAGTTATACCTGCAGAAAGTGGAAGTAAAACGCTCAAAGATGCTACCAATGAAGCGATCAGGGATTGGATTAATAATGCAGAAACTACACATTATATCATAGGCTCTGCTATAGGTCCTCACCCTTATCCAGATATGGTCACAAGATATCAATCTGTCATCAGTGCGGAAATCAAAGAACAAATCCAAGAAAAAACGGGCAAAGACTATCCGGATTATGTTGTAGCATGTGTCGGTGGTGGATCCAATGCAGCAGGTGCGTTTTATCATTTCCTACATGATGATAGAGTGCAATTAATCTTAGCCGAAGCCGCAGGAAAAGGTATAGATACTGGGCATTCTGCTGCGACGAGTATATTAGGGACCAAAGGTATCATCCACGGATGTATGACCTTACTCATGCAAACGCCTGATGGTCAGATAGTAGAGCCGTATAGTTTATCTGCTGGTTTGGATTATCCCGGGATTGGTCCTTTACATGCACACTTGATCACTACCAAAAGAGCTAAAGTTTACGCTGCTACGGATGATGAAGCCATGCAAGCCGTCCTAGAACTCTCTGCCGCAGAAGGTATCATTCCTGCTTTGGAAACCGCACACGCATTGGCGATATTGTCCAAAATGGATCTAAAATCTGAAGATAATGTTGTAATATGTCTTTCTGGTCGTGGTGACAAAGACTTGAATACCTATCTAAAATATATAGAAGAACACAAAATCGAACTGTAATACTAACCAATATGAAATCCATCAGGCAAACCATTACTGATAAAGGCCAAAATGTGCTGAACATATATTTTACAGCTGGTCATCCAACTTTAGTAAGTACCGTAGATATCATCATATCTTTGGCTAAAAGTGGAGTTGATCTCATAGAATTAGGAATTCCCTATTCTGATCCATTGGCAGATGGCCTGACGATACAAAAAAGTGGAGAAGCAGCATTAAGAAATGGACAAACTATTTCCAATATATTCGCACAAGTAAAAGAAGCTAGAAAAAGTACAGATATTCCTATCGTCATGATGGGTTACTTTAACCAATTCCTGCAATACGGTGCCGAAAGGTTTCTCAAAGACGCTTACGAAAGTGGCGTACAAGGTCTGATTCTTCCTGATTTGCCTATGGATATCTACCAAAATGAATATCAATCCATGTTTGAAAAATACCACATGGAAATATCATTTCTAGTCACACCTTTGACTTCTGATGATAGAATCCACTTAGCAGATCAGTTAAGCTCCGGATTTTTGTATGTAGTCTCTCAATCTTCCATAACTGGAAAATCTGGTGACCTTAGTGATACACAGAGACAATATTTCCAACGTATCCAGGACATGAAACTGACAAGTCCTCAATTGATTGGTTTTGGTATACACGATAAAAAAAGCAGGATGGAAGCCAGTCAATATGCCCACGGTGTTATCGTAGGTAGCGCTTTCATCAGAGCTTTGGATGGAAGTCAAAATGTAAAGGAAACAATAAAAGACTTTGTGGGTGGCTTGTAATTTAGGTTAAGTTACCATTTTTCATTAGTGTAAGATTAGCAATATTTCTGCCTGATTCACCTTCACAATTTCAAGGGTTAAGCCATCATGTTAAATTCTTAGACAAAAGGAATGGGTGTTTTGTTCAGCCATACCAAATTGATCAATATTTTGTCTTCCATATTCCTTCATAGAAAAACTCAATTCAGTCCAAGCAGTTCCTTCTAAACCTTTTAACAATATTCCTTTTTCTGTTTTCATTATAGTGAATAGAAAATCTGCAAGTTCGGGGTCTTTTTCAATATTTTGTTGTCCAAGATCAGTCATTCCATATTGGTCTATAGCTTGTGGAGCATAGGGTTTAAGTTTAAAACTCAACTCAGTCCAGGCACTTCCTTTTGAGTTGTACAATTTTACACCATCCTTAGTTTTTTCGATGGTAACCAAAAAATCTTTAAAATCAGCAGCGTTATTTTTCTGGGCCTTAATTTCCGAAGTACCTAAAATACCAAAAACAGCAATAAGAGCATAAATAAAAAGTCTTTTAAATTTCATTTTCATATCTTTAATCTTATTTTCTAACGCAATTAAAAGCTTTTAAGTTTAAAGTTATCCAAATTAATCTTATTTTTTGAATATAAAAGAATAAAAAATCTATTTTTTCAAATTCAAAGATATTGAAAATTTCTGACATTTTCAACTTGATTTAGGAAAAAACCATGTTGTCACTTCAAACTCATTTCAAAAGTATTCACAATATGGAAAAGGAACCTTACAAATCACCCTTATCCTGTGGCTTACTATCAAAATTCCAAATAAAACCTTTTACTTTCAGTGTTTCGTGCTGTGCTGATTTCATGGGAAATACCATAGATTTGGGCTCGATGTAAAGTTTAATATCTTTCACAGCATTATTTTCAAAAAAGAAGGTCATTTTACTACATTCCGATGTATTGACACCGATATATGCTTTGTCATCATCTTTGAGATAATATACCAATTGAGCATTGCCATTGACATACATGGTGGACATTTTATTATCTACAAAAAAGGCATTGATTTCGCGTCCTTGTATCTGATTAAAAAACTTGAAATCTTCAGTATTTAAAATGGTGGCATTAGATAGTACTTTGAGTTGATCAATCTTTTTTGATTTTAAAAACATCTGGATGGTATCTCCATAAATCTGAGAGCTGTCTGACCATACAAAAGGTTTTTTGTACAGTGTAAATAAGGAATCCTTCTTATTAAAAATGAGTGAATCGCAAATAGCTTGTAGATCTGATTTGAATATTCTTACATTTTTGTGTCCATGAAAATAGTCTAAAGTATCCATAATGCCAGTAAAAATAGTATCAGTGGACGATGTTAACGTAAGACTATCTTCGACCACATTTGCTAAAGTATCAACTACCAATAATATCGTATCTTTAGCCATCTGGGTATCCTTATTTTTATTGGCATTTCTCCTGGCTGTATTCTTATCCGGTACGATAATGCGTTCCTTAATGACTCTGAATGATTTTAACGTATCCGCCTTCATAAATAAGGTATCCCCATCCATTTCAGTAGTAAACAGTGGCTTACCCTGATCGTTGGATGCTTTCATGATATTGGTACTACCATTATACCTGACATGATCTGCAAAAATGGCCGTTTTCGCACTTGTATCTCTCCAGATCACGTTACCGTCTGCCTTTCCAAACTGGATCGTTTTATCATAGTCTATCGTATCTGCAATGATAATCATGGGTGGATCACTGACTTCAGATCTTCCTTTGACATTAAACTTCTCTGTCTTTTTATCATAAAAAATATCATCACCTTTGACTTGATTGGTTTTACTTTTATAAAATCCATCTTTCTTAAGTGCGTAGGTACTATTCTTTTGGTTATACATGATTACTTGTGCATAGGCAGTGTCTTGGTCTGAAAAGTATTCACTTTTTCTGTTGCTACTACTCAATATCACCATATCCATCTTAGAGTCATAGGTGATGGTATCCGCTGCTGCCTGCGTCTTTCCTTCTAGATACTGGGCATTTCCAATAAATTTACCTGTCTTGTCGTCCATATCAAACCATCCGGTGTTGCTAAATACTTCAGATGTATCCTTTTTAATTCGAACCGGTGACAGGAATGTTGCTTTTTGGTCAGTAGTATTGTAAGCCAACGAATCCCCAATCAAAATAAAATCCTTGCCTTTGGCCTGGACATTTTCATAAAAGTAGGCCATTTTATCGTTGAGTACATATCTGCCTCGTTTACTGATCAAAGTAGATCCTTGGTCTTCCAAACGGGCGTTTCTTGTGTAATAAGCTATCTTATTTTTAACATCATACTTCAGATAAGAAGTGTATAGTTTTTTAGTAGGCCCATTTTCCAAAATGATATCTCCATACAAATGTGCTACCAAAGAATCTCCATCATATCTGAGCGAGTCTGAGAATATCTTGATGGTATCATTTTGCAAGAGCACTACATTATGTCTCATTTTCAATAGATTACCTCTAAGTATTGCAGTATCGCAGTACATAAATGTATTGGCATGGTACAACTTAACGTCACCATTAAGATATTGTGTCGGCGGATCCAAAGTAGCATCAATAATTTGGTTATTTTCACTGTGTATGGATATTTTCTTTTGTGCATTTAGATTCCAACTAAAAGCAAATAGCACCACAAAGCACCAAAGCCAACGTCCATAACTTTTAAAACATTCCGAATAAAGGGAGTTAAAACAGTATTTAAAATTCAAACTGATTGATTTTTATTCTAATAGAACGCAAAGATACCAAAAGAAGTAAAAAGTAAATCTTAATTTTTTCATAAAGTGTGAATTTAACGAATAGAATTATTTTGCTTTTCAAGCCAAATTTCAAAACTATTTTATAAAAATCATCGAAAAAAAGTTACATTTAAAATAATTTGTTTTTATTTGTAGTTTTTAAAATATCAGCAAAGTCAAAACAGAATCTTATGCAATTGTCTATACTGGATTGGAGTGTCATCGGAATGTTTTTTACAATAACCCTTGCCATAGGGATATTCCTATCTGGAAAGGCAGGCAAAAGTAGCGAGGAGTTCTTCCTGGGTAGTCGTAAAATGCCTTGGTGGCTATTGGGAGTATCCATGGTAGCTACTACATTTTCAGCAGATACACCCAACCTCGTGACGGACATTGTGAGGAATAATGGTGTATCTGGAAACTGGGCATGGTGGGCCTTCTTGCTTACAGGGATGCTTACAGTATTTGTGTATGCCAAGCTATGGCGGAGATCAGGTATCACTACCGATTTGGAGTTTTATGAGCTCCGGTATAGTGGCAAGGAAGCCGGATTTTTGCGAGGATTTAGAGCCATATATTTGGGCGTTTTTTTTAATGTGGTGATTATGGCAACCGTACTTCTGGCCGGAATCAAAATCGGCGGTATATTGCTGGGTACTTCTGCCATAGAGACTATAGTTTACGTTTCTGTCATCACTGTTTTATACTCACTTATTGGTGGTTTTAAAGGAGTTATATATACAGATTTTTTTCAATTTATACTAGCCATGATAGGTATGATATGGGCAGCCGTACATATTGTAAACTTACCCGAAATAGGTGGTTTGGAAGCACTCATAACCCATCCCAATGTACAACCAAAACTGAACTTTTTACCTGATCTCAATAATATGGAAGTACTGGTGCCATTATTGATCATACCTTTGGCCGTACAATGGTGGAGTGTTTGGTATCCTGGTGCGGAGCCTGGTGGTGGCGGTTACATAGCCCAACGAATGCTCTCTGCCAAAGATGAAAAAAATGCTATCATGGCTACCTTGTTTTTTAATGTAGCACATTACGCATTGAGACCTTGGCCATGGATATTGATAGCGTTGGCTTCGATGATTGTTTTCCCCAATGTCGCAGATATAGGTACGAAATTTCCTGGTATAGATCCCAATTTTGTAAAGGATGACTTAGCTTTTTCTGCTATGTTATCTTACCTTCCCACAGGTTTGCTTGGACTTGTGGTTGCTGCACTGATAGCTGCATTGATGTCCACCCTATCCACACACCTCAATTGGGGAAGCTCTTATGTGGTCAATGATTTCTATCAAAGATTTGTCAAACCCACCGCTTCAGAACAAGAATTGGTATTGGTAGGAAGAGTGAGTACCTTGATTTTAATGGTTTTGGGGGCAATTTTAGCCTTATATCTCACGAGTGCCAAAGCATCTTTTGATATCATGCTGCAAATCGGTGCAGGTACAGGTTTATTATTTATATTGAGATGGTTTTGGTGGAGAATCAATGCTACAAGTGAGATTGTAGCTATGGTAGTCTCCTTTGTAGTGGCCTTAATGATGCAATCGAATATGGCGGCTTCTTTGGCAAGTCATGAAAAACTGGTCATAGGCATTCTAATCACCACAATTTGTTGGGTGAGCGCTACCCTACTTACTAAACCTGCGGATCAGAAAGTTTTGGTAAATTTTTACAAACTCATTCGTCCACATAACTATGGATGGCAGCCGGTGATCCAAAAAGCGATTAGCGAAGGAGATCATGATATCCAAACATCAGGTCAAGGAAGATTAAGTTCTGAAATATTGATGATGGTCATGGGTTGTATAGTGGTTTATGCTCTCCTTTTTGGTATGGGATACCTGCTTTATGGCCAATATTTATTTGCTATGTTAGCTTTGATTATCAGTGGTGTGGTTGGGTTGGTGATGAATAGGATATGGTCTTCAATTGTTGATCATTAATAAATCAGGTGTCATAATGAAATCTAATAATTAATAAGGTTAGAGTATAATTAACCATGACCACAAAAATCATTTTTTTAACAGGTGTATCAGGTAGTGGTAAAACAACTTTAGGAAAGGCCTTAGCATCAAGGATTCATTTTGACTTTATAGATGCCGATGATTTTCACCCCAAAGAAAACATCGAAAAAATGAAAAATAATATTGCTCTGGTTGACGAAGATCGTTGGCCTTGGCTGGAATCTATTAATCATTATATTACAAGTTTAGACAATCCGCGGTTAGTTTTAGCTTGTTCAGCTTTAAAAGAAGTGTATCGCGATCGTCTAGCCAAGGGGATTCCATCGAAAAAAATTCAGTGGTTTCATTTGCAGGGTCCTTTATTGCTCATTGAAAAACGCTTAGCTACTAGAGCCGGACATTTCATGCATAACTCCCTACTACAATCTCAGTTTGATATTTATGAAAAACCAGCTAATGGTATTGTTTTAGAAATTGAGAAGCCCCAAGAAGAAAATATCAAGCAGATGATTGCTGAATTAAAAAAGTCGTTTGTGGGTGTCATAGGTATGGGAGTCATGGGTAAAAGCCTTGCCAGAAATATTGCAGCAAAAGGATATAGCATTTCTATTTTCAATAGACATGTAGCAGGTAAAGAAGTGGATATCGCGGTGAAAACTGTTAACCAAAATCAAGAATTAAAAAATACCTTACCTTTTGATGATATAGAAAAGTTTGTTTCCAGTCTGAGTGCTCCTAAAACAATCATCTTGATGATCAATGCGGGCGCTGCTGTAGATGAAATTACACATCAATTGTTACCATTTTTGGAAGCCGGAGATGTAGTCCTGGATGGAGGTAATTCGTTATACACAGATAGTGAAATCAGAGAAAAATATCTATCCCAAAAAGGTGTTCACTTCATAGGCTGCGGTATTTCTGGTGGAGAAGAAGGAGCACTTTTAGGACCTTCGATTATGCCTGGAGGCTCTTTTGATGGATATTTAATCTTAAAAGACCTTCTCGAAGACATCGCTGCAAAAAATCAAGCAGGCAATACTTGTTGTTCCTATATTGGCAAAGGTGGATCAGGGCACTTTGTAAAAATGGTTCATAATGGCATAGAATATGCGGAGATGCAGCTTATAGCAGATATGTATAGCCATTTGAGATGGGATCAAAACAAAGCCATAAAAGAAGTCAGCCACATATTTAAGAAATGGTGTCAGTCTGACCCTAGTTATCTTATGGAGATCACAATAGACATTCTAGACCAAAAAGATGATGATGGATCACCATTATTGGACAAAATCAGAGATCGTGCGCAAAATAAAGGCACCGGCGGCTGGACTACTCAAGCTGCTTGTGACTTAGGAACACCGATACCATCTATAACCGAATCTTTGTATGCGAGATACCTTTCATCGGATAAAAATGAGCGTGTGAGCTTGTCAGCCAAATATATTAAGCCACCAATTTCGGTGATCTCAGATCTGGAAAGTTTAAGGTCAACATTTTTGTTTTGTAGGATCATGAATCATGTTCAAGGTTTAGAAATGATTAAACATGCGTCCGATAAATACTCTTGGCATATTGACATCAAAGGGTTGCTCCAAACTTGGTCGGGCGGATGCATTATTCGTTCAAGCTTGCTAGAAAGGATTGGCGAAGACCTTATCGATCATGCTCACATTTTGCACGCAACATGGATTGGTGACTTCATCAATCAAAACTGGCAGGATATTCAAAAAACGGTTTCCATCTTGGCACAAAGCCATCAACCTTATGCCGTTATTTTTGCATCAATCCAATATTTTAAACACATCACCCAAGAAAATAGCAATGCCAACATGATTCAAGCCCAAAGAGATTATTTCGGCGCACACACTTATCAAAGAATAGATGCGGAAGATGATCAGTTTTTTCATACTCAATGGATAATTAAGTAATAACTCATGGAAGCCAATCTATTATTTGCAGTATTATTTGGTATCGTCTTACTTTTGGTGCTTATCCTTAAGCTAAAATTGCCAGCATTTCTATCCTTGCTTATTGTAAGTATTACTACGGGAATTTTAGCAGGCGTTGAGCCAATGGACCTTATAGAAACCATAAAAAATGGCATGGGGTCCACTTTGGGCTTCGTGGCTACCATTGTAGGACTTGGTTCTATATTTGGAGGAATCCTTGAGCATACAGGATCTGCAAATACGCTAGCCCAATACATTTTATCTAAAACGGGTGATGAAAAAGCACCGATAGCCATGATGTTTACCGGTCTATTGGTATCGATACCGATATTTTTTGATGTGGGATTTATCATTTTATTTCCGGTCATCGTGGCATTGCATCATCGAACTCGTAAATCCATCATTCATTATGCCGTACCTTTATTAGCAGGATTAGCGGTGTCACATGCTTTTATACCGCCTACTCCTGGGCCACTGGCAGTTGCGGAAATTATCGGGGCGCCTTTGGGACTGATCGTCATGATAGGTATGGCTGTAGGTATTCCTACCGCTATGATTAGTGGTTTAGTCTATGGAAAATATCTCGGAAATCGATTGATGGTTTCTATACCCCAACACTTTAATGAAAAGGCAACTATCACTAATCCACCAAAAATTGGAAAAGTATTACCCATCTTATTGATACCCATCTTATTGATTATTTGTAGCTCCATGGTAGATAGTCACATCATTACCACTGGCAATCCAGCGTTTGATAGTATGCTGCGTTTACTCTTTCATCCGTTTTCTGCACTTATTATAGCTAATATCCTAGCTTGGTATATACTGGGCAAAGGATCAGGATTAAACGACCTTCAACTTACAGAAATCACTTCAAAATCTTTGCACCCTGCGGGAATTATCATTTTAGTTACAGGTGCTGGAGGTGTATTCAAACAGGTTTTGATAGATACCGGAGCAGGCAAAATGATCGCTGAGTTTATGCAAGGCGCAGGGTTGAGCATCATTGTATTTTCATTTTTGGCAGCTGCCATCATTAGAATATTGCAAGGGTCTGCCACCGTGGCGATGATCACCGGCGCTAGCTTAGTAGCTCCTTTATTGAGTTCATATGTTCTGAATGATATCCAACAGGCAGCTATTGTCATCAGTATAGCATCCGGAGCTACTATGGCTTCTCATCTGAATGATAGTGGATTTTGGTTGGTCAAAGAATATTTGGGCTTATCAGAAAAAAATGGACTGCGCACCTGGACGGTAGCATCAAGTATTTTAGGAGTGACTGGGTTTGTGCTTTCTGCATTGGTGTTTTATATTTTTGGGTAAAAGTAAGGTAAAGTTCATAATTTATTTTTTATTTGAAATTTTTTTATTATTTTTGTTGTTGATAATTAATGTGTCGTTTATCTATGGCGAGTAGGACATTAGTAAGTTTTGACTGGGCGATCAAAAAACTTTTGAGGCAAAAGGCTTCATTTGGCATATTGAATGGTTTTCTTTCAGAGTTGCTTTTTCAGGATATCAATATAAGTGAAATACTGGAGTCAGAAGGTAATCAAGAAGACGAAGATGATAAGTTCAACAGACTTGACTTGTTGTGTACAAACACCCAAGGCGAACTAATCATCATCGAAGTACAGTTTTATGAAGAGTCGGATTATTTTCACAGATGCCTATATGCCACGTCTAAGGTCATCACTGAATATATCACCAGAGGACAAGCCTATCAGCACGTCAAAAAAGTGTACTCAATCAATATCCTGTATTTTGATCTTGGACATGGCAAAGATTACTTGTACAAAGGTGTAATAGATTTTCGGGGTATGCATCAGGATGACAAACTCGAACTATCTGAAAACCAAAAACAAAAGTTTGGAAAAACGTTTCCAGCAGACATCTTTCCAGAATATTACCTAATCAAGGTCAACAACTTTGACGATGTAGCCAAAAGTACACTGGACGAATGGATATATTTTCTTAAGAACACTGAGCTTCCACAAAATTTTACAGCTCAAGGATTAGCACAAGTAGCATCACAATTAAAATATGACAACATGGACACAGCAAGCAAACAAAAATACGACCACTATCTCAAAGAAGTGAGAATATCACAAGATATGCTGGAAACGGCTAAAAGTAAAGGAAAAATTGAAGGAAAGATTGAAGGAAAGATCGAAGGAAAGATCGAAGGAAAGATCGAAGAAAAAACTGAAATGATTTTGGCTTTATCTGAAGATATGCTGCCAATCTCCCAAATTGCAAAATATGTGAGAATTCCTGAACAAGAAGTCATTCGCATCTTAAAGGATCATGGAAAAATGTAATCCTTTTGCAACGGACACAGCAAGTAAACAGAAATACGACCACTATCTCAAAAAAGTGAGAATATCACAAGACATGCTGGAAACGACTAAAAGTAAAGGAAAAATTGAAGGAAAGATCGAAGGAAAGATCGATATGATTTTAGTCTTATTTGATGATAAAATTTCTATCACTCAAATAGCAAAATACGCGAGCCTTTCTAAAGATGAGATCGTACAGATACTTAGGGCCTGCTGAAAAAGTCAGAATCGTTCAATTTAAAGGCGGCTATTGGTCTGGGAAATCGTTCAAAAAACAAGCGATATGAACGTAGTGAAGTGCAAAGCACCAAAGGCAAAGCCTTTGACGAAGTGAACCCTGCCTTGCCGGCAGGCAGGCGTGAAACGGATGGGTAGAAAAGT
>CAMBRK010000109.1 GCA_945870185.1 Aureispira sp. CCB-QB1 | reverse complement strand
GAACCGCCTTGGCTTTTGATGCGGTGTTTACAACCCTGATTTTCATGTCCAAATACCCCTTTAGTGCGGTAAATTTATATAAAAAAATCATTATAATACTGATATTCAGCCATTTAAAAACGCACTAAATTTACTGGGGACAAGTCAGGATAGTTGGGTTCATGAAAAAAGTAATTGAGCATAATATCTTCAGGACTCATAATATTGTATTTATAAATTTAAGTATCACTTTATTTGCATGGAATATGAGATTGTTCATATTTCCTCAAAAGGTTTTTTAACGAATCATGGTATTCTTCCATAGAAGGCAATCTCCTCGATTTTGACGATGGTTTCACAGGGATTTCTTCTATAAACTTAGACAATTCCGGAAACTTGTTATCGATGGTATCAAGAACACCTATTACATCCTGTGTCCATTCAGATTCTGTCTTTAATACCATGCTTTATTTCTATTTATTTAACAATACAAAAGTACAACTGTCTAGTAGTAAACATATTACACAGTTCTGTTTTATCCTTGTATATTTCAGGTATTACTAACGAAATGACAGGATTCAAAGTCAGCAACATAAACTTTGAAGATATACTTAGCTACGGGTGCAGCATTTGTGGATATGGGACTTTTTTAATCTTGGGATTATTTACTTTTTCTAAAGCCAGTGATTTTGTACAAAAAAACCAATCATACCAAGTCACTCCATCTTCTTTTGCATCCGTTCTTTCATTAGCAACTCCACATGATCCGGCTGTTGGCACGATCACATCATCACCACCCTGCCAGTCTGCAGGTGTCGCAATGCTATTTGCATCAGCAACCTGCATAGCAATCAATGCTCTTTTTAATTCGTCAAAATTTCTACCCATCGACAATGGATAATAAATAACAGCTCGAATGACCCCTTTGGGATCTACGAAAAATACGGCTCTTACTGCTTTGGTAGAACTTTCTCCGGGCTGAATCATCCCATATTTTTTCGCTATGTCCATAGTGATGTCTTCGATCAGGGGAAACTTTACTTCGATATTTTTCATATCTTTAAATTCAATTTTCTCCTTTATAGTCCGTAGCCAAGCAATATGACTATACAATCCATCGATAGACAATCCAACGAGCTCACAATTGAGTGCTGAAAATTCAGGGGCTCTGTGTGCAAAAGTCATAAATTCCGACGTACATACAGGTGTAAAATCTGCTGGATGACTAAACAGAATCACCCATTTACCTTCATAATCTGAAGGAAAATTAATATTGCCTTGTGTAGTGATAGCCTTAAAATGAAGTGCTTTATCGCCTATCCTTGGCATTGGTGTGATTTGTTCAATATTTTCCATATTTTTATTTATTATTAATTTCTGTTTAACTCTTGCCTTCGTCCACTGAGATAATGACTTCATTTCTTCTGCCAAACAACTGATATGGCGGATTATATCCTAAAAACCGAAAATTACCAAAATAAGCAATCCCTTTTTCGATCAAATGCTGCCGTAGCAGTTCCTGATGTTCACGTATGCGATTGTTGCTGGCAAAACCACCAAAAGAAATGACAGCAACATATTCTGCATCAGTCGCCTGTATGTTGATTTCTGCATTGTCTGGCTTTGGCAAATTATCTTGGGTATATTCGGCAGGCATGACAAAAGCCATGGTAGACATAGTATCTCCTATATCCATATGAACTGGAGATGTCATGGCTATCTGTTTCTTTGCGCTGTTTCCGCCAAAAATATATTTTGCCAGTTTACCGAAACCTGAATATCCAAGATCGCGATAAGATTTTGATGTGGACGATATTTTGGCCATGATCGCTGGTGGATAATACCTGATCTCAAATGGATCTTCTGTTCGTATTACTTTATATGATTGTAGTTCAGATTTCCCACTAGCCATGATAATATAAATTTGAAAGATGATCACCATTACAATAATGCCAACAGCTATTGCCAATAAAATTTTCATGCTTTTTTTGTTTTGAATATTTAAAAAGGTAGCGCCAAACTCCTAGATTACAACTTGTGAAATGGCATAATTTTTAAACAACATCTCTAATGAATCATAATATTCCTGACCTTGTACAGCGTCGACAGCATGATCGCTATCAAAACCACAACTCGTCGAAATTTCTTCAATAAATGATGAGAGTTCAGGAAAATTTGTATTGATGTATGACGTGATGCTGTTGATATCTTGTGTCAATTCAGATTCTGTTTGTAAATCCATGGTTTCATTATTTTTATTGTACAACACAAAGGTGCAACTATTTGCATATAAATATATTACACAATTAGTGATATTCTTTACATCTTTATCAAAACACGCTGCGAATACATATAATATTTCAAAACTATAAAAGTACGACCATCCTTAAAAACATGATCCGATCTCTTCGAGGTGAATTCTTTTTTTGTATTCTTTAAGGTTTTTAAAGTAAGAAGGAGTAAGTCCTGTAACTTTTTTAAATTGATTTGAAAGATGAGCAACACTGCTGTAATGAAGTTTATAGGATATTTCTGTCAAAGTTAGTTCGTCATAAAGCAGCAATTCTTTTACCTTCTCTATTTTATGAGCTATAATAAAATGCTCTATGGTAATTCCTGCCACTTCTGAAAATAAGCTGGCCATATAGGCGTAATCATGATGAAGTTTTTCTCTTAAATAATCTGAAAAATTTACATTTGGCCATTCGTCTTCATAGTGGACCATTTCTATAATGACATTTTTGATTTTCTCTATCAACATTGCTTTTTGATCGTCCATGAGCAACAGTGATGATACCAACAACTGCTCTTTCAGTTCAGCCAACTGTTCTTGAGTGAGATCCTCTTTGATGTCTATTTCTCCCAATTCTACAGATTTGTAGTGCAGCCCCATACTGTCGAGTACTGCTTTTACAGCCATCTTGCATCGGATAGACACCATATATTTAATATACAATTTCAATATACAGGCTTTGATTATAAGTACAACAATAAAAATACGAAAATAATTCAAAAACAGAAATTTTTATTAATTATCACCATTTTTGTAAAATTATATAAATCGATACTTTCAATAACCGAAATTTTACTTGTCCAAACATTTTGGTCAATGCCTACAAAATTCACCTACAATCTATAAATATTATGCCCAAAATCCCAAAAAACAACTTTTTCAATTCAACTAGAAACACTACAGGTTTCTTTATTGTTAATATTTTTATACCTGAATCCAATGAAAACATATATCATCCATCAAATAGGTCAATTGCCACTAATGGTGGAAAAGGAACTCCCCACCCTGTCAGCAGATAAAAAGTTACTAAAAGTCAACGCATCCTCACTCAATCACAGAGACGTCTGGATCACCAAAGGCATGTATCCTGGTATAAAACTGGGTGCAACGATGGGTTCTGATGCGGTTGGAGTAGATGAAACGGGAAATGAGTATATCATCAATCCTGGCATAGCTTGGGGACCCAACGAAGGTTACCAATCACCCGATTTTAGGGTCTTAGGGGTACCGGATGAAGGTACTTTTGCTGACTATATTGCGATAGACCACCATTATATCTATCCAAAGCCAGTGCACCTTAGTGCGGCACAGGCTGCTGCTTTACCTTTGGCGGGTGTAACGGCTTACCGTGCTATCATAAAAAGGGCTCATGTACAACCAGGAGAAAAAGTTTTAATTTCTGGTATCGGTGGTGGTGTAGCCTTATTTGCCATGCAATTTGCTTTAGCTTTAGGATGTGAGGTCTTTGTAACTTCAGGTTCTGAGCAGAAAATCCAAAAAGCTATGGACATGGGAGCAAAATCTGGCTTTTTGTATACAGATGCGGATTGGCCCAAAAAACTACTTACAACCTTTGGTAGTGTAGATGTCATCGTAGATAGTGCTGCTGGACCAGGCTTCAATCAATTGACCAAAGTATGTAATCCTGGAGCACGTATTGTTTTTTATGGTGGATCAGAAGGAAAGATTGATGGACTGAACCCTCAGCCGTTGTTTTGGAAACAAATATCGATCTTGGGTTCCACTATGGGATCAGATCAGGATTTTGCTCAAATGCTTGACTTTGTCAATACTCATACATTAGTACCGATCGTGCATAGAGTTTACCCTTTTGAAGATTTACATTATGGATTTAATGAAATGGAAAGCGCAACTCAATTTGGTAAGATCGTTTTCCAACATTAGTATTATTCGCCTTAAAAAACTTAAGTCCGGGATTTCTTAAATACAATAAATACCAGGACGGTTTGAATCAAAGTGGCTAATCCATTGGATATAGTAATAGCTAATGCATCAAATCTTAGCCCATAAAAAAACCAAAATACAAAAATCAGCCACCAACCTATGACATATCCTTTGGAAAGACTGCTTATCTGAGTTGACTTATACTCTTTATAAACCTGAAGACTTATCACGAAATTGGCTCCTAAACCTACGATTAAGCCCGCAGTTTCAAAATATTGAGTAGGAATTTGATAAAAAAAATCCATTTTTAAATTTTTTAGACTATAAAACAAAAAAACCGAAAAACCACTGAACTTCACACTTTAACAACCCATCAATCAATCAATGGAACTCACGATCACAAGATTACTAAATCACCAGAACCTGTGCCCCAGCTAGCGGTATCACAAGATAAAAAAATATCTACATTCTCCTATAATGGTGATGATAATCTTCCATACTAGCTTTGATGACTTCAAAGGCGGTCTCTTTGCCATAGACTTCGTCTATAATACAAGAAGGCGTTTTATCGGGCATTTGCTTATAAGTCAGAAAATAATGTTTTAGGCGATTGATAATGGTATGCGGTACATCTGAGATATCTTTCCATTGACCATATACATCATCATTTTTTAGCACCGCTATGATTTTATCATCTGCTTCATTATTGTCCACAAGTCGGAATCCACCAATAGGATATGCTCTGACTAAAATATCACCATGAGTGATCTCCCTTTCCGTGAGTACTAGGATATCGAGAGGGTCTCCATCACCTTTGATGTCTGTACGACCTGTAGATTTCATATTGAGTTTTGCCAACTCCTCAGCGCAATATGTTTGAGGTATAAAGCCGTATAAAGCAGGAACAATATTACTAAATTTCTGAGGTCTGTCTACTTTTAAATAGCCGGAATGTTTATCTATTTCATATTTTACAGTGTCACTCGGTATGATCTCGATAAAGGCTGTTACTAATTCAGGAGCTTCATTTCCGATTTCTATACCATGCCAAGGGTGAAGTTTATAAATATTAGTCATTTTATGTGTATTAATATTAAAGATGCAAAAGTATAGTCTTCCATAAAACTATCAAGTTTATAAAATGTTAAATGATGGTCATTAAATTTTTCGTACTATAATTTTTATTAACAAAGTAAACCATGACGGTACATTTACACAAAATTTAAAATGCAATAACCATGAAAATATACACCAAAACAGGTGATCAAGGCACGACAGGATTATATGGGGGCAAACGTATTGCCAAAGATGATACCCGCATAGAAGCATATGGAACAGTAGATGAACTCAATGCTTTTATTGGATTGCTCAATGCTTCCTTTGATGAAGCTACTCAAAATTACTGTTTGACAGAAATACAGAAAAGACTCTTCACCATAGGTTCTAACTTGGCTTCTGATCCAGACAAAAAATTATTGACGCCTGATATTTTGGATGAAGATATCTACACATTGGAAAACGCTATGGACTCTATGGAATTATTACTGAAACCCTTGAGAAATTTTATCCTGCCCGGAGGAAGTCAAGCAGTAGGTTTTGCGCACGTATGTAGGACGGTATGCAGAAGGGCCGAAAGAAGAGTCATCACCTTAGACCAAATATCACCTGTAGACCCTAAGGTCATCGTGTATCTCAATCGATTATCAGATTATTTTTTTATACTTTCGCGGTTTATTTTACACACACAAGATATAAAAGAAATACCATGGATACCACGTCCGCAATAAAGTTGCCTGAAAAATCGATCGCATATCAAAAAAAAGTACTAAATCCATGGTTGTTTAAACTTGGTTTTGGATTGAAGTTGCCGTCTGTTGTATGGTGGGGCATCTCTGTAAAAACCCTTAATGCTGAAAAATGTGACGTAACATTACCCTTTAATTGGAGATCTCAAAATCCTTTTAAATCTATATACTTCAGTGCTTTAGCGGGAGCAGCAGAACTAGCTACAGGAGCATTATGTCAAATGTATATCGTAAGTTTGGGTGAGTTCTCCATGCTCGTCACAGAATTCCGAGCTGAATTTTATAAAAAAGCCAATACTAAGACAACCTTTACTTGTGACCAAGGCTTAGCATTATCCACATTATTACAAAGCATGCAAAACCCAGGTGATACGGGCGAACTCGAAATGATAGCCGCCGGTAAAAACGAGGCAGGAGATATCGTTGCCAAAGCATTTGTGAAGTGGTCATTTAAAAGGAAAAAGTAATCTTAATTAGATTCTATCCATACATCCAATTTTTTGGCACCATATTTGAACTATATCCTATATCTCATTCCAAGAACAAATCAGCCTTCATCTGCCTCCATAAAGATGAAGGTTTTTTTTTGTCCTTTTTCCAATGCATTTTGATAGTCCATAATTGAAGTTTTATCCAAAAAACTTAGTGGTGTAGTTATTACTATCTACATTTGTCCTACAAACAAAATGAAAAATGAAGGATCTCCTGGTATTAGAATGGAAAAAATTTAGTGGCAACGCAGTTTTTAGAGCATTAGGATTGATTTATGTATTGATTACTCCATTTATAATCTTGGCAGGAAAGGATACATTTAAAGATATGCCGCCGACAATGCCCTCTTCCAAAGTATTTTATGAGTTTCCATCAGTTTGGGACTATCAGGGATATGTATCCAATTGGATGATTCCTTTTTGTTTGGGATTTTTGACTATACACATTATTACCTCGGAAGTAAGCAACAAGACCATGCGCCAAAACATCATTATTGGATTGACACGGCAACAGTTTTTTATGAGCAAGCTTTTTAGTATTTTACTTATTTCGGTGGTTGCTACCCTATTGTATGTTTTATCTACCTGCATTATTGGTATGATCCATACGGATGGCTATGATTTTGACTTGATTTTTGACAATAATTTGGCACCACTGAGATTTTTTATGATGAGCATGGGATATTTGAGTTTTGCATTAATGTTGGGCTTTGTCATCAGAAAGGGAATGTTGACACTGCTGACCTACTTCATGTACATCATGATGCTCGAACCTATCTTAATGATGGTCCATGTATATTATTTTAAGAATTCGAGCAGAAACTATTGGCCTATGAATAGCATAGAAGATAATTTTCCTTTTCCACTGTTTAAACTGCCTGACTATTTTGTAAATCATGAGTGGAACTTTAATATTTTGCTCCCCTACAGTCACGCCATGGGCATGTCATTTTTGTATATTGTAATTTTTATTGGATTGGCATGGTATAGTTTTATGAAAAGGGATATATAATATGGTTGCATTATGAAGAAAAAACAACATCATATTCACGACAAATTTGTAAAAGCGTCATTTTCAGATCCTGACAGAGCTATTTCATTTTTTGAGCAATTCTTACCAGTAAGCGTTTTAAACCATGTGAACATCAAATCGCTCAAAGTACTTAATGAATCCTACATCCAGGAAGATCTTACTGAACACTTTTCAGATATCGTTTTTGAAGTTCAGTGTGCAAACGAACCTATTGATTTAGTTTTATTATTTGAGCACAAATCCACACCGGATAAAAATGTAATGATACAAGTGGGACATTACATATATTCTCATTGGATAAAATGTATCAATGAAAAAAAGCCTATAAAACTTATCATACCTATCATATATTATCAAGGAACACAAAAGTGGAAAAAACCCAAACTTACTGAACATTTTACTTACTTAAATGACGATCTCATCCAGTATCTCCCTGATTTTGAGACTATATTTATTTCTCTCAATACCTTGTCAGATGAAAATATAGCAAGCATAAGGAATGGTATGATGGCTGCAGCCATTATGGCACAAAAAAAAGGTGCTAATTTGGTCAAGTTAAGCGATGACTTAGTTAAAATATTTAGACTTTTTCCTGAAAAATTGCCTGAAGGGAACTTTGTGGAACAATTGTTTGTTTACACGTTTTTCGGTTACTAAAATTTCACAACCTGAATTTAAAAAAGTGATAGACTCTATTCCTTTAAATATAAAACAAAATACCATGACATTGTACGCACAAATCAAAGATGAAGGTAAAACCGAAGGTCGATTAGAAGGTCGATTAGAAGGTAAGTTAGAAGGTAAGTTAGAAGGTAAATTAGAAGAAAAGATTGAAGTCATTTTAAAAGGATTTAAAAATGGAATTTCCGTTTCCCTTTTAGCTAATATCACTCAACTTAATACCACAGAAGTTATCAAAATACTAAAAGACAACAACTTAGAATAATAAACAGCCACAAATGTCTACTGTATCCTGATAAACTTAAGTGTCTCACTCCAATCATCCAAAGAAAGTTTGACGAAATAAATGCCTGGCTGAATACTTTCCGGTAAGGTAATGTAAACATCATCCCATGAACTGTTGATCATCGTTAGACCATTTAAAATTACTTTTCCTTCTGTATTCACAATCTCGTAGGTGAGATCAGTGGCTTGTTGGATATCATTGGCTTGAACCACCAATTCATTCATCACAGGATTGGTTCTCAGTTTTAATTTGGCCTTTGGGCTTTGGGAAATACTTTTAAGCTGAATTGGTCTTTCCATATTCTCACCATAAATTATATTCCCAAAGGTATCGACTATACTAAATGTACTGGTTTTCGGTGCAGGAATAGAAAATAAGATATCACCTTTCTGAATATCTCCTGTTTGGGTTTGATACATGACTAAGCTGAGCGTATTCCCTACAAAGTGCCAATCCAATTCTGGGTTTACAGTCTCGTGTTTAGCTACGATGATGTCATTTGCAGCCGCATCTGTATGTAAAAACAATTGTATAGCGTCAAATTTTGCGTCGTTTGCAGCCCTAAATACATAAATGTTCTCCTCGTTAACCTTTTCAGAACTTACCTCAATCAAAAATGGAGCTAGTGCATTTCTAGATTCTACCGTTTCTTCCTGCATATTTACTGCCGAATTATTGACATCTCCGATTTTTACAGCAGTGAAATCCTGATTTTGTAGCACTGCATCGGATAAAGTAAACATCGATGCAGGTTGATAATTAAATGGATTTTGTGGGTTGCTGATTCCGTTCTTAGCTACAAACACCCAAGAAGGCAATCCCTTAGGAAATTTATCTGTAATCCCTAATATCAAACGTCTGATTTCTAGCAAGTCTCCCGCCGTGATGGATTTGGATGCATTGGCATCAGCCGCTATCATTTTGAAAGGGCTATCCAAAAGCGTAATACCCAAAATATGCCTTTGTATGTGTACCAAATCTAGCGCAGTCACACCTTCCAAAGGATTGCTATCTTTGTAAGGCTTGATGGAATATTCTTTTTGCAGCGGTAATGCTTCTATAGCAAATACGCCATCACTATGGGTCATCACGTAGTCATCTAGTTCTACACCCTGATAATAGACTTGCACATCTGATACCCCTTTATTATTTTCAGTAATGACCCTACCCGAAACCATGCCTTGGGTGATTAAATCAGGACATTTATTGCTATTATCCTGCAAAATCAATTCCACTTCACAAAAATCACTATTGCCCAAACTGTCAAAGACCGTCATTTTGAGTGGTATCGATTGTGATTTTCCATCAGGAATATCAGAGCAATCAAACAGGATTCCGCCACTTTTAGTATCCGGTTTCCAGACCTGTGCCGACCCTGCAAGATATTCAGATGGAGTACTCAAGATGCCATTTTCCTTAAAATAATGTAATACATTGATCCTGTTGCTCACAGGACGAGCACCATTAAAAGTGAAAATAAGTCCATCTTTGCTAGTACAATTATCACTACTCCCTTTATCAAAACCTTTGGCCCATATTTCAGCAGTTCCATGCACAGCATCCAAAGTTTGGGTCAGTGAAGTGATACAATATGGCGAAGGTTTTTTACAGTCTGCTACCTTGACCTTTCTTAGGCAAGTCGCCAAATTACCACATTGATCCGCCAAAATCCATGTAATAGTATGCACACCCATAGGAACATTTCCCGAAAAAGTAGATGCAGTACCATTGGAGTCCAAAACGCCGTCACTATGGATATCCAACTCATATTTCCATACCAAGTCTTTTGCCTGTGTACATGAATCTTGGCCAAACGCATATAGAGTAATATTAGTCAAACCACAATCTATGGCATAAGAACATATGGTAGTATCCGCACATGAAGACGTAAACCAAGGTTTGTCCGTATTGTGAAGTTTTATCGTTTGTACATAAGGACCATATTTGCCACGTCCAGTCACCTGATCAAATTGGCACCAATCTACCACAGTCCAAGTTCTGACTATTTTAACACAGGCGCCATCAGCAATATAGAAGGGTTGATCTTCGTAGCTGTGCGTCACATTGCCACAAGATGTATTTTTATATTTTGGAAAGCCCGTATCATCAGGATTGGCTTGTGCTACTCTACAACCGCTTGATTCATAATGTGCTGGCCAAGTGATATCTGTTTGATCAAATGGGTCAGGATTGAGTATGGTGATTACTTGTGTGCAAGAGTCTACCCTACCACCCGCGTCCGTTGCTGTAAATGTCCGGTAAATAAATCCGGTATGACATTCGATACTAGCTCGATATTTGGAAGTAACCGAGACATTACAGTTATCTCTAGCCAAACCATCTTGACCTAGTATGCCGTTATGATAAAAATTATGGACTACTACATTTTTTACTTGGCTAGCTTGGGATACTACATTTCCAAAGACTTGAAGATTAGCAAAGTCATAGCTATCGGTACACGCTAATGTGATATTTGGTGGACAGGTCAGGGTTGGTTTGATTTTATCTTCCACAATGACTTCAACCATACACGTATTTTTATTGCCATGCATATCCGTCACTTCCAACGCTACCATTTGTGTAGTGCCTATCTCATCACAACAAAAGTCCACAAAATCTCCCCATGCCGTACCGATACCACAGTTGTTTTGCATTTTTCTGGCTTTAAACGAAGCGATACCACAGTTATCTGTACTGCCATCATCAAATGAAAGGGCAAAAACGCGACTTCTTCCATTTTGGTCCAATGCTACTTTGGTGACTCCATCACAGGCAGGATATGGTGGCGTCAAATCACTGATGATGAGTTCTGACGTTCCTACGGTGGTATTATTACAAACATCTGTAACTATGTACCTGACCACATACGCATCCAAGGGCAACTTATCTACAAAAAATTTGGAACCCACTTTCTGAATGTATGATGGAAAAGATTGTCCGGACTTATTGATGATTTCTATTTGTGTGTCGAAGGCCGAGCAATCTTCTGCACTTACTAATGCCGGAATTTCTACACGACCGGTAGCGCATATATAAGGATCTGTCTGCCATCTCAATGTATCCTGAAAAGTTATCGAAGGTCCTGTACTATCTTTGATCTGAATGATTTGGTTTTTGGTCACACTCAGAGAAGTACACCAATCTATCAGGAACCATGACCTAGCAATTTTATAGCTATTGCCACACAAACTAAATGGTACATCCGAAAAATTGAATTGTAAATGACCACAATGACCAGTAAGTGGTGTCCCAGTCGTATCCGGCGAAGGATTTGCGTTTATCAATTTGGGATAAGTATCTCCACATTCAAAAGCAGGCATATCATGTCCTTCAAAATTGGGTGGAAATACCACATCTGACAATCCTATTTTTTTCACTACAATGACTTCTGTGCAAAAGGATGTATTGCCTTTAGCATCGGCAGCCCTCCATCTTCTACTGACTATTTTATCTTCATTTCTAGAGCATTCACCCTGGATGGTGGTGTCGGTGTATTCTAAAATTATGTCGGAGCACTTGTCCCAGTTTTTGACCGTGTACTTTTTATTGATCAAAGTGTCGATATAAGCGCCTGCAGGAAAAGGAAAACCTAGGCTGTCAGGCAGGATGCTTTTGAGACAAGAAATAGTATCGTTTTTACAAACGAAAACCGGCGGAAAATAGTCATCCACTTTCAGTTTTCCCCAACAAAAATTGGCTGTACATTGATGCCCAAGTTTATAGGCGATTTCTTTATCCACATGTAGATGGGTCAAAGTATTGTTGGGTATCACCGTACCGTTTGCATTGTATAACGTGATGATATAGTTGCTGTAAGGCTGCACAGGATTGGGTTGCAGCATGGTAGCATCCACGACTTGAGTACAGGCTTCGTTGAGAGAAATATTGACATTATTGGAACAAAATAATGGTGGTGCAGGTTGGAAGTTAATTCTGACTTCATCCATAACTCTTTCCAAAGGATTGCCTACAGGTGCGTCTGACAACAACATCAATCTAAAAAATCCCAAGGCTCTGTCATTAGGTCCCGGTACGTAAGTAATCTGCTGAGATTGTGCTGTATTATATCTTACGATCAGTAGATTTCCCGGCTGAAACCTACCATCACCAAACGATATCCAATCTCCGTTGCTGACATCACCTGTGATCGTAGCATTGAGATCAGAAACTCTCAAATCCTGCGAAAAACAAATCGTCGTGTTATGGCCTGCAAAAACTAAAATAGCAGATGGTGCCGTGGAGGTCCATATCAAAACCATACCCGTCAAAACGACTAAGGCCAAGGATACAAATGATATTTTTACGATGTTTTTCAATTAAAATATATTAAAAGTAATAAAGTGTATATTGATCAATAATTGATATCATACATATTACATATTTTTATAATACAATAATTATACCAAGATTTTGTGATACCGCTTACAGCGGCACAGGTTCCGGTGATCGGTGATACCGCATGCTTTAGCATAGACACTAGTTATACTTAGATCGGTAAGGTTGATTTTGACTTATCAGGGTTTGCTCTTTGAGCGAAAGCAGTGGTTGAGCGCAACGTAGTGGAGTCGAAACCACAAGGGTGGATTCAATCGTTCGTCATTCCCGTTATCCGAAGTCTTGGACTTCAGGACTATTAGCAAACAGTCTATGACCGTCGAACTAAAAGCACCTAAAGAAAGTTATAAAGCACCTGAAGAAGCTTATGAAACGCTCGAAGAAGCATATAAAAGCATTAAGATAAAACAATGTTAGTCCCATCTATGATACCTAGTATCGGCTCCTGCCCAATGAACTATTTTTTTAGATATATTTACAAAATTCCAACCAAGTTATAAAAAAACACCTTATATTTGCAACTGTAATAAAAATATAAAATATTATGCTATGCCGACAATACAATACAATACAATACAATACAATATAATAGGAATTATCATCTAATCACTTATGATGATGATC
>CAMBRK010000108.1 GCA_945870185.1 Aureispira sp. CCB-QB1 | reverse complement strand
GTCACCACTACCGCTGTGGCGGTACAAGTTATGGTGAGTGAGCGAAAATTAGCGGAGCGCCTTATTTTGCAGGTATTTCGGCATGTAATACCTGCCTCGCCGTACCGCAGGGCAGGCAGGGATTTTCTAATGCATAATGCGGGTTAAATACGCTTATCATAACTAATCCAGCATTTATAACCCATAATCTTTGGATACTGATATCTACTAGATGGTTTTCATCATGCATTTTGGATTTGCAATCCTAGAAGCAGGGCTTGCCTAACTAAAAAACACTGTAAATATTTTATTTAAAAATGTAATCATTGTCTGTATTGGGATCTTGTGCTATTATGCAGTGGGTTTCAATTTGATGTATCCTGGAGCTGATTTCGCTGGTCAATATTTTGGTTTTTGTGACTACTTGCTTAGGAGCTGCATCAGGAGCGCTTGCTACCTTTGTGGTATCCTACTTAAAGTTTAAATCTTTGGACCATTCCATGGTTTTGAATGGGATTTTGGGTGGTTTGGTAAGTATTACGGCAGGAGCAGACGGATTTACACCAGGAGGTGCTATTATCGTGGGCCTGATAGCAGGTGCTTTGGTGCCATTTTCTGTGGTACTATTTGATAAATTGAAGCTAGATGATCCTGTGGGTGCTACTACGGTACATTTGGTTTGTGGTATTTGGGGTACGTTGGCTGTTGGTATTTTGGGTACAGGAAATTTGGGATCCCAACTTATTGGAATCGGTGCTATTGGTGTGTTTACATTTGCGTTTGCTTATTTTATATTTTTCATTATTAATAAGACTGTAGGTTTGAGAGTCAATGAAGATATGGAGAGCAAAGGTCTTGATGTGACTGAGCACGAAATGAGCGCCTATCAAAATGTAGAGAGAGGAAATTTCGCATGGATGACATCTGACCTATAAGAATATTCTTTAGGTAAGGAGTTTTTGGGGCGTAAAAGCATCAAAAATGTTGACCTTAGAAAAAATAACTTATGATTCAGAATAGTGGATAGTCGACCTGTCATCATCTTTAGTTCACTGTGTGTATAGTTTTTAATTCGCTGATTTTTTATTATATATTACGTTTTTTATTGGTCCGCTTACCATGAGTTTTTATTTCCAGATTTGGGAATGAAATATTTTTTATGTGGCTTTATTTTCTTCTGGTAAGCGGGCTTTTTATGCTGTAGCCCAAATGCATTGACTTAAGTTTCGGAGTTCGTTAGCACTTGCTAAATTGATAATTTGATTAGGACAATTAAAAATAATAACTCCGAAACTTTAGTACATTAATATAAACTTATCCTACATTTCATACTGACTTAACATTTGCTTTAGAACTTTGCAATTCATTTTATATTATAAATTATTTATATATATTAAAAGATAGTTGCGATGCCGAAAAGAAAAATGGAATTGGCTGTCATTAGTGATTTGCACTTGGGTACCTATGGATGTCATGCTAAACAATTGCTAGAATACCTGAAAAGTATAGATCCTGATGTCTTAGTATTAAATGGGGATATTATAGATATATGGAATTTTTCTAAGAACTACTTCCCCAAAAGCCATATGCATGTTTTAAGGCAGATACTTAAAATGGCAGAACAAGGCACCAAAACTTACTACATCACAGGCAATCACGATGAAGCACTCCGCAAATATTCAGGCATTCAGCTTGGAAATTTCATTTTGGACGATAAAGTCATTCTTAAACTAAATGGTAAAAAAGTCTGGTTTTTTCACGGTGATATTTTTGATGCTACTACCAAAGGTTGGGCCAGGATTATTGCCAAGTTAGGAGGCAAAGGATATGATATTCTTATTTGGACCAATAGATTGATCAATGACATCCTTAATTACTTTGGAAAAGAAAAAGTTAGTCTTTCTAAAAAAGTAAAATCTGGAGTCAAAAAGGCAGTGAAATGGATCACTAACTTCGAAGATATTGCGGCATCTCTTGCTATAGACCAAAAATTTGATATTGTGGTGTGCGGACATATCCATCAGCCACAGGACAGAATGATACAAAATGATCATGGGGCCGTAAGATATCTTAATAGTGGTGATTGGGTAGAAAACTGTACCGCATTGGAATACGATCAAGGTGAATGGACCTTGTACAAACATTCCGTCACTATACTCAATCCGGTGCACAACGAAGTAGAAGAAATGATGGATGATCAGGAGTTTGATTTTCAGGTGTTCAATCTTCAATCCTTCTATGACACTCAAAAGGTATCAGCACTGCCCAAACATACCTAATATCTTACTATTTCAAAGATCCAATAGATTTCGGGTCAACCAATAACCAAAAAATAAGAACATGAAATCCCCAAAGGCGGTCTGTTTTCAACCCTGAATGATTAAAAAAGGCCAGATTATTACCTCATTTTCGACGTTAAGCAATTCCGCAAATCAAACAAATTCAACAACTTAACAAATTTTAAACATGAAAATCCTTTATGCAGTACAAGCTACCGGAAATGGTCACATAAGCCGTGCACATCAGTTATTTCCTTATTTGCAGGAGATAGGCGAGACTGATATTTTGCTTAGTGGTAGTAATGCTACGCTAAAAATGGATATCCCAGTCAAATATCGTACTCGGGGTATGAGTCTTTTTTATAGTGAATGTGGTGGCTTGGATTATTGGAAAACGTTTAAAGAATTTAATTATAACAGAATCATCAGAGAAGCTAGAAGTTTACCCGTTGAAAATTATGATTTGGTCATCAATGATTTTGATCATATCACAGCGAAGGCTTGCCAAATGAAAAAAGTAAAATCTACACAATTTGGTCATCAAGGTAGTTTTATGTCTGCCCACACTCCAAGACCCAAATCTAAAAATCTGATGGGCGAGTTTATCCTTAAAAATTATGCACCCGCAACGCATTATGTAGGTCTTCATTTTGAGCGATATGATAAGTTTATCTTTCCTCCAGTCATCAAAAACCAATTTATCAACGCAAAGCCATTAGATCATGGACATATTTCCATTTATTTGCCATCTTTTGATAAAAAATGCCTGGAAGAAATCTTACTTCAAGCTAGTGATACCACCTTCCATTGGTTTTTGAAGGGAATAGACAAGCCTGTGATAGATCGTAATATCCAATACTTTCCGGTCAGTCAGGAATATTTCAATGATAGTTTGCTGCATTGTCACGGTATCCTTACGGGTGGTGGATTTGAGACGCCTGCTGAGGCACTATATCTCGGCAAAAAACTACTCACCATACCTATAAATGGGCAATATGAACAGCAATGCAATGCTGCTGCATTGGAAAAAATGGGTATCACAAAACTTTCGAAGCTAGATCACTCCAACAAAACAATTTTTTATGATTGGCTGAAAAGTACATCAAAAACTCCTTTGGTAGAGGCTAATAATATCAAAGAAACCTTGGATTTTATTATGAATCTGGATTAATGTTAAAATAGACAACCATGCTGGTTTTTTGATTGCAAAATAAATCATGTTGCATTCATATTTAAAAAAATAGTTGTTTTATATTTTGATATATAAATCATATTCGTAATTTTGTACCTAATACAATTTGTATTGTAGAATATTATTTATAAACAATCAAAACAAAATCTTATGAATTTAAAGAGTTTTTTTATTGGCAGTGCATTGGGGAGCATTGTTTACTTTATGTTAGGGTATGTTTTTTACCAGCTACTTTTTCCCAATATTTATCCTTCATCGGGCGAACCCAATATATTATTTATATACCTAGGGTGCCTGACATTTTGTGTACTTGTATCATATATTTTCGTCAAGTGGGCAGGCATTACTGATCCTATGTCTGGAGCAAAAGGTGGTGCGATCATTGGTCTTTTGTATGGTGCTGGAATGAATCTTTTCATGTATTCAAGCATGGAGCCCAACTACGGAAACATGCTTACTGATATCATAATCAACAGCGTAATGGGTGCCATTGCTGGTGCCGCTATAGCGTTTATTATCGGAAAAGTGAAATAAATATTTCTTTGAAAAACGAAGAGCATCTATGCATTGACAAGTGTAGATGCTCTTTTTTTATACTGCTAAAGTACCTTTTACGGTCTGAATAACGTTTAAAAATTGTTGTTTGAGTGTTTCGTCCAGGATACCTTCGGTTTCACTGAAATTTTTTCCAAATTCAGGCAAAGAAAAACTGGCTAAAATTTTACCGTCATGAAATGGAAATCTACCTAGAGCTGTTTCTAAGACGCTCTTGCCACCTCTCGGCCCGGGAGAGGTAGACATGAGTAGCATGGGTTTTCCCAAAAACGTTTTTCCATTGAGTCTCGAGGTCCAGTCAAATAGATTTTTGAAGGCTGTAGTGTAGCTTCCGTTGTGTTCTGCAAAAGAAATAATAATAAGGTCTGATGTAGCTAAAATATCCATAAATTCCTGGGCTTTGGCAGGGATACCCTGCGCTTTTTCAATATCTACAGAAAAAACAGGCATCTCAAAATCATTGAGATCCAAAAGATTTACATCTGCATGATCAAAAAATGTAGTGGCATATCTAGCCAGTTTTTTATTGATACTATGTACACTATTACTTGCACCAAATGCTAAAATTTTCATGTTCTAGATTATTTATTGATTAATTCTATTTTGTCAAATTTAAAATTAGACAAAGATATTGTCATAAAATGGGTTTCTCAGTCGATAAATCTCCTTCGAAATGACGGCTTATGTTTGTTTTTTGGTGGAGAGGAAGTGGGTTTGACAATGTCGAACCCACTTCCTCTCTACCACTTCTCAATTTTAAAAGCGTCATTTCGATCCACGGAGTGGTGAGAAATCTGATTTTGATGTAATTTGACAAAGTACATCAAAATAAAACATTGAAAAGATGATATTTGTTGCAACAAATATTTAAAGCTCAAATCGGGTGGATATGATAAGTATTTAATTTTTTGATCACTCAAATCCCGAAGGGATGACATGATATAGTATAGAATGCCAGATCAAAACCCAATCCCGGAGGGATGATATATTTTATGCATGCTAAAGATACCTTCTTAAATTAGTACAGCTTAGAACTGCCTATGCCTAGTTTGCACATCAGGTGTGTGACTGATACTCCAAGTACTCCCAATCCATATTTCATACTACGCGAAAAATTAATAGAAGATGCTTCATCAAAATATTTGGTAGGGCAAGTGACTTCTCCAATATCAAATCCTTTATAGATGATTTGGGAGAGCATTTCGTTATCAAAGATGAAGTCATCCGAATTGTGGTTGTATTTGATTGCTTGGAGCACTTCTTTACTAAAAGCACGATAACCAGTATGGTACTCCGAAAGCTTATAATTGACCAAAAGATTTTGAGTCATCGTGAGAAATCTATTGGCTATATATTTATACATAGGCATACCTCCTTTGAGCGCACCTTTGCCCAGTATCCTGGAACCAAGTACCACGGGATAAAGATCGTCTCCAATGATATTTACCATAGATGGAATCAGCAAAGGAGTGTATTGGTAGTCAGGGTGTAGCATGATGACAATATCGCCACCCAGCTCAAGTGCTTTATTATAAAGGGATTTTTGATTACCACCATAACCCTTATTTTTTTCATGCTTGATGATGTGTTTGATACCAATCTGTGAGGCAAGAGCTACAGTATTATCTTTGGAAGCATCATCACACAGGATGACCTCATCTACCAAATCAAATGGTATCTCATCATAAGTTTTTTGTAGTGTAAGCGCAGCATTATAAGCCGGCAATACTACGACTACCTTTTTACCTTTATACATAAAGAAGTTTTAACGGCAATAAATAATTTCTGTTGTAAATAGATTGTGGCCGTGGCGATTGAGCGCAACGAAAATTAGCCGAAATCACAAGCTTATTCTATTACTGAACAGGAACAAAATGACCATTCTTATTATAAATCCAGATCAACATGATGATGAATAATATGATGGTGAGCACAACCTTTCCAAAGATTGCCCCTTTTCTACCGAAATCGCTGTTAGTTGACATTTTAGTAAAAATTTAAATTTGAGTGCAAAAGTAGGAAAAAATGTTTGAAACAAAAATCTATTTTCAATTGCAATTTAACAAACTACGATTTCAATGAAACTATTTCACTTTTTCTTCCACAAAATACTATATGTCCCAGAAAATTCTTTAATCCTGGTATAGTCTTCAGAAAGCAAGTCTGCTTCACCTGGTTCGGAATAGTAAAATAAAGCTTCACTTTTGGGGTTCGTTTCTTTATGATAAGGCACTAAATCAATCACACCCCTATATTTTTGATTGATATGATAAGTTAGCGAAGGATGGTAAAACCAATGACAGTCCAGCAAAACAGGTTTTGTAAGATTTTTGGAGTTAATTTCGTACATAAGTTCATCCAGTACTTCATAAGTATTTTGATTAAAATACCATTCATAATTTACTCTTCCATTGTAGCCTCTTGCAAAGTGTTGAGCACATAACAAGGTAATAACCATTGATATGATTTTTCCCGTATTTAGGTGATTGATGTAGAGATGGTTTAAAATCGAAAAAATAAATAATGCCACTAATGGAATAAAAAATAAAGAAGTTCTGGCATTTAAAAAAGGTACATTGATCAAGTAGAACTGTACATTATTGTATAAGATTGTTATAAATAGTATTAGTAATGAAAATTGAAATATTTTGTCTTTCCATATCTTCTCTTTAGAAAATATTAGAGAAATCGCGAATAAAATCCCTATTAAAGAAAGAAATACAATGGAGAAAATACCTTCATTCCACTTAAAATAGAAAACCCCGGATTTTAGGGAACTTAATAAAGGTACAATGGTGTCATTGTAAAAATTATTCGAACTCCAGAAAACAAATTGATTGGTAGAAACCATTTTACTAAATGGCAAATAACAAATCAAACCTAACAATATTACTATAGCGACACTAAAAGATGACTCGAGTTTAAAATTTCTGATATGATTATCAAAATGGTTTTTAAAAGAAAAGTAAAATAATATTGCTATTAAAGGTAGGAAATAATTGAGCAAGGTAAAATTTGCGATAACAGCTATAGCTCCAAAAACAATACTCTTAAAATAAAATTTGGATTTGATATCTTGAATATAAGCAACAGCATAGTAAATACTTATCACTTGAAAACAAACGCTCAACCCATATCCCCTGGTAACAGAAAAAAAGTCAAGTAAAAACGGTTGGAGTGTCATCATACACACTAAAGCAGATTGTAATATCAGAGTATTAGTCAGTCTTTTTGCTAGTAAAACTGTGAATACAAAATACGGAATAAAGGAAAGTACATTGTGAATCCTATTAGTAAGAAGTTGATCACCAAATGTAACAATATTCAACTTTAAAAGCAAAGTATTTAGAATATGATTGTTGGGTATTGGGTCTTTATAAGTAATAATATCCCACAAAGATTGATAGCTCACCATAATAGTAGAATATTCGTCATGTGTCAATGGAATAAGGATGGCTTCTCTTAAAATTAAAAAGAATAAAATTATTCCAAGACCCATAAAAATTTTTGTATTTCTGTCAAAGGCGACGCTCATATTTATAATTTGATGCAAACTTACATACAAAACTTAAGTTATTAACTAATGGTATAAAAATTAATCATTTTGAATGAAAATCATTTGCTTTTTTAATTTCATTTTTGTATCCTAGGAATCGAAAATTTTTAAAAATTTATTTTTTTATCAAAATCCTAAGTTTTTAGTGTGTAAAATGTAATTTTGTCAAATTTTTCAAATGGAATTTAGAAATAATTTTTTATTTACAACCATCAATATGAATAGCATATTTTTTAAAAGTGATACTGTTTTAAATGTGGTAATTAGTTGATTGATAAAATATGGTACAATTTGACAAAATAAATCTATCTTATTTTATAGGGTTTTTCATCCTTTTATATTTAACCATACGAATTTTCACAGTTCCAATATCAGATGATGAATACATGACTATAGAAATGCATGCATCTCAAAACATTTTGGACATATTAATTACTGGACAACAAAATCTAGATTGGGCAGCCAACAATCATGTTTTGAATACCCTATTTATTAAATTAGAACTATTTGTATTTGGTTGGCAAGACTGGGCAATCAGACTTCATATTTTAATGTCATTTGTTGTAGGGTATTTTTTTTGTTATAAATTATTAAAAATATTTATTACTTCGGAGTTTAGAATTCTTCTTTACATGTTATTAGTTTTCTTGAATCCATATTTACTTGATTTTTATGGTATTGCGAGAGGGTACGCCTTAAGTATATCTGCTTTTATTGCTGCACTTTTTTATTTATTTAAATATTTAGAAACTAAATCTTTAAAGGATTTCAATGCACTGTATTTTTGCATGTTTATTTCTATTTGGTCAAATTTTTCTGCACTTTATCTGCTTCTAATTTTAAATCTAATAATTGCTTATGAAAATAGAAATTTTATCAAAAATTTAGAGCAAAAGAAAGCATTGCTATTAGGTTTGGTGTTTTCATCATTAATAGTGGTTATTATTACTTTCCCACTAATCAAGACACTATCATCTCCTATTGTATATGGTGGCAATTCTGGAATTTTTAATGATATGATTGTTAATTACATAAGTCAATTTATTCATCATAATCCAAAAATTGATAGGCATTTAATATTTACAAAGGATTGGAAATTAGTAGAAATATTAGGAATTATATTGTTCCTTCTATGGATAGCCTTAACGCTATTTAGTTATACTTTTAAACCAATGCATAAAATTAAACAATCTCAAAATATCTTTTTATTTTTTTTGATTGCAATTGCAACCCTTTCAAAAATTTTGTTTTTTGTCAATCAAACACCGTTTCCAACAGGTCGGACACAACTCCTATTTAGCATGGCTTTTTATCTTGGAATATGTGTGGCATTTGAAAGAATTATAAACACAAAACCTAAGTTTGTTAGCGTTTTAATTTTTGTTGTTAGTTTATTGATTACACACTTTTTCTATTCGTTGACATTTGTTAATACAATTGATTGGTGGCAAAATGGTGACGCTAAAGATATTACCCAATATTTAAAAATGGAAATTAAGAGAAGCAATAGCAATGAAATCAAAACAATAGGAGCTGAAAACTGGCAATATCACTCATTGGCATTTTATGTTAAAGGGCAATTAAGGAATTCACTTGATATTGTTTGGACAGATTTATCAGGGGATATCATTTTTGATTATCTTTTAGCACCAAAACATAGAAAATCTGAAGTTTCCGACAATTATGTTTCCATTCATGAGTTTAACAAAACAATACTTTATAAGATAAAAACAAAATCAAGCAATCATGAGTCCATGCGATGAAACTAGTTCATTAATATAATGGGAACTTTATCATCAATCAAAAATCAGAAGAAAATTCACTTCAAGATTTTAATGGGATCTTAATATCTGTATTCAATAATTTTGATCAAGGAGAAACTATATGATTTAATCTGCCAAGTGGAGTGTATATTTTAGAGTTTATTATTGGTGGTAATGTCATTTCAAAGAAAATAGTTGTGTTTGATTAACAACATATTTCACATCATTCAAATACTTTGTACCTTTGATGAGTTTTTTTACAAATTAGAGTCTGGTAGTTGAAAACAGATTCTTAATATCATTACATCAAATGGAATTTAGAAATAATTTTTTATTTACAACCATCACCGTTGTTCTTACTTTCTTCTTGTTTTATCCGATTTTAAGCACTTATATTTTCTCTCCAAACAGTCACATGCATGCCTTTGGTGGTGATGCATTAGCTATCTACTACGATATACAGTACCATGTTTGCCATGGAAGCGGAACAAAGTTTACGGGTATGAATTATCCCGATGGAGAACTTATTTTCCTTACTGATGCCCAAGGTGCTTTAGCTATGATGTTACAATGGATCAATAAAATAGTTCCAATTTGTGATTACGTCATAGGAATTATCAATTTTCTAAATGCCATATCTGTCCTTATCGCTTCAGGCGTGATATTTGCTATTTTGAGATCTCAAGGTGTATCGATATTTATTGCTATAGTTTTTAGTCCACTAATTATATTATTATCTCCACAAATATTTAGGTTAGGCGGCCATTTTGGATTGGCATATTTATTTATAATCCCGTTAGTTTATCTTTACATAATAAAAACGACAGAGAAATTTAAGGTCAATATTTACGATGTGGGCATGTTTTTGGTTTTGCTTTTCTTTACATTGAACAATCCTTATATCGGGTTTATGGGCTGTGCACTGTTATTGGTCTCAGGTTTGTTTAGATGGTTATTCGATAGACAAAATTTGGGAACTTTAAAGAGTTTTGCAGTAGGTTTTGTGCCGTTATTTATTACTTTTATCTACTTCAAAATCACTGATCCCATCGATGATAGAATTAAAATTCAATGGGGATATTTTTCATTTCCATCCACTCCAAAAGGATTGTTTGCTCCTAAAGGTACCATCATGCACGATATTTTTAAAGCAGCTGGCACGGAATACAATATTGATTCGGAATCCTATAATTACATAGGAATGGCGAGTATTTTGATTTTAGTATTTACGTTGATATTTTATATTTACAAGAACTTTCATAATTATCAATTTATACTCAGTAAAAGATTAGTTGCTATTTGTATCTCATCTTTAGTGCTTTACTTATACTCGTCAGGACTTTTCTTCTTACCATTTAGTAATGATTTTATAGAAGATAAACTCGGGTTTTTATTGATGTTTAAAGCCATAGCAAGGATAGGGTGGCCAATGTATTTTACGATAGCCATTTTATCTGTTTATTTGCTCGATGAGTTTTATACAAAAACACATAAGTCTATATCATTGCCAATAGTCATTTTATTGGCTACCATTTGGAATTGGGATATCAATACTTATATAAAACCATACTTCAAGGATAAGATACATGCCAATTTCCTAGGCAAAGATCAAGAACTTAAAATGCAGACTATCTTTAAAGAAAATAAAATTGAAATCAATGATTTTCAATGTATTCTAAGCTTACCTAAGATCATGTCTTGGACAGATAACTTTATCAGTGAAGTAAACTGGAGCACTCAATACAACAGTCAAAATATCTCTAGAATTACAAAATTACCGTTGCTCAATGCGATGCTATCACGTATGTCAATTGGTCAGACGGCTGAAAGAATAGAATTATTAGCTAATCCTTTAATCAAAAAATCCATAACCGATATTTTGCCCAATAAAAAGGATATTTTAATTGTACTCGGAACAGGATATCCAGAAATGACGGTTGGAGAAAAATTTCTTATTGAAATTTCAGATACTTTGTATTATAAAGAAAATGAGTTTAGCTTGCATCGTCTAAAAGTTGATGATATCAATAATAACAAATATCTCAAAGCAGCACAATCTTTAACTTGTCCTGTCGATAGTGATTCTTTTCATAGTATTTACCTTGGCTTTAATGATTCTAAGTCAGAATATGCTTACTTCGGAGATGGGTCAAAAAAACTTGAAAAAGGTCAACACACCATTCTAGAAACAAAACTTGAAAACCCAATGGCTGATCACCATATTTTTTCGATGTGGACCAGATTTGATCACTTGAAATATGGAATAGGATGGATCAATTGTCAAGTAAAAGATAGCACCGGCAACGTTATATATAATGAAACACCTGACACTAGAAGGTCTAACGACGTTCACGATTCGTGGATTAGAACCCAACAAAGAATACCAACGCCAAAAAATTGTACCATCAAAGTATCATTCGACACCAACCGCACCCTCTTTGTGGACGAATTAATCATCAGACCTGAACATCTAGACGTGATTCATTGTGATGGTGATAAAATTATGGTAAATGGGTATAGGATAGAAAAGAAGTAAAAACCCTCAACTCATTTTGTAATGAATTGAGGGTTCTAATTTATATAATAAAGAAACTAAGAAATTATCTCAATTTTATTAACTTTGTTACTGACTTTTGGCCAGATTTTTTAGATTTGAACTCAACGAAATATAAGCCTTCAGCTGAATTTTTATCAACATTTAGTTTTAAAATGTTTTCCCCAGCTGACAAGTTCACTTGAATAGATAAAATAACTTTACCAACTGAATCATAAAGATTTATTTCTCCTGAATCGCTTGAATTAGAAATAATATTTATATTAATATCATCTAGAAATGGATTAGGGAAAGCTTCAATAATATGTTCCGAAATAACATTTTTTATTCTAGGAACCACATTATTTTCAAACCTGAATTTATAAATATAATAACATGGATCAAAATGATATCCATCATTTGGTTTTATCTTACGTCCATAATAAACAATATCTCCACTTTTATTCAAACTTACACCATCTAGAAATTGATTCTCTGATGAGCTATATGAATATGAATTTATAATATCACCATTCTTATAAAATAAAAGGAAAACGGTACTTCTAAAATCAGAATTAAAGCTTTCATTTTCTACGGTTATTTGGCCAACAAAATCTCCAGAAACTAAAATTTTATTGTCAAATGTTAAATCAATACTTTTTACAGAAAATGATTCTGGCAAGGCTTTAATTATTTCATTTCCTGAAGTAATGTCTTTAATGACTAATTTCTTTTGGGATTCATTAAAACCTACAAATGTTTCAGATGAAAAAGAAGCTATCTTAATATTTGAAATTGAACTAGAAATTGATTGATTTTTTATTGTTATATTACCATTAAAATCAATACTTCTTATCGTTAAATTGTTATTTTCATTATTTGAAATAAGAAAATCATACCCACCATAAGACTCTACAACTTTTAAGATATTACCATTAAATTCTTTTTGCCATTGATTAAATCCTAAATTATTACTTTTAGAGATAATACTATTATTATTCAAATTGGAAAATTGATATCCGTTCCCATTTACATCAAATCTATGGTCAAAGAAATTTTCTGTAAAATTAATATTAGAAGTGGCGGCACTATAGTTATAATTTAATCCATCTAATGATGTAACATGTTTTAATTCATTTTCTTTGCTTTTATAAATCAAATTATATTTACTATCTGATTCTCTATAATTTATTTTTAAAAACTTTTTATCACAATCACTAATCAATGGTATATGATCACATTTTCCATTAATAAGCTGACAAGAATATAAAGATGTTACAATTATATTTTCATTAGCATTTTGAACTTTATCACCGTTATAATCCTGCCTAATTCCGATTTGATAAGTACCCAGTTGATCAGGACAAAAATTATATGAGGTTGAGTTAATTTTTTGTGGTAGCCAACTTCCATCTGGTTTTTTGATATGTACGGAATAAACAGATGAGCAATCCTCTGTTCCAGGCTCAAGTTCTACTTTGTAGCAAATTCTTGTCTTTCTATAAATTTTATCGATTGGGGCATAATTTCCGTCGCATTCACAAGATAAAAGACCTTTACCAAACTCCATTGTTACTTTAGCTTTTGGATTCTTTACTAAAAGAGTACTATTTTTAATTTTACTGTATAATGTGGTATTTTGATAAAGTAGATTATTTTTATTTGGAAC
>CAMBRK010000107.1 GCA_945870185.1 Aureispira sp. CCB-QB1 | reverse complement strand
GTAGTGATTTGCTTCATGCAATAAGATTTCAAAATAGTACTGACTTGTATGTATATCTTGAAACAAATGACAATAAATACATAAAAGCGGCTCATATTGTCAATCCTAATACTAGGGCATACGCTTTCGTACCAAAATTTCAAATGCAGGCGGCAGATTATGGTATTGTGATTTCAGGAGATATTACCTTGGATACAGTTAGCCAGGTTACGGGAACATGTAGATTTGATTGCGTAGGCTGGCCCGTCATCATGAAGATATCTGCTGAGACACTAGGCCTACCTACATCCACATCTGATGAAGGTCAACAAAATGTAAGCTACTCCATCACACCCAATCCGTCATCGCATCAGATCACGGTCACCATACCAGAAATAAAGAACGACGTCACACTGCTCATCACAGATCAGATGGGTCGCTCGGTTTGGGTACAAGATATCTACGATACGGAGACGTTTATAGATATCTCTAGTCTTGCATCGGGCATGTATTTTGTATCGCTTGTAGATGCAGCATCAGGTAGGCAGCTTGGTAAGGTACAGAAACTGGTCAAGGTGGAGTAGGATGTGGTTTCTATCTTAGGTCATAGAAAAAAGTTTAAAACCATAAATCTCCTTCATCACCAGGCTCTCCATGGTAGTTGATGGTAATCTCTGAGCCAGCTGATATGTTTTGTATAGCCACGATATCTATGGTGTTATTTTCCAGGTCCAATATGAAGTTGGCATTGGGATGTACTTCATGATTGTATAGGCTTCCAAAACCCAAAGCGATGGCACAATCTTCCATATGCTCGCCCCAAAGGAAATAATAATCGTGGAGTATGGTTTTGTGTATGATAGGTAGCTGTAGTTTAGGTATGATGATGACCGGACAGACTTCTATCGTGTCTCCCGATGTTATATCCATGGATGTGTAGACGCCACGTCCTTTTTTTTGGATTTCGGAGATATAGAGTCCAGGTATTTGATTCATATTATTTGGATTTTTTAGTGATATACACGCCGGTAAGTATAGTAGCCATGCCCGCAAAGTGTAAAAAGGAAATCACTTCACCATCCAATATACCCCAAAATAAGGCTACTATAGGCATCAGATAGGTCACCGTACTGCCAAAAACAGCGCTCGTCCGTTGTACCAAATAATAAAACAAGATACTAGCCATCACTGTGCCAAACAAAGAGAGCAGTACCACAGCGCCCAACGAATATAAAGTTGTGGGATCAGATGAAATCACCTCCGTAAAATCACTAAATAACAGGTACAACCAAGCAGGAGGACCGATCAAAAAAAACGACATGCTACTGATGATGATGGGTTTTGTCCCCGTAAAAAATGCTTGTACCATATTGACACTAGCTGCATAGCATATGGTGGCCAGTATGATTAACAAACCATACATGGGGTTTCCACCCAAAACCGATTTATTTCCCAGCAATATCAAGGCAGAAGCTCCCAAAAAACCTATAATGACTCCTGCTAGTTGGATTTTGGTAAACTTTAGCCGGAAGATCAATATTCCTAATACTAATGTCCAAATAGGTGTAAGGCTATTGAGCAATCCTGCCACCGAACTACTCAATTGGGTTTGGGCAAAGGAAAAAAGAAAAGCTGGAATACCACTACCCGTCAATCCAATAGCCAAAAATTTGACCCATTGATTCCAAGGTATTACCTTTCTATACTGTATGACCAATGGTGTAAAGGCAAGAGAAGAAATACCCAGGCGCAAACAGGCAACCTGCACTGGATCAAAAGAAATCAAAGCTTTTTTAATGAGGATGAATGAGCAACCCCAAACCAAACTCAAGAAAATAAGGATGGCCCAAGCTTTATTGTCAGCGACTGCTTTTTGATGCATATTTCGAAATTGGGTACAAAGAAACAAAGATGTCTCTGCAATAACAACTAAATAATTTTATTTGATATAAGTTTTATTACTTACATAATACTGTAGGATATTAATCATCTATAATGATGATTTTGGTACTGATGCTTTAAATCTGTAATCAACTACCTTTCGCCTGTAAATGTGAAATATAAAAAATCAGTAACTTTTGACATTTATAAATTTATGAATGATAAACCAATAGGTCAATAATATCTGTTTTTTCATTTTAATGACTTTGAATAAGTTTAGTATTATTTTAAATTTGCTGATAAAATATTTTATAATAATAAAAATTGGTTGTACCTTTTGACCAAATTTTTATCTATTGTTAAGATAAGTAGATGTAATTAATTATTTTTTAATCTTTAATTTTTAATATCATGAGTGTAGATACAAAAAACATCCGGAATGTCGTCCTTTTGGGCCATTCCGGATCCGGGAAAACAACGCTGGCCGAGGCTATGCTTTTCGAGTCAGGAGCTATCAGTAGAATGGGAACTGTAGCAGGAGGAAACACTATATCAGACTATACTACAATAGAGCAGGAAAGAAGTAACTCATTATTCTCGACTTTGATGCATGTAAAATGGAGGGGTTGTAAAATCAATCTACTAGACACTCCAGGATCTGACGACTTTATAGGTGAGGTAGTGTGTTCTCTCAAAGTTGCTGATACTGCCCTTATGGTATTAAATGGAGCACATGGCGTAGAGGTAGGCACAGAGATATTATGGGATTATGTCAATGATTTTAAAACTCCAACTGTTTTTGTAGTTACTCAAATGGATCATGAAAAAAGTGATTTTGAGACTACGCTTGAGCAAGCCAAAGAAACATTTGGACCCAAAGTAATTCCTATACAATATCCAGTAAATCAAGGAACGGGATTTAATGCTATCATAGATGCGCTTAGGATGGTGATGTATGTTTTTGGTCCTAATGGTGGCAAACCAGAAAAGAAACCCATACCAGATTCTGAAATGGACAAAGCAAAAAAAATGCACAATGCCCTAGTAGAAGCCGCAGCTGAGAACGAAGAAGGTCTTATGGAAAAATATTTTGACCAAGGTACATTATCTGAAGAAGAGTTGACAAAAGGCTTAAGGATAGCATTGGCTCATCAGCAGATCTTTCCGGTTTTTTGCTGTTCTGCTCAAAATGATAAAGGTAGTGGCAGAGTGATGGGATTTATCAATGATATAGCACCCTCGCCAGCTGATGTACCACCATACATTCTTGTTGATGGCAAAAAGATGACTTACGATACCAAAGCACCCGCAAGTATATTTATTTACAAAACGATATCTGAACCACAGGTGGGTTTAGTCAGTTATTTTAAAGTATACTCAGGTACAGTCAGATCCGGTGACGAACTTATCAATATGAAAAATGGAACTCATGAAAGAATCAGTCAGGTGTATGAATCTGAAGGGAAAGTCAGAAATTCCATAGATTATCTACAAGCCGGAGATATTGGCGTTACTTTAAAATTAAAAAATAGCCATACTAACAATACTTTAAATGCAAAAGGTGTAGCTATACAGATAGACCCTATACATTTTCCAGAATCCAGGATACGTACTGCAGTAGTTCCTCCGAGTAAATCTGATATGGAAAAACTGATCAAAGCGCTTCATCAGATAGAAGAAGAGGACCCTACTTTGCAAGTAGAACAAAATGCTACTCTAAAACAAACCATCATTCACGGCCAAGGACAGTTGCATTTGGATTTAATCAAGTATAGAATTGAGAAGAATTTTGGAGTCCATATGGATTTTGAACGTCCACGAATTCCTTATCGGGAGACCATCACCAGAGTAGCCAATGAAGTATATCGTCACAAAAAACAAAGTGGTGGAGCAGGTCAGTTTGGTGAAGTACACATGCGCATAGAGCCATATTATGAAGGTATGCCCAATCCGGATGGACTTACGGTAAAAAATGTAGAAATTGATGATTTGGAATGGGGCGGCAAACTGGCATTTTATTGGTGTGTGGTAGGAGGTACTATCGATGCAAAGTTTTCGAGTGCGATTAAGAAGGGCATCATGCAAAAAATGACCGAAGGTCCACTTACGGGCTCCAATTGCCAAGACATCAGAGTATCTATTTACGATGGTAAGATGCACCCGGTAGATTCTAATGATATGGCTTTCATGTTGGCATCCATAGGAGCTTTTAGAGCGGCTTTTAAAAATGCAGCTCCACAGATATTGGAGCCGGTTTATGACGTTGAGATCACTTGTTCAGATGCCGTCATGGGGGTTATCATGGGAGATTTGCAGACCCGACGTGCTATCATTATGGGTATGGATTCTGACGGACATTATCAAAAGATAAAAGCCAGAGTACCTGTGGCAGAAATGTATCAGTATTCATCTACCCTAAGATCTCTATCGCAAGGAAAAGCTAAGTTTACCAGAAAGTTTGCTGAATATGTATCGGTGCCATCGGATATTCAAAATAAACTCATAGCCGAACACAAAGAAGAGGAAGATGACCATCACCATTGATGGATCGTTACGACTGTAAATAAAAGCATGGAAGTAAGATTTATTATCTTATTTCCATGCTTTTTAAAAGGGCTTACGTCATACTAAGTCCAAAAAATTAGGGCTCCAAAATGATATCTGTATACTTGATTTTATTGTTTTGCCTGTAAAACAGCGTGTACTTTACCCCTTTTTGGTGAGAAGGTTGAGGGATGTTTTGAAGTTTTTCAGATTCTATTGCTGGATTCCAATAATGGGTAGGAAAAAGTATAGGATTATGATTGCCTGCTTCTGATTCTATAATATTTTGAGGATATGCAATGTTATTTTGTAATCCATAGACTAAAATCTCAGGACTCTCTATGTTGTTTTTACTAGTTTCTATCTCTATTACTCCATTACTACCAAACGAATATACCCATGGCGTAATCTCTTTCATATCCAAGTAAATATTAAATTTCTTGATGTCTTCATGTTTGATTTGTCCCGCGATAGCTGCATCGGTTACACATTTTCCATCGATGATAAAGATAGGATTGTCCCATCTTGCATCCAACGAGTGACTAAATCTCGGAGGTGGAATCAAGTAGGCTATAGTTTTATCTTCTTTTTTATCAAATTTTAATTCCAGTGAATTTTCTTTGCAAAAAGTCTGGAAGTCAGCAAATTTTTTATAATTGGTAGTAATGATTGATTTAAATGGCTTTGGCAATTTGTTTTTTGCCAAAGGGTGCGGAGGGCTCATTTTTATAACATTAACATCAAAATACTGGTGAATTTCTGCACGCATTTTTCCTTCACTCATTGCTTTTAAGATCTTATTCCATTGTTCATCATTAACAGGTTTTTTTTCTCCTTTTTCATTTGATGTTGGGAGTTCTGCAAACCTAATATTATTGCTGTTTAAACCAAAAAGATTAAACTTATGAGCACCTTCATAATTATCAAATAAAAAAATACTGCTACCAGTATCATTAGAATTTGAAATAAACATCTTTGAAGCTTGATTACTGTAAAGCCCGAGTAGTAAAAACTTTCTTTGATCTTTGCCGTCTGCGACAAAAAAATTAGAAAATATTTTTTCGGATAATGTTTTGATAATATTTTGAGTTAGCCCTGGTTTTAACGTTGTAATATTTATTTTTTGACCAAAGTTATCATTGCCCGATACTAATATCAAAGAATCAGCTTCAGAAAAGCTAGCGACCACTTGATTATCTGGAGATTTTTTAAATATTGTCTTAAATGCATCTTTTACGTATTCACATTCGTTGGGTTGAGACATTTCAAAAAATATATTTCTATTTATATCAGAACTTTCATTATTTATGATGTCAATATAAGAGTTTCCTAGATGAATTAAGGATGCACCCCTTTTATTTTCTGTTTTACAAGCCCAGAGTTCAATCTTATAAGTACCAGATTCATATTCTGAAGTTATAGGAATGTAAAACGATGCTGTATTTTTATTAAATTTGATACAAAAGTTATTAATTATTTTTTCGCTATCTAGCTTCTTGAAATTTAGTCTTAAGACCTTGCCATCTATATTTTTATTTTCAAAACTGATGATTCCATACACAACTTCATTAGTTATATATATTTTTCGATCTGTAATGACATAGCATATAGATTCATTAGCAAAAACGATTGTAGCATGTAATAGGCAAGAAAAAAGTATTAAAATAAATGAAAATTTTTGCATTTTAAGAGTTACTTTTATTAAGATTTGTAATCATATTTCGATTCGAAATAAGGAGGATTTGTCCTTGCTAAATAATATAATGACCATTCAATACGATGATTAGTTCCAATAAAATGGCTTAAGTATGGTTCCATTTTTTAGTTTTAAACAATCACAGCATTGGACTACCGGGCAAGCATTAAATTCTACAGGTGGGACAGGGCAAAGCCTTTTGGGATTTCCAACTTTCGAAGGATCTATGAAGATTCTGGAAGTATCTTGTTGGGTAGCATAGAAATAGCCATTAACTAACTTAGTGGAGTCACTTACACAACGAAAGTTTGTAGGCATAGGGCCAGGTGGCGTTTCAAAAATATTTCCTTTTCTTTGGACTAAATTATTGTAAACTTGAAAGTATTTAAATGTGGAGAAGTCTATCGCTTCTTGAATAATAGTATAATATGTCCCTTCAGCAAATAAATTATCTACAGAACGATCTGTAACAACAAAATCAAAAGGCTTATTTACATTGAAGTCTCTACCATCAAGTAATTTTTCATTTAGTTTATCATCTTTATTATTTAGAACATAACATTTTCTGCCTTGGGGTCCACTAAATTCTTGTTCGGTAAGTTGGTACGATCGCAATAATTCCCATTTTAGGAATTTGTTTTTATCACTCTCCTTAAAAACTGTATTTATAGAAATGGCTATTTTTCCGGTGGACCCTTTATTTTCGTCAATTTTTGGAGTAAAATTCAATGCTGAGTTTTGAATAAGGGGTGAAATATTTAATTCCATGAAATTGGACTCATAAATATCTTTCCCATTGATAACAGATATTTTGTATAGCTTACCATATACAAATGGAAACGCAGCTGTTTCAGAAGCCGCATATCTTCCTATTTGAAGTTTTTCTAAAACTAACTTCTCACCTTTCTCATTTACAACGGCTACTTCACTAGCAGTTACCCCAAAAGAACGATCTGTATTGAAAGTACTTTGGATTAGATCTACAGCAACGTATCCTTTTTTATTTGTTTTGGATATTTTGCCATTGATCACAAGCATAGAGATAGCTTGATCTGAGTCCACAAGATCGATAGGGTCTACACATCTGATATGTAAGCTTATAATTAAAAAGTATAGGATGGTTCTTGTCATGATGATGATTATTCAAATTCTAAATTAAAACTAATGGAAGGAAACATCGTACCTATTACAGCCAATCTATTGGCTTGAGGTACTTGAATGTCTTTTTGTGCTCTTCCATAAAAAACAGAAAATGGGTTTTTACGGGCATACACATTGTATATAGTAAAAGTCCAGCTAGATTTTAATCTAGCAGCTTTATTATGTGTTTTACCAAAGTTGGCGGATAAATCTAGTCTATGAGTGTCTGGAATACGAAGCGCATTTCTTTCGGAGTATATCGGAACCAAAACACCATCAAAATTGACATAGCTGGATATAGGCGCAGTTGTTGGACGTCCAGTCCTATAAGTAAAGTTGGAAGTTAAAGTTATTTTTTCAATTGGTTGATAATTAAAGATAAAGGAAACGTTGTGTGGTTGGTCATAATTTGCCAAATACCAATTTCCTTTATTTATGCCATCTACTTTATATTTAGTTTGCGAATAGGTGTAGGATACAAATCCATTGATAATTCCTTTATTTTTTTTCAAACTAAATTCAACTCCTTTGGAATCTCCTATGCCAGTAAGTATTTCTGTTTCTACATGTGGATTTACAAAGAGATCTGCATAATCTTTGTAATCATATACGTTTTTAATATTTCTTTGATATGCCTCAGCTGAGATTTCATACGATCCATCTTTACTGCTATAAAACAAGCCTGCAGAAAAGTTGTCAGAAAGTCCAGGGTTAAAAACATGGTTGACCATCTGCCACTGACTAGATGGGGTAGGAACATCTGTATTAAATATTTGGCTCAAGAACTGGGATGTCCTTCCATATCCAGTTTTAAAAGCTATGGATTCATTCAGTTTGATTTTGACAGAAGCTCTTAATTCGGGATTGATGGAACTACGTATGATTCCTTCCAAAGTTTCAGTACCCGTAATCAGTTCAGGATCTAAAATGCCATTTTCAAATTGGTATACAGTTTTTGGGCCTAATGCTGCAAAGTGATTTAATCTCATGCCCAAGAGTAGTTCAATATATTTATTAAACGTATATTCTGAAGACAAATAAGCTGCAGATTCTAATCCCTTTTCATCTTCAAGGCTTTCTGCCAAAATTAAGGATTCTGTCCCAATGGGCGAAAATGCACCTGGGGCTACTGTATATAAAGTGGATACTATTCCACCGTCAATGTTTAATTTTCCTTTGTTCCAAGTAATTTTATCGTGACCTTTTAAATACTTTATCTTAGTAGTAAAGGTGGATGCAAATTGGCTTTCAAAATCTGATTGGTTGCTTATGTATTCAGACCAAACAAAAGATATTTTATTAGAAAAGTGATTGTTAAATAAAGTTCTTACGCTAGCCTGTGCAATTTTAGTTCCATAATCAAAACCAAATTCTTTGTTGTAAATAAAGTCATCTTCAGAAATATAGCCCGAAAGTGCAATGGTTGATTTACCACTTTTAATGGTCAATTTGGCATTTAAATCATAAAAACCAGCGGAGCTATTTTTGATCTGTGGCTGCTTGAATAATCCGAAAATAAAATCAGAATAAGTGCTTCTTCCTGACAGTAGTAATGATGTCCCTTTAAATAAAGGTATTTCGGCAGTACCTGTGGTAGAGAGGATATTGATATTGCCTTTTAGCCTGAATTTATCAGTGCCATCTTTTGTTTGCACGTCCAAAACAGATGCAAGTCGACCTCCATACTGCGCATTGAAAGCACCTTTATGAAGAGTGGCAGTTTTTATCATATCTGCATTGAAGGTACTAAAAAACCCTAATGCATGAGAACTATTAAAAAGGATGGCGTCATCTTGGATTACCAGATTTTGATCTACATTTCCGCCTCTTACATTAAAACCTGAAGCCCCTTCACCTACTGAAGATACTCCTGGATTTAATAATACAGCTTTTATCACGTCTCTTTCACCTAGGAAAGTTGGTATTCTTTCCAGTGCTTTTATATCTATCCTATTGATACCTGATTGAGTTTCGTTGACAGTAGTACCAGCAGCCATACCCGAAATCACTACTTCGTCAAAAACTTGAGCTTCTTTGATCATATTAATGATGTACTTGGCATTACCATTTACGTTAACTTTGAGATTTAGAACCTGATACCCGATATAGGCAACATTGATTACTTGGTCGCCATTATTCAAATTGATAGATATTGAACCTTTTTCATCAGAAACCCCTATAAATTTTCCATTTAGTGATATGTATGCACCGATTATTTCTTCTTTTGTTTCTTCATCTTTGAGTGTACATGTTAAGATGTTTTTTCCACTTTTATCTTGCTCTCCATTGATTATGATGGTTTTATTTCCAGCGTAAGCCAAAGTTTCAGCTTTTGTAATTTCATCTTGAATGTTATTTCTGATTTCATTTTGGCTTTTATTGATGATAAAATATGCATCACCATACTCTATAGTTTTTAAATTTGATTTGATGAGCAGATCGTTAAAAAATGAAACAACATTTTTATTTACAACTTCTATAGAAACCAATTCAGCGGGCAGATCATTTTCTTTAAAAAAAACTTTTATATTCTTATCTTTAGAAACTTGATTTATAATTTCAGATAGACTCTTGTTTTCAAATTTTCCATTTATGCTTATGCTGTTTTGGGCATTTAAGATAAATGTAAATAAAATAAATTGCATTGCGAAAAAATAGATTCTATGTCTTTGGGTCATATTTTATTAAAATTTTGATCATCTATACACATTGCTTAAAACTTTGCTGGTTTTGCATTTATGAATTGATTAAAGAATAGTACTTATAAAAAATTTATCATTTAATGGAGTACTAATTAATTTCTAAAACAAAGGTAAGACTAAAAATGATTAGCAATAATTTTAGGTTATAAATTTATACACTTATGGTTTTATCTGAGATAGATTATAACAACCATATTATAATGTAATCGCATTCTATTTAATGATAAAAAAGCTTTAAAGGTAAAGTATAATTTGAAATGGTTATTTAAATGAAGTATATTAAAAGGTAATGTTTCAGCGTTTTTGTATTCCGAAGTAGAAGATTTTAAATTTCTATTTCGTATTAAAATTACAAGTAAAGATTCTATAAATGCAAGTTTTATATTTATTTTTCAAAAATATTATAAAAAATTTTAATATTACAAATATACGTTATATATTTGCCCCAAATAAACCTAAGCAATCTGCGCTATTTGTGCATTTTGAGATAATAGAATATAGTCATAAGTAAGTATTTAACTTATTTATTATTTTATTAATTATTTCAAAATGAGCGATTTACAACTTTTTTATTCTTTATTGATTATTTGTCTTCTTATCATTTCATTTTTAGGAAGGCTGTTGTCGTTTTATAGGAATTTAATAAAAAAATTGGAATATTTAACATTAAAAAATTACGAACTAGATTACCATACTTCATTAGTCACAATTCAATCACACATAAAATTTCATTCTATGTTTTTAAGGCCATCCTCTAATGAAAACGTTAAATTTCATGGTAAGCCTCCGAGAGAGGAATTTTATTTATTTAAATCACTTAATCTCAAAGTAATGAAAAGTATTTTACAGACTTTTATTATGTTGCTCTTCCTTACAGGAGCACAAAACCTTTGGGGCCAGTGTAGTATCACATCAGCAACGGCAACAACCGTTTCTTGTCAAGACCAAGGAACAGATTCGCCATCTGACGATGCTATCCAATTCAATCTAAATGTGGCTGCTACTTCGGGTAGTTCAGAGGGTTTTTGGATAGATGTGAATAATGGTACTACGGTGACACCACAAGAAGGGACGTATGGGTCGGCATTTGCTGTAATGCTAGGCAACGGCTCAGCGGGCAGCGGTCAAAGCTACACCCTTACGATCACGGACAAATCAGATTTGTCATGTCAAAGAACAGTGGTGGTAGGTCCTCAGGCTAGTTGTAGCGCTGGGTGTTCTACACCTGTTCAGTTTATTTGTGATACCCCTGGAAATCCAGGACCACAAACCATAACGCTTACTGCATCTGCAGGACTTTCCAATGTGCAATGGTTCAATCAAGCCAATGTCAATGTTGGGTCGGGACAATTAGTTGTTTCTACTATAACACCCGGAATGGCAGACGGAACTGAAATTTTTAGATACGAGGCAACTGACGGAACAGGATGTTTAGTCAGTTTGTGTTGCCCTATTACGGTACAGACACAAGATTGCGGATTTTTAGATTTGGCTCTGATAAAGCAAAAGAGTGATAATTTACCTGTCAGTATTGGGCAAACCATTACTTTCAACATTCAGGTGTGTAATCAGGGTACAAACCCTGCTACAAGTGTGAGTTTAATTGACTACATACCGGGAGGTTTTACTTTGAACGACCCTAACTGGACAGCAGATGGTACCAATGCTGTAAGAACTCTTACATCTGGTAACGGTTTACCCGTAGGAGGCTTAATAGTTGGAGGTTGTGTGACCATTCCTATTGATTTAGTAGTAAACAGCACTGCAAATCCAACTAATGTATTAAATGTAGCAGAAATTACTGCTGGAACAGATTCTAGAGGTCGTACTGATGATGTCGATAGTACTCCAGACTCTAATCCTTCTAATGACCCTGGTGGAGCAGTTGGAACAGCAAGTGATAACGTGCTCACAGGTAATGGAACTGGGGCATCATTAGGAACTGACCCAGTTACTGATGAGGATGATCATGATCCGGCAACCGTTCGCATCGTGGATTTAGCCTTAATAAAAGAGATAGTGACATCAGGTCCTTACTCGTATGGTCAAAATATAACCTTTAGAATAACAGTAGAAAACCAAGGAAATGAAACAGCTACCAATATAATGGTATCTGATTATGTACCTGCTGGATTTGCTTTTAGTGCAAATAATGGGTGGGCTGGTTCAGCACCATTGATCACTAGAACGGTACCTGGTCCTTTGGCACCCGGTGCAAGTACTACAGTTGATTTAGTGTTGACATTGCAAGCAAGCGCTACGGCCAATGCATGGTTAAATATTGCTGAGATCAGCTCATTTAATGATGTTTCAGGAAACCCTATCGGTCAGTTTGATATAGATAGTAGTCCTGACCAAAGCCCTAATAATGATGGTGGCGGATTAGCAGAAAGCCCTGCTGATAATTATTTAGATGGCAATGGAACGGGAGCACCTGGTAGCGGCACTGCCGCTACAGATGAGGACGACTCAGATCCTGCATTGGTAAATGTATTTGATTTAGCCTTAACAAAGGTGCTAAATACAACTGCACCATATACATACAGTCAAACTCATAATTTTACAATAACAGTATTTAACCAAGGAAATGTAACCGCAACAGACATTGTTGTCAATGATTATATACCATCTGGTTATATGTTTGCACCAAATAATGGCTGGACAGGTAGTGCACCTACGATTACTCGTACGATAGCAGGACCACTAGCCCCTGGAGCGAGCACGACAGTTAGTTTAGATTTGGTATTGACAAGAATCACCACCCCTACTACCAATAAGTCATGGGTAAATTATTCGGAAATAGCTTCTGCAGAAGACGGAGCCGGAAATCCTGTTTTTGATGCGGATAGCTCTCCAGGAAGTAATGGAACAAATGAGAATAATATATTACCTGATGGAACAGGAGATAATGACATATCTAGCACTTCAGACACTGGTGTAGGAAGTCAGGATGATCATGACCCTGCAGGACCGAAGATTTTTGATCTTGCATTGAGGAAGACAAAACTAACAGCTACACCAAGCTTCAGTTATGGTCAGGCTGTAATGTACCAGATCGAGGTATTCAATCAGGGTAACATACCAGCAACAAATATTAATGTCTCTGATTATTTACCTTGTGGATTAGAATTTAATGGAGCATCGGCTACGAATGCAGGATGGTCATTAGTTGGTTCTAGAGTTACTAGGACTTTTACTGGAGTTTTAAATCCTGGAGAGAGCACAATATTATTTTTAGATCTGATTGTAAGAGAATGTTATACTGGTGATGTTAATAATGCATGGACTAATTTTGTAGAGATCACAAGTGCAGATGACACAGATCCTAACACTCCTGGTTTAATAACAGATATAGACAGTACACCAGATGCTATCAATGGAAATGATTCAGGTAGTGTACCAGATTTTGGAGGTGTTTTAAGTGGTACAGATGATACTATTGATAATGAAAATGGTGATGAAGATGACCATGATCCAGTCAAAATAGAAGTATTTGACCTTGCTTTAAGAAAAGTATTGACTACCAATGCACCTTATAACTGGGGTCAAGCCTTGACATTCAATGTAGAAGTACACAATCAAGGTAATGTTACTGCAACCAACGTTTTGGTGGGGAGTGTAAAATACTTTGTGTAAACTCTCAAGGGGAGTTAGGCTTGGGACTAAGGGGGGAGATTGCCCCCGCGGGGGCAATCTCCCCCCTTAGTCCCAATTTTTTTATATGTTTGCGGTGCTTACCCTAAACACATTTTTTAACCTA
>CAMBRK010000106.1 GCA_945870185.1 Aureispira sp. CCB-QB1 | reverse complement strand
TGCATTTTTCTATCGCTTTGATTATCATTCTTTTATTTTTAATATTCTACAAAGGCGATAGACGCACTTTTCTGCCCACCCGTTTCACGCCTGCCTGCCGGCAAGGCAGGGTTCACTTCGTCAAAGGCTTTGCCTTTGGTGCTTTGCACTTCACTACGTTCTTATTTACTATCGCTTGTTTTTTGAACGATATCCCAGGCCTATAGCATTAATATTTTTGAAAGAATTTGGCTTTTTCAGCAGACCCTAAGTAGAAGCTCTGAGGGCCTGTTTAGCTTACACGGAGGTGTCGGCGCGGCAGTAACAAATATTTTAAACCATCCCAATTTTGAATGTGCTTCAAACATTAATAATTGGTACGTAAGTGCCTATCCCGAATATCGATTAACTCCTAAATTCTCTGTAGGAATAGAAATACAGGGTATCACTAAAGGTTTTCGTTTCAAGGATGCGGCTTCTCATAAAATCCTTTATTTAGATTTGATACCACAAGCAGAGTACAAACCTTTACATTTATGGGGTTTTGTTTTAGGCGCAGGCATATCATTAAACCTAAAAAAATCTATAAAAGTTAAAGACGTTTGGCAAGATGCCATATTTAATCTTTTTAACGAAATCAACGTATCGTGTATAGCTGGACTCTGGTTATCCCCGTTAAAAAAATGGAATATATCTGTTCAATATTGTAATACAAATTTAGCAAGGATTGAATTTACCGATGCTTTAGGAAATATATAGATAACCAATTGCTAAAATTAGGTACTGTTAAATTGGGTATTGTGTACCGATTTATTTAACATAACACAAAAAGGGTAAACGACTACTTTCAAAAAAAGTAAGAAAAAGATTGGATATTTGATGGCAAAGTCCAATATTTGCATTTTATCCAACGAACCTATTTCACATAACCATTTAAATAAGATATTTCATGAAGAAGATCGGAATTTTGTTTGGCAAAGAAAACACCTTTCCTCAAGCGTTTATTGATCAAGTTAACTCAAAAAAAATAAAAGGAATTGTTGCTGAGGCCGTTCAAATAGATGTGGTACAACAAGCAGACCCTACAGAGTATGCAGTTATTATTGACAGAATTTCTCAGGATGTTCCATTTTATAGAGCATACTTAAAAAATGCAGCACTTATGGGTACCGCCGTGGTTAATAATCCATTTTGGTGGAGTGCTGATGAAAAATTTTTTAACAATTGTTTATCTGAGACGCTAGGTGTGCCCGTTCCTAATACGGTGTTACTTCCTTCATTTAACAGGCCTGATGATACTTCAGAGCAATCATTCAGAAACCTGAAATACCCACAAAACTGGGAAAAAATATTTGATTATATCAAGTTTCCAGCATATATGAAACCTCATTCAGGAGGCGGTTGGAAAAGTGTTTACAAAGTGACTAGTCCAGAAGATCTTTGGGCAAAACACACAGAAACAGACCAATTAGTAATGTTGCTTCAGGAAGAGATTGTTTTTGATCATTATTTCAGATGTTATTATCTAGCAGGAGACCGAGTTCACATCATGCCTTATGAACCACGCAATCCACATCACCTGAGATACGTAGTGGACAATCCTACTAAAGATAAAAAACTATTGGCAACAGTAGAAAAATATACTAAAGCGCTTTGCCATGGTCTTGGGTATGACTTTAATACAGTAGAGTTTGCTGTCAGAGACGGAGTGCCTATAGCTATTGACTTCTGCAATCCTGCTCCTGATGCTGACATCAACTCAGTAGGTCAGGAAAATTTTGATTGGATTGTGGAGAATGCTGCCTTAATGGCCATTGAAAAGGCACAAAACCATAAACCAAATCAGATGAATTTGACTTGGGGTAACTTTATAAGTAATATCTTTACTCCAGAAAAAAAATCACCTGCTAAAAAGACAAAAGCAGAGTAATTTTAGTTAAGTAAGAATTGTATATATACCATCAGTCATGGAGCACAAATTAAGGTTAGCAATATTAGATATGAATGCCGGAAAGCCCAATCAGGGTATGAGGTGTATCAGAGATATTGCAGCTATGTATAGCAGTGCTTTTGATATTGATGAGTTTGATGTCAGGGGTAAAAACGAAATTCCAGGTTTGGAGTATGATGTGTATATATCAAGTGGTGGTCCGGGCAACCCATTGGAAGGAGATGGAGTTTGGGATAAAGCTTGGTATTCTTTGGTAGGCGACCTATGGCAAAACAACATAGAAAACCCTTATGAAAAGAAGCATATGTTTTTTATATGTCATTCATTTCAAATGGCTTGTAATTACTTTGAATTAGGAACCTTAGCTCCACGGAAAAGCACTTCATTTGGCGTCATGCCCGTACACATGACTAAATATGGAGAAAATGATCCCATTTTTAAAAACCTTCCAGATCCTTTGTATGCAGTCGATAGTAGAGATTATCAACTAATACAACCCGATTTGGATGTATTCCGACTTCATGGAGCAAAAATCCTGGCATTAGAAAAAATTAGAACTCACGTAGAATATGAAAGAGCAATCATGGCTGTAAGATTCTCTGACGAGTTTATTGGTACTCAGTTTCATCCCGAGGCTGACCCTATTGGAATGAAAATTCATTTTGAAAAAGCAGAAATCAGAGAAAATGTCATAAAAAATTTTGGTCTAGCTAAGTATGACTCCATGATGGACTCCATAGACGACCCTGATAAAATTGAATTAACTCACGATACCGTTCTGCCTAAGTTTATTGAAAATGCACTAGATTCTATTTATGAACAAAATTCTATTTTGGTATGATACCTGAGATTAGAGAAAAGTTTAATGCGGACTTTACATCCGAAAAGTACGAAAATTTTAAGAATATACTCATGGAGATGTATCAACATCAGCCCAATTTCAGAGAAGCCGAGACACCATTTTTTATACCAGAAATTTTAAAAGATAGACTTCTGGAAGCCTGCAATCAACTTACGGATATGGTAGTGCGACCAGATCTAAAGGAAATCACACAGCCGGCACTATATCACGAAAATATTATTGTACCGAGAGAAGATGCACATACTACCTTTTTACAAATGGACTTTGGAGTTTGTTTAGATCAAAATGGAGATTCATATCCTATGCTTATAGAAATTCAAGGCTTTCCATCTGTGTATTTTTTTCAGTATATGGCGTCAAAAGCTTATAAAGCGGCTTACGACCTTCCCGCACATCTAACTTCATACTTTAATGGATTCGATAATGATTCTTACAAAAAATTAATGTATGATATCATAGTCGGCGAATCGGATCCTAAAAACGTGGTCTTATTGGAAATAGAACCGGAGCTTCAGAATACTTATATCGATATGCTTAGCACATCCGTAGAGTTGGGCATTGCTGTCGTTTGTGTGACGCAAGTCATTAAGAAGGAAAAAAAACTTTATTATTTAGATGCTTTAGGCCAGGAAGTTGAAATCCAAAAAATATACAACCGTGTCATTTTTGATGAATTATATCAAAGAGACGATTTAAAAATGCAGTTTAGTTTTACTGACGAACTTGATGTAGAGTGGATCGGACATCCTAATTGGTTTTATAGAATCAGTAAATATCTGATGCCTTATCTCAAAAACAAGTATGTACCAGAAACTGTTTTTTTACAAGAACACACAGCGTTGCCAGATGATTTAGAAAACTATGTATTGAAACCCTTATTTTCATTTGCTGGTGCAGGAGTAATCATAGACTTAACTAAAGATGATATTGAAAAAATCACGGATAGGGCCAACTACATTCTTCAGCGTAAAGTCACCTATGAACCTGTGTTAAAATCCCCAAACGAACCCGTCAAAGTTGAAATCAGAATGCTCATGGTTTGGCCTAAAAATGATGAAAGACCTTTTGTGGTCAATAATCTGGTGAGATTATCTAAAGGAAAAATGATCGGAGTCAAATACAATAAAGACAAGGATTGGGTCGGCGGCAGCGTGGGCTTTCACGAAGGGTGAGTATAATTTTCAAAACCGTATTAATATAAACAGAAAGGCCAAAAGAAAAAATCTTCTGGCTTTTCTTATTGATACGTCGGACGTTAAATTTATTCTACATCGTCCTCCACTTCGCCTGGAGTGGTTTCACCAGGTTGATATTTCTCGACGATTTTCTTTTCTATTTCTAATGCCACTTCTGGGTTGTCTGCCAAGAACTGTTTGGCTCCTTCTCTACCTTGAGCAATTTTGGTACCTTCATAACTAAACCACGAACCACTCTTTCCGATTACATTGGTTTCCACACCCAAGTCTATGATTTCGCCATTCTTAGAAATACCTTCACCGAAGACAATGTCAAATGTAGCCACTCTGAATGGTGGTGCAAGTTTATTTTTTACTACTTTTACTTTTACTGGATTTCCTACGGTGTTTCCGTCCTTATCTTTGATAGCTGTACCAGATTTACGAATATCGAGTCGAATAGAAGCATAAAATTTCAGGGCGTTACCACCAGTTGTGGTTTCGGGATTACCGAACATTACGCCAATTTTCTCGCGTAGTTGGTTGATAAAAATACAACAACATCCAGTTCGTCCAATAGTAGCTGTAAGCTTACGCAAAGCTTGAGACATCAATCTTGCCTGGAGACCCATTTTCGAATCACCCATTTCTCCTTCTATTTCACTACGTGGTACCAATGCAGCAACTGAGTCTATCACAATAATGTCAATCGCTCCTGATCGGATCAGGTTTTCTGCAATCTCCAGCGCTTGCTCTCCGTTATCCGGCTGAGAAATTAAAAGCTCTTCAGTGTTGACACCAAGGTGCTCGGCATAAAACCTGTCAAATGCGTGCTCTGCATCTATTATAGCTGCTATGCCTCCCTGTTTTTGGCATTCTGCAATAGCGTGAATAGCTAGTGTCGTTTTACCAGATGATTCTGGACCATATATTTCAACAATTCTACCCTTAGGCAGTCCATTTATCCCTAGCGCAATGTCTAAACCCAATGAACCTGTAGAAATAGTCTCCACATGAACTACTTGTTTATCGCCTAGTTTCATTATAGTACCTTTCCCATAGGTTTTATCCAGTTTATCCATGGTAAGGGCTAATGCTTTGAGTTTCTCTTCTCTTTCTTTTGACATTTTTATTAGTTAAATATTGAATTAAAATACATCTTATGAAAGGCAAAGATATGGATAATAATTATATATGTTATTTTTAATTACAAAATAAATCTACTTTTGTATAAAAATTTTTACTTTGGCCTTTTAAATTGTAAAGATATGATCGATCATAGGCCTTGGTTAAAGAACTACCCTCTCGGTGTACCCTCAAACATAGACCCTTCACAGTATCCGACATTGGTTTCTTTCTTAAAAGAGTGTTTTAGTAAGTATAAAGAATTGAATGCTTTTGAATGCATGGGAAAAAAGCTTACTTATAGAGAAGTGGATCAATACTCTGAAGCATTTGGAGCATATTTACACTATCGGGGTTTACAGCCAGGTGATAGAATTGCATTGATGATGCCCAATATGCTACAGTATCCTATAGCGGTTTTCGGAGCGTTAAAAGCAGGATTGATTATTGTCAATACAAATCCATTATACACACCTCGAGAGATGGAATTTCAGTTTTTAGATAGTGGTGTGAAGGCTATTGTTATTTTAGAGAATTTTGCATCAAACCTTCAGGCGGTTATACAAAAAACAAAAATAAACACGGTAATCGTTACTTCTATAGGTGAAATGCTTGGAACCATAAAAGGAAGTCTCGTTAACCTTGTGGTGAGACACATTAAAAGAATGGTTCCTAAATATAATCTACAAAATACAGTTAGATTTCAAAATGCTTTATTACAGGGCAAACAGCATACCATTAAGAATTTTGTTAATCAGCCTGAAGATGTAATCGTACATCAATATACCGGAGGTACCACAGGAATTTCTAAAGGTGCCATGCTCACCAACCAAAGTTTGGTGGCCAATATGATTCAGATCAGAACCTGGATGCAGGGATATCTGGTAGAGGGTAAAGAAATTACACTTTCTCCATTGCCTATGTATCATATTTTTGCATTTGCTGTAAATTGTTTAGCCATGCTGAGCTATGGGGCACATACAGTTTTGGTGACGAATGCTAGGGACTTGAACTCTATTATCAAGGAGTTTAGAAATAGTAAAATAAGTTTGATGACTGGTTTAAATACACTTTTCAATGCGCTAAACAACCATCCGGAATTTAAAACACTAGACTTTTCAGCGCTGAAAATAACTGTCGGAGGTGGTATGGCAATTCAAAAGAGTGTGGCCGACCGATGGAAGGAGATCACAGGATGTCCACTTACTGAAGGCTATGGTATGACCGAGTCGTCTCCACTTATTAGTGTAAATCCATTGGATGGTTCAGGAAAATCAGGAAGTATTGGCCTACCGGTATCTTCTACAGAAATTAGAATTATGATGGATGACGGCAGAGAAGCTGATTTCAATCAGAATGGAGAAATCCAATGTCGAGGTCCGCAAGTCATGAAAGGATATTATAACCAACCATCTGAAACAGCAAAAACTATAATAGATGGCGGATGGTTGTGCACCGGAGATATCGGATACGTAGACGAAGATGGCTACATGTATATAGTGGATCGTAAAAAAGATATGATACTAGTAAGTGGATTCAATGTTTATCCTAATGAGATAGAAAATATCGTGATGATGCACCCCAAAGTGCTGGAAGCTGCTGCCATAGGTGTCAGCGACGAAAAGTCTGGTGAAGTGCCCAAAATTTTTGTTGTTAAAAAAGAAGAGTCTCTCACCAAGGAAGAAATCATTAATCATTGTAAAGCCAATATGACTGCATATAAAATACCAAAACAGGTAGAATTCAGGACTGAATTGCCCAAGACCAATGTGGGGAAAATCTTAAGAAGAGCACTAAAGGATCAGAATGACAAATAAAGGTAGATTATTGCTGATACCGTGTCCGGTTTCAGAAGGTAAAATAGAAAGTCTATCAGCAGAAACACTGAGAGCTTTGCACCAAACTACCTATTTCATTGTCGAAAGGGCGAAGACTGCAAGACATTTTATCAAAAATTCAAACCACCCAATAGCTATTTCTCTGCTCAATATTCATGAAATATGTAGCGATAAAGGAGAAAACATCACATTTTTAAATTTCTTAAAAGAAGGTCATGATATTGGAGTTATTTCAGAGGCAGGCTGTCCCGGAGTAGCCGATCCAGGATCAGAAATGGTAGCTTGGGCCCATCAAAATGGGATTAAAGTAGTACCGCTTATTGGTCCATCTTCAATATTGTTAGCTGTAATGGCAAGTGGATTTAGCGGTCAAAGTTTTGCTTTTAACGGATATTTATCTAATAAAAAGTCTGAGCTGATACAGCAATTAAAACAATTGGAAATCAAGGTAAAAAAATCTGGTCAAACCCAAGTATTTATGGAAACGCCTTACAGAAATGGATTTATGGTTGAAACTTGTCTTCAAACACTCGAAGCACACACCAAACTTTGTATAGCATGTGACATCAATTGTGAAAGCGAAGACATAAAAACGATGACCGTTCAACAGTGGAAAAAGGAAATCACTACTAGTTATCATAAACGGTTGTGTATTTTTTTGCTCTGGTAGTGAGAAGATTTAGAAAAAAAAAGCCCCGCTTTCTTTTAAGTGGAGCTTTTCAAACATTTCGATATTATTCTTAATTAAATTTTTAATGCGACAATGCAAATGTAAAACATACTACATATAAGAAAAAAATTATAATTTTATGCTTTAATAATTTTTGCTTATGAATGTTCAAATTGCCCAATTAAAATATTTTCTAGCTTTAGCAGCAACTAAAAATTATAGCCTGGCAGCAGAACAATGTAATGTCTCACAGCCGGCATTAAGTATGGCAATCAAGAAAATGGAAGAAGATCTGGATTTGGTTCTTATAGACCGAAAAAGCAATCCTATTTCTCTGACAGACAAAGGCGATCTGATAGCAGCACAAGCGGTAAAAATTTTAGAAGAATTGTCAGTGATGGAAAAAATGGCGTCAGATTTACATCTAGATAAATTAAATGGAAGTATAAGGATTAGTGTGATTCCTACGCTGGCTCCGTATTTAATACCGATTTTTATAAAAAAATTTGCAATTAGTTATCCCGATATTGACTTAGTCATAGAAGAAGAAACTACCAAGAATATCATACAAAAACTAAAAGCATCAGAAATAGATGCGGGTTTGTTGGTTACACCTATCGATGAGAAGTCATTGATTTATACACCATTGTTTTATGAAGAGTTTTTTCTTTTTACCCATGATAAAATTGATAAATCCTATATTTTACAAGAAGACATTGATTTTAAACATTTATGGCTTTTGGAGGAGGGACATTGCATGAGACATCAAATGTTAAAAATCTGCGAATTAAAAAACAAAGAACATTCATCTATAACATACAACGCAGGAAGTATAGAGTCATTGATAAACATAACAGAGTCTAGTGGTGGCATGACTATAATTCCTGAATTGGCTACCTGGAGCCTTACATCGGAAAGAAAAGAGAGAGTCATTCCATTTTACGAACCCATACCCGTACGGGAAGTAAGTATCATTTACCACAAATATACCACAAAACTTAGGTTGATTAATGCAGTGATGACTGCTGTTCAAGATGCTATCCCAGGATATATGAAAATCAAAGAAAACGTTAATAGATTAGAAATCTCGCCGGCATAGAAGTACTTCAAATTAAGGATAATATTAAACTTTAGTCTGCATAATTCTGATAAAGTCTTAGGAAACACTAATTTTGTCACTTTTTATCGTATTAAGTTGGAAAATTTAGCTCTACATATTGAATGCCTCATTTTTTCTGCCAATCCATCCATCAGTTATGATGATATCAAAGATGCTTTGGAAGAAAGCCTCGGAACCACATTTACCGACACGGATATTTCGGCTCAAATAGATTTATTGGTACAAAAATACCAAAATGATACGTTTTCGATCGAGATCATAGAGATATCTGGCGGGTTTAGATTTATGACAAAGGGTGCTTATCATCACACCATAGGCACTTACCTTAAGCAAAACACCAACAAAAAACTAAGTAAGTCGGCTTTGGAATCATTGGCCATCATAGCTTACAAACAGCCCGTTACTAAGACAGAGATAGAATCGATAAGAGGTGTAAACAGCGATTATACCATTCAAAAATTATTGGAAAAAGATTTAATAGAAATATCGGGGCGAAGCGAAGGTCCTGGCAAACCACTTTTGTACAGCACTACCACTAAATTTATGGATTACTTTGGGTTAAAATCTATAGAAGATATGCCTAAACCCAAAGAATTTGAACCTATAGAAAATCAAATAGGGGAACCCGAACCTATTGAAAATGAACAATTAGAAGAAAAAACTATTGTTATTGGGGAAGAAGAATAAGTTTTTATTATTTAAATTTTGGGATGGAAGCGGAAACATTGATTAACAAAGTTGCTGAAAGCGGAATCATCACTCTAAATCTTGAAATGTTTTATCCAGAAAAAGAGTTTGTAATTTTTGATATAAAAGATTACCTCTTTCAGGGGATGATACTTAAAGAAAAAGATTTTAGGGAAGCTCTAAAACAAATAGATTGGCTAATTTACCAAGATAAAATTGTGCTAGTCAACTGTACAGCTGACGCAATCATTCCTTTGTGGGCTTATATGCTCATAGAAAACTACTTAACAGGAATTGCAGCGGATAGTTACCAGGGTAGTGAAAAAGATTATTTGATGATGCATTATAAAAAAACAATAGAATCTTTAGATGTCAAACAATATGCTGAACAACGGATCGTTATAAAAGGGTGTGGACAAAAACCCGTACCTTCTGTTGCATATGCAGTAATCACTAAGGTGCTGAAACCTTATGTACAAAGTATCATGTTTGGAGAACCTTGTAGTACCGTGCCCGTTTTCAAAAGACCTAGAGTTTTATAGTATCAAAAGAAATTGGATTGCGAAAAAAGTTGAAATCCATTGGAAATGCACCCATTGAAATATTTGTAATCAAGCCAGCTTCAAGAAAAAATAAAAATTAATGAATCATAAGTATCAAACTTTATTTCCTTTTTTTGGATTTGTAGCGGGTATCATGTTTACTGCCTTGATCTTCATTTCTTATAAATCTGAGAGCCTTTCAAATAATTTTTATGAACTTCCACAAAGGATAAAATCCATCGATTTAAATAAATCTTTTGATTTTGCGGGAGAGCCCGTGCCTTTAAACGAAGATACCAAAGAGAGATTGGATCGTGAATTGAGTATTAATGCATATTGGCAATCGACCACTTTAATCCATTTAAAGATGGCGCATAAATTTTTTCCTGTTATTGAAAAGATTTTTTCCGAAAATGGAATTCCGGACGATTTTAAGTATTTGGCTATTGCTGAAAGTGGCCTTAGGAATGTATCTTCTCCAGCATCTGCAAAGGGGTATTGGCAATTTATGAAGCCGGCAGCTACAGAAATGGGTCTAGAAATTTCAGAAGAAGTTGACGAAAGAATGCACATCGAAAAATCCACACTAGCTGCTTGTAAGTATATCAAACAAATGTACAGAAGGTTTGGAAACTGGACAAATACAGCAGGAGCCTATAATGTAGGTCCTACGGCTTTTGCAAGGACACTTGAGGAACAAAAGGAAAGTAGTTATTACGATATGAATATAAACGAGGAAACATCAAGGTATGTCTTTCGTATCATTGCTATTAAAGAAATAGTAAAAAATCCTGAAGACTTCGGTTTTTATATTGAGCCCAACGAAAAGTATTCACTTCACCCCAATATAAAAGATATCAAAGTCACTGAAACCATCGAAAGTCTAAGTGATTTTGCCCATCAAAATGGAACCACCTACAGATTATTAAAATATTACAATCCATGGTTGTTAAAAAACAGATTGACCGTGGCTCCTGCAAAAGAATACATTATTAAATTGCCATCCTAAAGAAGTAAAGTGATTATTGTCATTATTTTGCTTATCGTCAACGTAATTTCCTATTTGGTAATGTTTTTTGATAAAAATGCGGCGAAGCAAGGTAATAGAAGAATACCTGAAAAATCACTTTGGCTATTTACATTTTTTGGAGGAAGTTTGGGTATATTATTAGGTATGAAAGCTCCACTATTTCATAAAGCGGCTAAGCCAATATTCAAAATTGGGGTGCCTGCTATTTTGATAAGCCAAATACTTATTACTTTTTATTTTTTGTATCAATATGGTTTTTTTAGTGTCCGTTAGTTGGATATACCATAAAAGATCTCCCAAGTGGCAAAATCTTCAGAAAAGTTCACAAATCGATGCTCGTCGCCTGCTTTTACAAATAATAGGTCGCCTTTTGCTACCGAGGCTGTACGTTGATTGGCATAGAATTCAGATGTTCCATCAGTTATAACATATACTTCATCTTTTAAGTGCGGGTTTTGTTTGTCAATGACATCAGGTTGGTAATATTCTATTTCCAGATCTGCAAAGTGAGCCAAGCCCACAAACTCTTTATCTTTTTCCTCACTTAATTTTTGAACAGCATCACTTAAACTTATCCATAAAGGTGGACTTAGTAAGTTTTCACAGTTAAAAATTTGTCTAATATGATGTTCCATGTGTTCAACATAATCATGAGCTAGCCAAGAAAGAGTCTTTTCTTCATTACCAACAACGATTATTTTTTGCCAATCGGATAGCTTTGCTCTTTTTAGCACGTTTATAATCTGATGATTAAGAAGCTGCCACAAAGATATCAGGTCGTATTCTGGAGTATTCTGATAATCATTCACCAAAACGAGCTGGTCTTGAAGGTATGATTTTACAATATATTTTTCATCGGATAGTAAAATGTCAGTAAAAGGATTCAAATTGATCCGTGCAGAATCTATCAGATGGCCTAATATTTCTTTTTTAGACCACTTATTATTCGGTTTTGATCTTCTGTTTTCACCATCAATTAAAAAATATTTGGATCTGCTATCCTTAAGGAGGTAATTTAGTTGTATAAAAAAATCTTTTAGCATATTTTGAATTGCCTCTACGTAATCTTTATGTAAAATTACTTTACGTTACGGTTTTTTATTAAAACTATAAGCAATACCAATTTCTCCAACCAGATTAAAATGTCTTATCTCTAAAATATCTTGTATAATGCGATTGTTAAAATGATTTGCATATTCAAGTAATGAAATTGCGCAGAATTGATCATTGATAGGAATATTTAACTGCACTCCAATTTGATAAAATAGATTCATAGAAACAGGTGAAACCATATCTTTTAAGTTTGTTTCATAAAAATGTCTATTTGAATATATACTGCCATGAATAAACCGATGTGTGTTAATGCCCAATCCAAATCCACTGTAAACATTTGCCCACATAAATATTTTTCGATGGATCGATATTGATGTTAGTATTTTATGGTTTTTCATTCTTAGACTATCTACAATAGATCTTTCACTGAAAGAAAATTCTGGATATTTATATTCTGTATATATCGCTAAGATACTATTGTATTGATTTGAATGCTGATATCCAAGACCTAATGTTAGTTTCCAATTAGAATTCAGATATTTTGTAATGCCTAATCGGGTACTGTATTTTTGATCATAATCTGTAACCCACTGTTCGTTGTTGATATAAGATGTCAATTCCGTTTGGTATCTATATCCTCCACTTGCTGATATTTCCCATTGTTGACTATTTCCTATAAAATAATGCCCTAAAAGTATTACTGTAAATAGAAACTTGATTAATGAAGAGAGTTTATTTACATTTTTCATTTAGCTGGATTAAAGTTTTATTAATTGATTTTATAGACAGAGTTTGAATTTTTTCATCGAACGATTTTTTGAATCTAATAGCAAGACCTCATTTGTTTTTTCTAAAAGAAAAAGTTGAGACCCGAATCCTGCTCTAATCATATGTGTATTACAACCACTATTTATATCAACAAAATTAAATTCTTCACCAAAATAGGTAGTTATCAAATGCTTATTGTTGTGTATAAATAGTGCTACATTACTTCTGGTATAAGGAAATGGAATAACTGTATTAAAGGATTTATTCTCAATAAGCCTGTTTTTTACATCTTCTGCATAAAGAGAGCGATACACTACCGAATGATTGGTCCCCATAGGAATAACAACTCCTTTTTCTCTGTGAACTTCTTTACCAGTTATGAAATCGAAGACTATGCATTGATTGTAAGGAAAGGTGTAAGTATTTAAATAGAAGCGATTATATTTATTCTTTGGGATGTTGAAATTAAAAAAATAAACTTCACTTAATAAGCTATTAGGATAAGAAACTTCATACTCTATTATGTTCTTGGTAATGTTATATGATATAGTGTGTAGTGTATTTATCTCGAATAAAACAACACAGAAGTCCCCTTTTTCATTGATGTAAAATTCAAAAAGTGTATTCCATGCATCAATGTTGTCAGGAGATTCATATTTTGTTATTTCTCTAAATTTTAGTTCTTGATCATCAAGCAGCAATAATTTGATCGATTTTTGAAAGATTTGAACTAAGTAGATGTTGTTATTTATATTAAAAAACTTTTGGGAATGATCTTGTAAATCAGGAATGGGAACGTACTTTTCTTCATTATTATCAAGTGTAATTATTTTTATTCCAGCACTTTCTCTAAATAATAGTTTTCCATTATTTAAAATTAAGTTTCTCTCAGAAAATTGCTCACTCACAGGTATTTTGCGTTGATCTCCATTGTCGGTATCTATGATGACAAGTTCAGCATTGTTGGTGAAATAGGGAAATACAAAATATTTACCTTCCTGAAGTTGAGTATAATCTAAAACTTGATTATTGATTTCATATGGTACTTCCCATACAGCATCTTCGATGAGTTTTATTTCACCCCTACAAGGGTTTATTTCATTTGTAAACTCTTCAGTCTTATAACAGGATGATATAAAAAGAGTAAAAATTGGAATAATTATTAATCTTAAGCGCATAACATAGCATTTATACCCAAAAGTAAGTTGTTTTTACTAAA
>CAMBRK010000105.1 GCA_945870185.1 Aureispira sp. CCB-QB1 | reverse complement strand
CTATTGACCAAATTCAAGCAAAATGGACGAAGCCAATTAATGACTTCGGTATTATTCATAATCAAATTCTTATTATCTTTGATCATTTTTTAGAAAATGCCTAATTTTCCTTCTCTCGAGTTTACACATTATTTTTTACACTCTCTTTTGGTGAGTGATTATATACCAGCAGGTTATACTTTTGCAGCCAATAATGGTTGGACAGGTGGACCTTCAGTAGCAACTAGAACGATAGCAGGACCAATAGCTCCTGGAGCTTCAGTTATTGTTCCATTAGTTTTGACGTTACAACAAAATGGTGGTGGCGGCACAGCATGGGACAATTATGCTGAAGTTACTTCTGCACAAGATGATAGAGGCAACAACAGAAATGATGATGCCGATAGTGTTGCTGACGGAAATCCAAGTAATGATAATCCTGTACAACCAGGCGATGCAAACGATAATACCATCACAGGTGGCGGACCGAATGCAAACCCTGACGAGGACGAGGATGATCATGACCCAGCAGCGCCAAGAATAGTAGATATTGCTTTGAGAAAGACCACGGTAACTCCTGGTCCATACAGATATGGCGATGTAGTGAGTTTCAACGTCCAGGTTATCAATCAAGGTAATGTAGACCTTTCCGATATAGATGTTGTTGATTACATTCCTTGTGGATTTGAATATACTGGAGGTAGTCAAACTTGGACGCTAAATGGGACTCAGGCTTTAACTAACATAGTAGGCATTTTGGCTGCTGGGAGTAGTATTACAATTAGAATAGATATGACTGTTATTCCTTGTTCTACACCAAACGCATGGCTAAACTATGCAGAGGTTAGAAATATGGAAGATAACCAAGGGAATAATTTGAGCAATCAGGATATTGATAGTACACCAGACAATACTAATGGTAATGATGATGGAGGATCACCTGATAGTGCTAATGATGACTTTGTAGATGGTAATGGTAAAGGAGCGGGCGGAGCGCCAGGTGATACTGCTACTTCTACTGATGAAGATGATCACGACCCTGAATTGATTCAAGTATTTGATTTAGCTTTAAGGAAAACGTTGGCTACGGCCGGACCACTTACTTATGGCCAGCCAGTAACCTTCAATATTGAGGTGATCAATCAAGGTAATACTACGGCTACAAATATAGTAGTTAGTGATTATATTCCGGCAGGTTACAGTTTCTCAGGGGCAGCAAATCCTGCTTGGAGTGGTACTGCACCTTTGGTTACAAGAACAATTGCAGGTCCATTGGCTGCTGGCGCTTCTACAACCATTTCCATAGTTTTAACTTTAGAAATGTCATCTGGATTAACGGCTTGGGATAACTTTGCTGAAATTACAACTGCCACAGATGGAAACGGCAATCCTATAACTGATGCAGATAGTAAACCTGACAATAATCCAAATAATGACGGTGGTGGTGCCATAGGTACACCAGCAGATGATGCTGTTTTAGGTAATGGTACCGGTACATCAGGTGGAAACAATCCACTGACGGACGAAGATGACCATGACGGAGCAAGACCAAGGATTGTTGATATTGCTTTAAGAAAGACCACAGTTACTCCTGGTCCTTATAGATATGGAGATGTGGTTAGTTTTAATGTTGAGTTAACAAATCAAGGAAATGTTACCCTCTTCGATATAGATGTCGTAGATTACATACCATGTGGTTTCACTTATGTTAGTGGCAGTCAGCCATGGGCAGTGAGCGGAATACAGGCTACCACGATATGTGCTGGTTCTTTAGTACCAGGACAGTCAAAAACCATTAGAATCGATCTTAGAGCTCAAGCTTGTGCTCAACCAAATGCATGGACAAATTATGCAGAAGTAAGAGCATTCGAAGATGAAAATGGTACTAACATCGGAAATCAGGATATAGATAGTGATTCAGATAGTAACAATACCAACGATGCAGGCGGTCAACCAGAAAGTCCAGCAGATGACTTCATAGGTGGTAATGGTACAGGTACCCCAGGAAGTGGAGTAGCTACTACAGATGAAGACGATCATGACCCAGAATTTATACCAGTATTTGATCTTGCTTTACGCAAAACATTGGTCACCAATGCACCATACACATATGGTCAGCAGCACGTTTACACCATCGAAGTATTTAACCAAGGAAATGTAGACGCATACAATATTGTTTTGAATGACTATATTCCAGTAGGTTATACTTTCAATGGTGCTTTAAATGCAGGATGGACATTGTCAGGTGGTACAGCAACACGTACTATAGCAGGTCCTTTGGCTCCAGGTGCAAGTTCAACAGTACAAATATCGTTAACATACAACATGACAGCTGGTGGCGCAAGAGATTGGATCAACTATTCGGAGATTGGTTCTGCGGATAATGATCAAATTTCAACTAACACACCGCCAGTAGACGCAGACAGTAATCCTAATAGTAACACGCTTACAGAAAATACTGTGACACCAGGAAGTCCTGATGACAACAATATCAATGGTCGTGGACCGAATGCAGGACAAGACGAAGATGATCACGACCCAGCAGGTCCAAGTTTCTACGATGTAGCTCTTAGAAAGACTACAACTGCTACAGGACCATTTAGCTACGGTCAGATTGTTAAGTTTGATGTAGAAATATTGAATCAAGGTAATCTTCCGGTGAGAAATGTAAAAGTTATTGATTATATTCCTTCAGGATTTACAGGTTCGGCTTTAGGTGTAAATTTCCCTACATGGACTTTCGGACCTAACAGTGCAACGACCACAATTCCTGCAACGTTGTTGCCAGGTCAAAGCACAAGCGTAAGTATCTATTTACAAGTACAGCCTACTACAAACTTTGTAACGGGTTGGGATAATTATGCAGAAGTGTATCAGTTTGAAGATACTGCCGGAAATAATGTTGGAAATCAAGATGTGGATAGTGATCCAGATACTAACCCAACTAACGATCCAGGAGGACAACCTTATAGCCCTGCAGATAACTTTGTAGATGGCAATGGAACGGGTACACCTGGAGCTGGAGCATCATCAACTGATGAAGATGACCATGATCCAGAACGTATAGAGATTATAGATCTTGCATTAAGAAAAACATTAGTAACAGCTGGTCCATATGCTTATGGGGACTTACTTCAGTTCAATATTGAAGTATTTAACCAAGGAAATGAGCCAATGCGTAACACTCGTATCACAGATTATATCCCTGCAGGATATACATTCAGTGCTGGAGATAACCCAGGATGGACAGCGGCAGGACCGAATGCCACCTATGTGGTAGCGGGACCATTAGCACCAGCAACAAGTCAAATGATCAGTATTAGATTGAGAATACAGCAAACAACCGGTGGTGAAAAACACTGGATCAATTATGCTGAAATTACTGATACTTATAACAATGACTTGGAGCCTAGAAACAATTGGGATATAGATAGTAATCCAGGTAGTAATGGAGCAGCTGAAAATGCAGTAGAGCCAGGAGATACAGTTGATGACAATATCACCAGTATGGACAAAGGTGGCGAAGAAGATGATCATGATCCTGCGGGAATTGAAATCTATGACTTAGCACAGAGAAAAGTAACAACAGCAACAGGACCATTCAGATATGGCGATATTGTTAAGTTTACTTACGAAGTGTTCAATCAGGGAAGTATTCAAGCTAGTGGCATTGACATCACTGACTATATACCATGTGGAATGAGATATGTAGCTGCAAGTAACAATGCCTTAGGTTGGTCATACAACGCCACTACAGGAAATGCAACAGTTACATTACCAGGTTCATTGATACCGGGTGCGAGCAGAACGATAGATATCTATTTACAAGTACAGCCATGTATAGTAGGTAGTACCAATGCTTGGACAAATATTGGTGAAATAACAGGAGGAGACAGCGATGATCCAAATGAAGATCCAGATGATATTGACAGTGATCCAGATACAGATCCAGACAATGACGACGGTGGAGAGCCAGACGGACCAAACGACGATGTAGTAGATGAAGATCCGAATTTACCAGGAGATGATGATGAAGATGATCATGATCCAGAAAGATTGGAGATAGTTGACTTAGCGTTGAGAAAACGTATGGTAACAGCAGGTCCTTATAGATATGGTCAAGTCATAGACTTTGATATTGACGTATTCAATCAGGGTAATGTGACGATGACAAATATCGAGGTGATTAATTACATACCAGAAGGCTTTACTTATGATCCTGCAATCAATGCAGTCTGGCAAGGTGCATACCCTTCAGTATTTACAATCATACCTGGACCATTAGCACCAGAGGCAAGTACAACAGTAAGACTTAAACTGAAGTTAGTACAAACTAATGGAGGTAGTAGAGTGTATACCAATGGAGCTGAGATCATAGGAATGGAAGATGAGGATGGAAATCCACGTGACAACGATGATGCAGATAGCACACCAAATGACAATCCGAATTATGACAATCCAGTCAATCCGGGTGATCCAAATGATGACGTTGTGGATGAAAGTCCAAACGATCCGAACAGTCCTGGTGATGATGACGAAGATGACAGCGATCCAGCGGGACCAAAAATCTTTGACCTTGCACTTAGAAAAGTACAATTGACAGCACTTCCGAGCTTTAGTTACGGACAGAATGTACAATTTGGAATATCTATTTTCAATCAAGGTAATGTAGACGCTAAGGATATTGTGATTATCGATACACTACCTTGTGGATTAGAGTATATCGTTACACCTGCCAATACAGCAGCAGGATGGGTATATAATGCAGCCACAAGAGAAGTACGTACAACATACAGCAATGTATTAGCAGCAGGAGCAAGTGTACAGCTTACTTTGGATAACAGAGTAATACCTTGTTATACTAATGTAGGCACAGCTTGGACAAACTGGGCAGAGATAGGATCAGCGGATGACAATGATCCAACGACACCTACTCCACCAGTTGACATAGACAGCACACCAGATGGTAAAAACAACAACGATCCAGGTGGACAACCGAACACACCAGAAGATGATGAGATCAATGGAGATCCAAATAATCCAAACAACCCGGATGCACCTCAAGATGAGGATGATCATGATCCTAATCAGATACAAGTGTTTGACTTAGCATTGCGTAAAACAGTTGATGACAGAGGTCCATACATGATTGGCGAAACAGCGACATTCAGAATTGAAGTATTCAATCAAGGTAATGTACCTGCAAGAAATATAGTAATCAATGACTATATGAGAAGCGGATTTACATTCAACGCAGCTGCTAATCCAGGTTGGACACTTACTACAGCACCTACTTCGTCTACTATAGGATTGTTAAATTATACAATCAGTAGTACATTGATGCCAGGTCAAAGTATAATATTACCATTAAATCTAGTAGTAGCTTTGGATGATAATCCAAATGTGAGAGATTGGTGGAATTATGCAGAGATCAGATCATCGCAGGATAATGTTGGAAACAACAGAAACGACGATGCTGATAGTGTTGGCAATACGAATTCACCACGTGAAAACGAAGTAGAACCAGATGGTCCATGGGATAATGTAATCAATGGTAACGGACCAAACTTCAACCAAGATGAAGACGATCACGATCCTGAAAAAGTGATCGTAGTAGGAGGACTTGGAGATACAGTTTGGAAAGATCTAGATGGAGACGGATTCCAAGATGCAGGTGAGCCAGGAGTACAAGGTGTAATAGCAACCCTTACAGATTGTAGAGGCAATGTATTACAAACAACCACTACTGATGCAACAGGATTCTATTTCTTCAATAATTTGATCCCTGGAGATTATCAGGTACAGTTTGACATAAGAAATCTTCCACGTGGATGTGCGTTTACATTCCAAAATCAAGGTACTAATGACAGACTTGATAGCGATGTAGATCTTAATGGTCTAGGACCATGCACTAACATTACAGGTGGAGAGTTTGACAGTACATATGATGCAGGTTTATTGATACTAGCAGCAATTGGTGATTTTGTATGGCATGATCTTAATGGTAATGGTCAGCAAAATGCAGGAGAACCAGGAATAGCAGGTGTTCAAGTAAATCTTTATAAAGGAGATGGAACATACGTAGGTACTACTTACACTGATGTAAATGGTTACTACTTGTTTGACTTCTTATATCCAGGAGATTACTATCTTGAGTTTATCGACCCAGCTGGCTTTGAAAGTACCTTCTTCAATAGAGGAAGTGATGTTACTGATAGTGATGTGGACAGATCCAATGGACCGCGTACTACTGCAACTACATATCTTGGACCGGGTGAAAGAGATATGAGATGGGATGCAGGTTATTACAAATGTATTCCTATCGGAGATTTGGTTTGGTATGATATCAACAAAAATGACGTGTGGGATACTAACGAAAATGGTATCAACGGATTGACAGTGAACTTGTGGAGAAACCACTTCGGAACATGGTTGATTTGGGATCATACCTTTACAGGAAACAAACCAGGTACACCTTCTGATGATGGATATTATAAGTTCTGTGCGCCTCCAGGAGAGTACTATGTAGAAGTAATCATGCCTCCATTAGGATTGGTAAGAGCACGTGCAAATGTAGGTACCAATGAGGAAAATGATAGTGATATCACTAACGTCAACGGACCTACCACTACAGATAAGTTTACCGTATCGTCTGGTCAAGAGAAATTTGATCTTGGCGCTGGATTCTATCCACAGGCTACCGCGGGTAACTTAGTATGGATAGATGCTAATGCCAATGGAGTACAGGAAGCTCAAGAAGCTAGAATGCCAGGAGTATTGGTAGAATCCGTAATGCTTTCTAATGGTCAGGTAACTGAATCTGCTGTAACTGATATGGATGGTACATACATGATCGAAGGATTGGAAAAACAACAATACTTCCTCAAGTTTACACCACCGGCAGGATACTTTGCTACAGTACCACGAGCAGCTGCAGATAATATAGATAGTGATGTAGATGGTAGTTATGGACCGAATACCACTAGAGCATTTGATATGCAACCAGCATCTGCTTATGAAAACATTGATATGGGACTTTCATTTGCACCACTACCAGTAGAATGGCTAGATGTGACGGCTAGAAGAGTGAATAATACACACCTAATCGATTGGAGTGTAGCTCGAGAGTCCAATGTAAGTTACTATGAAGTAGAGCGAAGATTTGGATCAGAGAAAGAATTTTATACTATCCCTGGTAAAGTCCTTGCAAAAGGCAATACCAATGAAGTAACCAATTACAATCTATCCGATCTTGATGTTGACAAGTCAGGCATCTATGTATACCGAGTGAAACAATACGATTTTGATGGTAAGTCATCATACAGTAAGTTAGTAAAGGTAAGCCATAATGGTGAAAACTCCATAGAGCTTTATCCTAATCCTGCCAGAAATGAGACTAATGTACAGATCGTAGTATCACAAGATGCCGTAGTAAGCGTAGAAATGTATGATGCAGCATCTAAGCTTGTGAAAGTGATCAAAGTGAGCGATGTACAGGTAGCAGGTGATATGATTTACAATGCAAACTTACACGATGTACCTGCAGGGGTTTACAATGTAGTCATCACGATTGATGGAGTGCAGACTCAGAGAAAACTGATCAGAATAGAGTAACGGATTTAAAAATTTGTGAAATATAAATAGTCAATTGCCGGCAGAATTTTTCTGTCGGCAATTTTTTTTATTTTAAAATTTAACTAAACCTATTATTTAGGCTAATGTTACTTTGTATTTAGTTTTATTGTTTTTAGTATAACATGATACCAAATATAAATTTTAAAATTATTGGGCAAGGCCAACCTATCATTATTTTGCATGGGCTTTTTGGAATGCTAGATAACTGGCTTAATATTGCTAAAAAGCTAGAGTCATCAGGTTTTATGCCTATACTTATTGACCAAAGAGACCACGGTAGATCTGATCGTACTGATGATTTTAATTATAGATTACTAGCTAATGATCTTGCTGTATTTATGGAAGAAAACTGGGTACACGATGCTATTTTACTAGGACATAGTATGGGAGGTAAGACCGTCCTACAATATATGGCAGATCATGATTCTGGGATATCCAAAAGCATTATCGTAGATATAGGTTTAAAAAAATATAAAGGTGGTCATCAGGAAGTTTTTGATGCACTTTTCGCTGTTGATCTTGAAAATGCAATATCTAGAATGGATGTAGAAAACGTTCTCTCAGGTTATTTAAAGGAGTTAGGCACAGTGCAGTTTTTAATGAAAAATCTTACCAGAAAACGTTCAGGAGGCTTTGAATGGAAAATGAATTTAGATCTATTATTTAAAAACTATCAACATATATTGGATGGTATCCACTTCGATCATCCGATAGAAACTCCTACTTTATTTATAAGAGGTGACCAATCAGATTATATTTTAGATGAAGATTGGCCAGAAATATTGGAAAATATTCCTAATGCGAAGTTAATGTCTATTAAAAATGCAGGACATTGGGTTCATGCTGATCAACCTGATGAACTATTTAAGCTAATTATTGATTATATTTGACGTTGTTTTTAATAATTTTTGTGTTTATTCATTTTTACTTTATCAACATCAAGTTTTATATTACCCATCTTACATGAATCGAAGAATAAAAATTTTAATTGTCGCATTGGCAATGTTTTCGGGAATTGCTGCAGTTTCTGTACAAAGTGATAAGCTATTTGAGATCTCTAAGAATCTTGAAATTTTTATAAGTGTTTACAAGGAGCTCAATACAAATTTTGCTGACGAACTTGATCCAGGAACTTTAATGAGAACTGCAATTGATGCCATGACGCATTCTTTAGATCCATATACTAATTTCGTATCAGAATCTCAGGTCGAAAGTTATTGGATAAATGATGATGAAAAATATCAAGGCATAGGAGCTAAAATGAACATCATTGACAAAAAACTGACTGTTGTAGAACCTTACGAAGGAGGACCAGCCATTAAAGCAGGTATCAAAGCAGGGGATGAAATTGTATCAGTTGACGGTATAAACATAGAAGGCAAAAAACTTGAAGAAGTCAATGCAATCATGAGGGGATTACCTGGTACAGATGTTATGTTGGGTGTCAGACCAAATGGAAGCGTAAGTACTGAAAACAAAAAACTAACTAGAGGAGAAGTCAATATTCCTAATGTTCCATATTCAGGATTTGTTGCCGATGGAGTAGGATATATTTCTTTGACTGTATTTACTCAAAATGCTGGAGATAATATCAAAAAAGCTCTCAAAGAGCTCAAGGATCAAAATCCAAATATGGCCGGAGTCATTTTGGATTTAAGGCAAAATGGAGGCGGATTGCTTCACGAAGCAGTCAACATTTGTAATATATTTATCCCCAATGGTGAAATTGTAGTGACTACAAAATCCAAAATTAAGGAACGTGACCAAACTTTCAAAACATTGGCTCCACCAACTGATTTAGATATTCCTGTTGCCGTCCTGATAGACAAAAGATCAGCTTCCGCTTCAGAAATCGTATCGGGTGTTTTACAAGATTTGGATAGGGCAGTATTGATCGGTCAGCGGTCCTTTGGAAAGGGCTTGGTACAAAATACAAAAGATTTGCCTTATAATGCCAGATTGAAGCTGACAACTTCTAAATACTATATTCCTAGTGGAAGATGTATACAAGGCGTCGAATATGAGAATGGTGAACCCAAAGATATACCAGATAGCCAAAGAACAAAGTTTAAAACCAAAAGTGGACGCATAGTTTTAGATGGTGGTGGAGTAACTCCGGACGTCAAACTCGCTGGAAATGATGTATTACCAGTAACTCAAGCATTGTTGGACCAATATATCATTTTTGAGTATGTAAATTTGTATACAAAGGATAAAGATAAGATAGATGCAGTAGGTACCTTCAAGTTTGAAAAGTTCGAAGAATTTGTTCAATTTGTTCAAAAAAAGAGTTTTAAATATGAGACAGAAGCTGAAAAACATTTAAAAAAGGCAAAGTCAGAGTTTGAAAAATTAAGTAATCAATCGTTTGCCGACGAGATTTCTAAGCTAGAAAGTCGTATCAACAACACCAAAATTGATGATTTGGCTAAAGCAAAATCACAAATCATATCTGAAATTGAAAAGGAAATCGTGACAAGGTATTATTTTCAAAAGGGTAAGGTACAACATACTCTGGACAATGATAACGAAGTAAAAGAAGCTATTACTATATTAAAGGATTCCAACAGATATAAAAAGATCTTATCAGGAAAATAAAACCTATGCAGCATATTTTGCATATTGAATCTTCTACTGAGATTTGTTCAGTTGCTTTAAGTGTTGGTGATAATTTATTATTGCTTAAAGAATCTGATGTTTCTAATAGCCATACTGAAAAATTGACCATCTTGATATCCGATTGCATTAAAGAGTCAGGCCTAACCATGCTAGAATTGGATGCTATTGCTATAAGTGATGGACCAGGGTCCTATACATCGCTTAGAATCGGCGCAGCTACCGCTAAAGCTATGTGTTATGCACTCAATATTCCATTGATCAGTTTAGGTAGCCTTTCTATTTTGGCCCACGGAGTAGATCTTAGTCTTATCAACGCCAAAGATTTTATTGTTCCTATGATAGATGCTAGGAGAATGGAAGTTTATTCTTGTCTTTATGACAGCAAATTGAACATGCTTAATGAAAATGAAGCGATAGTTCTTACAGAAAAAACATTTGAGCATCTTATGGAGCATAATGCTTGCCTTCATATATGTGGAAGTGGTGCGCATAAATATCATGAAGCATTTCCTAATCCATATATTAAGATGCATCATACTCAGACATCGGCTGCTTTTATGGTATCATTGGCTTCACTTGCTTATAGGGAAAAAGTATTTGCAGACATTGCATATTTTAGCCCCAACTATTTAAAAGATCCTAATATAACAAAATCTACAAAAAAATTATTCTAATAATTAAACTTTATATCTTTAAAAATAGTTATTTACATATTGACAAAAATGTCATATAAAAAAAATATTGAATTTATTAATCTTCATTTTATTCTTTGGCAAGGTTATTGAATTATCTTAAAAGAATTCCGTGAACTAATAAATCATTTCGCATGAGAAATAAGAAGAACGAAACCGTTACGTTAAAAAAAGGAGGTAAGGAAGTACAGTTGGACTATGCTGACCTAAGAAAGGCAGTTTTAGTTTTAAGAGCTGTAAACCACAAACTCCGCCAGAGAGTCATCGATCTTTTAGAAGATGGTGAAGCCATGACAGTTACTGATATATATATCAAACTGAGATTGGAACAGTCAGTAGCATCGCAGCATCTAGCCATCTTAAGAAGAGCAGGAGTAGTGGCGACAGACAGACATGGAAAATTTATTTATTACTCTTTAGATAAAGAGAGATTAGGTCAGATTTCTACCCTGGTAGAAGACTTAACTAGTTAATAAATTACTTTCAGTAGATCTGCATTAATTTATGATCATCAATCAATTGTGATGTAATAATTTTACTTTTTGTAATCGTTTTGAGTTCAAAACAAACATTAAGACATTTTTTTTATTACAAATTAAATATTTTTTATATATTTTCTTTGTCATATTAAAATAACTTGCCATATTTGTGCCAAGGTCTTAAAAATTCAAAATAAGGAACACAAAATGAAAGGTACAAAAGTCACTTTTGAAACCGGCAAATTAAATTATTCGTCGGAGTTGATGAGAGCACTAGCTCACCCGTTAAGGTTAAAGATTTTAGAGTTTATTGATGATAATAAATCGATAAATGTAAATAAAATCTATAGTAATCTTGATTTAGAACAAAGTATAACATCACAACATCTTAAGATTTTAAGAATGTCTGGGGTGGTGTCTGTAGAAGTCACAGGCAAGTATCACGTATACCATATTAATTATGACGTGATTAACAAAGCGAGCTTTGCTGTCAATAGGTTTGTAGGCAAAGCTTAACCAAAGTTTCCAACTTTAAAAATGTAAATTGGCAGTCATAGTGTACTCATTATGACTGCTTTTTTAGTGCTCGTTGTTGATATTTAATTTATTTCCCCTTTAGAGCTTTCCAATATTCAAGCTCTTTTTTCTTTAGCAAATATTCATTTTTTGCTATAGTTAGACCATGTATTCCATCCAGGATACCCAACTTTAGTATATATGTTCTGAAAAATCTAAAACCAGGACCTAGGATTTGCTTTATTATATTGGGATATTTTTTGCTCCTTATCCACTCCGTTGCTCTTAGTTTAGCATAATAGTCAAATTTTTCTTTCATATGAGATTCATCTTTAAAACTGAGATGTTTAACTAATCCATTGACTCTTACAGATTTTAGTTTTTGTGAAGAGACCAGTTTTTCATGAACCTGACTATCATTCCATTTAGTAATGGTTTTATTATACAACCTGATATTCCAGTCAGGATACCAACCACAATGCTTTACCGCATAGTCACCAAAATAGGTTTGAATGTTGAATTCATAGATCTCATTCATATCAGGTGTCAACGACTTTAAAGATGCGATAAGCTCCTTTTCCAGAATTTCGTCAGCATCAGGACAAAGTACCCAATTATTTTTGGTGTGTGCTACTCCATAATTTTTATTTGCCGAAAACCCCTGCCAAGAAAGTCTGTATACCCTAGCACCTTTGGACATGGCAATTTTTTCAGTATCATCTGTAGTTCGTTCATCTAGTACCACCACTATATCTTTGGTAATCTGTAGTAAACTATCGAGGCAATCACCTATAGTTCTTTCTTCATTCTTTGCGATAATCACAGCACTATACACATCACTCATGATCTTATTGTCTTTCCTGATGCTATAAAATATGGATTATACATATCAGTTTTGTTATAACTGAGTGGCTGCCCAGTTTCGGCGTTTACAAAACTACCGCCTGCTTCTTCTATGATTATTTGGCCAGCCGCAGTATCCCACTCCATGATGTTAATCATTCTGGGATAGTAATCTGCTTCACCCAATGCAATACTGATAAATTTTAATGCAGAACCTTTTTCGATGATCTCAGGCTCATTTAAGGCATCTATATAAACCTGGGTTTTTTTATCCTTATGATTTCTACTGGCTACTACTTGGATACCTTTTTTGTTCAGGTTAAATGTACTTACCTGCAAAGGTGTATGCGCGCCATCTGATTGGTAACAAAAAGCACCTAAATCTTTGACAGCAAAATATGTTTTTTCTTGTAGTGGAATATTAATAAAACCCGCTACTGACTTTGTCTTGTGGATCAAAGCCAGATTAATTGTAAATTCTCCAGTCCTTTTAAGAAACTCTTTGGTGCCATCTAGTGGGTCTAACAGCCAAAAATATTCCCATTTTTTTCGCACATCATAGGGTGGTAACTCACTTTCTTCTGAAACAATCGGTATTTCAGGGTATAATGAAGCAAGCTCATGCATGATGTACTCATGAGATTTGATATCTGCTGTAGTTACGGGACTTTGATCAGACTTCAGTTCTGTATTGAAATCCTGACTCCAATAAATTTTTTTAATAATATCTGACGCCTCTGTCAATATAGAAACTATAGAAGAAGCATTATTCAGAATTTCGCGATGGTCCAAATATTAAGTTACTTATTTGACGGTAAATGTGGCTGTTTTTGTAGAAACGTTGCCAGCTTTGTCTTTTGCAGTAATGGTAATGCCACCTTAGCTTCCTACTGTTGCTGGTATGGTAAAGGTTACATTTGCTAAAGTATGTTTGGTTGGTGAGTCAAAAGTAGTGATTTTTGATCCTCCTCCAAGGTCTATTTCTGCAAGTTCAGTATCATCAGTAACGGTACCTGTAACTGCATGAGATTTACCTTTCTCTAAAGAGCTACCTTCTGCAGGTGATGTGATCGTGATGACAGGTCCTGATGTATCGTCTTTTCCACAAGAGATAAATGCTAGGGAAAAGGCCATTAAAATGGAAAATAAATTGAGTTTCATGTTTTTAAATTTTTGCTAATTTGTTGAATTTGGTTTATTTGTATATTTGCTAAAACTATCTTACAGATGAGCTTTAACTCTTTATAACATATATAAAAACGGAATAATTTTCTTTTTGTTTTAAATGGTTAATTTTATTGGGTTCAAATGCTCAATTTTGCTAAAATCATCACTCCAACCCAATAACATTCCACCGCCGCCGGCACCACAAAGCTTGAGATA
>CAMBRK010000104.1 GCA_945870185.1 Aureispira sp. CCB-QB1 | reverse complement strand
GGGTGGGAAGAAAAGTGCGTCTATCGCCTTTGTAGAATATTAAAAATAAACCTATAATAATCAAGGCGATAGAAAAATGCAGGACTGAACGATCCTTTGTGGTCGAGCATGACAATGCGAGAAGTGAAGGAACCCGAAAGGGATGGGTAGGTCGGGAATGCACAACAATAAACCTAGCTGATCTAAGTTTAGATCAGTGCCTTCATTTTTGAGTGATTTCGTATCACTCCAATACAGCAAAGCTGTACCATTCAGTTACCTTTTTTTGAACTGGTCTTTTTCACGCAAAGCGTGACAGGTTGTTTACTTTTTTTCTGGGCTAGCATTACAAAGTAATAAGGGTAAGCAAAAAGAAAAAAAGTAAATGCTTCCTGCCTTGCCGTCAGGCAGGCCCGCATAGGGCAAAAGCTTAAATGATGTGCAAATGATTCAGGAGTTTTGAAGAAATTCCCATGCAACGAAATCTACGAATATGTACATATATAATTGATAATCATTAATTTATATTACACAAAGTAGGCCCTACATAGTCTAACGAATGCTTTCATGTATGGTGAGAAGCACGAGTTACAAACTCGCGATAGCATGGCCTTTAATAAACTCAAGGAATGAACCACTTCCATTTCGCTTGCTGGCGCAAGTTTGTAACTTGTGCCCTAATCAACTTCATCAAAATCAAGCCAACAATAAAAACACAGCACAACCTGCCAAATACCCTGCTGCCGTCAACCAAGTGATTTTTTTGAAATACCAAATGAAATCTATTTTTTCCATACCCATCGCGGCAACACCTGCAGCTGAGCCGATGATGAGCATACTACCACCAGTACCTGCTGTATAAGCGATAAAGTGCCACAAATGATCATCTATCGGATTGTTAAACATACCCATGGCTGCTGCCACCAAAGGCACGTTGTCAATTACTGCTGATAAAAACCCTAGTAAAATGATGACGATATTAATATCGGGAATCGCAGCTGTAAGACTATCTGCTCCACTTCGGAGTAAACTTACATTACCAACTACCACGGACTCAAAAGCCGCTATAGCCAACAATATTCCTAAAAAGAATAAGATGCTTGATATTTCTATTCTGGATAACGCCTTATGGGGCGAATATTTGTGCTTGATATCTTCGTTAAAGTTTTCTTCTGGATGGATGTACTCAGAGACTAACCAAACAACACCTAAACTGAGCATCATACCAATATATGGCGGCAAATGAGTCAGCGTTTTGAATATAGGTACAAATACGATCATCACTAGGCCTAAGTACAACATTTTCCTGCTGCTCAATAATTTTACTGCTTTCTCATCTATATCCAATTTGATATTGGGTATATCACCTTTGAATACCTTGTTGAATGAAGCTAAAAAGTAAGGAACGACAAAACACACTAAAGCAGGTAATATGATATATTCCATCAATTGTATTGTCGTAACTTTTTTACCAATCCAAAGCATAGTAGTCGTAACATCTCCTATGGGAGACCAAGCACCACCTGCATTAGCAGCAGTGATAACGAGCGCCACATACCATAATCTTTCGTTACGATCTTGAATCAACTTACGCAAAATACTTATCAGCACAATAGTTGTTGTTAAATTATCGATAATAGCAGACAAGATAAAAGCAATGATACCGGTAATCCATAGTAATTTTTTCTTATTTTTGGTAGATATCCACTCTTTGATGATATCAAAACCACGATGTAAATCGATGAGTTCTACAATGGTCATCGCACCTATCAAAAAGATAAGAATCTCTGCTATCTTGCCTAAATGATGAAGCAATACTCCTGCAAAACCTTCTTCTTGTGCTTCTATACTTGCTGCATCTGTTATGCCGCTCATGCTGAACAAATGCCCATGGCCATCAATCACATCCAAAACTCCACTATGGAATCCTACTGCAAGTACAGCCCACATCAATGCTCCCATCATCAAAGCGGGCACAGTTTTATCCAGTCTCAATGGGTGCTCGAATACTATTGCCAAATATCCGATTATAAATACTAAAATGATTCCTGCTACCATGACTAATATCTACTTTTAATGTTTTATTTATTTATTTTTTTAACCCAACTTGCCAGATCTTTAATATTGTATTCTGTTTTATCTTTTTGAACAACTACGGGCATTTGCACACTATTGCCTTTAAATCCAGCTTCTTGTAGTATCTCAAACATTTTGGTTTGATTTGGGTCATGAATGGATGTATTTAATTCTAAAAATGGAATATTATTATCTTGCAGATATTTTACTACAAACTCACATCTTCCACATCCATCTTGAGTAAATACATTGATTTTTGTAGGATTTAATTCTACACCTGTGGTCCTATTCTTACGATCTGATTCAATAATTGTGATAGGTTTTCTGACTTTCTTGTACGATACGGATGTTTGGTATTCGCATGCGACACCTTTTGGCGCAGTCAATGTTAAAAGCAACACTTTTGCCTTTGCTCCCAATAGTTTCTTCACAAGATTAGGGTCCTTAGTCTCAAAGCCTATAATTTGCGCTGTTAATGTCATATCCAACTCATCGTCAGTATGGTTTTGGGCATACAATCGTACTACCCTATCTTCCCGCTCTTCTATGAGTTCTATGTCTTGGGTCTGGCCTGTTAAATTTACAAATGGTAGTTGTAAAAGAACAAACAAAATAGCGAAACTTAAATAATTAGTTTTCATTAATCTTCTAGTTTAAGTACTTGTAAAAATGCTTTTTGTGGTACTTCTACATTCCCGATTTGCCTCATTTTCTTTTTACCTTTCTTTTGCTTCTCTAAGAGCTTACGCTTTCTGGAAATATCACCACCATAACATTTAGCAGTTACATCTTTCCTCAATGCAGAAATCGTCTCTCTGGCTATGATTTTAGCACCAATAGAAGCTTGAATAGCTATCATAAACTGTTGTTTGGGCAACAATTCTCTTAACTTTCCACACATTTTTCTACCCACGTAGTCTGCCTTTGTCCTGTGTACTAGTGAAGACAAAGCATCTACAGGCTCTCCATTCAGCCTGATATCAAGTTTTACAAGGTCCGATGCCCGATAGTCTATAGGATGATAATCAAATGACGCATATCCTCGAGAAATAGACTTCAATCTATCATAGAAATCAAATACAATCTCTGCCAATGGCATTTCAAAACTCAACTCTACCCTTTCAGGTGTGAGATAAGTTTGTTTGGTCAATAAACCTCGTTTTTCCATACAAAGCGTCATAATAGAACCTATGTACTCAGGTTTAGTAATGACTTGCGCCCTGATATAAGGTTCTTCGACTTTACTAAACAACGTCGGATCCGGCAAATCATTGGGTGTATTAATGAGTGTTTTATTGCCCTTGTGATCAAAAGAATAATATGACACATTGGGGACTGTGGTGATAACTTCTTGATCAAATTCACGAGATAATCGCTCCTGTATTATTTCCAAATGCAACATTCCTAAAAATCCGCATCTAAATCCAAAACCCAACGCAATAGAAGACTCAGGTTCAAAAACAAGAGATGCATCATTGAGTTGGAGTTTTTCTAAACTATCTCTCAAATCCTCAAAGTCTTCATTTTCAATAGGATAAATCCCTGCAAAAACCATCGGTTTGACTTCTTCAAAGCCATGTATCGCTTCAAGACAAGGATTGAGGTGATGTGTGATAGTATCACCAACTTTAATTTCTTTGGACTCCTTGATACCTGTAATGATGTAACCGACGTCTCCGGCTGACAATTGGTCTTTGGGAATCTGTTGCATCTGTAGGATACCTATTTCGTCGGCTTCGTAGGTTTTCCCAGTATTAAAAAATCTTACTTTATCACCTTTTTTGATGGTACCATTTAATATTCTATAATAAGCTATAACGCCTCTGAAAGAGTTGAACATAGAATCAAAAATCAAAGCTTGCAAAGGCGCATCGACATCACCTTTGGGTGGTGGAATGCGTTCTACCACAGCCTTCATAAGATTTTCAATACCTATTCCGGTCTTACCGCTGGCCAAAATGATATCTTCTTTTTTACATCCAATCAAATCAATGACTTGATCAGATACCTCATCTATCATAGCCGATTCCATATCTACTTTATTTAGCACAGGTATGATCTCCAAATCGTGCTCGATAGCAAGGTACAAGTTAGAAATGGTTTGGGCTTGGATTCCTTGAGAAGCGTCAACCAATAACAGCGCACCTTCACAGGCAGCAATAGACCTACTGACTTCATAAGAAAAATCTACGTGACCAGGTGTATCTATCATGTTGAAAGTATACACTTCCCCATTAGGATGATTATAGTACATCTGAATGGCGTGACTTTTAATTGTGATACCTCTTTCCCTTTCGAGATCCATATCATCTAATGCTTGATGTTGCATATCTCTCTCAGAGATGGTCTTGGTAAACTCCAGCAACCTATCGGACAATGTACTCTTACCATGATCTATGTGCGCAATGACACAAAAATTTCTTAAATTCTTCATTGGCGCAAAGATAATGAATACTTATGACGTGAAGAATAAATAGAATAAAAGAAAATGTTATTAATACTATTGTCATTTAAAAAATAGCTCATCGAAGGATTATTTCAAACTTTGTGATTGAGATATTCTATGTCATTTTCGTCCAAAAGGGGCACTCCAGCATACCTGAGTATTACCTGCATTACAGTCACTACATCTTTTTGGCAATAGGTCATGATTCTTTCTAAATCATCATCTACCCAATAAACGTGGCCCACCATGCTTCCATCGATATCATCTTTTGGCGATTTCACGCCCAAGGCACCTGCTAAAAGATTGAGTGATGTATAGTTTTTATAATCACCAAACCTCCACATATCCATAGTATCTAAAATTTGAAAGGTTTGCCAAGGTTTTTTACCACTAATTTCCAACATAGGTGGGAATCGTACGTGATTGATCACCATGCGTCTGCACAGAAAAGGAATGTCAAACTCTCTGATGTTGTGACCACATATCCTGCTATTTTCTGGATCATTATAGTGATTAATCAATAATCGAGAAAAATCTTCCAACAGTACTTTTTCGTCATGTCCTGCCAAAGATTTTATTCTAATTTTGGAAGGATAATCATCCTCAAAACTTAAAAATCCCATGGAAATACAAACCACTTTAGCAAACTCAGCAAAAATACCCGCTTTTTGTAAATACATTTCGGCAGTACCTATATCGTCTGTAACGATAGATGTGGATTTTTTTATTTGAGCCGTTTTTATGTCCCACAAGTATTTCATATCTTCCGGTAGGTCATTATAATTAGGGTATTCTGCAACGGTCTCTATGTCTACAAAGAGACATCTTTTTAGTAAATGACAATCTAAAAACATAAAATTAAGGGTTTACACGGATTAAGAAATATCATGGAATATAACTATTTTTAAAAATTTGTGCTAAAATACAAAATAAGTATATATATTCGCATCGTTTAATATAAAATAAATTTCAAAAATATGAACTCATCACAATCAAAACAAAATTTTCAAGCTATCGCCATTGCCATAATTATCGGACTTTTAGGCCTGAATGGATACCAATGGTATGTAAACTCAAAGCTTTCTGGCGCTAATCAGACTCAAAAATCTGAGATGATGGAACTTCAGAAAGTTCAAGAGGAATTGGACCAAGACTATCAAACAGCCCTCGAAAGCCTAGAAGAAATGCGCGGGGACAATGCACAACTTAATGCGTTAATTGATAGCCAAAAGGGCGAACTAAAAACCCAAAAGGATAAGATTAACAATTTAATCTGGAGCAAAAAAGAGCTTGATAAAGCAAAAGTTGAGATTAAAAACCTCAATGCCAACGTTACTAAGTATCTAGCAGATATTCAACAACTCAAAGAAGAAAACAAAATCCTGACAAACGACAATCAACAATTGACTTTGAGAGTTGAAGAAGAAATCAAAGCCAAAGAAGAAGTCATCGTGGCACGAAATGCGTTAAGTTCAGATAAAGAAAATCTTACTAAAAGCATCACTGCTCTAGGCTCTAAAGTAGATATGGCGAATGCCATCAAGATCAACTTCTTGGAAGTAAAAGGATATGAAGTAAAAGCTGGTGGTAAACTTAAAGAACGAAGCAAAGCCAAAGATGTAAAAATGTTAAGACTTTGCTTCTTAACTGAGACTAATATGGTAACTCCAGCAGGACAAAAGAAATTTTTTATTAGATTGATCAATCCCCAAGGCGAAACCATAGCCATAGATGATTCTGGTTCAGGAGTCATCACTAACAAACTAGATAATTCTCAAGTAAGATATACCACTTCTGGTGAAATCGCATACAAAAATGAAGATACTAATGCTTGTATAGATTGGTCTGTACCTTCAGCTTTAGTAAAAGGCGATTATAAGGTGGAAATGTATAATAATGGATTTTTGGTAGGAAAGGGCGCATTTAAGTTAAAATAATAAGGTCCTTCATTTCTATAAAGAGCAAACAAGTGAAAAATTTGTTTGCTCTTTTTTTATTTATATAGATAAATGTATAGCCATATGAAATATATAAATTTAGTCAGTGATACGGTTACGAGACCCTGTTCTGAAATGTTGAAAGCTATGATGGATGCTACAGTGGGAGATGATGTTTTTGGTGAAGATCCTACCGTAAATAAACTACAATCGATGGCTGCAGAAATGTTCGGAAAAGACGCCGCCCTATTTTGCCCTTCAGGTACTATGACCAATCAAATTGCAATAAAAATGCATACGGAACCTTTGGATGATATTATATGTGATGTTGATTCTCATATATATCAATCTGAAACTGGTGGGTATGCTTTTCATAGTGGCGCTGGTGTCACTTTGATTCAAGGTCAACATGGTAAAATCAATGCCGATCAAATAAAAAGTGCTGTAAAACCAGGCTTTGATTGGCAAACCACGTCCAAACTTGTAGTATTAGAAAATACATGTAATAAAGGAGGTGGCAGCTATTACAATCTTAATGAAGTAAAAGACATAGCTGATATCTGCCACAAACATCAATTGAAACTTCACCTTGATGGAGCAAGATTATTCAACGCATTAGTAGAGACTCAAGAAAAAACACAAGCATGGGGACAATACTTTGATACAGTCTCTATATGCCTGTCCAAAGGGCTAGGTGCTCCAGTGGGTTCTTTACTCATAGGTGAACATGAAACAATCAGAAAAGCAAGAAGATTTAGAAAAGTGATGGGCGGAGGCATGAGACAAGCTGGTTTTATGGCTGCCGCAGGAATCTATGCATTAGAAAACAACATACCCAAACTTAAAATTGATAATCAAAGAGCCCTAGAAATTGGGGAAATATTAAAAACCTGCTCCTTTACAAAAGAAATAAAACCTGTCCAAAGTAACATTATTATCTTCGAACTACAAGAATACATTCAAGCGGATGACTTCACCACTATGCTAAAATCAAATGGAATATTAGCAGTTCCTTTCGGTGGGAACACAATTAGATTTGTGTTCCATCTAGATATCAGTGATGAGATGATGCAACAAATTCCACAAATCTTAAAATCTCTTTCATTCTGACCAACAACAGATACAGGACAAAGTCCAACTTTGTCCTGTATCTTTATCTAAAAACTATATTTTTATAAATTTAGTAGGTTCAAAACCTGAGACTTGCAAGAAATAAACACCACTTGAAATATTGCTGACATCTACTCTAAAGGTGTGAAAATCTAGATTACCGGACATTACCACTCTACCCATACCATCTAAAATATCAAAAGTTTTTACTTCAGAAATATTGAAATCACCAGTTCTAATGATCAAGTTTTGTAGTGCAGGATTAGGATATACTTCTAGGCGGTTCTTTGTAAGACTTATTTCGACATTAGAAGATGGTGATTCGGAAATGAAGAAATTATCAAACCCAGCTTCAACAATATGACCGCTTCCAGCAATATCTGATGCTTCTATGATTACCTGCAAGCTATCATCAATATTAATAAACTTCTCAATTTCTATATCTCTTACTTTTAACCAATCACCATTTGTTGCAAAAATTTTATCTACAATAACTTCTTTTTCCTTGTTTTTCAACTTTACTATCAAAGTATCATTTAAAGGAACACTTCCACCATTAAAAAACCAAGCATCATAATTCAATTTTGGCTTAATGAAATCCTTTAAAAACATAGGTGGTGAAATAAGTGAAGTTACACCATTATCAACATCATCACATGCTGCTCCTGGCAAACCATTTCCGGTCACAAAGGCTCTAGTTCCTTGATCTTCTGAATCATTACCAGCATTAGACACTTGATTATTCAAGTATAAGACTTTTCTTGGAATAGCTCGAGTCCATTGACCCGCTGTATTTTGAGTGGAACTTATAGTCCAACCCAAATCAGTTTCGAAATTATCTTCATAACCTTTTTCTAAAGATAGTTCAAACTTGTTATTCTGTATGGGCAATATACTTAGTTTGTTTTGGTAGAAATTTTTGTATCCCCATTTTGTTACAAAAACTTCATAATCTGCAACATTCAAAACTCTATTTGTAGGATTATTAACCATAGTAGAAAAGCGAATTTCGTCTTTAAAATCATTGATCAGAACAACATTGGCGTTTACAGTAGTACTGTTGTACATGATACTAACTGCAGCATTAACAGGAACTCTTCGTTTCAAAACTACATTTAAAATGGTAACGACACCATTTTCAAGATTCGCTTCTGTTTGCATAGTTTCATAATTGGGATGAGTAAATCTTACTTTAAACTTTCCGTTCAGTACTTGGCCGGTTTTATAACTACCTGTTACATCAGAGATTTCTTTATTGATTTGATCAGATATGATTTGAACATTGACATTATTCACGGGCATTCCATTGATATCAGTAATCTTACCTTCTAGATAACATGCTCTTTTATAATCTACGTCTACAATATACAAGCCATTATTAATATCGCTGGCATAAACTATATTACTCCCAGTATAAGGAAATGCACCCCAACAGCCTGAAAAACCATTATGACAACCTGTAGGACTCTCCCAGGTATCATAATATGCTACTTCTACCATATTTTCAGGTCTGTGTACATCGATGATTCTGACACCGTCCGTGTACCAACTTACCACGATGTATCCTTTATGATAATGGGTATTGTGAGGAATGACACCATCGTTTTCTCGCTCCAAAGGTCTGAATCTGTCTACTTTTTTGATATTGCCCAAATCTGAAATATCAAAAGCATCTACATAAGCGCCCGCACGTTCATCTGTAGTATATAGATATTTTCCATCGTCTGACAGCCAAGTATTATGAGTAAAGGTTCTGGATGTACTTTGCAAAGCCATCAAAACAGGATTGCTTCTGTCAGTAATATCATAAACCCCAAAATTGCCACCATAAATTTCTGAAGTATACAACGTGTCCCCCCTAGCGTAGGCATCGTGTGAATATTGCAGATCAGCTGCTCCTAAATACTTGGGTGCCTCAGGCGAAGTATTAGGGTCAAATATCAAAACGCCACCTTTGCTGATATTGCATCCCGCTAAATAAACATAACCTTTTTCATCAATGTAAACGTTATGACATTTTTCCAGATTTTTAGTAACTCCGCCTACAGTGAGCTCAGGCTTATAATAAGAATGCTTTATAGTGTCCGGAGCCTTAGCCATATCAATGATGACCAATCCGTCTGTGCCCTGATCCGTGGTCACATAAAGGTGATTTTTGTAAGATTTGATGTCTCTCCATACAGATTGTGCCCCTGGAACAGTATGCCTCAAAATTGGCTTTGTAGGATCTTCCAATGAAAACACACTGGTCTTCTTGGCATTGCCTATGATCGCATAACGAATACCATCTTTTTCATAACCCCATATATCAGAACAATCCTCAGTAAAGGGAACATTTGACAAAAGTTTTGCATTTAAAGCACTTCCTTGTCCTAAAATATTTACGATATTTACAGCATAAACAAAAACAAAAATACCTAGAAATCTACACATAAAATTTTGATTTTGTGCAAAAGTAAATCATTTACAATATTCTTCCTAAAATAAAACAGATAAATATTAAGAAATATACCCTACAAGAAAAATGAAAAAAAACAGCATTGATGATAACTTATTTAGCTTAAGTTAATTCTATCTTAAAGCGCATGAATTGAAATGAGTACAAATTTTCTAAAAAGAATCTTTAACAGGATGTACACCAAGAAGTATGTTCAATATCTTAGTCCATACACCAATTATCTTATGATGCTATTTTCGCCTTTAATGAATATTGTACCCGTACCATTATTGTATATGGAATTCCCTGATGCCCCACCATGTAAATCTTTCATATACACATGATCTAAGATCAAAGAGCCATTGTTTAAAAGACATCTTCCATTATCTCCTCCTTGGCTACAAGTGATGGTCAGTCCATTGAGCGTAACTGTTTTCCTCGGGGCAATACTCAATACAGGCTGTGAAAAACTACTTCCACTTATATTCAATTTTTTGGATGGAAAGCCATTAATGGTGATGTTTTTATTAATTTCAATGGGTGAACTAAGTGCAATAGTTTGGTCGAAAACTGGATACTCTATATGAACTGTTCCGTTTTCGTTGACACAACTGATCGCATTTCTCAATGAAAAGAAACCATTATCATTATTATTTATCACATCGGTACACTCATCTACAGCAAAATTGGTCAAAACTAACATCTCAGAAGACGCCAAACTATAAGAATCTGAAATACTACTGACATTAAACGTTGTACCATCTACAGCAGCATTACCATTATATCTGTATCATGTACCTGTCACATCGTATCCTGGAGAAGCTGATCTTGAGTTGGCAGGATCGAGATTGGCAATGATGATCACATGCTTTGAGTTGGCACCACTACCGGATGAAAGTAGCATGACACGTGGCGTATGGATATTACCTGCACCTAAACCGATGTTTCCATAATCAGGGGTGGTGTTATAGATGTTATGCCGGTTTCTTATTTTGAAAAGCTTAGATGTAAGCGTACACAATTCACGTCTTATATTAATATTGTAATAATCCCATCTTACGGGTTTTTCACCAGTACGTCCATTATAATTAATACTATAATCATAACCCAACTCCTGAAACTGCCAAAGCATACGGGGACCAGGTAATAATAGATTGAAGCCTAAGGCTATTTTAAGTCTTTGTATAATAGCATTTAATGAATCCGAAGCCGTTATTTTAGGCCCAGAATAACTATTCCAATTAAAATAGTGTTTAACTTTAAAACTCAATCTTTCTTTATCGTGACTCTCTGCATAAGACATCCAATTGGCAAATTGAAAATCTCTCACCGCAGCATTATAAACACCAGAAATGTAAATATTAGTGTTATCCTGATTATAGCCCAATATCAATCCTTTCATATCATTGTGGTGCCCTACTCCACTCCACATCATTACTCCTTGATCAGCGAGTACTTTATCTTCCGCTGCCCACGCTAAATGCTCAAAAATGACAACGGATCCCGGGTTTCGAGTCTTCATACCTAAAAACATTCTTTCCAATAGGTCTATTCTGCTTTGATCATAGGAACTAGCCCACGGGTCTCCTGCGTCAGGAGCTGTCTGTCCAAATCCCTTGGTAAAATCAAAGCGATATCCATCAAACTTAAATTCCTGAAGCCAATAATCCAAAGCTCTATCTATCATTTTTTGGGTATGTTCGCTTTCATGATTCCAATCTGCGCCCCACCATCCTGCAGGGTCAGCCACCATTTTATGGTCCGGATTAAACCATGGATTGTCATTGGCCGGCTTATTTTGGCTATTATTCCAAAACATTTTTGTCATGACATTGGAATAAAACGCATGGTTTAGTACCAAGTCATTAAACACCTGAATTTTTCGTTTATGACACTCATCAATAAACTTTTTCAGGTCATTAGCAGTTCCATAAGCTTTATCCGCAGCGAAGTAAAAATTGGGATTGTATCCCCAGCTACTGTTACCTTCAAACTCAGAAACGGGCATGACATGTATGGCATTGATACCTAAACCCATGATATAATCTAGTTTTTCGATAGCCTTGAGATAAGTCCCTTCTTCTGTAAAATCCCTAAAATGTAACTCATAGATATTTAGATTATTGTCTGTAGGCTTGGAGAATGTTTCTGCAGACCAAATGTATGCTTGTTGATTGGTTTGTACAATCGATGCTCTGTCTACAGCTTGTGGTCTATATGTGATCAAATTAGGATATACCGATGCTGGTATTTGCCAATCATCAGGATCTGATACTTTGTGAGTATATGGATCTACTACTCTGATATTTCCATCAATCAGATATTGAAATACATATTCCTGACCTGGAATCAGCCCTTCTAAAGTTATCCACCAATAACCTCCTCTATCACCATCATTGTCACTATCTGATATACCATTCCAGCCATCACGATCTCTTTGGAGCTTGTATGCCTCTGATGGTGCCCAATTATTAAAATCGCCTACTACAAATACAGTATTTTTGGGCATGGTGCTATTAGTTCCTGTAGTTACCCCATTTCCGTTTTTAAAAGTTGTAAACGTTGGAGCATGTAAAACTAAAGTTGCTTTTGTAGGGTCATTGGAGTGGTAGTGAATGCCAGGATTTTCAAATGGTCGTGGACCTTCTTCTACAGGATAACATCCTTGCACTAAAAAAGTCTTGGACTTTATAGTTCCACTAAAATCAGCAGATAGCCTGAATTTCCTAGTACTTGTATTCGTTACATTAACATTATGAGAAAAATAGACATTACCACTTTGGGTGTGTAAAGTGGTTATATCTACATTAGTTGTAGGGTCTATCTCCTTCAAAGTCCAAGTCGCAGGTGCAATATTTGCTGTAGCAGTATGACTTACAACTTGGCCCACAGGAGCGAAATAATGGTTGACGGTAGGAAAAGTGATGTTAAAAAAACTTCTTGGATTTAAAGGAAAATAGTAATTGGCTCCATTCAGATCTTCTTGGAGTGTCCCATTGGCATTTCTAAATAATAGATTAAGACCAAAAATATCTTTATCGGCAGGGACACTATAATATGACCTGATTGATGATAGGGTGATTGTCCAAAAATTACTGCCCATTGGTTGATTTGTCATCAGACCTACACCATCATCTTGTCCCCAATTTCCTTTTGTATGTTGAAATGAAGTGGGATTAGCTTGACTAGCCGAAACCCCGGAGTGTAAATAAACTTTGGTGGCACCAGCTAAATCTGTACCGGTAGCATCGAAAGTTAGCGTAGTAGTTTGATTATCCAGTGGATAAGTTGGGCTTAATGCAACGGTAGAGCTACCTGCTAATACCGTATATTGGAAATTGGCACCATTGTTAGTATTGCCATTGATAGTATAAAAGTCTGCATCTCCATGCGAAATAGAAAGACCGGACCCTGACGTAATAAGATAGTATTTCACTACTGTTCCTGATAGTTGAGCTGGAATAGATCCTGAGCACGTGGTATTACTACCTGTCATTGAAACTATAGTAGAAGTAGACCAATTATTGGTGGTGAAACGTAAATAGACCCCTTGACCAGTAGGTAAAGCGTCACTTAAATTGGCAGTGATAGCAACTGGAGATAATGCAGTAACAGCAGTGCTGGTTGGTAATTGACTGACTAAACTTACATTTTGAATTGGACCTTCAACTTTAAACACTACCAGCTGTGGGGTATTGTTTATGCCATCACCAGACCTGGTTCTGAAAACATAGCGATCAGTAGTGTTTGAAATATTGATGTAGTATGCTTTAGAACTTCCCCAAGTTTGGAGTGTGTGAGATGTGTTCGTATTTAAAAGAATATCACTATCGCCAGATGGTCCGTGTTCCCCTTGATTATTGCTCCAATCGGTGTATAGTCTAAAATATCTATTTCCGCTACCATTTGTATTTTGATAAGTTTTTCCAAAAGTGGCACCGAAACCTGTGCCTATCCAATAGTCTGTGTTACTCCATCCCAATCCCCAACCGTCACCTGATCGAAATCCATTCTGACCAAAACTATCAGTGGGTATTATAGCAAAGAATAGCAGAAAAAGTACTGAAAAGTGGTAAAGATGTTTCATGAATGCGGCTTTCAACCCGGATTATGCGTTAGAACTTTGTCATAGCCTGTCCCGCTTTAGCGGGAAGAAGCTAAAATGCAACCAGCCTGAC
>CAMBRK010000103.1 GCA_945870185.1 Aureispira sp. CCB-QB1 | reverse complement strand
GGCTAGCATTACGAAGTAATAAGGGTAAGCAAAAAGAAAAAAAGTAAATGCCGCCTGCATAGGGCAAAAGCTTAAATGATGTGCAAATGATTCAGGAGTTTTGAAGAAATTACCGTGCAACGAAATCTACGAATATGTACATATATAATTGATAATCATTAATTTATATTACACCAAGCAGGCCCTAATTATACTATTTGTCAATTTATCTATCCAAACATCTATTTGTATACTTTTTGCCATCTACTGTTTCTCTACTGGAAATCTTTAATCCTCGACCACAAAGATAAGCATCATAATCTGTATTTCCGACCCATCCACCACATAATTTTCCTTGTTCATTGTTTGCTTATGAATTGATTAAATTTTCTTGTTTCATGAGACTTATTTTTTTGATACTACACTTTATTTCAACCTAACCCTCATCAAATAACTATGAGCAGTCATGTAAAGGTAAGTCTCTGTCTCGTCCAATGCACAATTGGCCGTTGCCTGACCCGTATTTATGGTACCCAAATGTCGGCTATCCGGACTGAATACCAAAACACCTCCTGGACCTGTGGCAAAAATGTATCCTTTCTTATTGATTTTCAAACCATCAGGAAGCCCTTTTTGTGTCTCCGTCAAATGAGTTACATCCGCAAACTGACTTCTGTCCACTATATTTTTGAGACTATCCAGTTCATATTTGATCCAAATGGATTTTGCCTTATCAGAATTGGCTACGTACATGTACTTTTCGTCAGTGGAAAGTGCTACTCCGTTAGGACGTGTCAGTGTGCTATCCATAAGAGAAATACTGCCATCCTTTTTAAGTAGATACACTCCATTATATTTTAGCTCTTTACGTTTATCCTGGTCCTGGTCAGGCAATCCATAAGGTGGGTCAGTAAATATGATATCCCCATTTATGCAAATATGAAGATCATTTGGACTATTAAATTTTTTGCCCAAAAATGCTTTGGTTAAATAAGTAAAGTTTGCTTGAGGCTTATCCAAAGAACTTTCCATACGAGCTACAACTCTGTTTCCATGCTGACAAAGTATGAGATTCCCGTCCTGATCCAATGCTAATCCATTGGCACCTTCTGTACCACCGCCTGGCAAAGTATCATTATATCCGGAAGGTTTGAGATAAACTGTCTTTCCGTTGATTTCATCCCAGGCATATATTGTATTTTCAGGCACATCTGTAAACAAGAGCATTTTTTTATTGCCCAAATACAAAGGACCCTCTGACCAAGTAAAACCATCAGCCAATACTTCAATAGTAGCGGTGCTGTCAATGATACTTAACAACTCTTTGTCATAAACTTCTATCTTGCGGCCAGTATCTGATTTAGTTACGACTTGGGCATTTTTACATGATGACAATATACCTAGTGACATGATTAACAAGCAGACTTTGTGCTTCATTTTGATTGATTTAAGTGGTTTTTAATTTTTGGATAAACAAGTGAAGTTTCCACATATTGAAGTAAGATATAGATGGGTTTTCTGAGAGCATGCTTTCCATGATCTTGGCTTCTAGCTTTTGGTAAGTCCAGTTAAATGATTTTAAAAGATGATAAGCTTTTAGTTTTTCATAACTTTGGGTAAGTCTAGTCCCAGGAATTCTTTTACTTTTATAAAGCATCGCCAAATTGCTAATGGCATTTTCTGTTTTTTTGATAAATACGGTATTGACTTCCAGGCCATCGTGTATCACCGGATTGTCAATGTGGAAAACTGGAATACCATGCTTCTGCAAATCAAAGGCATACAACAAATCTTCATATCCATAACCTACCACCTTTTCATCAAAAGGAAATTGCTTGAAAATTTGCTCAGGTATCAAAAAATTATTGGAATGAAAGTCCATGTAAGGAGATTTATTGCGCTTCTTAGCTTTAGCGGCTTCTCTTTTTACACCATATTTCCAATGGAGCATTTTCTTTTTAGACCTTGGTTTGCTTTTTGGATATGTGGTACCACCATAGATGATACCGTCAAACGGTAAGTGACTTAGGTATTTCTTGATAAAGTCCTTATCTTTAATAACACTGTCACAATCCAAAAACAAAATGTAATCATAATATGCCGCTTTACCTAGCCAATTTCGTATTCTGCTTCGCCCCAAATTTTCCTGCATTTCAGTATAATTGACATGTATTCTGAAAGCCAATTCCTTGTTTAATTCTTTGTATTTTGGGTCAGAAAAGTCATCAAAACATAAAATCTGATAGTTGATACCGAGCTTGCTGCATTGCTTCATCAGTGTAGTGACCAATGGCCTTACATCCTGATTGTAAATGGGTATCACTATAGACAACATATCTTAAATAAATGAAAATATGGTGTAAAGAAAAAGCTTTCTATAATAAAATTGGGTAATTTGTGCATCAAAATTTAATTTTGCATGTTTACTTACTCAAATAGTTAAAATGACAACTTTGCATAACCTGGATATTTTGCTCGAAGATGCCCATCTGGATCCCGATCTTAAAAACATTGCTCAAAAAGTAGCTGGGCATCAAAGAATTTCGAATGATGAAGCATTATTATTGTTTGAAAAAGCTAGTCTTGCCTATTTGGGAACCTTGGCCAACTATATACGGGAACACAAACATGGAGACGATACTTATTTCAACAGAAATTTCCACATGGAGCCTACCAACGTTTGTCTTTATACTTGTACTTTTTGTTCTTACTCTAGATTGATCAAGAGACGTGACGAAGGGTGGGAATATACACATGATGACATGATGGATATCGTACGCAGCTATGATAATAAACCCGTTACAGAAGTACATATAGTTGGTGGTGTCTTGCCACAGTATGATGTAAAGTTCTATACTACTCTGTTTAAAGCCATCAAAGAACACCGTCCCGACCTTCATGTCAAAGCACTGACGCCAGTGGAGTATCATTATATATTTAAAAAAGATAAAATCAGCTATGAAGAAGGGATGAAGCTCATGAAGGAAGCTGGCTTGGATTCTATGCCTGGTGGCGGTGCTGAGATTTTTCATCCTGAGATCAGGGATCAAATAGCAGGTGGAAAATGCAGTGGTGAGCAATGGTTACGAATACACGAAGTATGGCATGAGTTGGGTGGCAGATCTAATGCTACCATGCTATATGGCCATATAGAAAACTACTGGCATAGAGTGGACCACTTGGACCAACTGAGACAGCTACAAGACAAAACAGGAGGTTTTCAGACCTTTATTCCTTTAAAGTTTAGGAATGAAAACAATCAATTATCACATTTAGAAGAAGTCTCTACCATAGAAGATCTTAAAATGTATGCTATTTCCAGAATATACTTGGACAATTTTGACCATATCAAAGCATACTGGCCTATGATAGGTAGAGATATGGCTCAGCTATCTTTGGCATTTGGCGTAGATGATATCGATGGCACCATAGATGATACAACAAAAATTTACTCCATGGCTGGTTCAGAAGAACAAAATCCTGCACTTACAACGGAACAACTGGTACAGATGATCAAGCGCGTAGGTAGGAAGCCTATAGAAAGAGATACGCTCTACAATGTAGTGAAAGACTATACCGATGTCGTTTTTGAATCCGAAAATGAATACAAAGGGTATTTGGCCTTGCCGGTTATGAATTGAGGGATCACTTACCGATCACATCCTTTGCAAATAAATATCTGGTAGTCCAATACTCAGAATTGCTGATATTATCTACCTTGACACCTGCAGAAGTGGTAGCGTGTACGATTTTGATCTCATCACCGTTGGTTTCAGAAACGATACCTACATGAGATATGCGCTCACTGTTGCCAAAAAATATAAGATCTCCAGGCATGAGTTGTGATTTACTTTTTTCTTTGCCCATTTCTGCTATTTTGTGAGAAGGTCCAGAGATTGGAATACCATTTTGAGAAAATATATAACCTGTAAACCCACTACAATCAAATCCACTATCAGGTGATTTTCCACCTGAGCGGTAATTTGTCCCTTGATATTGGAGTGCTGATGAAACGATAGATTGTCTTATGCTACTTACATTTGCCTTTGAAGTAGGATAGGTTTCGCTAGCTTTTTTCTTATTAGCAGTATAAGTTCTGTTTTCTTTACTATGATGCTGAGACTTGGCTCGTTTGTTTGCTGATGAATATTTACTCGTTCTGGAGCCAGAACTAGGGCTACATGAAGTAACCATCAATCCTAATAAAAAAAGAGCTACAAAAAAAGGTAATTTACATACTAAGTGACACTTATTCATCTTTCTACGTTTTAATTAAATATAATTATTTATTATAATATCAAAAACAATGCCTGAAAAGAACGAATACTAAAAAATGGTTTATATGTTACTAAAATGGTCACCTAAAAATTCTTTGCAGCTGGCTATTTTGATCTCGGAAAAATAATAATCATCTTTATCTTCAGTTACAATGTATGTACAACCTGATCCCAAAGCTGAATAATATTGCATACCATCTTCTACATCATGGATGGAAGCATTATTAAGTGCTTGCCTGACTATTTTATCATCGACAGTAGTAACTTTGATATGTTCTAAGAGTAATTTGAGTTTCCTTTTTGCTTGTGAAGTACCACTCTTTTTCTCTACAAAATAGAAACCAATAGCCAGACAAACAGGAGAAGTATATAAATTATAACTACTTTTATCTGCTAAACTCAAGACCCGAGCCGCATCAGAGAATAAAGGATATTCTTTGTTCATCACAGCTACCAACACATTGGCATCGATAAAAACTCGCTTCATGACGATAGATTACTTTGTCTTTTTTGAGTCAAAATACTCATTGCGAAGTTTTTTGGAAGTTTTGGGTTTTATTTTGTATTCTGCCTGACCTTCTGCTGCCGTCATCACCCAGTCAGAGATGGGTAAGTCTTCTAGATTGGGGTAAGGCTTATCTGATAACCTACTATACAGAAACTCCGTAAGTCGAGACAAACTCATATTGTTTTTTTCGGCAAAAAGTTTTGCTTTATTGATGACATCATGGTCCAGAGATAGGGTAAGTTTAGCATCCATTTTTATTTATTTACACGTAAAGATATTTATTTTTATACGTAAACAATAGTTTTCAGAAGTAAGTTCATAAATATCAGATTTTTTTCAATTTTTTTTATCAAAGATCATTCTGAAAATTAATGAGCTCAAAAAATGGCCAAAATTCATTCTTATATGCTTCAAATCCGAAAGTAAACGCTTTCATATTTTTATCCAATTGCCAGGATATATGGTCATCTTGACGTTTGATTTCCAAAGGAAAATATCCACAACCTCGATCTCCACATGGACAACAAAAGAGCATAGCATCTTTGTTAGCTTGATTTACAACTTCGTTCCAATCTATTTGAGTTTCTTCTAAATTAAAACCAAATTCCTTCAACAGTGGAAGATTGATTTTTATACCTAGCAAACTCAATAAATACATCTTTAGTGATGGAATGTGTTTATGTTTACTTTGGTATAATACATAAATGGGTTCCACATTATCAAATTGGTAGCTAGTTCGATATACGTATAATTTTAGCCATAAAGAAAGTTCCATATCATTTATGAAATATTTTGGCAAGACAATGTTGTCTTTGTTTTGAAGGTAGAATTCAGTAAGCGATTGATCTTGAGATTTTTCTCTAATAAATTCACCAACAGGATCACCGAAGTTACTTACTTTTTTAAAGGCTTGCCAAGATATTCGAAATTTATCCATAAAATAGGTGTTTATAGTTTGGACGATACTTTTTGTTTTCTATCTTTAATCCTGTTTTTATAAAATTTTCTTGTATCCAGTTCACTATCATATTTTATTTCCATTAAAATGAAATCGGAAAGAACTCCATTATTGTCTAGAATCTCAATTACATTTTTCCTACACAAACCACAAGTTAAAGTATCATATAATTTTAGTAAAGGGCCTTTACAGTCCTTTGTGTTATTATATTGATAAATGTCTAAGAGAATAAATGTTAGGCGATGAATAGAATGTTGATTTTTACATTTATCTATAATTCCATTTAAAAATACACCATCACCATCTTCATAGTTTGACATTAATAAGTAAAGGTACTCAGGTGATTTATTTAATTGATCAATTTTTGTAAATAAAAGTTCTCTTAATTCTTTTGATTTGAAAAATTTTAATGATTCACAGGCTAAATCTAAGTAATATGTATTTTTATATTTTTTTGTTTTTATTATACTTAATAAATACTTGATGTCTAATGGAAACTTCCTTTCTCTGAAAAATTCCAAATAGCCTTCTTTTGCATTAATGTTTTTTTTATCTATAAAGTCTTTTGCAAGATTTAAGACTTCTATGTCCGAAAGCTCATTTGCTCTTTCTGCTGAAATAATCATAAACTTATTTTCCTTAATTCTCTGAGAAATTAATTTGTAAGAATATTTTTTTATTTTTCTTCTTTTGAATATTGTTGACCTATTATTGGTAATTGACTCATAATATTTCCTCACAAACTCATTGTTTTTTGAATTTATCTCTAATAGTTCAAAAACATTTATCCCCTTGTTTTTCTTTTGAAATTCTTCTATTTTCCAACTGCATGCCGAAGCATCTTCATTTTCTAACAGATGCTTTCCAATTACATTAGCGATTATCAAAATTCCATCAATACCAAATACTTTTAATATTTGATGTTCACCACAAAACTCATTATGAATTGCCGGACTGATAGTAAATCTGTTTCTAAGTATTTCTCGTACTGAAATATTTCCCTTTCCGTTAGCATAAAAAAGAACGGCTAAATCATACATTTGATCTAGGTTGTAGAAGTCTTCATTTTCAATAACAAATCTATCAAGAATCATTTTTTGAATATCATTTGAATCTTTGCTATTTTTAATAAGTTGATTTATGTAAAAGCCTCGACTTCCTTCACATTGTCTATCATAAGCATAATTGGTAATAGCAGCTTTATAAATTTCTCTTTTGAAATTTATTTTGGGATACATCTTTTGAATAATAAATGCCTTGCCAGTTCCGCATTTGATTGAATTCCAAAATTCTTTTTTTATTTCCGTTAATGTATTCATTTATAAAATTGATCCATGTAAGGTAATTGAAAATATTTTGCTGTGGTGTAAACTTACAATATTTTCCTTCAACTCCTGACATTATTTCGCACTATCGCAGATCACTTGATCACGAGATCACCTTATCACAACATAACAAACTCCACACTCTCCACCCAATGCACCGCTTTCCTTCCCGCAAAATCATGGATCTGATGACGGCAAGAGAAGCCATTGGCAACTACTAAAGTATTTTTGTCTGTCTTGTTTATTTCTGGAATTAAGACGAGCTCTGAGATTTTTTTGGATACCTCGTAATGCTCTGCTTCGTAGCCGAAAGAGCCGGCCATACCACAACAGCCACTATCAGGTTCTTGACAATTGGTGGATGCAGCTTTAAAGATGGATTTCATACCATGGGTACCAAATGATGCTTTCTGATGACAATGACCATGAAGTAGGACATCTCTTGATTTGGCTACAAATTTACCTTTGAGTTGACCTGAAACCAAAGCATCAGCTAAAAAAACATCGATGGCCATTACATTCGAGTTGAGTGCTTCTGAAAGTGTGCTATCATCTATCAAATCGGGAAGGTCATCGATGAGTGCAGAGGTACATGATGGCTCACAAACTACTATCTTTATACCTTGATTGATGTACGGCATTAATTTCTCAGCAACTTTTGTTCCTTCTTCTTTGGCTTCTTTTAGAAAACCATTGGAAATCCTGGGGCGTTGACAGCAACCTACAGATGCCAGCAACACTTCATATCCACAATCGGTGAGCAATTTGATGGCTGCTTTTCCTACTTGCGGCTCGTGATAATTGATGTAAGTATCTGCAAAGAGCGCTACTTTGTTTTTACTTCCGTTAGACTTATAATTGTTTTTGTACCAAGTCTCCAAAGATTCATTGGCATAAGAAGGAAGCGTACGACGACGATCTACCTTAAGTATTTTTTCAGCTGCATATTTAAAGATGGTAGTTCCTTGTACAAAATTGACAAAAGGGGCTTTCCATCCTGCCATTTTGGGCACGATATTGACATTGGCGCTGATGGCTTTTTCACGGAAAGTGATGTTGCCTTCGTCATATTTTTTCTGGAGTACTTCACTTTTAAGTTTGGCCATATCTACATTTGACGGACATTCTGATTTGCAGGCTTTGCAGGATAAACAAAGGTCGAGCGTTTCCAATACTTTTGGGTCCGTGAGTCCTTCAAAACCCAACTGACCTGATATAGCCAATCTTAATGCATTGGCTCTGCCCCGCGTAGAAGCATCTTCATCAGCAGTGCCTTTGAAGCTTGGACACATCGTACCACCTATATGATTGCGACAAGCACCTACACCAGAACAATTGTGCACCAATGCTTCAAATGAATGATCTTTTCGGTATTTATAGACAAAATGGTATGGATTATCTTTGTAACCGGCACCATATCGCAGATGCTTATCCATGGGAGGAACATCGATGATGATGCCTGGATTGAGCAGGTATTTGGGATCAAAAATCGTCTTGACATCTTTTAGACATTGATACACTTCATCACCAAAAAAATCTCTCAATCTGTGACCACGATTACGCCCGTCACCATGCTCTCCTGACCAAGCTCCATTGTATTTTTTGACCAAGTGGAAGACTTCGTCAGAAATGGTTTTCATAAGGTCGATGTCTGACTGCTCAGTCATATCTAGTGACGGCCTTACATGTAGTACACCTACGCTTGCATGTGCGTAAAGGATGGTTTCGACGCCATGTTTTTGACAAAGATCAAGTACATTTTGTATATAGTCTGTCAAATGCTCCAATGGAATAGCTTGGTCTTCTATGAATGGAATGGGTTTTCTCCCAGATGGGTCGCCCATAAGTAGGCCTAGTCCGTTTTTGCGCAATGCCCATGAATCATCCAATTCGCTAGGTGTTCGGAGAATGGGATAGGCATAAGCAGTACTATTATTTTGTAACCACCAAGAGAAGTCATCGATTCTTTGTTCCAGTTCATCTTGCGACAAGCAGAAAAACTCTACCGAAAGGGTAGCCTGCGGCGCACCGATGATCAAGCGTTGATGCAGACTTTTGGTCATATTGTTTTTGACACTTTGCTCAAAGACATTGAAGTCTAGCATCTCTATTGCGGCAGGATCAAAGGCAATCATTTGATGTACCTCTCTAATCGCACGCATTCGATCATCATAGTGGACCGTAAATGCTGCCTTGTATTTTGGGATGGGTTCGAGATTGACCTTGGCTTCCAGAATGATGCCCAAACTACCTTCTGAGCCGGCAAATATCTTGGCCAAATTCCAGCGATCTGTGTGAATAAATTCGTCGAGTGGATACCCATTGACGCGACGCATCACTTTGGGATATGCCGCTTCGATGGCAGTAGCGTGTTCAAAAATGATTTTTCTGAATGACCTGTAAATTTCACCTTCGCGATCAGTTTGATGGCACTTGGCTTCGTATGCTTCTGCCGTTAATGCTCCCAATTGCAATATGGTACCGTCCATGAGCAATACTTTGAGACCTAAAACATGATCTATGGTTTTGCCATATTTTATACTTTTGGTACCCGATGAGTTATTGGCTATCATGCCACCTATTGTCGCACGGCTTGTAGTCGCAGGGTCAGGCGCAAAGTCTAAGCCAAGTTCTTTTAAAGCAGCATTGAGTTGATCACGGACTACACCAGGATGTACGATAGCATATTTTTCTTCGGCATTGATATTCAATATCTTATCAAAATATTTGGTAAAATCAATGATCAGTGCCTGATTGGTGGTTTGTCCTGCAAGACTGGTAGCGCTACCTCGTGGCATCACTGGGATATTGTATTTATTGGCTATCTGGATGATTTTGATCAGATCGCTTTCATGGGATGGAATGGCTACGGCAAGTGGCTGCAATTGATATAGCGATGCATCCGTAGCATACAAACCTAGTGATAGTTCATCAGTTTTGATTTCTGATGTGGTGACGGATTTTAATTCTTGGATAAATATTTCAAAATCTTTTGGTAATTGTATGGTCGCCATATAATGAGCTATTCTTTTTGCAAAGGTATTAAAAAAGCTGAAGCAACTATCTTCTTTTTATTCAGAAGCAAAATGCTTATTCAACAATCTAAACATCACTTTTTCCACTGTTTCATCATTATTCAAACTGAATTTTTATTTTTTACTCCATTCAAGATAATAATCAAATACTGCAGTTGACTTAATTTGATCTTCAATGATTGCTTTTTCTTGTCCAAAAGATTCAGGCAAATATAAATGAACCATTGCCCTTATTTCTTTATAGTTATCTTTAAAATACTCGTATATATAAGGCATATTTCTTAAAAATATTTTTAGTTCTAATTCAGATGCATTGGAAAGGCTTTCCTTCAATTCGCTTTCCGAAACGGGATGCTCAACCCAATTATTTAGTTCTGATACTTGAGCCTTCCCCAATTTAAGATTGAAACTATCTTTTGTAGTAATAAAACTTTCTCCAATTCTACTATCATATAAATCCGTAAAATATGTATTCAAGTTTTCGATTTTAACGGGTTCTTGGCCAATTTAATTACTAATAAACTCTACTGTCTTATTTCTTGATACAAAATGTTCTTCACCATACTCTTGATAATCTTCGTTTAGTGTTTTTATTGCTTGTTCAAAGTCAAAAGTCCTTGGATTATTGAATCTAATATTTTCGGCACTGTAAATTGTCATTATTATGCTTAGAAAATCTTTAAAGTTTTTTGCAAAAAGGTAATTCATTTCATCTCCATCGCATGGAGAGATAAAAACAATCGGGCAATCATAAATGCTATCATATAATTGATAATCAGTTAGAAACGCAAAGAAGCATCCATCACCTCCTGTAGTTGCAAAAGGAATGATATCCACTGGATTATAATCCATAGGCTTAGATTCAAAGAAAAAAAATCCAATGGTAGAAAGATCTATTCTTTCTTCTTCATCAGCTTTTTTCAATATCTCTATTTCACTTGGCAAAGTATATTTTCCCATCTTGGTAAAATGGGGAGTTTCCCTATTGAAAAATTCATTAAATTCTTTTTGGCTCCAACCTGAAAAATCAAAATTTAGCATGGTTATTGTTTTGAAAATGAGCTCTTAAATGTTATACGATATATAAAAGACTAAATTATTTAAATCGACGATACCAAAACACTGTATATCAGTGAATTAGGTAAATTCAACTTTCCACAAAGATACTAACATATTCAATTTCATAAGTAATTTTAATGAAAATATGTTGTATTTCATAGGTTAGTTATAACACATTTTGATAGATATCATAGGTTGTTTTTGTCGTCTATTAGAAAATAATACAAAAATGCATTTTGAAAGATAATATAACTTTATTATTGTGGTAAATATAATGAAATTGTGATGGAGCAAAAATGGGCAATCGACAATCTAAAGATAAATAAGATTATGGAAATATATAGATCAATTCAATCATATGGTACCCTTTTGCTTGCCATGTACTTAATGATCACAATAGGTGCTTGCAAATCAGAGACAAAAACTATTCAAACTACTAAAGATCACTGTGCTTCCATTCGATCTACTCAAGGTTTAGACATTGGAACATATCTTACTCCTTTGGATTCTTTGTTAGCTAAATTATCTGGAGCTTATGTGCTAGAAGATGGCGATGGCTCGATGATAGCTAGAGCTTGGCTGACTTCTCATGCCACACAAACTATTGATATTCAATACTTTATTTTTTCCATTGACAACATAGGATTGATAGCATGTGATTATCTAGTAAAAGCTGCAGATCGGGGCGTTAAGGTGAGAATTTTGGTTGATGATATCATGGTAGATGCGGAAGCAGAAGATATCAAGATCATGGATGCTCATCCCAATATTGAAATCAAAATCTACAATCCAGGCATCAATCTTGGTAAAAATCTATTTCAAAAAATAACTAAGATAGCTACTGATTTTCGGGGTATTAATCAACGCATGCACAACAAAATTTTTGTAGCAGATGGTAAAACTGTTATTACTGGAGGGCGCAACATAGCAGATGAATACTTTGATTATGACCATGAATACAATTTTAGGGATCGGGATATTTTTCTAATAGGTCAGATTTGCAAACCGATTCAACAATCCTTTGAAACTTTTTGGAATCATAAACTTAGCGTGACAGTTGGAGAAATTTTGAAAGATGAGCCCAAGATTTCATACCATCCCAGCTTATACAGTAAACTGCATCAATATGCTTGTGACACGTCCAATTATTGGCCACAAATCAGAAAAAGAGTAGCCAACATACCCTCCGCATTTAATGATTTAGTAAAGCAAGGCAACTTGATTTGGTCAGACAGTATCTCTTACGTCTCAGATGAACCTGGCAAAAATGGTGGCACAAAGGGACTCTCAGGAAGCGGCAAATCAACAGAAGCTCTGATCTCATTGTTAAAAAACGCACAGAAAACGGTCGATATACAATCACCTTATTTGGTAACTACAGAAGAGAGCAGAAAACTTTTTGCAGATGCTGTTGCTCGTGGAGTAAAAATCCGAATCTTGACCAACAGTTTGGCATCAACTGACAATCTCGAAGCTTTCAGTGGTTACCAAAGAGATCGTAAAGCATTGCTCAAAACAGGCGTCAATATCTTCGAGTTCCGACCTGATGCAGCATGCCGCAAGCGTCTGATGACTGGTGCGCTGAAAGAAAAACCTGATTTTCAACCGATCTTCGGATTACACGCCAAGTCCATGATCATAGATAGAAAGACTACGGTAATCGGTACTTTCAATCTCGACCCCAGAAGTACTCATCTTAATACAGAGTGTATGGTAGTCATCCATAATCAGCGATTGACTGATGGTGTTCGCAAAGGGTTTGAAGATGAATTTCAACCAGAAAATGCTTGGCAAGTTACTGAAACTTGGAATCCTGATCAAATGGTCGGTAAAACAAAACGCATCAAAACTTACATCAGGAAGGTGGTACCCAAATCAGTTTTGTGAATCATCCGCTAGTAATTTATAATTCCGGATACAGTCCGCATTTTACTCATTTGACCAAAGACTATTTGTCAACTGCGGCTATAATAAACATTTATTGCTAAATCCTTTCAAATTTCCTACCTATATTTTACTTTTGCCTTCGTAAAAATAATCTTAACGATCTATAATCCATAAATTAGATTTTTTAATAATACGATTTTAGGCAGATCATCAGATAATTTTTATGGGTAAAATTTTTTATAACTTATATTTTGTATCATAAAGCAATGACTCTTAATGAACAACTTGCCAAACAACTCAAGGATTTATTTCTAAGTGGACAATGGATTGGAACAGACTTAAATCTCAAAGCGCAACTACAAGATGTTGACATCAGTATGGCTAATGCCAAATATGAATCTTTAAATACGATAGCAATCTTAGCCTTTCATCTCAATTATTACCTCGAAGGTATGATTAAAGTTTTTAAAGGTGGCTCATTGGATATCCGAGATCAATATAGTTATGATATGACACCCATTACTTCCCAAGTAGAGTGGGATACTATGCGAGATAATATCTTTAGAAACGCTGAATATTTTGTATACTTAGTGGAACAAATGCCGACATCTCAGTTACAAGATGCTTTTACAGATGAAAAATATGGCACTTATCTTCGCAATATTTTAGGAATGCTGGAGCACAGTTATTATCATTTAGGTCAAATAGTATTGATAAAGAAATTACTAAAAAATAAATAATCAAAAATTTGATATCCATCTGATTTACTGCAATTTATTTGAATAAAATTCACTATACTGCTTAAATATTATTCGGTATCTTATATATTTAAACGTATAATTTGGCGAATTATCAACTCTAATTTTTGCCAAATTGCATATGATTTTATATAATTTGGCTAGTTATAATTTGTATATTGCACCAAGTTAATAAAAAACTGCATCGATTTGGCAGAATATAAATCATAGTTAAGATGGGAATTATAGGACGTAAGTATGAATTATCACCAATCAATTATTAATTAAATATAACAGCATACTCCTTTCTTCTGTATGGTTTTTTACCATTTTTAGCATCCATTCATGACTTATGTTATCAAAGAATTCTTTGATGTCTACATCGATTACCCATGAGTATTATATACTGTTTTCTTTACATCCCTGGGCACTCTTTCCTGGTCGGTATCCATATGATCTCTTGTGAAACTTTGGTTCAAACTCTCTCTCTAATCGAGTTTTCAGCGCGCCTTGCTCTACTCAGTCTCCTACTGTCGGTATCCCTAAAGGATGCTCTCCTCCTTGCTTCTTCGGTATTATTACCTGTTTTACCAAAAGCGGCATGTAACTTCCTGAGCTTAATCGATTCCAAATCTTGTATACGTTGCCGTTTAGGTCTTTCTCA
>CAMBRK010000102.1 GCA_945870185.1 Aureispira sp. CCB-QB1 | reverse complement strand
CCATTGGATGAGTTGATACCACCGTTTCCATTAGAGAAAATAATTTCTGTGATCGGGTTAGTACCCATCATAGCGTCTATGTATGTATTATGGACTGTAGTCAATCTGTTACCGTTATCCCCATTAATAATACCATCGCCATTTCCTGTCGGGTCCATTTCGTCTTTCATTTGTGCTGTATTCAGTCCATAACCTAAGATTCTGGCTTCTGGCGTCAAACATTGCTCATCCGTATAATTTCTGCCTTGTAATTGGCAAATAGAAACTACAGCATAATCCAATCTATCTTCGTCATCTTGATCATCGCCCAAGGAACACTCACCTGGGAAATTTATAGCATTGCTGGAGTCACATATTTCATCATCTTTCTCAGGTGGGCCGTTAGGACCCATAGATGCTGGTAAATCATCTTCATCTATTGGATTATCTTTACTTCTGGTGGTCAATCCAAAGGGCACTTCACCTACAGCTCCGGAGACTCTAGCATAATTGATCATTGACAAGCTATTAGTAGTTGGTTTTATGATCAAAATAACTTTTATAGTTGCTTTTTGGCCCGCGTTGATTCTGTTAATAATAGTACTCATGGTACCATCCAATTCAGCAACCCAATTATTATTATTTCCGGTAAGTGCTGCGGTATTTTGAGCTACATCGAATTGCATATTGTCGTCCAGAATATCAGATACTATTACGTTGGTAGCATTTACAGTACCTTGATTAAATACTTCAATTCTAAAGGTAACTGTATCTCCGGGATAATATTCTTTAGTTGGTTGTATCACTCTTTTACGTATGGCCAAGTCAAAACAAGATCTCAATGTAACTGGAACGTCTACATTTTGTATACAATTATTGTCATCTGTAATCTGCAAGCCTACTATAGCCACCCCTGGTGTAAGACACCAAGCATCAAAGTCCTGTGATGCATCATTAATGCTACCTGCAAGTGCTGTAGATGTGGCGCCGGTGCTTCCTGGATTTTGTATTGTCCAATTATATCTGTAAGGACTGGTCCCTCCGCTAGGATTTGCAATAATTTGTGTTACTTGGTCTAGGCAAACCGTAACAGGTGCGGCATTGGGAGAGATATTATTAGGTTGGTTTACAAGGATAGAGCATGTGGTGACACAATTATTAGCGTCAGTAATGGTCAATCCATAAAAACCTGCTGCCAATCCATTGATACTATTGGTGGTAGATAATGTAGAAGGTTGCACGGTTCCATTGCTCCAAGCATAAGTATAAGGGGCAGTTCCTCCAGCTACTGTTGCAGTAATTGACCCACTACCATTTTGAAAACAAGTAAGATCCGTTTTGCTTAAGGAACAGGTAAGTATTGCGGGTTGGTAAATGGAGAAGTGACAGCTGTCGACACAACCATTGCCATCTCTTACAAATACTTTGTAGTCTCTAAACAATACCAAAGGATCATTTCCAACACCCAAACCTGTAAATAAGGATGATGACTGCCATGGTCCAGTAGGACTAGTGAGACTGTAACTCAGTGGTGTTGTAGCCAATGGGCTGACATTAATATTTCGTGACACATTCATATCGCCAAAACATGAAACCGTGACATCTCTTGGAGCACAAACAATACCTATTTCAGGAAATGATCGTATGACTACCGTATCTGTTAAAGTACACTGCAATCCTGCAACCGTCAATGGTGGTGTGGTCACGGCTATGGAGAATGTATCGGCAGGTAAGTTTGATTGTTCTCTGCCATTAAATGTACGGCCAGTTCTGATTCCGTTCCAGACAAAACTATAGCCTGTATAATCGGTTACATTTTCAACAGATAGATTTACTCGAGCACTACTTACTCCAAAACAAGTGACATCAGACAAAACTTCAGAAGTCACTTTAGGTAGTAAAAATACTTGTACCAAGCCTGAGTCTCTATTGCTACATAAGTTGTTTTGTTGCACTTCTACTATATATCTGCCTGTCTGACTGACCTCACCTACCGTGATATTTGGGGTATTGCCTATGACAGAAGCTACTCCACCTTGTGGTCTAAAAAACCAAGTATAGTTCAAAGTTGTCGAACCATCAGTAGTATTTGCAGTTGATGCGAGATTGATGCTTTCTTTTTCGCACACTTGCTGGTTAAAAGTATTAATATTTACTCTTGGGAAATCTAAAATGGTGACGGTCGTTTGAGCAATCTTTGTACAAGTCAGACCAGAAGCATTATTTTGGGTGTACTGATAAAAGTAGGTGTAAGGAACATTGATATCCAAACCTGTACTATCTATGATAAAAAACCTATTAGTACCTACATCTCTAAAACCTACCTGAATACCAGGCCCAGTCAAAACACCTCCGATAGGATTAGCTCTGAGTTCAAAGGTTGGGAAATTACCGCAAATGGGTAATGTAGATGGTCTGAATTGTGGATTGATAGCTTGTACGTCAAAAAGAGCCTCATATTCCACACCACCCACAGTATAAAAGATAATATAATTTCCACTTCCATTTTCAGGGTTAAAGAAATACTTTCCTTGAGCATCTGGACCGATGATTCTAATGGATTCGTCTCTGCCGTTTAGCGGTCCTACGGACGCGTTTATAGCGGTATAAGTACCTCCTGATGTTAGGGGTGTCTGCGCTGATGCACAAGATACAGGTATCAATTCTACAGGAGGACTATTATCACATGCTTCCGAAACTCTCAAACAGAATTCTAAAGCATTGGGAGATAAAATAACATTACTTCTGGCTAACCCATTGTCTGACTGCACTACAGCAAATATAGCTTCATTAGGCACACTTTCGAATGCGGTACTGTTTTGTATTTTTGAAGTAAGGTTAGCATCTTTGTAAAAGGCCACATCAAAAACACTACCATCCAATCCATCACCATCCAAGTCTCCAAATGCCTTGTCTAATGCTTTGTGAAGATTGTAGCTAAATTTGCCATCTTCCATTTCTTTATCGGCTTTGATAGACACTTCATTAACCTTCCAATTCTTTGGTGCGGATTTAGTAAACGTAAATTCTTCTGTGACCACACAGCCGTTTTGATCCATCACTTTTACTATGTGTTTGGCATCTTCTGAACACATAATGTGACTTTTGTCTTCCCACAGCCCAAGTCCATTGCTATCCCAATCGTAGAGATATGAAGCTTGACCACCTTTGACATCCACTTTCATGCAGTGGAAAGTTTTATCATTTTCGATAAATGACAAAAACTTTGGCTCAAGAGCTAAAGGTTGTGGTTCTTTTATATAAATTTCTTTAACTTCTTTACAACCGTTTGCATTTTCTACAGTGACGTTGTAGAGTCCGTTATGCATTTTTTCTACAAAATTTTTGCGCTCGCCGGTTTCCCAAATCAGGTCTATACCTTGTAAAGATAGAGGCATTAACTGAGTCTCTCCATCAGCTTTACCATGACAACTGATGTCTTTGGTTTGTATTTCAAAATCAGGTACAGTCCTCAGCGTCTGATTGGTAGATGTAAAGCATTGATTTTTATCACAATGGAATTCGACATGAAATCTAGTATCCTTGGTTGGTTTGATTTGGAGTACATCACTGAAAAATCCTTCAGCGTTAAAGATGACTTCTTTATCTGCAACCAATTTTCCATCTTCATACACTTTTACCCATTTGGTTCCTGATTTGGCAGCAATGGATTTGGAATAGATGTAATAACCAATTTCAGTTTCTTTGGATTGGGTGACGCAATCATCTATGAGGAATCTCATGTCAGGATTGCAATTACAATCTTCGTTTTGTGCGGAAATTTGATTACTCAGAAATACAAAAAATCCGAATAATAAAATCCATTTTGAAAAATTATACAATGTACTCATAACCTTTGTTTTCGGTTTTACGGGAATTAAAATCATTAATCGGTTTAGAAAATACAAAAGTTATGCCAAATATTTTACATTTCTCTAATGCGTTTTGTAACCCAAAAGGATGTCTAGCAATTTTGACAATATTTAATTAAGTATACGAAATGACTATAGAGTAGCTGTTATTATTGTGATACAATTGTATATATATATTGTAATTTGATAATATGAATGATGAAATTACCAATTAAACCACTCTGTAAATGCTTGATTTTCAGTAGAAAAGTAATGTGTAATAAATTTATTTTTAAAAATATTACTGCCATAAATTTGTAATTTTGATAGTAAAAAACATGCGGTAAATGAAAATAAGATCAAATCATAAGAAGATAAAACAGAAAATAACTCTTTTGTAAATACCTTTGAAAAGTATTATTCATATGTAATGCCTAGTCTCTGCTAACAAAATTGCTTTGTTTTGCGTTATAAATCAACTTATCTTCCAATGTAGGAATTCCAACACTTCAAATTATTAAAGTAAGTATATTTTTTTATGAATTTTATAGCAAAGATTAGTTTTACAGTTTGGTGTGTGGTTTGGATGACGACAACATCTATGAGCCAAAAGTTTAACGTGAGTATTGAGATCAATAATTATGAAAATGATACTTTGATAGTGGGTAATTATTTTGGAGAAAAACAATTGGTCAAAGATACGCTCTTCAGTAAAGGCAAGGGTAAGTTTTTATGGACGGATACCATTCAGCCATCACAAGGAGTATATTTATTGCTTTTCAAACCGAGCAATAACTTTATCCAGTTTATGGTTCCACAGACGGAAAGTAAATTTGCATTGATCTGCAATTATGAAGATCTCACCGATGTAAAATTTAAAGGTAGTAAGGATAATAATTTGTTTTATGATTATATGGATTTTCTCAAAGGTAAAAGAGTCCTTGCAGATACCCTAAGATCAAAAATAGAAAGGGCAAAAAAACAAAATAACACTGACAAAGAATCTCAAAATGCTCTAGACAAGCTCGATCAAGATGTCAAAAAATATCAACAGGAAATCATAATAAAAAATCCTACTTCACTCACTGCCCTACTCCTGAAGGGCAATACGGAAATAGATGTACCTGAATTTGCAGATTTGCCCGTTGATAGTAGTAAAATAAGAAGGTACTATTACTACAAACGACATTATTTTGACAATATAGATATGAATCATCCGGCACTGATCAGAACACCATTTATACATCAAAAAATAGATTATTATATCAATAAAGTGAGTAATCAGCAGCCTGACTCACTGATGAAAACCATAGATATTGTCTTGGGTATGTTAGAAAATAACCCTGAAGCTTACCGATATTATTTGGCTGATTTGCTCAATAAGTATGCAGCTATGAAGATCGTAGGTCACGATGCATTGTTTATCCATATGGTAGACAATTACTATCGTAAAGGGAAAGCATCTTGGATATCAGAAGAAAATCTCAAAATAATGGGTGACAATGCAGATGATATGAAACCCATCTTAATAGGAAAGAAAATGCCAGACATCACTACTTACAAAGAAGATGGTACTCCCGTGCGACTTTACGACATCAACGCCCCATGGACAGTGGTTGTTTTCTGGGCACCAGACTGTGGTCATTGCAAAAAAATAATGCCTGATGTTGTCAATTTTTATAAAAAAAATAAAGATAAAGGTGTCCAAATGTTAGGTATATGTACCAAAGGTGGTGAAAAAACCAATACTTGTTGGCCTGCAGTAAAGGAAAAAGGTATGGAAGATTTTATCAATACCGCTGACGAATATGGAAGGTACAATCTGAAAGTAAAGATCAAGTCAACGCCCAAGATTTTTATCCTCGACGAAAATAAGGAAATCATCATCAAAGATATACCTGGAGAAGAGATAGACCGTATCTTTAACGAAATACTCCAATTTGAAGAGACGAAGCGATTGCCTAAGGAGTAAGCTATGATTATGATATTACAGGTTTTATAAATTATCTAAAGTTAATCTCATTCCTTTCTTGTCCTATTTCTGATCAATGTAGTGCTGTCTGCCCGAAAAGTGGTCTCCCCATTGCAACTGGTAAAATACACATATTCGCCCATGTCCAGAAATCGATAAACCTTGCATCCGTCATGCTCAAAAAGATAGGAAATCGTGTATTCCTTATTGCTTTGGACAGGTTTGGTATATAAGGGTATTCTTGGAGTAAAACATCCAGAAAGAACCAAAACTGTCAAAACACCATAAAATTTAATGTTTTTTATTACCATGGCTCATAATATTTAGAAAATCAATGTAATTTACATAAATGCCTTGATAAAGAAGAACTTTTGATTTGACTTTAACCAAATTTTAATCTCTTTCTAAGAACTTGTTAACATTGTAGATCAACCCAAAACAAAAAAACCCGTCATTAAAAAATGACAGGCTTCAAATATTTCAAATTTTTAGCTATAGTTTCAGCTAAAAACTATTTAACTTTTATTTTTTTTGTCCCGACGATATTGAGTAATCCATCTTTGATTTCTTTAAGCTCTATCACATATTTGCCAGGTTGCTCGTATTTATAGATCAAATCCTTTTGTGTGACGATCAGCCTGACACCGTCACCCATTTCCATCACATAACGGGATGCCTTTTCATCCTTAAGAAAAGTAAATGCAAACGTCTGACCAGCTACTTGTTTGCCATCCATTTTAATGTATTGGTCAAAAGCATCAGCCGGTGTCTCATCTTCTCCGACAAACAAAGTCGAAAATGCTGATGCATGGGGAAGTTGATTACCTGTAGGCATATTGGAATTTTCGTTACCAATAAACTTCTGGCCAAATAAATAAATCGAACCAATGATGCCTGTAAGGACTAATAAACTCAGCAAGACTGGCTCTATATGAGTTGTAAAAAAGTGTGAGGCAGACGTATGTCTCCTACTCAAGTGCATAGGTGTGTAATGCTCTACATTCATAAAATCGGATTTGGGTTAACAAAAAATCGGTTGATTCTGCCGACAATCTTTATTATCGATCAGAGTCACAAAGGTAATTCATATTATTGATATAAAAAATATAAATTTCATTTTATATTACTATTTAATCATGCGTAAGTAATTGTGGCTTAATTATATGAAAAATAAATTATGAAATTTATTGATAATACGACACTTATGAAACGGACTATTTTATATAGAATAAAAAAAAATATGTTGTACTGTAATCTGAATATTCATTTTTCCTTTATTTACAGCCAAAAATGCAATACCTTTGTTATCAAATACCTTACCCAACATCATGAAACAATTCATTCATATCTTTCTAATCCTTGTTGTCTCTGTGTCACTTCAGGCACAGACATTATATATCAATGAGTTGGATAGCGACACTCCAGGATTGGATACCAAAGAGTTTGTAGAAATCAAATCTTCGGTAGCCAATTTTAGTTTGAATGGTTATGCGATCGTATTTTTTAATGGATCGACTAATGCCAACAACTCCAGTTATTGGGTAGTAGATTTATCTGGTCAGCAAACGGATATTAATGGCCTGTTTGTAGTGGGCAATGAAGGGCTTTCTCCATTTCCCAATCTGGTAATTCCAGATAATACCATCCAAAACGGCGCGGACGGTGTAGCTATTTACAAAAGAAATCCTCTTGATTTTCCTGAAGGAACTTTGGCTTTTGTGGATCAAACCCTGATTGATGTATTGATATACGGTACAGCCGACCCCGACGCAACTACCATGCTAGAGATTTTTAAAGCATTCAACCCAAATATCAAACAAATCAATGAAGGCAGTTCCAATAATACCAACTCCATCCAAAGAGATAATAATGGGGGCTACTTCACCGCTGCTCCGACTCCCAGAAAAAACAATGACGGTAGTGGTACTGAACTTAATGGAATCAGGACCATTTTTCCAAAAAACATTTTTACAGAAGGCGAATCCTTTGACATTACATTTCAAACCGAATTTACCTTGACAGATGATGTGGTTATAGCTTATTCTTTGGAAAATGGTGGGTTTAATGGTAGTGATTTTTCAGCAACTACAAGACTTACGATTCCTAAAGGCCAAAAAAGCACCACTACAACAGTACAAATCATCGATGATACTGTAGACGAAGGCGATGAAGAAATGATTTTCAGACTTACAGAGTTGCCAGTTAACTTTGTAACATCAAACAATAACCTTAAAATCAGAGTAGTAGATAATGATTTCAAGATATCACCTTTTGGAACTCCTCTATCACCCACTTATGGCAAAGTTTCTACTACAGCATCGCCAGGATATTACAAAAAAACCGACAAGCTATCAGGGACAAATCTAATCTCAGGCTTGCGCGGCATTATAGCGGACCCCGCTGTAGTGAGAGCACAAACTTACAATGATGTGATCGACATCCTAAAAGAAGCAGACCAAAATCCGGCTAATCATAATCAGGTATGGCTGGTTTATCTGGAAAAAGGCAGGTCAAAAATCGATCTTCAGCTGACATCAGATAATGCTGGCTCCTGGAATCGAGAACACGTTTGGCCTAGGTCCCGCGGCGGATTTAATAGTATCGAAGCTGACGAAGTTTTTGACGGTATTGATATTTTTTGGCCCACCAATACAGATTCCACTAGACATGGCAATAGCGATGCCCATAGTATCAGGGCGGTAGATGGTCAGGAAAACACTAAAAGAGGCAATCAGTTTTATGGTCAGTATGCCGGACCTGTAGGAAATCTAGGAAGTTTTAAAGGTGATGTAGCCAGATGTATTTTTTATCTAGCTGTACGATTCATCTCACTTGAAGTGGTCAATGGTTATCCGGAAGGCGAAGTGGGCAAATTTGGCGACTTAGCCACACTATTGGAGTGGCACCGAAACGACCCACCTGATGATTTCGAAATGAACAGAAATAATGTGGTCCAAAAGTGGCAATACAACCGAAATCCTTTTATTGATATGCCAGAAATAGTCGAGTATATTTGGGGAAACAAACAAGGTCAAATGTGGAATTTACCTTCCCACATTTCAGCAGTAAAAATCCCACGTCTAAGCATCATCCCCAATCCTTCCAGTGATTTTCTAATGTTTGATCAGGGTCTATTCATCTCAGAAGTTAAGATTTATAGTATGGATGGTACGCTATTATTGACAACCTCAGTTCAAGGCAATCAAGTGGATATCTCCCATTTGGCTAGCGGTCAATATATTTTGGAGACTACGATCGAAAATACTTTGGTAAGAACACCTTTTGTCAAAATCAGATAAAATTGCTGAAGGAATTGTAAAATAGGTGACATAAAAGTTTTACAAAAAATAAACAAAGTTTACTTCAGTTAATGCTGCAAAGTGTAGCAATCAATTGATTGTACATGGATTGATGATGGTGGGTTTAAAAAAAAATTGCACCATTCAACAACTTGATATATATTTGCGTGAACGATTAAAAATTCGTGTAATTATCAGATGGCATGGAGTAATAAATTGCAAGCTCAGGAATTTCAAATAAAAGATTACACCTACGATTTACCCGAAAATCGAATCGCAAAATATCCCTTGGATGAAAGAGATTTAGCCAAGTTGCTCGTATATAAAAACGGCAATGTGTCAGAAGATATCTACAGAAACCTGAACACATACATCTCAGAAAAATCACTCTTTGTTTTTAATAATACTAAGGTAGTACAGGCGCGGCTTCATTTTAGGAATGCTACAGGTGGCAAAATTGAAATCTTCTGTCTTGAACCCAGTGAAGCCAACGTTGAACCATCTTCTGCTATGATAAAAAAATCATCTGTTGAGTGGGTTTGTTTGATCGGCCGTGTGGAGAAATGGAAGGATAAAACCATCAGTCTTAAAACAGAGCGCTTTTCATTACATGCAGAAATAATGACTCGAAACGGTAATGTATTTACTATTAAGTTTAGTTGGGAACCCCAAAATCTTTCATTTGCTGAAATTTTAGAAGAACTCGGAGAAATGCCGATTCCACCTTATCTAAAAAGAGAGAGCGAAGCCATAGATGTAAGTAGATACCAAACCGTTTATGCCGAACAAAAGGGTTCTGTAGCAGCACCAACAGCTGGGCTTCATTTCACCAATCAAATTTTTCAAAATCTCCAGTCTAAAGATGTCATCATAGATTATGTAACGCTTCATGTGGGTGCGGGCACTTTTAAGCCAGTAAAGAGTGAAACACTTGAAGGACACGATATGCACTCTGAATGGATAGAAGTATCACAGGAAACCATAGTGAAAATCTTAGGCCAAATTTCTGATCATCAATCCAATAAAAATGTTGTTGCCGTCGGTACTACTTCCTTGCGTACTATTGAATCCCTTTATTGGATGGGAGTCAAGGCAAGTCAAAATATGGAAGCGACAACTGAAGAATTAGAAGTAAAACAATGGGATGCCTATGACCTTCAACAAAGGATGTCGGCAACGGAGTCTCTACACGGCTTGCTGGCATGGTTAAGAAAAAATAATGTAGAAAAACTGGTTTGCAAAACACAGTTGTTGATTGTTCCGTCTTACACATTAAGAATAGCAAATGCTCTCGTTACTAATTTTCATCAGCCCAATTCTACACTCCTGTTGCTAGTTGCAGCTGTCGTAGGTAATGATTGGAAAATGATTTATGATTATGCATTAGAGCATGATTTCAGATTTTTGAGTTATGGAGATGGAAGTTTACTTTTTAATAATAAATCAAATACAAGCTAAATGAGCCATTTTTCCTACTTTTGGGGTTAAAATGGGGATTTTTTAAAATAGATGTTGGCGGTATTGGCTGTCGATCCTAATCAAACAAATAATTTACAATGACACAAAGGACTCTTATCAAAAACATTAGCATCATCAACGAAGGACAAATACTCGTTACAGACCTAGTCATAGATCATGGTATCATCTTAAAAATTGGACCGCATGATGATGACCAAAATTCAAATGTTATTGACGGAACCGGAAAATATTTATTTCCTGGTATCATAGACGGCCAAGTTCATTTTCGGGATCCTGGACTCACCCATAAGGGCGACCTTCATTCTGAAAGCAGGGCAGCAGTTGCAGGTGGTGTGACATCATTTATCGATATGCCCAATACATTGCCCAATGTATTAACCATGGACCTCCTGAATGAAAAATATAAGATAGCTTCGGAGAAGTCGTTGGCCAATTATGGATTTTTTTTGGGTGTAAATGGAGACAATCTGGACGAAGTTATCAAACTAGACACGAGTAAACTGTTGGGTGTATCTGATGACGGGCTTTACTTTACCAAAAAAGGAAACCTACTTGCCGATAATCCAGAAACCATGGAAAAGCTTTTTGCCAATTGCAAATCCATCATAGCCATCCACTCTGAAAAGGAACAAATCGTGGAAGAGAACGAAAATATCTACAGAGAAAAATATGGCGATAATGTGCCCGTTGAATTTCATCCCATCATTAGAAGCGAGCAGGCTTGTTTTGAAGCAACACAAAGAGCCATCGAAATAGCCAACAAGCACCAAGCACGGCTTCACATTTTGCACTTGACCACAGAAGCAGAAACGCATCTTTTCCGTAATGATATTCCGTTAAAGGATAAAAATATCACTACTGAAGTATCGGTTCACCATTTGTGGTTTTCGGACAAAGACTACGAGCGATTAGGAACTTTAATAAAATGGAATCCAGCTATAAAAACAGAAAAGGACAAAAAAGGACTGCTAAAAGCTTTGTTGGACGATAGAATAGACATAGTAACTACTGACCACGCGCCACACACGTTAGCGGAAAAGCAAAAGCCCTATTTTCAATCCATGTCGGGTGCACCTATTGTACAGCACTCATTAAACATTATGCTTGAGTTTTACAAACAAGGACTGATCACATTAGAAAAAATTGTTGAAAAAATGTGCCATAATCCGGCAACGCTCTACCGAATTGAAAAGAGAGGTTTTATACGTGAGGGCTACTTTGCCGACCTAAGTATAGTGGACTTAGATTCGAATTGGATAGTCAATAAGGAAAATATTTTATCTAAATGTGGTTGGTCACCCTTAGATGGGACGACGTTTACCACCCAAGTGACCCATACCTTTGTCAATGGCAACTTGATTTATGATCACGGACAGTTTGATGAAACCGTAAAAGGACATGCATTAACGACAACAAATAACGGATAGATTGCATAAAAACACTTAAATTTTGGGCTTAGTTAGTTCAGCATTCATCAAATATTAATTGTGATATGTTAACCAAAAATAAATTAGTACTTTTGTATAAAATTTAACCACAATGGGGCAAAGAGTTTTATCCATAGATATCATGCGAGGTATGACCATTTTCTTTATGATTTTGGTCAATAACCCGGGAAGTTGGTCCCATGTTTATGCACCTTTGCTGCACGCAAAATGGGATGGATGTACACCTACGGACTTGGTATTTCCTTTCTTTATGTTCATAGTGGGTACTTCTATGGCCATTTCCTTTGAAAAATTTACAGATAATCACAAATCATGGATACAAAAGTCTGTAAAACGAGGTCTTCTGATCATATTAGTGGGATTATTGCTCAATTGGTTTCCTTTTTACAACAAAAACATAGCTGAATTAAGACTTTATGGTGTTTTGCAGCGTATAGGTTTGGCATATTTGGTGGCTAGTGTTTTAGTAACCTGGTGCAAACCAAAGTATATCTTCGGACTTATAGCAATCATTCTGGTGAGTTATCCATTGATATTATTATCTTTAGGAAACAGTGATTTGACATTGGAAGGTAATCTAGTGAGAAAGATTGATTTATTCTTATTGGGAGAAAATCATATTTATAAAGGCTATGGGCTTCCTTTTGACCCTGAAGGCTTACTCAGTACGCTTCCATCTGTGGGTACTATATTGCTAGGATTTATGGCTGGAATATGGATGAAAACCCAAAAAAGAGAGCGATTTATTTACGATTTATTAGTTTATGGTTTGGGTATCATCTTGGTGGGAATCCTTTGGCATGAGTGGAACATCCCAATCAATAAACCCATATGGAGTAGCTCCTATGTACTGTATGCAGGCGGATGGGCCATGATTTTTTGGGCATTTTTATATTATATCATTGATATGTTGCATTTTAAGAAGTGGGCACAACTTTTTGGATGGTTTGGGGTCAATCCCTTAGCTTGTTTTGTACTTTCGGGTATCACAGCCAAGTTGCTTATGTTGATCGAAGTAGATGACCGAAGTTTGAGCGGATTACTGTATGCAGACTTTTTTCAACTTTTTTTTGGGGACTATTTCGGGTCATTTATGTATGCAGTGGCCAATATTATCTTTATTAGTATTTTTGCCTATTATTTGCATAAACGCAATATTATCATTAAGCTTTAATTTTTATTTAAAAAAATCAATGAGAAATCATAACCATACCCAGGAAGACAACCTTCTGAAAAATCACTTAGTGATAAATATCAAAGATATATTGAAAGATGCAGTTATTGCAGGCCTTGTTATCTTCATTGTAAGCTATGGTGGATTATATCTAGCCATTAAGATCTTCCCAGAATTCTTTATTAATTATATCAATCCTGTTTTCAATTCTGATGGTAGCAGAGATACTTTCTTTTACATGCATCCTTTTATATTGGGGATCTCTCTATCCATATTTTGGAGTAGATTTTACAAATTTTTTAGGGGAAATATTATTTTAACTGGCCTAGAGTTTGGTGTCACCTACGGATTTGTTGCCTTATTACCCATCTTATGGATAACCTATGCTGCAATGGATGTAGAATTCCAAATGGTAGCTTCATGGATGATCTACGGCATTTTTCAAAGTAGTATTGCAGGGATGATCTTTTATTTATTAAACAAAAACAAAAGATCGTAACGCTCTAAGATAATTAAACTTTTTTAAGTAAAAGCCTTACTTTGACTTTCAACTCATTTTTTACCTTTATAGTACCTCCCAGTTTACTTGGAGGTATCAGATTAAAGTCAGTAAAATGCATATTCGTTTCTCCTTTGATTTCCAGGTACCCGTTTTGCGCTGGCGAAGTAACAAAATCAATTTTAAAAGTCCTGTTGACCCCTGCTAATTGAATATCTGTAGTACTAGAAATGGTTTTAAATCGTTGGTGTAGTGATGGTAGCTCAGAAAAATGTTTTATATAAATAAACAAATTAGGGAAAGTCTCAGCTTTAAGTGTTTTTTGAAGATCCCTAGTCATGATTCGGTGGTAGCAATCAAAATTAGTTACTGGAATCGTTAAGGTACTTTTTACTGTTACCTTTCCGTCTGATCTTTTCTCACAATACAATACATCTTTTTCCCTCTCATATGATGGTATTCTGCATGTAAAATTATTGATATTCGTTTGTCCCACTACCTCTATCGTACTGTAATTCAATACCTCCCAAGTTTCAACATGTGCATGGTTGCTACTCACAACTTCAAAGCACGAAATACATGCGAGTATCTGAAAAAAGAAAATCATCATAAAATGTTTACTTGATATTGAACCCGGATTATGCGTTAGAACTTTGTCATAGCCTGTCTCGCTGTAGCGGGAAGAAGCTAAAATGCAACCAGCCTGACCACTACATGGTAGGCGGGCAGGTAAATCAGCTATTTATATTCGAAAAGCGTAGCACCGCTACGGTTACAGAAGAAAAATAGTCCGCCGCGGCGGATTCTGATTTGCAGAC
>CAMBRK010000101.1 GCA_945870185.1 Aureispira sp. CCB-QB1 | reverse complement strand
AGCAGCGTAGAACGCAGTAAACGGCTCGTTGGGGTAGGTGTCAATAACTCCGAAGTTGACGAAAGTTATATGTTGGAAATTTCAGAAGGCATCACTTGAAACTTGAGTCCATTTCGAAAAACTGTAAAAGTTGAAATGCCACACTTGTGACGCCCAAGCGTTAATGCCACGCTTGTGACGCCCAAGCGTTAAAGACGCTAAGACTCTAAGGTGCATAAAGATTTAAATAGGGCTTGCTGATAAGCTTCAGCAGCGTAGAATGCAGTAAACGTCTCGTTGGGGTAGGTGTCAATAACTCTGAAATTGACGAAAGTTATATGTTGGAAATTTCAGAAGGCCTCACTTGAAACTTGAGTCCATTCTGAAAAACTGTAAAAGTTGAAATGCCACGCTTGTGACGCCCAAGCGTTAAAGACTCTAAGACTCTAAGGTGCATAAAGATTTAAATATCATTGATTTGTAATTTGTGATTCTTTTTTGTTTTTTGCCTTTAAGCTTTACTGTGCCACAAGATGTGTTAATGTTTAAAAGGATGGCATCTACGTAAGGCGGTACACCTTACACCTTACACCATTTTTACACCTTACACCTTAAACAACCCTCCTTGTTTGACTTCTTAAAAAAATTGTCTAGGACAACCACCAATCCACCGCTTCCGCAGGTAGATATGCACGCACACCTATTGCCTGGTATAGATGATGGGGCTGCGACGATGGAAGATAGTTTAGCCATGATAGAAGGGATGTATGACTTGGGGTATCGACATCTCATAGCGACACCGCATATATATCAGGAGTTTTATCCCAATACCACAGCGATCATCCAAGAGAAACTTCAGCTAGTACGGCAGGCTTTGACACGTAAGGGGCTCCATATCCGACTAGATGCGGCGGCGGAATATTTTTTGGATGATCACTTTGATAAGTTGTTGCATCAGGATGACATCATGGTTTTGCCGGGTGGCTATGTGCTGATAGAAATGTCCTTCGTAGCCGAACATCCTAACTTTAGACAAACGCTTTTTGATTTGCAGATGAAAGGATACAAACCTATCCTTGCCCATCCCGAGAGATATCCTTATCTAAATCAAAACATTCTAGCCCTAGAAAATCTAGTAGATGGTGGTTGTCGTTTGCAACTCAATCTTTTATCGCTCTTAGGCCACTATGGCAAGGGTCCACAACTAGCTGCCGAACGACTTTTAAAACATAAACTTATCAGTATGGTGGGTACTGATGTTCATAATATACAACACGTAGATTTATTGGCACAGCTTCACAAAAGCAGCGCCATTCGCCGATTGTTAAAGGATTATGACTTTGAAAATAGTAAATTAGTGTAATCTGTGATAATTAGCGTCAAAGAAAGAAATTAACCATTAATACACCAAGTGAATCACTAAGAAAACACGGAGATAATCTTAGTGGTAAAAAAACAAATAAAAATAAACCAATGAATAAATTTATCCTTTTTTTTATCATGGCCATGATTATAAGCAGCATGTCATCGTGTGTGCAGCACCGGGAACTGGTCATGCTCACTTCCGTTAACTCTAGCGATAAAGGTCCCGAAGCACTTTTGTATGCTGTACCATTGCTGGCACAGCAGGACGACCTGCTCCGCATCACGGTACACAGCTTTAATGCAGAAGCAGCCGCCCCCTTCAACATTGAAAATATGAACCAGCAGATGCAGCAGATGCAACAACTCAATCAGGTTGGTGGGGCTCAAGGCAATTATACCATGGAATTGTTCAATGGTTATTTTGTAGATCGCGAAGGATATATCAGCATGCCGGTTTTGGGAAGACTGAAGGTGGAAGGCCTGACACTGGCACAAATAGAAAAATTGATCACGGATGGAACCCAACCTTTTCTGAAAGATGCCGTAGTCAATGCACGATTTCTGAATTTTAAAATAAATGTCCTGGGTGAAGTCAATAAACCGGGTATCGTCCGAGTCAGCAACCAACGGGTGAGTATCCTGGAAGCCATCGGCAATGCAGGGGACTTTACCCCATACGCCAACAGAACCAATGTTTTGCTCGTGCGGGAAGAAGGCGGACAGCGATCATTTCAAAGACTTAATTTTCAAAAAGGAGACGTATTCAACTCTCCCTATTTCTATCTCAAACAAAACGATATGCTGTATGTGGAACCCATCAAAGCAAAAGTTGCGACTGTACAGGATCCATTTGCCAGGGGGATTACCTATGGTACTGCCTTTATTTCTATCATCACGCTGGCTATAGCGTTATTTAAATAAATTAGCGTAATCCGAGTTAATCAGCGTCAAAAAAATAATTAGTGTAATCCGCGTTAATTAGCGTAAAAGTAATCAACAGTTCAAACAAATCAACATTTGCCGTGCTACCCCCGGCCCCTAAAGGCTACCGTTTACACACAAGTTTAATTTTACTTTGTTAACTTAAGATTTGATCCCTAAATGCTCTAATTTTAAACATTTATTATGTTTGTAACTTAGCTTGTATTATAATGACGAAGTAAAAGCCAAGTTAAAAAATGATTAACTGCTTAATGATTGGACAATGTTCATTTATCTGGCTTTGTCGCTCGAGCCGCGACGGGCTTTTACTTTTTTGCAATTGCCAAAAAAAGTAAACAAAAAAGTCTAGTTCCGCTAAACCGCTCCGCGTACCGGAACGGCCACGCTTTTTACATTCTACCTTAAGGTTTGGTATTTAGCTCGTGTTTTAGCCAATACCTGATAAGCTTCAGCGTCTTCGCTAAGCTTGGGTTAGTTCAAACGTCTCGTTTGTGTAAGAGTAAATAACTCCGAAGTTGACGAAAGTTATATTTTAGAAATTTCAGAAGGCATAACTCCAAATTTAAAAGATAAAATTATGAGTACATACGATCGTCTAATCGAAAAAGGAATTGAACAAGGAATTGTAAAAGGAATCGAACAAGGAATCGAACAAGGAATTGGAAAAGGAATCGAACAAAAAACAATTGATGTCATAAGAAATTGTGTAAAAAATGACATACAGATTCCAATGATCTCAAATATCACAGGATTGACCGAGTTTAAAGTAAAAGAGATCATAAAAGGTTTGGGTTTATAATATTCCCCCGTTTGTCACAGTCTATCTGACTTTGACGAAACATATCTTACGGTCTCTGACCGGTCTTTAGGGGCTATCTAATGGTATAACGGATTTAGTCTAAGATTAAGCCTTAAAAGAGTTTAATGTTTAAAGTTTAATGTTTAATTGGATGACACCTACGTTAAACTTTACACCTTAAACGTTCCACAATTTTTAAACCGTACACGTTAAAAGAGTTTAAAGTTTAATGTTTAATGGCCGCGCTCCTTAAACCTTACACGTTGAAAGAGTTTAATGTTTAAAGTTAAATGTTTAAATGAATGGCATCTAAGTTAAACGTTCCACAATTTTTAAACCTTATACGTTAAGAGAGTTTAAAGTTTAATGTTTAATGTTTAAATGGATGACACCTACGTTAAACATTACACGTTACACCTTAAACCTTAAACCTTTCACCTTAAACATTACACGTTACACCATACACCTTAAACATTACACGTTAAACGTTAAACAATTTTTACACTTCGATGCAGAACTTGGACTCAGAAGCTTCAACGAACATAATTGAATAAACTTACTACTTATTTTTTTGTTTGATCCTGTGTACTTAAAATGTAAAATATATGAGAACAACCGTTGATATACCAGAAGATTTGTTGATAGAAGTAATGAAAATATTGAGAAGTGAGTCTAAAAAAGAAACCATAATAAAGGCGCTAACGAATATTAAAAATTTAAATGAAAGAAAAAAGATTCTTAAATTTAAGGGTAAGATAAATTTAGATTTGGATATAGATAATTTAAGGTCGAGAGATGATGGTTTTCATTGACACATCTATTTGGATAGGTTATTTTAGCAAAGGATATTATGAAAAATTAGATTATCTAATAGAAAACGATTTGGTAGTAATCAATGACATAATCATTGCTGAACTTGTTCCGTTTCTCCATAATGCAAAAGCGTATGAGCTAAAAGATGCAATATTGTCTCTCCCAAAAAACAAATTAGATATTGACTGGGATAAGCTAATTGACATGCAAAAGATAAACTTAGCGAATGGTATAAATAAAGTAGGTATTCCAGATTTAATAATAATTCAAAATGTAATTCAAAATAATCAAATGCTGTGGACAAACGACAAACATTTTTATTTGATGCAAGAATTTATGGGCTTAAAATTATTTGATCCTTACACCTTAATCCCTTAAACATTACACGTTAAACCTTACACGTTAAACCTTTTTCGTTCTAATTCGTGTAATCAACGAAAATTAGCGTCCGAAAACTTTTTAACGCTAATTAACACAAATTTCGCTAATGAATTCGCATCTATGGTGAGATTAAGGTTAAGAGGGCGTTACACCTTAAACATTACACCTTAAACGTTAACACGTTACACGTTAAACCTTACACGTTACACCTTAAACCTTACACCTTATACCTTACACGTTACACCTTAAACGTTCCACAATTTTTAAACCTTACACCTTAAAAGAGTTTAATGTTGAAAGTTTAATGTTTAAATGAATAGCATCTACGATAAACATTCCACGTTAAACGTTACACATTTTTTAAACCTTACACCTTAAAAGAGTTTAATGTTGAAAGTTTAATGTTTAAATGAATGGCATCTACGATAAACATTCCACCTTAAACGTTCCACAATTTTTAAACATTCCACATTCCACGTTACACGTTACACCTTACACCTTAAACATTACACCATTCTATCATGAACGAATTCGATAATTACGAACCAGAATCTCAACCCATCAACATCAAGGAGTACTTCTACCTCTTCCTCCATCATTGGTATTGGATCGTCATCGGGCTGGTAGTAGGTCTGGCCGGCGTATATGTTTACCTACGGTATGCACCCACGATCTACTCCGTAAATAGTGTAGTCATGATCACTGATCCGCAGGAAGGGGGGATTACGGAAGAAGCCCTGTTGGGCGATCTCGGTTTCAAAACCAAATCCCTGGTAGAAGATCAGATGGAGGTATTCAAATCTGCCAACCTCATGGGCAAGGTGGTGGATTCTCTGGGATTGGAAAACAGTTTCGTGGGTAAAGGCAGAGTGAAAAGCTCTGATGTCTATCAGACTTTTGAACTCCTGAGACTGGACTCGCTGACTACCGCGATGCGCTTAGAGATGGAAGTGGTGGACAGTATGAGCTACCGGATCCGAAAAAACGAGGATGATGAAAGCGTGCTCTGCCGTTTCGGATCCCTTGTACGGATGGGTGACTACCTGTTTATCATCAACAATACGGGCAAAAATAATACCAACGGTACCTATGATGTGGTGTCTAACAATCTATTGAAGATCACCCGTATGTATGCCAATAGTCTAAAAATAGAAAATGTCAAGAAGACCAATGTCCTGAAAATGACCCTGGAGGATGCTATACCTGAAAGGGCAGAAGATATCCTCCACCAACTCATCATTGCCTACAATGAAGGGGTGATCGAAGACAAAAATCAGGCGGGCAAAAATACCTTAGCCTTTATAGACGAACGACTGAACTATATAGCCGCAGAGCTGTATGATGTAGAGAAAGATGTACAGGCTTACAAACAGGACAATAAGGTACCCCTAGACGTATCCGGTGCGGCAACAGAATACCTCACACAAGTCAATGCCCTGGACGGGCAACTGATGGAAATCGATGTGCAGAAAGCATTGCTCGAAAACATCCGCAACTATATCCGTGATGCAGAAAAAAAATACAAACCCCTACCCGGCAATGCTGAGATTCTGGGGGCCGGCACCGGCGAACTCATCGTGCAGTACAATCAATTGCTGCTCAAACGATCGACCCTGATGGAAGCAGCCACCACCGCCAATCCTGCGGTCAATACCTTTGACGAGCAACTCGACTTCATCCGCGAAAGCTTACAGGCGAGCATCAGTAATATGAGCCGGGAGCTCAATAGCCGCAAAAACACCCTGCAGCAGCGACTCAGCCCCATCGAAAGACGCATCGGGGCCGTACCGCGCAATGAGCGCGAACTGTTGCAGATCATGCGACAGCAAAAAATCAAGGAGACTTTATTTCTTTTCCTCCTGCAAAAAAGGGAAGAGACCGCGCTCAGTATCGCTGCTCAGACACCGACGGCCCGATTTCTCAACAATCCGATCAACACTGGGCCGATATCTCCCAAAAGACCAATGGTGTGGTTACTGGGTTTGTTACTGGGCGTTGGATTGCCGGCCGGAATCATCCTACTGCGTAAAAGCCTAGATACCAAAGTCTACACCCGAGAAGACATAGAGCGATATACCTCCATACCATTTTTGGGTTCCATCGGAAACCACCCGGGTGGTAAAAACAAATCTTTTATAGCCATTAAAAAAGGAAGTCGATCTTCGGTGGCGGAAATGTTCCGACTCTTGCGGACCAACTTATCCTATAGTGGGGTCAACACCGAGCAGAAAGTCATCCTCGTCACCTCCAATGTCAGTGGGGAAGGCAAAACCTTCATCACCATCAATCTGGGTATCACCCAAGCTCTGGCGGGCAAAAAGACCGTCATCCTGGGCTTTGACCTTCGTAAACCTAAACTTGAACGATATATCACCGGAGAAGACGAAACCACGGGCATCACCAATTATCTCGTGAATAAAAATCAATCCTTATCGCCTTTGATCAGAAAAGTCCCGGGCCATGATAATCTCTATTATCTACCCTGTGGCCCTACACCGCCCAATCCATCGGAACTCATCCTGCAGCCCCGATGCCAGGAGTTATTTGATACCTTGAGAGCGGAGTTCGATTGTATCTTAATCGATACGGCCCCTTTGGGTCTAGTGACTGATGCCCTGCTGTTGATGTCTGTAGCCGATCAGACCCTGATCGTATCCCGCTTTGGGGTGACTCAAAAACCTTTCATCCGTATGGTGAATGACCTGTATACCTCCGAGAAGCTGACCCGACCGGGTATCATCCTCAATGGTGTCAAAAAAGAAGGGGGCTATGGTTACGGCTATGGTTACGGCTATGGTTATGGCTACGGTTATGGATATTACGAAGACGATAACCCTACAAAATAGTAGGCATGTAGGAATGTCATTTTCTTTTTAAGGAGTAAATTTTGAAATTGGAAGGTGAAGGTACCTAAGAATGTGGGCTCTTATTCTATTGAAATAATGGTAAACTAAACGAATTAAATCTAATTAAATCAGTCTCGTCTTAATGAAGATTAAATAATAATGGGGTAGAGAATAGTTATTAAAGACCAACAGAAGTTGATTTGCTAATTGGATATGGAAAAAAATCAAAGATATAATTAGGGTGGAACTCGAAATATAATCTCTCTCAATTTGGTGATGACAAGATGTCTAATGATTTAAAGGTAAAGATGAATGAAAAGTTTTTTAAAGGATGCTGGACAAAATATTTTGAGTCAGTAAGATTAGTTAATTCAATAGAATAATTTTGAAAAAATATCTTGTAACGGGTGGAGCTGGATTTATTGGATCAGCAGTTGCGGCAAAATTATTGAACCAAGGAAATGAGGTCGTAATTATTGATAATTTAAGCACAGGATATCTTCAAAATATACCTGATGGAGCAACATTTATTGAAGGGAATTGCGAAGATGAGCATATTGTCAATAAATTAAACAAACAAACTTTTAATGCCATCTACCATATTGCAGGGCAAAGTTCTGGGGAGATAAGCTATGATAATCCCGTTTTGGATATGCAAGCAAATGTTCAATCTACTTTGGTATTATTAAAATATGCTGTAGAAACAGGATGCAAGACATTTATTTATGCATCTTCTATGTCTGTTTACGGTGATGCACAAAAATTACCGGTTTGTGAAACAGATACAACAATTCCAAAATCTTTTTATGCTGTTGGGAAGTTAGCTAGTGAGCATTATTTAAGAATTTATCAATCTTTTGGTATTAAAACTATTGCATTAAGGTTGTTTAATGTTTATGGTGTTGGTCAAAATTTAAAAAATTTGCGTCAAGGAATGGCTAGTATATATTTAGCTCAAGCTTTGCAAACAAATAGAATACTTGTTAAGGGATCTACTGATAGATTCAGGGATTTTGTTTATATTACAGATGTAGTGAATTCTTTCTTAACTAGTGCACAAAGCAATATTCCTTCTGGTGTATACAATGTTTGCTATGGCGATAAAACGCATGTGGGTCAGATTTTAGAATTAATTTCAAATCAGTTGTCAACTATGACTGAAATATCAATAATAGATTCAACACCTGGAGATCAGTTTGGGATATATGGTGATCCAACATTATTTGAAAAAACATTTGGTTTTAAGAATGAAATTTCATTTCAAAATGGAATGATTAAAATGATAGCTTGGGCCAAAAATAATATATAAAAAAATGAAAATTTTAGATTGTACACTTAGAGATGGTGGTTATTATACCAACTGGGATTTTAGCCAAGAAATAACAGATGTTTATTTTAAATCATTTAATACCTTACCTATTGAATATTTAGAGGTAGGATATAGAAGTGGGCCATTAAAAGATTATTTAGGAGCGTATTTTTATTGTCCTGTTTCTTTATTAAAGAAAATAAAGGAAAAATCTACCAAAAAGCTAGTTGTTATATTAAACGAAAAAGATGTTAATGTTTCCAATGCGAGAGCAATTTTGGAGCCATGCATAGGACTAGTAGACATGGTTAGAATGGCAATTGACCCAGAAAACTTTGAAAGAGCGATTTTGTTGGCAGAAGAGGTTAAGAATATGGGCTTTGAGATTGGTTTCAATGTTATGTATATGAGTAAATGGAAATATCAGTCTGATTTTCTTAAGAGCATTGGTAAAGTAGATGGATTGGCTGATTACTTTTATATGGTTGATTCATATGGTGGAATTTTTCCAGCCGATGTTAGAGAAACCTATGATTTGGTTCGTTCGGAAAGTAATGTTAAGATTGGGTTTCACGGGCATAATAATATGGAAATGGCCCTCATTAATTCATTAACTGCTTTGGAATGTGGTGCAGATATGATTGATGCAACTGTAACAGGTATGGGACGTGGTGCAGGAAATTTAAAAACCGAATTATTGTTAACGGCCTTGAACCAAAGAGATGGTTTAGATGTTAATTTTAATGCACTTAGCGAAGTGGTTGATTCATTTGAACAACTGCAAAAAGAGTATGCTTGGGGGACCAATCTTCCATACATGGTATCTGGTGCAAACTCTTTACCTCAAAAAGATGTTATGGAATGGGTTTCTAAACGATATTTTTCATTCAATTCAATTATAAGAGCCCTACAAAATCAAAAAGATGGGAAAAAGGATAATCAAGAATTAAAAACATTTGCTCCAACTAAAACATTTAAGAAAGCAACTGTAATTGGTGGAGGAAAAAGCTCTTTACAACATATTGAAGGAATAAAAGAATTTATTACCAGACAAAATGGAGAAATTTGTATTATTCATGCTAGTTCCAAAAATGCAGCTTATTATGAACACATAAAGGATATTGAACAATATTTTTGTTTAGTTGGCAGTGAAGGCCATAGATTGGAAAAGGTTTTTAATACGTTTAAAAATTTCCATGGTACTTGTATTTTACCACCCTTTCCAAGAAAAATGGGAACTTATGTTCCTTCTTCAGTAATGGATGTGAGTTTTGAATTAGCTAAATCAGATATTGACTATCCATTGAATGATACGCACACCATTTTGGCTTTACAAACTGCCATTGAGTTAAAAGTAGAAGAAATATATTTGGTGGGTTACGACGGGTATCCAAAGGAAAGTATTTCATCTAAGGAGCATGAATTATTCATAGAGAACCAAAGCATTTTTAATTCTTTAAAAGGGAAATTAAATATGACAAGTATTGTTCCTACCACCTATGAAATAAAATCACAATCGGTATATTCATTTTTAGTTTAACAAATGCAAAGTGAGAAAATAAAGGCATTTAAGAAAAAAGCCAAAGAAAGCAATGTTCTTGGTTTTTTCTCTAAAACCAACGACAGCAGTATTATCGAATCTGCTGGTAACACGGGCATGGATTTTGTTATCTTGGATATGGAACATGGTCCAATAACAACCGAAACACTTAAACATCATTTGATGGCCTGTAAAGCGTCGGGGCTTTTATCTATTGTTAGAGTTGATTCATGGGATAGTGAGTTAATTGGAAAGGCATTAGATTTAGGTGCCAATGGAATTCAAGTTCCTTCTGTAACAAAGGTTAATCAAGTTAAAGAAATTATTAATCAAGCAAAGTTTTATCCCATTGGTGAGCGAGGTGTATGTAGGTTTGTAAGGGCTGCCGAATATTCCAATATGGATAGGTTTGATTATTTCTCGGATGCTAATGAAAATTTGGTGATTATTCAACTTGAAGGTGTAGAGGGTGTTAATTCTTTTGATGAAATAATAAATATTTCTGGATTAGATATTATTTTTATTGGCCCTTATGATTTGTCACAGTCAATTGGTTTTCCTGGACAGATAGACCATCCAGAAGTAATTAAAACAATTGAAAATTTAGCTCAGAAGGCCGCTGCAAAGAATATCTTATTAGGTACGTTTTGTGATACTTCCGAAGGACTTTTAAAGTGGAGGAATTTAGGGCTGAACTATTTAGCTTATTCCGTTGATATTGCCTTGTTCAATGAAAAATTAAAATCGATTAACCAAATTAGAAATCAATCGTAATATGAAAGTTGTTGCTTTACTTACAGGAAGAGGAAATAATACACTTAAGGATAAGAATATTTTACCTGTATTTGGAAAACCTTTATTGTATTATCCAGCCGTTGCAGCTAAACAAGTGGAGTTAATTTCCGATTTTTTTGTTAGCAGTGATGATCCCAAAATATTAACAGCAGCAGAACAAGTAGGTTATAAAAAGATTGTTAGGCCAGATGAGTTTGCTAAGCCAGATTCGCAGCATGTGGATGTTATTGATCATGCATTGGAAGAAATGAAAAAAGTTGGTGTCAAGCCAAATATTTTAGTTGTACTATTAGCCAATACTGTTATGGTGAAAAAGGAATGGGTAAAAGATTGTGTTCAAGGCATACTAGATAATCCAACATTAACTACTGTGGCTCCGGTATATAGAGAAATGGATCATCATCCATTTAGGGCAAAACAATTAAATGAGGATGGTCTTTTAGTTCCGTTTTTTGATTTTTCAAAAAACAAAATCTCTACAAATAGACAAGATCTTCCAGCTTCCTTTTTTCTATGTCATAACTTTTGGGTATTAAATTTAGATGCGATTGATAGAAAAGCAGGATTAGCTCCATGGACTTTTATGGGTGATAAAGTAAAACCATATGAAGTTGAGGAGGCTTTTGATGTGCATACAATGGATGACATTCGAATCTGCGAAAATTGGTTACTAGAAAATAATTTAATTCCTAATAATGCTTCATAAATATAAATATATTCTGTGGGATTTTGATGGTGTTATTATTAACTCTGATTCAGCTAGAATCGAAGGATTTGTAGATGCTCTAAACGCTTTTCCTAAAGAACAAGTTGATCAACTTTTAGAATTTCATCGTCAAAATGGTGGACTTTCTAGATATGTTAAGTTCAGGTATTTTTTCGAAAAGATAAGGAATGAGGCTGTTGATGATAAAACTATTTTGAAATACGCTAAGACGTTTTCTTCCCTAATGAAAAATTTATTGAAAGACAAAAAATTATTAATCAATCAAACCGTAGAATTTATAGAGAGCAATTACGAAAAATTTGAAATGCATATTGTTTCTGGATCAGATGGCAACGAACTTAAGTTTCTTAGTAAAGCGCTTGAAATTGATAATTATTTTAAAAGTATATCAGGATCACCTACTCCCAAAAATGACTTGGTTAAAGATTTACTCGAAAATCATAATGTCAAGGCTAAAGAATGTTTATTAATTGGTGATTCAATTAATGATTTAGAGGCTGCAGAAATTAATCACATTGATTTTATGGGTTTTAATAATAGCGCATTGAAAAATAATGGTGTGCATTATATTGAATCATTCAAAAAAATATTTTAAATCACTATTAAGTATCAATATGTTTTCAAAAATCAAACTAAAGACAGTTAAGATTATTCGAAAGATTCAAAGAAGGCAAGCGCTTAATAAACTTAGGCAAGACCCCAAACTTTGGAAAGAAATTTCTGAATATATGCAAAAAACGCAGTCTACAGGTGTTAGTTGGTCAGATTTTTGGGAGCTTTATAGTGCTATACGCACGCAAAAGCCTAAACACATATTAGAATGTGGGCCAGGTGCAAGTACCATGGTAATGGCATACGCTCTGATGGAAAATGAGAAGGAAGGATTTCCTGGAAGGATTACTGCAATGGAAGAAATGCAGGAATATTTAGATATGTCTATTGAATTACTACCTGATTTTTTAAAAAAATATGTAGAATATCATCTTAGCCCAAGAGTTGATGATACCTATGAAATATATAGAGGTGTGAGATATCGTGATGTGCCGCAAGCCGATTATGATTTTATTTTCGTGGATGGGCCACATCATAGAAGTTTATTAGATGATGCTTTTTGTTTTGATTTTGATTTTATTCATATTTTGAGAAATTCTAAAGTGCCTATTTCAGGTTTGGTTGATTATAGATTAAGTTCTTCTTATGTTTTACAAACATTATTAGGAACCGAAAAAATTGAATTTAATATGCTTAAGGAATTGGCCTATATTAAACCTGTTGTTGCAAGTGATCTTAAAAAAATGACATTAGAAAAAAATACAAAGGATATGCTAAGTAGCAGTAGTTTATTTGGGAACACTAAAATTGAGTTATATAAATAGGCAAATGGCAAAAGAGTTGATTGGAAACATACTTCATAAGAACCTTTATTATCCTAAGTATTTTTACAAATACATTGGAACGAGATTTTTTATTGTTATTGCATTTTGTTTGTTAATAGGAGTTTTAGATGGGTTTGGGTTGGCCATGTTTCTTCCTCTATTACAGCTTTCTGATGGAAGTAAAAATGTAAATCCTGAATCATTGGGGCAAATGAGAATTATTCTCGACTTATTGCATTCTTTTGGTTTGGAACTAACAATTGTTGTTACCCTAATTTTCCTTTGTATATTTTTTTCGCTAAAGGGTTTAATTACTTATTATGGAAGTACTTATAAGGTAAGTGTTCAGCAGTATTTTGTAAAAAGTATTCGATTAAATATGCTGCATTCACTTTCTAATATTCAGTTTAAAAAATATATTACTAGTGATGCAGGGCAGATTCAAAATACAATGAGTGGGGAAGTTGGAAGGCTTTCTCTATCATTAAATTACTATTTGAGTGCATTGCAACACGTGGTAATGGTAATTGTTTATGTGGCCTTTGCCATATTAATCAATGCTAAATTTGCCATCTTAGTAACAATTGGGGGTTACCTTACAAGTTTTTTATTCAAACGAATTTATATTAGAACCAAACGAGAGTCGGTTAACCTTACAAAGGAGTCAAATTTATATCAAGGCTTATTGATACAATTTATTTCAAATTTTAAATATTTAAGAGCAACAGGAAGTGTTCAAACCTTAGAAAAAAAATTGCAATGGCAAATTGAGGAAATCGAAAAAAATAATCGAAAACTCGGAATGTTATCTGCATTTGTTTCAGGCGTTCGTGAGCCAAGTATGATACTCGTTGTTGCTGGGGCAATTTTATTTGAAACTCAAGTGATGGGATCGGGTTTAAGTTCCATTTTAGTTAGTTTGTTGTTTTTTTATAGAGCACTTGCCTCTCTTTTATCGGTTCAAACTTTTTACAATAGTTTTCTTGGAACCTCTGGTTCTATGGAAAATATGAAGAATTTTCAAAATTCAATAGAGCAAAACAAGGAAGATTTTGGAAGTTTAAAATTGAACGCATTTAATTCTTCCTTGGAACTTAAAAATGCTTCTCTTTCCTACACGGATGCAAGAATACTTAATAGCTTAAATTTAAAAATTGAAAAAAATGAAAGTGTAGCTTTTGTTGGTGAAAGTGGAAGTGGAAAAACCACCCTATTAAATGTTTTAACAGGATTAATTCCATTGAATGAAGGTGGGTTTTATATTGACGGGATCGATGCAAATAAGTTGGATTTAAGAACGCTTCAAAATAGAATTGGATACATAACCCAAGAGCCAGTTATTTTTAACGCATCAATTTTTGAAAACATTAGTTTTTGGGCACCAAAAACTCCTGAAAATATTGAACGGTATAGAATAGCCGCAGAAAGAGCCTCCTTAACTTCTTTTATCCTAAACCAAGAGTTAAAGGAGGATGCAATTTTAGGAAATAATGGGATTAATTTAAGTGGTGGACAACGCCAAAGAATTAGTATTGCCAGAGAACTTTATAAGGAAATAGATATTTTGATAATGGATGAAGCAACCTCGGCTTTGGATTCAGGAACTGAAAAAAACATTCAAGAAAGTATCGAATCTCTTAAAGGAAAATATACCATAATTGCAGTGGCACATAGATTATCAACGATAAAAAGTGCAGATAGAATTTTTGTCATGCAATCGGGCAAAATTGTTGAAACTGGGAATTATTCCGAATTAATGACAGAATCTACTACTTTTAAAAGAATGGTAGAATTGCAAGAGT
>CAMBRK010000100.1 GCA_945870185.1 Aureispira sp. CCB-QB1 | reverse complement strand
TAACTTGTGCTCTCGCTTGAGCAATCAATGTGTGTTGACCTAGATCTTCTGGTCGCTTTTTTTTGTTGACATTTTAATATGATTTATTTGAAATACAAATGCCAATAATCAAGCCAAGAAGCTACCGAAGGTTTAGTTCAACAGCACCTCCCCAAAATTGGCGGTTTTTGGGTTAAATGATGTTTTGTGCATCGTATCAAGTTCAGTGCTTGCCGACAGTTTTCGTATCCGAAATTACCAGCATTTAAAACCCACAAAGTGTTCTATTGTAATTCATTTTTCTTAATTTTCTTAATTTTGGATATTCTGTTTAAACTGACCCCCTATTCTGGACATATTGACCGGAATACACATCTGATATCCTACAGTAGGTAGATACGGATAAAAGTACTGCGAAAAGTCTATGCCTGGATGATAATTTTGGTATATAGGATTTTGTAGTTTTTTAATATCCATTTGGTTTCGAAAATATACATAGTCTTCAATAGCTTGTCTTGTGTTCATAGGTTTATATTTAGTTGATTGTAAGAATTTTAACCTTACAAAGGTAGAAGTATTTCATCACTAAATCGGGTAATTATAAATAACTATCCTGCTGATGTAGTCTAATATTTCAATATAGGTTCTTGGACTGTCCGCGTCCATAATCCGCCGAAACCCCATGTTCCATCGGACTGGATTTTAGGACTAAGATTTTTTTACATATATTCCTGTTTATCTAATAATAATAAAAAACAAATTCATTATTACTAAAAAACAACTTAATTTCTAGTGTATCCCCTACTTTCCACAGATTTTCTGAAATAGTTTCATAGTTAGTATTATAAGTTTCAACTTGTTTATTTAAAGATCTTAAGTCTTTAGGAACTTGAATAATTAAATGTATTAAACCTGTTTTATTATCAAAAACATAAGTAAATTCACCCATATTATTACTCATTGTGGTGTACTTTTTTTTAGTGTCAGTTGTATATTCAACTTTAAATATTTCTTTTGGATAATGAGCCTTTAGATATGATAATGACTCCCCTAAATGTATTTGCGCTTCAACATAAAGTGGTAAACAAAACATTATAAAGAAAAATAATATTTTATATTTTGGATACTGTCTTGTATACATCAATTTTATTTAATTTTACCAATTTTAATTCCACGAATTTTAGTTGTATTTTCATAATCATCAAATGACATTATTGTTATTAGAGTTTTTTCAATTGTGTCTTGATCATTTTTAGCTATAAACGTAAATTTTCCATATATTTTATAGTTTTCATTAACAATACTATCAATTTTTACTTCCTTTAAATTTACAAATTCTGTATGTCTAGTTTCTCTGATTAAAAATTTTAAATAATCTTCTTTAGTATCATTATTTACTTTATCGTGTAAAAAAAATCTTATGTTTTCCCAATCTTTTTTTATCAGATAGGTATGAAAAACTCCGTATATATAATTATGAAAATCTTTTATTTTTTAATTTTCATATTCTTTTGCTTTTTGCGGATGATAAATACTATTATAGTAATATCCACTTGATACACCAATTAAACAAATTATAAATATTGATATCACAAAATTCATTAATGTTTTTAAAGCGTTACCTCCTGGTCTCACTTTTCCTTGCCCTTCTCTTACCCATATATAAACCAAAATAATTAAATGTATAATTACGTAAAATATAGGAATTGCACCTGGCCAGTCGGAAGGTATGTATCCATCCTCATAATCATAAAACCATATATACGAAATTAGAATAGGTGCTATAACTGACACTACTATCATTAAACGTCTTTGACCTTCGTCAAAAATACTTCTATAAGTAGGAGATTGAAATATTAAGAAATTTAAAATTCTTTTCATGTGTTATAATATCTAATAATTATAATATAAAAACGTCATTGTCTCTTCACTAAATTCGGCCACAAAATAATACTTATCAAGTTATCTAATAATATTTCACAACAAAAAATTAATATAGCAAGTATTTTGAAAAATCTAACATGAGCAGAATAGAAGCTGGCAGAACAAATCCTACCATCTATACACTATATACCATATCGCTTGCTTTAGAAGTAGATCTATATGACCTTCTACATTAATCTATATATATTCACCTAGTACAATACATCACATGATGTTTTTTGATTATGTTTGCGATCTAAAAATACATCGTATGTTGGATGATCAAAACAATCTAAAACTTAATATTATCAGTGCTATATGCAATATGGATGTAGAAGGGTTAAAGATGTACTTACCCGGTGATAAGATATATTTTGAGATGAACAAGGATACTTTCATTAATAAAATGAATGAACTTTTTGACGATCTTAAAAGTCGTGGTAATAGTTGTTTTACATCTCACCCTGGTCAATGTATAAGTACAATGTGTAGAAATACAGCCTGTAAGGGTCTTGCATTTGTATCAGATTTTTCAAAAGAACATTTTAGCTTTGTAATCGAATACCAAGATGGAAACCTTGAAGGCTGGACACAATGTTTTGATTTTTCACCAAATAGTTATGTGCTTGATGAAAGTAATGACATTACGATAGAAGTATGGAACGAAGAAAAATACGATTTTGTAGCTGATGATGACTTTTTACAAACCATTTCTGATGTAAAAAAAGCTAAAACCCTTTTAGGGGATTTATCACACTTAGGTATTAAAAGATCATCACTGCTAATGTGGCTTGATCGCTATGAAAAATTATTTACGGAATCTGATTTTTTTTATCGTCAAAGGTGCATGTATTATAAATCATTTGCTGAGTTTGGAAGGCTATTTTTCGTTTTAGTAGATTTAGGAATACTTATAAAAAATCAAGAACTAATTGTGACTATCATTGATGAGATGAAATATACCAAGAGAAAAAGGCATTTAAAGTTATTTGATGAAAACAAAGAGTTATTATCCACTTTATTTTGTGTTGACATCTACAGAGATAACGGTTTTATTAATCTTTCATCAGAAGGAAACGTTTATCATTTTGATCATCTAGATTTTAAAGAGTTGTTTGACTATATAGAACTGTCTTATGATTTTATCTATAAATACCATCATTGATCCCATAATTTCAGTCCAGTCCGGTTGTCTCCCCTATGGTTATACTGGACTGGACTTTCGGACTAACATCTTTCCCTACGCCACCCCTTCATACAAATGCTTCTGAAACTATAATGTGTGAGTCAATAGTATAAATTAAAACACAGAGTATTACTAGAGTTACTCCTTTTCATTTTTAAAAATTAAATACGGCAGCACTCCATTTTAACTTGATCACCTTAATTTTCAATATTTTTCCTGTAATTCCATTTATTTCCCATATTTTCACCCTTAATTTAAAGAGAAAAAGTAAACTGATGACTCAAGATCTTAAAAAAACCCTTTGGGCAACAGCCGACAAACTCCGAAACAATATGGATGCTGCCGAATACAAGCACATTGTATTAGGGTTGATATTCTTAAAATATATTTCAGATAGTTTTGAAGACTTATATGAAAAACTCAAAGAAGACAAACACTCAGATGCAGAAGATAAAGATGAGTACCTTGCTGAAAATGTATTTTATGTACCACCTTCCGCCAGATGGAATTATTTGCAGCATCAGCGTGCAAAACTACCAACTATAGGCAAAGATTTAGACGATGCTATGGATGCCATAGAAAAGGACAATCCAAGCCTTAAAGGAGTATTACCTAAAGATTATGCTCGACCGGCATTGGACAAAAGAAGATTGGGCGAACTTGTGGACCTGATTGGCAATATTGGTTTTAAAGATAAAGAACACAGCAACAAGGATTTATTAGGTAGTGTATATGAGTATTTTTTAGGTATGTTTGCAGATGCAGAAGGTAAACGGGGTGGTCAGTTCTATACACCAGAATGCCTTGTGAAACTGCTTGTCGAGATGCTACAGCCTTACAGTGGACGTATAGGTGATTTTTGTTGTGGTTCGGCAGGTATGTTTGTTCAGAGCGAAAAGTTTGTCACTGCACATGGTGGAAAGCTGAAAGATATATCCGTGTACGGTCAGGAGAGCAATCCCACCACTTACAAATTGGCAAAAATGAACTTAGCCATCAGGGGTATCGATGCTAAGATAGAATTGGGAGATTCTTTCCATCAAGACAAGCATAAGGATTTGAAGATTGATTATGCCATCATGAATCCACCATTCAATATTTCTGATTATGGTATTGAGCAGATTAAGGATTCCCATATGTGGAAATATGGGGTACCACCAGCAGGAAATGCCAATTATGCATGGTTACAGTTGGTCATTTCCAAACTAAGCCCCACAGGCACAGCAGGTATTGTATTAGCCAATGGATCTATGACTACCAACGCAGGCACAGAAAATGAGATCCGAAAGCAGCTGATCACAGAAGGATTGGTAGATTGTATGGTAGCACTACCCACCCAGTTATTCTACAATACCCAAATACCAGCATGTTTATGGTTTTTGGCTCGTAATCGTAAGAATCACAAGTTCAGAGATCGCAGCAATGAAATTCTTTTTATTGATGCTCGCAAGCTCGGTACTATGACCAGCCGTAAGAACAAAACACTTACAGATGTTGACATTGCACAAGTGACTGATGCCTACCATAATTGGCGAAATAAGGATGGCAAATACGAAGATGTACAAGGATTTCGTAAGTCTGCTTCCATAGCTGAAGTAGAAGCCAATAATTTTGTTCTTACACCAGGAAGGTATGTGGGTACGGAAGAAATAGAAGATGACGGCGTTACTTATGATGAGAAAATCGCTGTTATTTCAGAAAATCTGAAAGGCTACTTTGAGCAGTCCATAGTTTTGCAACAAAGGATAAAGTCGAATTTATTAAAGGTTGGTATAGAAATATAACTCCAAACTAACATAAGATATTTTATATGTTAGTTTAATGGGGTTAAAGTAAAATAAGATTAAAAATATGGCTAAAGAAATCTTAAAGCAAGGAAATTCACTTTTTGAACAAATCAGACAAATTGATGAAAATGGCAATGAGTTTTGGTATGCTCGTCAATTGGCTAAAGTATTAGATTATACCGACTTTAGAAACTTCACAGGTGTAATCAATAAAGCCAAAGAAGCATGTATCAATAGTGGACAAAAAATTACGGACCATAGCGTTGAAGCCAACGAGATGGTTTCAATCGGAAGTGGTGCAGAGCGCGAAATGCCAAGTTTCAAGCTGTCACGTTATTTCTGTTACCTCATAGTCCAAAATGCAGACCCAAGCAAAGAAGTAGTTGCACTTGGTCAAACCTATTTTGCCGTTCAAACCCGCATCCAAGAAATACAGGGATTAGAAGCATACCAGCAACTCAGCACTGAAGAAGAAAAGCGGTTGTTTTTGCGTACCGAAATGGCAAAACATAATACCCATCTCGCAGCAGCAGCTAAAGATGCAGGTGTAATAGAACCTGTAGATTATGCTATTTTTCAGAATCACGGCTACAAGGGTCTATATGGCGGTTTAGATGCTAAAGGAATACACCAAAAAAAAGGATTGAAGAAAAGCCAACAAATACTCGACCACATGGGTAGTACAGAATTGGCAGCCAATCTTTTCCGTGCTACACAAACTGAAGAAAAACTAAAACGTGAGCAAATAAAAGGCAAACAAAAGGCCAATCAAACCCATTACGAAGTGGGTAAAAAGGTACGCAAAACTATACAGGAATTAGGCGGCACTATGCCAGAGAATCTTCCTTCCGTAGATAGCATAAAGCAAATAGAAAAGAAGGCAGATCAGCCACATTTACCTAATCCAAAAAAAAATAAATGAAGCACAAAAACGAACATAAAAATCAAGCCAATCAAAAAAATCATATAAATCACCGTTCAGACCTTTTATCATCATGACCAACTGGAAAGAATATAAATTATCAGATTTGATGCAAATAATCGGCGGTGGAACTCCTAAAACGGCTGTAGAAGAGTATTGGAACGGTAGTATTCCTTGGCTTTCAGTTGTGGATTTTGGAAATTATAATAAGTTTGTAGAAAAGACTGAAAAGAAAATAACCACTTTAGGGCTTAAAAATTCAAGCACAAAATTGTTAAAAGAAGGTCAAATCATCATTTCTGCAAGGGGTACTGTTGGTTAAATGGCAGTCATTAAAGGTGAAATGGCTTTTAATCAATCTTGTTATGGGTTAAATGCTAATCAAGATATTTGCTCAAATAACTTTTTGTATTATCTTTTGAAATGCAAAATAGATGAATTAAAAAGAAATGCACATGGTGCTGTTTTTGATACAATAACAAGAACTTCATTTGATTCTATATTTGCAGAAATCCCCGACCTACCCACTCAAACCGCCATAGCAGAAATCCTATCATCCCTCGACGATAAAATAGAACTCAACAATAAAATAAACCAAGAGTTAGAAAACCTTGCCCAAACACTATTTAAGCAGTGGTTTATAGATTTTGAGTTTCCCTTCGACTTCGCTCAGGGTAAACCTGATGAAAATGGCAACCCATACAGATCATCCGGTGGCGAAATGGTAGATAGTGAATTGGGTGAGATTCCGAAGGGGTGGAAAGTGAGAAGTTTAAAGGATGAATTTAATCTAAATATGGGGCAATCACCAAAAGGAGATACCTATAATGAAATTGGAGAAGGTATGATTTTCTTTCAAGGACGTTCCGATTTTGGTTTTCGTTTTCCTTCAATTAGAATCTACACAACTGATCCAAAAAAGATAGCTAAAAAATTTGAAACTCTGATTAGTGTAAGAGCTCCTGTAGGTGATATTAATATGGCCAAGGAAGAATGTTGTATTGGTCGTGGTCTCGGCTCTATTTCTCACACAAATAATTTGTATTCATACACTTATTATAAAATACTTTCCATTCAAGATGAATTAAAATCATATGACAACGAAGGGACAGTGTTTGGTTCTATAAACAAAGAAACATTAGGAAATATCAAGAACATAATTCCACCCCTAAAAATTGCTGAACGATTTAATAGCTTAATAAAAGACAAGGATTCTTTAGTTTATAATGTTTCTTGTGAAAACCAAGAACTAACCACCTTACGAGATACTCTTCTTCCCAAACTCATTTCGGGAGAGTTGGAAGTAAAAAATGTTAATGTTTAAAATTCATTAACCATTTAGGTAAATAAATTTGTAACTTTGCAGTGAAAATATCGTTTAAGAATAATAAATTAGAAAAGTCATTTACCGATGATAAGATTTTAACCAAAACCTATGGCACTATGGCTAAAAAGGTAAAACAAAGGTACGAAGACTTAAAATTGGCGGATAATCTTTTCGTTATTTCTCAGTTTCCTGCTATGCGTTTGCATCCCTATCAAGGCAATAGCGGTATTTGGTCGGTTGATATTTATAAAAACTGGAGAATATTATTCATTATCGATCAAGACCCTATTCCAACATTAGATGATGGTGGTGTAAACCTAAAAGCAATAGAAATTATTAAAATTGAATCAGTAGAAGACCCTCATTAAAACAAAAGATATGAATGCTGTAGAATTAAAAAAATCATTACTAAGTACGCCCGGAGATACTATACAGGAGCACATAGATTTTATTGGGATGTCTCAAGCTGAATTAGCAGAGCGTTTAGGAAGGTCTATTCCCAAGCTAAACGAATTAATTAAGGGTAAAGCCCCAATTACTAAAGAAACCGCTGCAAAATTAGAATATGTTTTGGGGATAGATGCTAGTTTTTGGCTCAATAAAGAAAAATACTATCAAGAAGAATTATTAGCCATAGAACAATTAGAGTTTTTAGAAACTTGTAAATCTTGGGTAAAAGATTTTCCAGTTGCTGTTCTCAAAAAAATGAAATTAATTCCTGATACAAATGTAAAATCAGAAATTGCAGAAGCATTACTAAAATTTTTCAGAGTAGCTTCGCCTACAGAATGGTCCAGAATCTATGAAGGGGAATCTTTGGCCTTCAAGATAGAATTGCAGCATACTACTGATCCCAAAGCCATTTCAGCTTGGTTGCGCATAGGTGAGATACAAGCTGAAAAGATAAAGTTAGCAGCCTTTGACAAAAAAGAATTAACAAACGCTTTACCAACTATACAGTTTTTAGCATATAGCCAGCCACAAGATTGGCTATCTCAGCTACAATCTATATGTGCATCCTTTGGAGTAGCATTAGTATATTCACCTTGTATTTCAAAAGCTCCCATCCATGGTGCTGCCAGATGGATCAGAAATAAGACTGTACCAATCATTCAATTGACAGATAGAAAAAAAGATTATAATGCATTTTGGTTCTCATTTTACCATGAACTCGCACATATTCGCTATCATAATAAATCTGACATATTTATTGATGGCATAGATAACATAACACCGGATTTAGAGAAAGAGAAAGATGCTGATGATTTTGCATCACGTATGTTAATCTCAGATGGTATAAGAAATATTATGTCCAATATTTCATCTTTTAATACTAAAGACGTAATCTCATTTGCCAATAGACATCAAATTCATCTTAGTATTTTAATCTCTCAATTGCAAAGATTAGAAAAAATACCTTACAATGACATTGTATTCAATAAGTTAAAAAGTAAGATAGAGTTTGAATCCATAAGATTTGAGAGTAAAATATAACCATTGACGGCAACATCTAAAATTCTTACATGTAATAATCACGGACAAGTCGTTTTTTTGTGGTTTCTCAAAGTAGCCTTAATAAAAAGGCTTACTAAAAAGAAACGCCTCCTTTGGGGAAGCGTTGGTCCAAGGGGATTTACCCTTGGAGATGTTCTTGTGTCGCAAAGATATATTTATTATTTTAATAAGCAATGTTTTTAAATAATTATTAACAAAATTCTCTTATGTATAATACAGAACGAGTAGTTGTTTATATCGATGGTTTCAATTTATATTTTGGGATGACATCATCATTTCCTGATATAAAATGGCTTGATGTTGTGCTATTGGCAAAAAATCTGTTGAAACTTAACCAAACTTTAGTCTCTGTCAAATATTTTACATCATTGGTCAATCATAGTCCACAGAAAGAAAAAAGACAACAGACTTACCTAAATGCACTTAAAACTACTGATGTCAAAATAATCTACGGGCATTATAAATCGAAGCCTAAATCATGCAAAAGCTGTGGTCACTCATGGAGTGATAATGAAGAAAAAATGACAGACGTGAACATTGCTGTTCATATGATTGCAGATGCTATTGATGATATGTTCGATTGTGCAATTTTGATTTCAGGTGATAGTGATTTAGTCCCCCCAATTACCTTAATTCATTCCAAATTCAAAAATAAAAGAGTCACAGTTATCTTCCCACCAAATAGGCACAACAATAGTGTAAAGAATGTTGCGAAAGGTTCTTTTATTTTAGGAAAACAAAAACTTAAACAATCACAGTTTCCCGATCAAATTACGTTGAAAAGTGGATTTATTCTTCAAAAACCAAATGAGTGGAAATAAAAATCTAATCCCATGGCAGCAGCAATATCAGAAAACCACATAGAGCAAGTAATTATACAAGAGTTTATCGAATTGGGCTACCATTATATCAATGGTATTGACATTTCCCCTGATGGAGCATCGCCTGAAAGATCATATAATGAAGTAATCTTAAAAAATCGCTTACAAGAAGCTATATCTAAGTTCAATCCAACTATTCCATACGAAGCCCAGGAAGAAGCACTCAAAAAAGTATTGAGATCAGATAGCCCTAATTTATTTCAAAATAACTATCAGTTTCACAAATACCTGACAGAAGGAGTGGATGTGGAGTATAGGAAAGATGACCGAATTGCAGGAGATAATGTTTGGCTCATAGACTATGAACATCCGGAAAACAACGAGTTTTTGGTGATCAACCAATTAACCATAATAGAAGGAAATACCAATAAACGGCCTGACTTAATTTTATATATCAATGGTATGCCATTGGTCGTTATAGAACTCAAAAATGCAGCTAACGAAAATGCAACCATACAGACCGCTTTTCAGCAGCTACAAACATACAAACAAGCCATTCCTTCCCTTTTTCAATACAATGCCATCCTTGTAGTCTCTGATGGTTGGGATGCACTGTATGGTTCACTTACAGCACCCAAACAGTTTTTTGTACCTTGGAAATCCATAGATGGACTATTAGTCGCAGATCCTGATATCCCACAGATGGAAATATTGGCACATGGCATGCTCAATAAGAAAGTCCTTCTTGACCTCATCAGACATTTTACCCTTTTTCATCAAAATGATGATGAAATCTCCAAAATTGTACCGAGATATCACCAATATTTTGCCGTCAATAAAGCAGTGGCTACTACTAAATCTGCTACATCGCAAGATGGAGATCAGCGAGCTGGTGTCGTTTGGCACACACAGGGATCAGGCAAAAGTCTTACCATGGTATTCTATGCAGGAAAATTAGTTTTAGAACTTGAAAATCCTACATTAGTAGTACTTACAGATAGAAATGATCTCGATGATCAGTTGTTTGAAACCTTTTCTGCCAGTAAAGACCTACTTAGGCAAACACCCGTACAAGCAGAAGATAGGGACCATCTCAAAACGCTACTCTCTGTCGCATCAGGTGGTATCGTCTTTACTACGATTCAAAAGTTCCTTCCGGAGATTGAAGAAAAATTGGATTTGGGCAATGGTAAATTCAAAAGCATAAAAGGAAAGTTTGATGAGTTATCAGACCGCAGAAATATAGTTGTGATTGCAGACGAAGCCCACCGTAGCCAATATGACTTTATGGATGGCTTTGCCAAACACATGAGAGACGCATTACCTAATGCATCATTCATTGGTTTCACAGGTACACCTATAGAGAACACAGACAAAAATACACAAGCAGTATTTGGGGATTATATAGATGTCTATGATATACAGCAAGCTGTAGAAGATGGTGCAACCGTAAGAATATTCTATGAAAACCGCTTGGCCAAGATAAAACTCAAACCCGAAGAAGTACCAAGAATTGATGAAGAATTCGAAGAACTTACTGAAAAGGAAGAACTCACAGGTAGGCAGAAACTCAAAGCAAAATGGGCACGATTAGAAGCCATAGTTGGAAATGAGCACAGGATAGAATTGATAGCCAAAGACATTGTGCAGCATTTCGAATCAAGGGATGCAGTACTGGATGGTAAAGCAATGGTGGTGTGTATGAGTAGACGAATATGTGTAGATTTATATGCTGCTATTGAGAAGATAAGACCTGAATGGCACAGTGATGATGATAATGAAGGAGTGATCAAGGTAGTGATGACAGGATCTTCATCCGACCCTGAATCATTTCAAAGACACATCAGAAGCAAGACCAAAAGAAAAGCATTGGGTGACAGGCTCAAAAGTGCAAAGGATGGCTTAAAAATCGCTATCGTTAGAGATATGTGGCTTACAGGCTTTGACGCACCAAGCATGCATACGCTATACATAGACAAGCCGATGAAAGGACATAATCTGATGCAAGCCATAGCGAGAGTCAATAGGGTGTACAAAGACAAAGAAGGTGGTTTGGTGGTAGATTACATAGGCATAGCCACAGACCTTAAAAAAGCTTTATCAGTTTACACAGAAAGTGGTGGTAAAGGCAAACCTGCATTTGATCAGGAAGAAGCCGCATCTGTCATGATGGGTAAGTATGAAATTGTAGCGCAGATGTTTTCAGAAAAGCCCAAAGACGAATCACAAGCAACAGGGTTTGATTATAAATCATTTTTTGCCTTGACCAATAAAGAAAAGTTATACTACCCAATTAAGGCAGCCAACTATATTTTAGGTCTTGACAATGGGAAAGAAAGATTTATCAGTAGTGTAGCATCACTAACCAAAGCATTTGCCATTTCTGTACCACATCCTTATACATCCGATATCAGAGATGAAGTAGGTTTGTTTCAAGCTATTAAAGCAAGGATAGTCAAAGTCACTCAACCACAAGGGGGTAAGACTGATGAAGAATTAGAAACAGCCATAAAACAAATATTATCAGATGCCATTGTCTCAGATGAAGTGGTAGATATATTTGATGCAGCAGGTCTCAAGAAGCCTGATATTTCTATATTGTCAGACGAGTTCTTAGCAGAAGTAAAGGGTATGGAACACAAAAACCTGGCCTTAGAGTTGCTTAAAAAATTGCTCAATGATGAAATAAAAACAAGACAGAAAACCAATTTGGTTCAGTCTAAAAAGTTTTCCGAAATGTTAGAGCAAGCAGTGAAGAATTATCAGAACAATCTCATTACATCTGCACAAGTCATTGATGAAATGATACGTCTCGCCAAAGACATCAAAGACGCTGATCGCAAGGGTACAGATTTAGGTTTGGACTTTAGGGAGTACGCCTTCTATTCTGCATTGGAAGTAAGCAATTCTGCAGTAGCAGTATTAGGTGACGAAGTATTACGCCACATCGCAAGAGAATTGGTAGATACTGTCAGAAAAAATACCAGCATAGATTGGACTGTAAGAGAAAACGTACAAGCCAAAATGCGCATCGCAGTCAAAAAGATACTCCGCAAACACGGTTATCCACCCGATATGGAAATAAAAGCCACAGAAACAGTCATAGAGCAAGCCAAGTTATTAGCAGATCAGTTATCAGTAGCAAAGGAATACAGTATCAATTTTGGTGATAATAGCTTGGCAGCAGAACCGGAGAATTAAAAAATAAATTTTATAAATTTTAAATGATTATATGACTAAAAACCAATTTGTCGATGACCTATTTCTATATTTTCATGGCACATCAGATGCCTTTATCGAAAGTATTTCCCAAAATGGCATTGTAGGTAATGGCTCATCTCTTGCTGAATTAAGTATAGAAATAAAGCAACTAAGAGATCAAATTTGTATAATTAGCAATCAACATTTTATAAATTGCTACGTGTACGATGGCTTTAGACCAAATTATCAAAAAATAGAATTTGCCTATCGTGCTGTGCTAAATAATACTTTCCAAAATGTTTGCCTTGCTTTTACTACTAAAAATGCATCAAATTATAGTCAAAATATAGGTGGCGAGTTTAAATGGGGATTATATGAGTCTATACTTCATTTACAATGGATTGTGGATAACTATGTTGAATTTGATGAAATAAGAAGAACCAATTATGAACAAGAAAAAACTAATATTTCTTTATCACATCCCGATGAGATATTTTATTGGTTACCTTATGAAAAGGTATCATTAGACTTTTTAAAGTTCAAATTAGATTATTTCACAAATAGATTTATGAAGGATTTTGAAAAGACCTTGAACCTTCATAAAAACTTTATCATCATTGCTTGCAAGCCATCAAAGTTCAACATAATATTCAATTCAAAAATAGGAATGAATGAAATAATATTTCCTAAAATATATCCAAATGAAATTGTGGCATATTGCCCAGTGGATGAATGCAATATTGAATATAATCTTGAATTTAAACTTAAAAAACATGAAGCGATTAAAACCTTACACAAGCAAAAGGATGAATTAGAGAAATTTTATAATTTGCATGCACCATGATAATTTCTATATGATTGGCTAAATAGTAATGTTAACCTCCATCCTACGGCACACTTCATTCCTTCATTCATTGCGTTTGCTACATTTCACGATGTTCCCATTACGCTGCACTCCATTCACTCATACATTCAGAGAGCCTACGGATTCCCGCAGCCTTTAGTGACGCAGTATGCGTTAATAAGTATCTCCGTCATTTCATTGCACTCTCCACCCCAATATTCAGATCAGCAAGCAGCATTAGAAAGATGAAACCCTTAAAGAAATAAATAATGTTTTTTCTAATGCTACACTTGCTTCACTTCATGCACACCTAAGAGTTTCATTTCATTCCTACGATACCCATGCTCTTCAGCTCTGCTTCTTTGCCACGCACAATGCTCTACTTCACCAGCTGTGTGCCAAAGGCACTTCCTTAGTTTACGCTCTGCTTGTTCATTGCATTTCACAGCCCAGAGCTTTCACAGGTAAAGCGGCGTGCAGTCTATGGTGTGGTTATCGTATCGTATATTGCGCCATACCTGCCATATACACTTCATTCGTATGCACTTCGTTGCTCACTTCAGTGATTATGGCACTTCTTCCAGAGCGGGGTATGGCACCATAGTGTTGTGGGCATCGACTTGCTGTATTTTCACTGCTTCTTATATCTGTGTATCCTGCTCAGGTAGTGCATCCTGATCTGCTCCACATGTTACTCAGATACAGGCACACTTCGTTTGCACCACCTGTTTGTATCCACATCTATCCGCAGTTCATTTTTATTTGTTTTGTGGCAGCCATGAGGGGTCATCTGGTACATATAGCCACATTCATACTTCACATTACTCCTATGTGCACCATCTGACCCGCTGCCCCTGTGAATTCTTACTTTATAGTTTGGCTCCTCCTGCCTTGCCGGCAGGCAGGTCCGGGAGCCTGTTTTCTTAGGCATAGTCAAGGCTCAAGTTCACCTGCCAAGGAACGACGGCAGGGCTGTTTTACCTGTTTTTTTTGTAAATTCTTTTGGTGAAAAACAACCAACTATTATGTTTAGCCATTATATTTGCAAATATATTTTTTAATTGTCTTAAAAGTAAGGTTAAGGACCAAACATAATCATTATTCGGACTTGTGTCCATCACAGTATATTCATACCCATATACTGACCACAAGTAACAAGCCGAGCAAAATTCTGTAATTCTTCCAGAAGATGTAGCAAGAGCAGACATACATCAACAATGATGGCCTGATTATTTTGGATCGCAGTTTTTTTTAAAAAAAATAGGGTATAGGTCACTTTCAAAAAGGTAATTAAATAGCTTTTTTGGACCGTCCTCTTATGTAATACTTTGTGAATTGTAAATTAAAACCGTCAAGAAAATGGATAAA
>CAMBRK010000099.1 GCA_945870185.1 Aureispira sp. CCB-QB1 | reverse complement strand
CACCCGTTTCACGCCTGCCTGCCGGCAAGGCAGGGTTCACTTCGTCAAAGGCTTTGCCTTTGGTGCTTTGCACTTCAGCCACCCATCCGTTTCACGGTTCACTTCGTCAAAGGCTTTGCCTTTGGTGCTTTGCACTTCACTACGTTCATATCGCTTGTTTTTTGAACGATATCCCAGGCCTATAGCATTAATATTTTTGAAAGACTTTGACTTTTTCAGCAGACCCTATTTAATAATACCATCTGAAGGAAAAACTTCCTTTATTAAAATCATATCTGAGACCTAAAATAAAAAATCCGTTTCCCCACTCATAAGGAAACGGATCTTGATTTTGTATGTACTCTAGCTATGTTATTCTAGTACTATCATCTTGCGTGTAGCTGTAAATGCGCCACTTTCAAGTGTATAATATAATACTCCTGATACACCTAGCTGGTCTTTTGTAAGTATTATAGAATTTAACCCTTTGATAGCATCTATTTCGATAGCTTTTAGCTGTTTACCATTGACATCATGTACTGTCAATAAAGCTTTTGCCGCAATTGGCATGTTGAATTTAATGAGTGTTTGTCCAATAAATGGATTGGGTTCATTTTGATTCAAAACAAAAACTTCATCTTGTAAACCTGCATATACTAAGGCTAATTTTCCTACATTTAAAGTTGCATCATAGTATTCTGCTTTTGTTACATCAGAGGATATGTAGATGACTTCTTTTACGGTTCCATTTTTCATGGTTTTAACGTAAATCGTAAATAAAACTTCGTCATCTGCAAAGCTCAATGGATTAACAGAAGCAAAACTCACGGTGAGTTTACGATTATCTGATAGAACTCCAATCTCACTTTCTTGGATGTCCAAAACGCCGGCCTCAATTCTTTCAAATCTTGAATCATTAAGATTTATGGTCATCTGAAATCCAAAAATACTTAAAAAGTTACGAGCTGTTACGGGAATCGCTACATTTTCATCTTTGTCAAACGTTATGTCTTGAACCACAAAATTTAAAGTATGATTTGACCTAGGCTCTACTTCGACTGAATTCAAGTTGGGTTGAGCACTATAATTGACATCTCCTATCTTCACGGCTACAAAATCCTGCGCTATTTTGTCTTCATCTAAAAGCGTATATACATAACTTTCAATAAATGGAATTGCGTTTGCAGTAGTAAGTTGTTGGGTCTTGATAGGGAATCTCCAACTTTGATTTTTGAAAGTGGTAGAAATACCTAGTATCAACTTTCTTAATTCTATGAGATCCGCTGCTGTAATTTTACCATCATTATTGACATCTGCTGCAATAATTTTGATAGGGTCATTAAACACTTCCAATCCAAGAATATGCCGTTGTACGAACACCATATCTAAAGTGCTCACGCCTGTAATATACTCACCTCCTTTACTTGCAATAATTTTATAATCCATATTTTCCTGAACATCAAAATGGTATTTACCATCCTTTTCTGTAACAAAAGCCTTAGGGTACTCAGGTATAAATGCTTCTGCTGTAACTGTTACATCTTCTACATAGCTACCTGATGATGTAGCAACTTCACCTGAAATCGTATTTCCTGAACCACAACCTATAACTTTGATTGACGTGACGCAAAAATCTGTATTTAAAGCTTCATCCCAAACATTGATTTTGACTTCAAAGTCGCCACAAGTTGTCCAAACTTTACCAGCGGACCTTGTTAAAGGTACCCATTTATATGCATTCCCCGCATTATATTCTCCTAGGGTGGCATTTACACTTCCATTTGATCCAGCTTTATAAAAGTGTTCCTGATTTATCTTATCTAAGATAGGAGCCACACCATCAAAAGTAAAGTATAATTTGGATTGAGGACTACAGTTATCAAAAGCACCTTTATCAAAGTCTCGGGCCCATAACTCTAACATTTTAGGGTTGGTCTTCATTATGGCTGTACTGATACTTACACAATATGGAGTCGGCGCTTTTTTATCTACCACCATTAGGTCACTTTCGCATTGATCCACATTGCCACAAGCATCAGTTACCTTCCACAATACTTTATGAATAATGTTTTCTGCATCCAAAGTGAACGATGGCAGCTTCACACTTCCATTACTTGCTGAGCTTGGTTTTAAATATGTGATAAATACTGTTGCTGCCAAAGGTGCATTAAGGTTTTGATCTTGTAAGTCTTTCCAGATTGGATTTAATGCACCACCAGCTAAAAACTTACTCTGTGGTACCCAAATGCCATTCCATGATTTATTTACAAAACTAGACCCTATTCTATCTACAGTTCCATCTGACCACCCGTCAAAAAGCATCTGCCATTTTATCCAGCTTTCTTCTGCACAGATCAATTGGTCTGTAGATGATGCTTCTAAAATAACATTAGCTTCGCATCCTCCATTGGGATTTTGAACACTAGGGTTTGCTGGAAACATTTGATTAGAGCAAGCTATATTTGGTGCAACATCATCTTTAAAGGCATACCAATGAACGAAGCTAGACAGCTCGTCTTCAGAACACCAATTCTTATATGAATAGGACACTTTCCATTTTTTGCAAGCTCCACCTTCAAACCAAAAAGTATCAATTTTAATATTTTCACCTATCAAGTCACATGGGCTATGATTTATGATAGGTTTCTTTATAATTGGGTTAGACGCATCTCTTGCATCATCCAAAGTGAAACTGCATTTATCCCATACTGTCGTTTGGTTGTTTTGAGGGAAACTTACCGTAAAAGGTACGTTAATCTTTGATAATGTAATTAATTGTGAGCAAGTGACCACCACAGATTTCTTTGTTACTTTAAAGGTTCTACGTATTGTACCTATTTTGCATGCTGGATCATTTTGACCTACCCATTGATCTTTGTAAGAGATCTTTAATTCTGTACATAAATCAAAAGCTCTTGGATATCCGGAGTTACTAAGGTTTACAGAATCAACGGATTGATCAGTGTCAAAACTTAGCTTTACATCCGTATCACATGCGAGTGTAACGTTTGGTGGACATACTAAAACAGGTGGTAACTTGTTCTCTACCCTTACCGTTGCCCAAACAGTGTTATAATTGTCTCTCATGCCATTGATGATCAGGTTATCGCCATATATTCCATTCATATTTCCATCATCCCACACTCTTAATTCAACATCATGTAGACCAAATTCCTGACCACTTGGGATATCTTCACAGCAGAATTTTACGAATTCACCCGCATCATTATCCTGAATATTATCATTTGGGTGGATCCAAATACTACCTGGAATTTCATTGGTATTATCATTGTTATCATTGTAACTGTTATTATTGTTGTGCGTTCCGTTGGAGCCTACATTTCCGCATGATCCGCCACTTACCCTTCTGACTTCAAATCTAACATCGGAGCAATAGTCATAAGATCCATTATCGATTTGCCATCCATATATTTTGCCTGAACCACTTCCATCAGTATCGCTTGATAAGCTGAGTACTATATTTTGTTTGGAAATAGCAATAGGAGCTGCACCGTCTATAACAGTAATGTTAAAACTACAATGGGATACATTACCACATTCATCTGTGGCGCTATATCTAACCAAATGATCTCCTTTTGACAAGTTGAGTGCCTTAATGCTTAAATTGTTATTTGCAAAACTGCCTCTTATCAGACTTCTTCCTCCACCATATACCCGTACAGATAATGCAATTTTACTACATGGGTCTTTTAATGTTTCCGGTATGGGTAAGTTTATTGAATCCGCAAAACAAGCCCAAGGCGAAGTACTCACAATCATATCATCAGGACATGGATAAATAATGGGTTTTTCTGTATCAAACACTTTGATGGCCTGTACATGGACACGAGGATTAGTTGTACTAAGCGGTTGACACGCATTTAAGATTTTCCACGTACGGGCTATGACGTATGATCCTCCACAAAGAGGGAAAATTTCATCTTCTTTAATGATGGACACCATACATTGATTGCCCAATAACAACTTCCTTCCATTTATACTAGGATAGCCGGTACTATGTGGCTCAGTCAATGCAGGCACCTTGATGACATCAGCACATTCCAATGCTTGATCTACTTCGATATCTTTTGGCCAGACAATATTATCTAAAGCAATAGGTAAAATGGTTATTTTTTGTGTACAATTGACAATATTACCTTGGTTATCATCTATATACCACTCTCTAGTAATAATGGATCGTGGACTATTACACAAACCAAAAGTTTCCACATAATCCTCATGATATATCTTTGCAAAGGGTTCACAGGATTTTAAAAGCGCATAACCAGTACTATCAGGAGTAGTGTTTGCTTCACAATAAACAGTTTTATCTGAAGGACATTCAATAATTGGTACTAATTTCTCCTCTATTTTTACGTATCCCCAACAAGAATTGTTGCCACCGAGACAATCAGAAATAGAAACAATAAATGTTTGGCCAACATCAGATAGGTCAAAATAATTATTGTGTGGTAAGCTACCTAGAGTGGTGATTTTAATACAATAATTCTCCAGACATCTATATTCATTTCCTTCCAATATCATATCCGTATTAATAGTTGCATTACAATTTTCATTGAGAGATAGATTGATTAGATTATTGCAAGCAATAGTACCATTTGTTGGTAAGTATTCCGTAACAATTACATTAAAACTACAGGTAGTTTTATTGCCAGCTTTGTCAATGATAGTTAAAGTTACTATTGTTGTACCTATGGGAAATGCTGTACCACTTGCTGGACTGTAGACTACAGATTCTATTCCACAATTATCAGTACCTAATAATATTGGATTTACGTTGAAATTGATGACCCTTTCACATTCAGATGGATTTAATTGAATAGTATAATCTGTACATGCTTGAGGGAATAACTTAGGGGATTCATTATCCAAAACGGTTACATTAAAGCTACACTGCTGGGTGTTGGACTCACTGTCTACCAATGTATAAGTCACTTTAGTAGTACCTAGGCAGAAAGTTTGTGTCACATTCTGTCCACCAAAGACGGGCAATGTATTACCAATTGGGACGCATGCCGCATCGGCAGTGGTGTATGCTACGGATATACTACCGTTTTTACAATTATCAAGCAAGTATGGGTGTATCCAACTATATTTTGAGTTGCAAAGCCCTGGCTCGTTATTGATCACTACATCCTCCATTTGGAAAGGTGTAAGACAAGTAACATTTAATGTCCAAGAAGTAATGTTAACACTAGAATTACTTAAACCTGTTCCTCCTACGGTTAATGTCCATTTTCCTGCTGCCTTGGTCCCATAAAATTCTAATAATGGTTGTTGTGATCTAAAGGAACCACTCCAAGTTGTATTTGAACATGTAGTGGTGATAATATTATTGGCTTCGTCATCAAAGGTTGTATTTAATGAAACATTTCCATCCACTGTACCGGGGCAAGGATTGTTGACCAAGTTTACTTTTTGTCCAGATGGGCTAGTCAAGGTCATAAATATATTATCGGCACCAAAAATGGTACCATTTACTGTTAGATTGATATCGCCTACTATACAATCGTTCGCTAGGGGAATTGTTACAACACCTTCATTGCAACTATCAAATCCACCTGCAACTGGTGTACCATTATATGTGCTAATATCAGATATTTCAGCACAGAATGGTGCTTCTAAATCATTCACGGTGACTGTAAACTGACACGTTTGCATTTGAGGTATTATAGATTGTAAAGCAGTAGTAGCGCCATTTGAAGGGTAAACATCCAGATCAGGATTTAATGTACCCATCGTTAATGGATAACAATTGTCTGCTATAACCCAGTCTTTTCCTACATTATTGTCAAAACTAAACTTACGAATGATGCCTGCTCTATTAGATGCATTGCCTGTAGTGCCTGACCATTCCAATCCTGGGATCGTCGCAGTACTACTATGGCCTACAGGATTATAATTGTTTGTAGTCACCACATCCAAAACTCTTCCTTTAAAGGAAAGCATATAACCGACTGCTTGAATTGATGTAAGATCTTCCGCACATGGTACATTATAAAAATGATTACCAGGTATATCCACACCATTTCCAAAATGGATCACCAGCGTTCTTCCAGGTTGTAAAATGGTTTTATTTGGAATTTCAAGAACATCTGAAAAACCGGTGCCAAAACGCTCTACTATTAATCCTGAAACATTATAAGCTGCAGGACCAAAATTGGTCACCTCCATATAGTCATCTGTGGTCAACACTGTATAAGGTATCGGAGACATTCCACCAATCGGAGCAGCAATTTCCTGAGTCACTTCTGTAATCAAAAGCGAAGGTTGAGATGACATCTTATAGGTCACGGTACTATTTCCTTTTTGGAATGTGTTCCCACTAGCATTTCTGACTCCACCTCCTACGATATTGCCTGAGTTAGTCGGATGTTCTATTTGGTAGGTTATCGTTGCGTTTTGACTACAATTATCTATGATGTTGGAAGGGGCAATTCCATTTACCACGGCAGAACACAACCAAGGATCTGTTGATCTGATGGCATTTTGTGGACAAGTGAATGATCCATTCTGAGTGTCGTTGACTATTACCCTTACTGAGCAAGTGGATGAATTACCAGAAGCATCCACAGCTCTGTAAATTAAAATGGTCATTCCAACAGGGAAGATGCTACCAGTAGCCAAACCTGTATCATCTATTTGTTCCACTGTAATTTGTCCACCACAATCATCAAATGCTAATGGTAATGCAAAATTAACATATGCATTACATGTATTGGGTTCAGCATCCTGAATGACGTCAGGTTCCGGACAATTGATAAAAACTGGCTTGTTTCTATCCTTTACCTCGTATATTATCACACAAGTTCTGCTATTTCCTGTTGCATCCGTTGCGGTCCAAGTCACACTAGTACTTCCTAAAGGCAATACAGCACCTTGCAGTGTATGGTCAAATGGTCCAAAAATGTAATTGTGCTTCAATGTTGTACCTGGACAGTTATCCGTAAAATTAGGATCAAAAGCTTGAGTAAGTACGGTGAAATCGCATTTGCCACCATCTGCTAAGATCGAAACCTTAGTGTTGAACAATAGATCTGTAGCATTACCACAAATATTCAAACTAAAATTGGATAAAGTGCCACAAGATGCTGAATTGGTATTAGTCACTAAAAGCTGCCAAATACCTTGAGAGAATTGACCATTAAACCCAGATAACAAGCCTGTAGGTCTGAAAGCACCGCCGTTTCCTAAAGGATTGCAAGGAGCTCCGGAAACAATTGTGGCTACTGCATCATCCAAATGTAGATTGAAGGTGGTAGTATTATTACAAAGCGAGCCCATAAGCGGCACTATAGTTCCTGCAGGACTTCTGAGAGCAAAGGTTAATTGACCCATATTCGATGCATTGCCCGCCAGAGAAACATTCAAATCTGTGATGTTAATATTGTTGGGAACATTTAAAGCAAAAGCGGTGACATCGTTGGGTCTGATATCCATACTTCCATCGTAAATATATGGCTGACATGAAACTACTGAGCTACAAAATAAAGTAGGTAGTTCATTGTCTATTACATTTACAATGAAACTACAAGTCACATTATTATTCATAGTATCTACAGCAATATATTCTATTTTAGTTTTTCCTAGAGGGAAATTCCTTGTTTCTGACAAAGCATTGATCAAATAACGGGATTGTAGATTGGCAGATTGGGTTGTACCATCTGGATTGGTATATATTACATCATAACTGATGATACTACAATTATCTGCAGGTCTAGGATGTTGCCAAGTGTAATTGGTGGCGCAATCATCATTATTTAATACATCATGGTTAGTGCCTATCGTTATATTTGCAGGACAAGCTATGACGGGTGCTTCACTATCTTCTACTATGACTACAAAAGAACATACTGTGGAATTGCCACTGGCATCCGTAGCGGTATAAGTAATAGTAGTCGAGCCCAGGTTGAAGTTAACGCCATTTACATTACTATTACCCGTTCCGGTGGTGGCACCACTGAGGGTATAAGTTATAACGGTATTACAGTCAGGCGCTACTAATCTTGGTCTGAATTCAATCAGTCCTGCTGTATAATAGCATAATCCATCTCTGGTATTGCGATACACCGGATAATTCAATAAATATGGACATTCCAGCAATAATGGCATGGTATCTACAACAGTTACATTTACCTGACATGAGTTGGTATTACCAGCCAAATCGGTAACATAGATGGTGACATTTTGAGGAATACCTACATCGTCACAATAGAATATATTAGGAGCAGCAGAGACCACTACATCTCTGCAGTTATCCGTTACTCCGATGGCTATCTCGTCAGGATTCAATTCATAAGTTCCATTTTCTCCTATGCCCACAGTGATATCTACACAACCCATCTGAGGGAGTATATTATCTTCTACTGTCACCACATACTGGCAGGTATCAAAATTACAGTTGTCATCTTCCACAATGATATAACCAAAAGTGGAAGGAAAGTCTGAACAGAATATGGTATCAGGATATCCTCCTATAAAATTAAGTTTACCACTTCCACCTATCGGAAGATCAAAACTCCTTGCTCTGTCAAAAGCTGCTTCATGATTGAGAAAAGCAAATCCATTGGCATCCAGATATACCGTTGTATCCTTGCAAAATAAAACCGGAGGGATGTCGTCAGGAGTCATCGTAACAGTGGCATTAAAATCAGGCACTGCAATATTTCTATTGATGGTACGAATATTTCTCGTACCTAGTGATAATAAATTAAAAGGTCCAAGTTTTACTAATGGTGAAATGCCTGATGGTATCCATAGTGAAGGTAAAAATTCAATGGCATTGAATCCAATGTCTACTTTTTGAGTCTTACCTTCGTTGCCATTAAATTGTCCATTGGCTCCAAATCTATTGGCTATAAAATATGGTGTATTTTGGCCATCAGGGACAACAATTTTAATGTTTTCGTCCATCCCTACATTTGAGATAAAGCGACTGGTGCCACTTTGTCCGACAGATGGTCTTTCCCAATAAGTAGGAGCCCCCAAGTCCATAGATTCTACATTTATAGTTGGATTATAGTCATAATTAACGTTATATTCTGATCTCAAAATAATATTTATGTCTAGTACATCAATAGACAATTTTTTTGCATAAAAAGGCACAGCACAGCTAGCTGGCTTAGTGCCAGTAGCAGGAGTTACTTTTGGGGTCCCTATATCTATTGTCCTGGTACCTATATCAATTCCTGCACAAGCAAGTGATTGTTGTATTTTTATGGGAATGGCATAATATAATAGTGAAAAAATATCCACCTCTGCTGAAAAGAGATTATTTTCTCTTCCCGTTATCATTAACTTAGATCCATTGACAGTAGTACGTCCCATCTCTGTTGGCAGAACTCTTGCTGGAAATCCTGGATCAGTCACAGTTTCTCCATTGGTTAATCTTCCAAAACGAAGCTTCATTTCAGGTATTTTATTACCTACCTTCGGTATTCTATTAGGTTCAAAGACAAATTGGTCACTATTTTTATCATAAAAAAACGGATCAATAGGATTAGCGTCCGGCCCAATGGGCAATTCACCTAAGAGATTTTTTACAAAACTGTCACTACCCGCCGGATCAATTCCAAGACAATTAAAAACTGAAAAAATAGATGCTCCTTGTTGAAAGGACTTATCACAAACGGAAATTAAATCTAATTCAATAGCACTGGAACCCGTTAGTAGCCTGATGGGTTCAAAAACATCTACGCCTGTAGAATACGAGTCTTTATATCCTAAGCAACCCAAACAAGGACCAACGATAGGCACACAAAGTGGCACACCAATACAAGCAGACACTTCAAAGCTTATTCTCCACCGGAATTCAAAATCTCTCATAAAAACACCAAATGTTTGATTGAGTTGGCCAGGTGTTACTTTTAGAAAAGTATTTGCCGGATTTTGGTCCACAAAAAAGGAAGTTGCAAAAGGTATTGTATCCCGGCATCCATAAAGTTTATCCACAGGTTTTACGGAGCACACATTACCTGAATAATTGACATTTAGTGCCAGAGGAGTGGCCTCCTTTATTTTATAATATGCGCCAAAAGCCATATCAATAGTGGGCAAAAAGTTAAATTTTATTTCAACAAATGCTAAATTTATGCCAGTCCCAGCTTCTCCTAATGCAGCCTTTATCCATCCAGGGATAGAAATACCACTGGCACCTTCAAACAAAGAAATCAATAAACTCAATCCAAAGTTTCCGTTATTTAATGAATAAAAGTCTTTTAAATTTCTTGTCAATCTCACATCCCCATCTGTTGAAGTCTGTTGACTAACTGTGGTATTATTGGTGATAGACTGAAAGGAACAATCCCTACCATCTTCACTTGTCTTACTGATGATGATCCTAAAAGTACAAAAGCTTACATTACCAGCTGCATCAGTTGCTTGGTACACAATAGGGTATACCCCTACAGGAAGCACCGTATTTTTTATTTCACCACTTATTTGGGATAATGAAATCAACCCGCCACTACATGTATGGTTATCAGTAAAAACTGGATCTATCCATGTTATTGGCATTGATGTAGCTCCATTTGGTAATTTAAGGATTGCAGATTCAGAGCAAGATGACGGCACTGGACTTTCGACATCATTGACTACAATAATGAATGATGAATCAATGGTCATTCCTTCTGATGTTATCCTGAAAGTAACTCTGTTTGCTCCTACAGGAAAAAGTCCGGAAGAATCAATGCCTGTGGGTACTGTTAATGTCGCAGGACAATTTGCACCTACTGTTGGTCTTATAAATGATACATTTGCTCCACATTTTCCTATCTCTGAATCTACAAAAAGTGTATCTGAGTCAAAAGATAAGAACTGTGGCCTATCATATTTCTTTAGACCACATGAACTTTTTTTGAAAACAAATGCTGCACCTCTGAATAGAGTATCGTCTATAATTGGTCCCATACCATTGTAACCATATGCACCTAATATGACTCCGACGGTATCTTGTGCGTTACCACATCCACCAAACTGGTCAATCGCTGTGCCTAGAAATGAGTTTCCTTTTTGACCAAAAACACACCAATCCTCTTTAATTATCAATCCATTGATAAAATTTTTGCCATAATATCCATAGACAGCTCCTTGTGCAGCAATGGAATCCTTTGTATAAAATGGAGCACCAATGATGATATCTGAAAGACCATCACCATCTACATCGCCAGCGTCAGATACGGCAGAGCCAAAGCCTGTTGAACTGGACTCATTTAAAATTGTGCTGGTGATAGAATTGCTCAGACCTGAATTGGTACCTGAATATACAAAAACAGCACCTTGGCCCTTTCCCTTTCCATAACAATTATACATTACCATGTTACTAGAATCCGAAGTGAGACATAGTATGGTATCCGGCATAGTAGTGACATATTGAGGATTATATTGATTGGCTCCTACTAAAATATCTCTTTGGCCTATACCATCAAAATTTCCAGCACCTGAAACAGAAAAACCAAATTGTGCATTTTTGTGTTGCCCTATTGCTTGCCAAGCTGGTGTAGAACTGATACTGGTTGCATTACCTAAAAACAAATGTGCCCGCCCAGCTGATGTATCTCTTCGTGTTCCAGTAATGTAGGTATAATTGTGTGCTCCTATTAATATGTCTTTTAACCCATCTCCATTAATATCTCCTGGACCCGATAAAGCTGTTCCATATTGTTCATCAGGTGCACTCCCAAGCAAAGTCTTAATAGGCGTCCGATTTATCCCACCTGACATTCTGCCTTCGTAAATATAAACGGCCCCTTTCTTGCCATCATCGCCAGGAGCGCTGACTGCCAGATCACCAAAACCTCCACCATTCACATCTCCTAAACCAGCTACCTTGAAACCTAGAGACATGGTATCTCGTGTCCCATATACCGTATCTGCGTTGATCAATGAAAGTCCTGTGGCATTCCCATAAAATACATAAAATGCACCCACTTCACTGATAGTATCGCTACCTCCGCCTGTTGTATCTATCATACTCGTAGACGGGGCGCCTATGATGATATCGTCATAAGTGTCATTATTCAAATCCCCTGCACAATCTAATGAATAACCAAATTTTCCACCTATACCCAAACCCTTAAAGCCGGCCTTATTGATCTTAGTCCCTCCAAGTATGGTAAAATCAGGTGCAGCTGACAAGTTAATTCCAGACATTTTTCCTAGAAATATATCAACCTTACCAGCATTCTTTATTGCACTATTGGTATACCCATAAGAACCAATGACTGCATCGCAAAAACCATCATTGTTGATATCACAATTACCACTAACTGCAAATCCAGTAAATGTACTGTCAATGGCTGACTCAAACCCCGTATCTGATGTACTCAATGGATCGACCGTAACCGGATAGGTGACACCTTCACCTGAAGCCACCAATGCTACTTCATATCTTCCATTTTCTGTTTTATTTAAGAGCATTTCACTATTCAGAAATTTTCCTTTTGCATCATACACAATCAAATCTTTGTAGTAAATATTGATGGCTTTATTGAGCGAATCAGTCATCAATATAGAAAACTGATCATTTCTTTGAGCTAAAAGATTAGTCTTTAACTCAAGGTTTACTTTTATATTGACTTTTTCTGTTGGCCCGTCATGGATAACAAAGTCCTGTCTCAATCCTTTATCGGAATTGGTATAATTTATTTGAAAACCCTTGTGACTTTCTTGTAGCTTTGAATTTTCAGCCATGAATTTTGGCCTTGAAGACAATTCTAGCTTCGAGTCATTGATGTCTATATCCTTGAGCTGATATTTCAGTTTGAATGCATTGCTACTTTTCATAGAAGAAATCTCAAAGTTTCCGTTGCCAAATTCAAGATAGAACTGATTTTGCAAATTTCTACTCACTACGGTATTCCCATTTCTTTTAAAAGAATTTGGTCCGACCACAGTTTCATTCTGAATGAAGTCAATAAAAAGAAGTTGATAAAAACCTATCAATCCTAATAAAATTATTGCTCCAAGTAAAAGGTAAGTTTTGTTGGTCTTTGAGTGAATATACATTTTTGTGAAATTTGGGATTATCATACTAAAAGTTTAAAATTTGTTTTAAGGATGAAACCTGATTGTTTTTCAGATTACATTTTAGTTTCAGAATAGCGCCATTATAATTAATGGAATAATCACGTATCGAAAACTTATCTGTATATGTTGTGGTCTCCCCAAAAAAATCATTTCCATAAAATGAAAGATAATTGGTCTGGTCATTGAGAGGCAATAAATATGGCAAGGTTTCATTAGTTTTTGGTGGAGTACTTTTTAAAGCTTCTATAACCCTCTTATCCAAAGATACAAAAGCATAGCCATCTTTCAGCAGTAATCTTTGGAGTTTATCTTCATAAGTAGCCAATAAGGGATAAAATGGTACCACTCCTTGGTCCATTTTATATAAACTATTTTCTATCATTTCTATTTGTCCTACATCTTCCATTACCTTCAATAATTTGAAGAAATAATCATTGTCTTTTATCTTCAATCCAAATAGCACTGAACTCTTGGAAGTCGTATCATTAGGGAAACCAGCCAATAATATGTCACCTGTCAATGCTTTACCAAAATCTTCAGGTAGCAAACCATATTTGGCCATAGAGTTTCGTGCTTCTACTTTACGATCCGTATCTTTCAATAAAAATGCGAACAAACCATCAATATTAATAGAAAGATTGGCTATAAACGAAGGATTATCTAATGGGATATAATTTGTGACTGACCGATCCTTATCATCTTTAAAAAACCCTTTAAGACCCTGAGACAAAATATTGTTCAACTTGAATTGAATATTACTTTCAAAATATCCGGTCTCAAAGTTGACATCTCCAAAGATGATGTTACCTTTCAGCAATTGTTCATTAAATTCTCCTGGCTTTCCTGTGGCATGAATCTGATTTCTAGCATAAGAAGTCATATCCGCCCAAAATGATGCATCCGAACTACTTTTGTCAAAAAAATCGACATAATCAGGTGATATATCAAAGTACTTCTCAGCATCGATATTCAAAGTCTGTTCAAAAATCCTTTTGACATCAAATGTTAGACTGGTGGTGACAAATATGACAAAGTCAGGACTCCAAGCAACAGCATTATTATTGCCCAATAGTGCATATTCATAGTGCTTTTCTTTAGTTATTTTATATGGCCCGGATGATTTAATAGTAGTCAGTAGTTTTGAAACATCAGATAAACACAAAACAGAAGCAGAATAGGTCTCTTCATCTTTTTCTCCTACATCTATGTAGAAAAGTGCCTTTTTATCTGTATTGATACCACATGCATTTGGATTTCTAAAAACATTGGTAAAAACAGGATTTGTAGCATAAGAAACTGATAACTTAGCCAGATATGGTTGAGAAGTTTTTAATTGTTCGAACCCAATCTCAGGCAGTATATTTTTTAAATTTAAAGAGAGTATAAAAGTAGCATCAGGAGGCACTAAAAATGCAGATTCTTTTTTAAATGAACCTGGTGGACGGTTCATCAGTCTGATCCCACTGTCGCAAGTTTTTAACAGTAAAATGACCATAATGATTACAGCTATAGCTAACCATAATTTAAGTCTATTACTTAAAAAGATGTTGTTCTTCATGTAAAAGGGTTTGGTTCAAATAAAGATATGTTACAATAATCAAGCCAAGTTTAAGACTTGATACATTAACTTTATAAAGTTAATATTAAATATATTTTAAAAGGGTTTTAGAAATCAACTAAATATATATAAAAAAATTATCAAGTGATGAAAAAAAATTGTTTTTACATGAGATATTTTTGATTAATTAATAATTTGGAATAAATACGCTTCAAAAATTTATACATATTATTTACTAACATATATAAACCCGGATTATGCGTTAGAACTTCGTCATAGCCTGTCCCGCTTTAGCGGGAAGAAGCTAAAATGCAACCAGCCTGACCACTACATGGTAGGCGGGCAGGTAAATCAGCTATTTATATTCGAAAAGCGTAGCACCGCTACGGTTACAGAAGAAAAATAGTCCGCCGCGGCGGAT